>CAKSST010000048.1 GCA_934489895.1 uncultured Eubacteriales bacterium | reverse complement strand
TGCGAAAAAAAACGGCACGCCCATCACTACCCTTATCAAGAAAGACGGCACTGGAAAGATAGGCATATTCAAAATCAGCGACACACAGGCGGTTGTTGATGTGCCTAATCAAGGGCAGGTCGTTATTGACGCAGGGGATACAAATGGTGGTATATTCATTAAGGATAACAGGGGATTGGATAAAGCCGTTATTACTCCACAAAATTTGGACGATATAAGCCTTAATAATACTTATATCATTCAAGCCAATGAGAGCGCAACGGATGCTACGTTTACAAACAATAGTTCGTGGTTATGTACAAAGAAAATAGCCACTTTCACGGACGCAGATAAAGGTACAAATATAATATCCGGTAGTGGCAATTTTACAATCAAATTGACGTTCGATCCTTATTATTTGCAAAATAATGGGAATGTAGATGTTTTGCAAATTAGTATAATGGCAAATTTTGCTGATAATACTTCTATAATAATGGAAACGTTTGTAAATGATACTATCAGATACTCAGATGCCGATGCTCAAAACGCCATTAACAATCGAACTACATTTATTCGTACCTATTCTGTTACAAATATCAATTTTGCTCGTAACGTTGCGGCACGAACTATCAATGGCATCTCAATCTCCGCAGAATTGATTGGCTCTACAACGGGTAATGAAACAACAGAACCAGCCTGCTCATTTGATGGTAGTAGTAAGATAACCTATTCTGTATTTGCACAATCGAAAATTATATTAACAACTAATCCGCATACAATCATTGCAAAAGACGGCATATTGTCGTACTATGATAGTTCAAAGTTTTTCAAAGTTCAAAACACCTCTACTGGTCAGCAAATCTATGCTAAAGGACTGGGAACTACAAAAGGAACATCGGGCAGCGGAGAATTATATGTGAGCAAGAATTTTGTTGATGCATTTAAGGCATTATGCGATGAACTAAATAAATTCTTCCCAAAAGTAAGAACAGTAGGAAACAATAGCACAAATGCTGACGAATGTGTGAAAAAAGTAACCGCTGTTAAGAATATGTTAGATGCAACAAGTATTATAGCAAATTCATAATACACGGAAAGAGGGCGTGTAGATACGCCCTCTTTCTAACTATTGTCTGTAATAAACGGTTCTATATCGTATATCGTCATCATTTTTTATAATAGAGTCTCCTTTGTATTTAAGCATAAATTCTATCTCATTGGGCAATTGATCATAGTAGCAGTATATGATACTATCTTGAAGCGAATAATACCCCAACCATTCAACTCCATTTTCTTGCCACAGAGGTGTATCTCTCCTATATTTTTGTTCGTAAAAAGAGAAAGACTCCCATTCTGCATTGTGGGACTTATATGTAGTTCCTATCAACGGGGCGTTGCGTTCTATTTGAATTTTTGTTTTCTGTTCTCCAAGACCTTGCCCCTCGCACCCAGCGAAAACCAATGCTGCGAGTAATAGAATAGGTAAGTGTTTCATAAGATGTCCTCCGTTTCTTTTGTGGGTTGTTCTGTGGGCATTTGTCCCGATATGTAATCTTTTGTCATAGCACGTTGGGCATTTTTGAGTTGTAGTTTTTTGATTTCTAATTGGTGTTCTACGATTATATCATAATCACATTCTTCGCCTGCCCGTGTCGTTACGACCATTAACTCCAAGAGAAGAATAAACAGCATAAATAATACATAAACAACGA
>CAKSST010000047.1 GCA_934489895.1 uncultured Eubacteriales bacterium | reverse complement strand
TCAACTTCTTGCTGTTCTTATGCGAATCTTTCTCCTCATCCCAATCTCTGTAACGATAAGCCAATTCACAAATCTTGATAGCAGTATCCATAGATAAATCCTCATCACCAAGAGATATCACGAGATAATTCAATGATCCTATTTTTTTTTTGATAATGTCATAAAACTCTACACTCCCTATCTTAGTATCAGGAGCAAAGGTCAGTTCTTTACCTTCCTTCTCTACTAAACCAGGAGCAGCAGCAAAAAGGTCACCTTTTATTTCAGACATTCTAGAATCGAAAACGGTACAATGGAAATCTGATTTTTTGCCTTCCTTATTAACAAATGCACCAAATTCATACAGGAACTCAAAATACTCTTTTCCAGTCTCACCAAAACCAACAATCAAACTATTGAATGGTGAAGTAACGGTTGCCGTCTGAGAATCAATATCAACAAACTGGACAGGATGATGCATGACATCATTCTTCATCGTTTGAACTGCCAAGAAAGAAGAATCTACAACATGAATTTTAATATGATTATCCAGATGCTGAATATCATAACTCTCCATCCAATGAGTCTTAGGACTCTTTAATGTATGGCAATAAATATGAACGTCAGATATATCACGATTTACATCGCTGTCTTTCAACAAGTTCAATACACCATTGATATTCTTGTCTGCATCATCGTTCAATAAGAAGAAATGTACCTGGGTATGGCGCATCAACCTTACTAAAGGTGTCAACTTTAGGGTCCTCCTTAAGATTTCATCTTTTCTGGCTTTCAGATTTGGGGTTGCTATACTGCTGAAAACACTTGTGGTATAGCATTTTAATTCTTCTAATCGGTTCAATTCTTCATTTTTGAACTTAATCATATTAAAGAGTCTACCAAAGCCAAACTTCGCACTTTCTGATTCATCATCATTGAAGGTACGTATGAATAGGAAATCTTTAAGGGCATTATCGCCAGCTTCTATTGATTTGGCCAAAGAATAGTTAATGTCATTGATTCCCCAAAATACATAGAGTTTCTTTCTCTTTGCAAGATGTAATTTTACCATCCAGGCATGAACGAACAAACGAAATTTTTCTATTACAAAGAAGCCAAACTGACGGAATATGAATACCAAACTGATTAGCACCGCCATGAAATGGCTGAAATTGAACCAAAACATAAAGAGGGAACTATTATGGCAATCTTCATGAATGGCACTGATGTCGCTAACAGAAATGAACATCTCAGTGGCATGAATTGCCGCCATTGGCGCTACAGAAAAGAAATTATTGCCTAATGGCACATGAGTACCAACGCAATAAGTTACAAATCCTATGGCCCAAACAACAGCAGCAGGCCATGCCAAATGTTCGCTACATATATGCCAAGCCTTACGCTTTGCTTTTTTTATAGGTTCCCAAGTGCGCCAATGGAAGATAATACTTAGAAGTATAAATCCACCTATGATATATAGTAACCAAACAAAACCATCACCAGCCAATTGATTTAAAAAGTCATGTTCTATAATTTCATGCTCATGAAAATCTGAAACACTCTGCCCTTCCAATCCAGAACAATATGCTCCAAATGACAAGGAATCGGTGAGATAGCTTACACCTTTAGCTAAAGTTGAATCTAAACTCATATCTTAATTTTATCTACATTTTCCTTCTTATCTCAAACCCCAACTTCTTCACCAACTTCAGCGTCTGCATCGCCATCTCCCTATCATACAGTTTCTCGC
>CAKSST010000046.1 GCA_934489895.1 uncultured Eubacteriales bacterium | reverse complement strand
CTCTACTATCTTGTCCCGCCAGCGTATCGACCAACGCTCACGCCACACCGTGTCGCCCTTTGCGTGGATAAAGATACTATCCTTTTCGTATGTCTGTATCGTGTCGTGGTAGTAGCGAGTAACTATGCTGTCCCGATACTCTATGGAGGGTAGGCACTCGCAGGTCTTGCAACTATTCAGCAGACACAGCCATAGCAGGCATATCACTACACCTGCTACTATTCGCAATATCTTTACGATGTCTATCTGCATTACTCCACTACCTCGGCTTGGGTATCCTCAATATGCGGAGGTTCGGGGTCAATAGGCTTGTGAGCCTCCTCCCATTCCGTTTTCTCGGCGTTAGTGCACTCGTGCCAACTGTCGTCAGCGTTCATTACTTGAGCGGCAAAGGTGCGGCTCTCTATGCCCTCCTCCGTTACCTCGTCTTTGTAAAGCCAATGCCCTTGGCTGGCTTTGTAGATTGTTATCGTTGTTGTCTCCATAATTACGATGCTTTTGCCACAGACCAGTTAATGCTTGCAATATAACTTGTTACATAATCTCCTATCGGTTGCCCATTATACACAAAACCGCTCTCGTCACTGAATATAGCGTCATAGACCGTTGCAGACAATGTGAGTGCGAGTTTCGATGTTCCCGTTCTGTCTTGTAACTTGTGGAGTATGTATTCCACGAAATTCACAAAAAACTGCTCCCTGTTGGTAGTACAACGGTTGGTGTCCTCTATGAGGTCGGTATTGTCGTTCAATGCCTCTGTTGGCTCCCACTTTGGCAATTGCACGTTGATGTCCTGCGTCATCACCGCCTCAAGGTGTATCAAGCGTGGGCAATCGAGAAATGCATTGTACCTTGCCGCACCATATTGTGCATAATTCAGTTTGCCGATGATGTATGTCTTGAGATTTGGCATATTGTATGTAACGTTTCCATTGTATCCCTCGTTCTGTATTAATGTACAACTTGGGACATAGACATACTCTAATGCGGGGCAATTAGCAAAAATTGAGGCATTTGGATTTAGATTAAACTTAGGCAAAATGAGCCTTTTTAGCGATGCTGCTTGATTGACAACCCAACCATGATAATCGGATATGTTTTTTACTCCATTGTATAAGGGCAAATTGATTTCCTCCATAGAATCAATGTGCGAAAATACTCTAAACGGTTCTCCTGTAACACTACTATTAACAACGCCCTCATATAGCGGTAAATTGATTTCTTTTATATGAGTTCCGCAGATAAAAAAACATTCAAAAGCGTATGTCGTTCTTTTGAGTTTCGGAGCATCTATCTTTGTGATTTTATTGTCTTGCCAGATGCCTCTGCTATATCCTCCTGTGATACACGAACAAGTCTCTAAATTGGGTATATATATATTCCTCACCGAAGAAATATCTCCAGTTCCTAAGCCAGCATTATATAGTGCTAATGCTGCATTACGCAATTTCGGGAAATACAGGTTGTTTAATTGTTGAAAATAAGCAGGTACAATAGTCGTTGTCGCCTCTTCAAGGTCAATATGCAGGTTTTTTGTGTAATTATAAACTATACCTCCAGAAGTATGTTTCAGTATATTCTTAATTCGAACCGAACTTGGGAACGAGGTTTCTTTAGAGAACTGCAAATCCAACACCGTACTCCCGTCGGGTACTATAATATCCCGTATCGGCACAGTGATATTCGCAATAATCGCTCCGAGGTGTCCTTTGACGGCAAGGACGGTCGGGCA
>CAKSST010000045.1 GCA_934489895.1 uncultured Eubacteriales bacterium | reverse complement strand
TAGCCATCCTTTGCGGCTATTTATTGGTATTGATATTTTCCACTTTCGCCCAATCGGAGCGTTTCCACTTGCCCTCTGTTCCTTTTGCGATGATGTTTGCCGCGTATGGTATTTCCTATATGCGCAACCCGAAATACAAACGTTGGTTCAATATCTGGTGTGTGGTGATGTTTGTTGCCGCCCTGGCATGGAACTGGTTCAAACTCGCCGGTCGCGGTCTGATATAGAAAAGAACAAAAAAGATTCTATGTAGAACTTGCAAAAATAATGTAATATGGCAAACAAAGGAATAGATCCTCAATTAAAAGAGATTAGTAGTTATTTAATGCTAACCAATGGTGAGCGATTTGTTATTCCCGAATATCAGCGCGCATATTCATGGAGTATTTATCAATGTGACAAACTTTGGCAAGACATTGAAAATTTTATAGAGTCAGGTAATACGGATCCGTATTTCTTTGGTACAATTATATTGGATTGTTCCAATGATAAAAATGAACTTCATCTAATTGATGGGCAACAACGCACAACAACATTTAATATAGAATAGCCTTACGCTATGTGATTTGTATTGACTAAAAGTGTAAATATTTACAAGATTAGGATAATAAGGCACTATGATATTCTATAGAGAGAAATATATACAGCAACTGATTTCATTGCGGCATAATGGATTAGTTAAGATAGTTACAGGGCTTCGTCGTGTTGGAAAATCTTATTTGTTGTTCACTCTCTTCAAGCAGCGGCTGTTGCAAGAGGGTGTTCATCAAAACCATATCATAGAGATACAATTAGACTCTTTTGCAGACAGACGCTTGCGCAAAGCAGAAACTCTTTATACTTTTGTGCAAGAGAAGGTGCAAGCAGATTCTGGTATGTACTATGTCTTTATTGACGAGGTACAGATGTTGGAGGACTTTGTGGATGTATTGAATGGTTTCGTGCATATCGGTAATGTTGATGTATACGTAACAGGTAGTAATGCGCATTTTTTGTCCTCGGATGTAGTAACTGAATTTCGAGGTCGTGGCATACAGATACATCTTCACCCGCTCAGTTTTAAGGAAATACAAGAAGCAACCAAGGTTGATGTGTTGCATTTGTGGCGTGACTATATGTATTATGGTGGTCTCCCAATGGTTGTGTTAGAAGCCGATCCTGTGCGAAAGGCGCAGATGTTAAGTGATTTGTTGCATGAGACTTACTTGAACGATATTATCAATCACAATCGTATAAAGAACGACAGCGATTTAGAAGAGTTGCTGATTATGTTGGCATCCAATATCGGTGCATTAACCAATCCGACAAAACTTGCCAATACGTTCAAGAGTGAGAAGAAATCCCAGATTTCGCACAATACAATCAAACAATATATTGATTATTTTAAGGATTCTTTTTTGATCTCTCGTGCAACACGATATGATATCAAGGGGCGTAAATATATAGAGTCTCCATATAAGTACTATTTTGCAGATTTGGGCTTGCGCAATGCCTTAATTGGTTTTCGACAGGTAGAGCCTACACATTGTATGGAGAATATCCTCTATAACTATTTGACGGAACAGGGGTATTTGGTAGATGTCGGGAATATCTTTTATATCGGAAAGAATGAGACAGGAAAATTGCAGCGTTCAACGTTTGAAGTAGATTTTGTGTGTAATCGTGGAAGTGAACGAATTTATATTCAGTCTGCCTATCGTTTGCCTGATGAAGACAAGTTGCAACAAGAACAACGTTCTCTTATGTTGACCGGGGATTCTTTCCGAAAAATGATATTGACCACGGATAATATCCCCTGTCATTCGT
>CAKSST010000044.1 GCA_934489895.1 uncultured Eubacteriales bacterium | reverse complement strand
GGCATAACAATCACCTTAAATTATTATACGATCGTTACCTCGATTTGTCAACACAACAGAACCGTCCCCTTGTGTTACTTGTGTTATTTGTATCATACTCAAAGGTGTCGGTAACATTACCGTAAATATCGGTAATAGCAACCGTACTGTCTAATTATAACAGAATTTTATATTATTTACAAGATGTATCTCTGTAATAATTCTGCATTAAAAAAGCGGTCGGCTTTCGCCAACCGCTCTTTTAAGGAAGCTTTCAGCAAATTATTCAGGCGGTTTTATCAAGACAAAGAACCGTCACCTGTCCTTTGAGAACCGCCCCCTGTCTTTATTTTGAGCGTAATACAATCTTCTTTTTTATTAAATCCATCATTAAGCCACACATCATAACTCCATACTTTTTCGTAACAAAAAACATTAATACGATCAAAATCAGAAATTGAATGTTGCTTCAATTGATTTTTTATTTGTTCTATTCCTTCTTCAAAAGAAACGTTCCATCGTTTATAGTTCAATTCCACACTCGACACAGAAGCAACTTTTTTTGTACCAAAAACATATTCTGATTTAGTCACTCCTTTCTTCGATGCGTCGTATGTTATTATAAAATTATGCCCTATATTTTTGTCTTGTTCCGCAGAAAAAGTAAAATCAATCTCCAAATTAAAATCACTATCATAGTAAAGTTTTATAACATTCAATTTCAGTTGTCTGTTTTTACTTTTTGCTATTTCTTCTATTTCTTGAACAAATGGAACTATATCATTACAATCATTTTCTATTAACCGAAACTCTTGATTGGTTTCTACTGAATAGGATTCGCTACAGCCACACAAAAAGAGCAAACATAAAACAACTGCAATAAAAAAAAACTTTTTTTCATAAAAACTCCTATTGTATAAAAAACATCATATATAAACCGTATTATAGAACAATTCATCATTCTTTTGAAATTGTTTATAGTTTTCTAAAACATATTCGCCATATTCTTCTGATCCATTGTATTTAGTGAATACATTTTTCATTTTTTCATAATCGTTTTTGGAAATTGTGTCATAACCCAAAGACTTTGCTTCTGATGCCAAAACTAATGCACAATAGTAAATATTTGTTTTATCGTCTTGTAACTTTTGCCACATGGTAAAAACATCTTCAGTAGTATTCTCTCCAAAATAGTTTTTTTCACTTTTAATTGCAGTTTTTGCAAATATCTGTGCAATACCAGTTGAACTGTCTTTTCTCTTTATTGAATAAGAAGTAACGGGAAAAGCCGTATAATTATTTAACACCCAGTTATCTGCAACATAATCTTCATAGCCTAAACACATCAACTCTCTATATAAAACCGCTCTTATCATATTACTGGGAAGATTAAACTGATTAGCAGCGTTAATAATATGTTCTTCATTTTCATAAATTTTTTGTAAAACTTCATGTTCGCTAAAAACCGCTTTTAAACGTGTATACCAAGCAACATTTTGCGCACTTAACAATTCACTATCAAACAAATAATATGGCAATTTCTTTTGCCCCCTCTCCGCACTCAACCCAAACGGGTCCACATTGGAAACAGGGTTGCCGTTGGCATAAGCATAACGGTTAAGGGTAATAGCATTGGAAAGCTCACCGGGGATAATATCGGCATTGATAAATCTTCTCATTGCGGGGCTGTAGTACCTTGCGCGCATATAAATAAGACCGTTTTCGTCTGTCACTACACCGTCACGTCCGTTATAACGGAAAATTGTGTCGCTTGAGCCTATATGCTGTGTCACCTTGCCGTATGTATCATACTCAAAGGTATCGGTAACTATACCATACGCATCAACCATTGCAACAACACTGCCGCGGTTATCATAATGATAGGTTTTAAAGCCGTT
>CAKSST010000043.1 GCA_934489895.1 uncultured Eubacteriales bacterium | reverse complement strand
ATGGAAATGAGTGCCCGCCGCAGCGACGAATCATCCTCCGCAACCAGTATTCTCATAGTCTTTCATCCGTCCTTTTGTAAACATAGTATACTCATTCAACCTCAACCGAGGTTCAAACCTTTTCACTTAAAAGTATACCATAAAAATATAAATTAGTCTATTTTTGAGTGCGGACAAGAGAGAAAAAATCGGTTACACTCACTTCCGGTTTTCAACTTAGCCTTGAATAAAATCAGTCAGCACAACTTCAAACGCTCTGTTTCTTATGTTATTCATCCGTCTAATCCATTCCATTTGATTGTCTGCTTTGAGTTGTTCGGTAACACCCTCACACTCTGCCGTTTGATTTACCAGCCGAAAGAAAAGCTCCTCTGCCTGCTGGTCAATATCTGCAAGATAGGCATTCAATTCGCCGCTGGTCAGCAGATTGGCATAGCGCACACGGTGGCACTTCTTGAGATAGCGGAGATGTCGTTGTCCCCATATCCCGATTGGTTTCTGTTCTTCCTCTGGCTCATCCTCCCCGGCGATAAGGTAATAATCACCAGCCAACTCATATTTCAACCCCGTGCGTTCATCTGTAATGTACTTTTCCATAAAAACAGCCTCCTTAAAATCTTGTGATATTATCATAGCAAAGATGAGGTAAATCGGCAAATGTACGGGGGAAATATGTGAGTTTTCAGCCGGATTTTCAATATGAATTTTAGATTGGCTATGAACATCCGTACCAGTCGAGAGCCTCGACACGCCATTCGCGTAGTTGAGGTTCTTCTTTTTTAAGTTTTTGTTCTCGCGTCTCAAGTCCGTTATTAACACGCGCACCAGCGTGACGATGGACCCAATTTGTTTTGGGTTCATCGTTATTTTTATGCTATGCGGCACGACCGCAGGCAGAAAAGCAGACCAAAATAACCAACACAAGGGATCATAAAACAATTTTTCATATTGACCGCTACATTATGGCCGCAAGTTATTTTTGCTGCTTATTTGCAAGTGAGAGCATTTTGGTTGGTGTCATTCCGTAATAGGCTTTAAAGCAGCGGGTAAAGTAGTTTGTGTGCAAATAACCGCAAGTCATTGCGATTTTTTTGATATCCCTGCCGCTGTTTTCAAGCAGCATATCTCGGGCGCGCTCCATGCGCAGCTTTCTTACGTAATTTATAAAACTCATACCTGTGATTGTATGGAATTTATGACAAAAGTAAGATTCCTCATAAGACAGCATTTCTGCCATCATTTTGGTAGTTATATCCTCGGTATAATGCTCGTTTATATAGTTTAATGCCACGGTAAAGCGGTTATTTGTTGTACTGCTGTCAATATGCATACTGTTTAGGTGATTGCGCACAAGCGTTGCATATAAAAGCTTAAGACAGCCCTCCATCATAATTGTGCTCACATCGTCTGTTTTGCCATATTCGTCAATTATTCTTTCAATCTGAAAATTTATATTCTCATCCTTAATGCAGTTTATAAAGCGAATCTTACCCGAAATAAGCGATATTGCAATATCGTTTTGTATGCTTACAAAGTCAGATAAGCTAAACCAAAGTGTATAGTATTCCACCCCGTTTTGAAGCGCAACTGCGGAATGTACCTGCTTATGATTAAAAATAATTACATCAGCCTTATGCACAACGTGGCTTGACGCTTCACACTTAAACGAAAGCCCGCCTTTTGTTATATATAAAAGTTCTATACCGTCGTGTACGCACAAGTTAAAACACTTGCTGTTTGGTTCAAAACACTTTTTTTCAAGCTTTAAAGCAACATTATCCACTTATATTTCACCTGCAAAACCAAAATAATACTAAAAGACAAAATCATGCCTTTATATTATCATAGCCGATACTAAAATGCAACAATAAGCAGAATATTTAAAACCCCGATGAGAATTGTACTGACCCAATTTGTGCGGACAGTACAAAAAGCCCCTATGGTAGGTTATATTAAATTTTAAGCAACATACTGAC
>CAKSST010000042.1 GCA_934489895.1 uncultured Eubacteriales bacterium | reverse complement strand
CAATAAGGGCGTCCCACATTGCTCCGTTAATATCTTTTGAGATATTGTTTTTTGTTGCTTCCTTGATTTGTTCCGCCGCTTTGCGCCTTTTTCTGAATTTCCGCAAGCGTTCTGCCACACACGTAGATTCTTCCAAATTATATACGGTTTTGCGGTAGGGAAGGTAGCCGCAGATAGAAGCAGGCGAAAGCCCCGTAGCCGCTTGTATTTCTTTAACGCTCTTTCCGCTTTTATATAGGCTATTCACGTTTATACTTGTTACCGTTTGATATGCGCCGGACGTAATAAGCATTTTCCGCACCTTGATTGGCGTTATTCCGAAATCCTCAGCAAGCAATTTAAGTTGCGCGTGTCCGTTCTCGTCTGCTGTATCTTCTGTCGGGTTCAGATAGGCGTATGTAACAGCTTCAAGGACTTGCTGTGACAATTCTTCCTTGTTGTTTTTCTTATTTTTCTGTCTTGGCATTATAACGCCTCGGCTATTATCGTTTCAATTCATCAAGCAAGGCATAAGCAAAAACAGAGTTCGCTCTGCTTTTTTATATTAGCATATGAACATGTTGTTTTTATCTGCATTTTGCAAATTATTTGTAATCTTATAGACCCAAACGCTCACGCATCAGCGTGATAGTGTTTATTTTGTCATAAGACACATTGCTGGCATTTTTCATTTCTTTGATTGTGTGTTTGGCTTTACCGCCAAACAACATTTTACATAATCGTGCAAACCAACAGAACGGCAAGAGACCAGGTAATTTATGTAATATAGGGTAGAGAATGGCCATGTTTTTATATGATATGAATAAACGTTGCAAAGCATAGGATACTGTACCTGAGGTTTTGGATTTTTTTATTGCTATTTTGTTCTGTGATGTACCGTATACGCCGCCGATAAATATATAGGACAGTATGATATCCGAAAACTCATCTTTGGGTTCACCCGAGAAGCAAATCTTTACAAGTTTGCTGATTTCTGCCGCAAACCGATAGATATCGGCTTTTTCAAGCAGTTCTCTTGCACACTCATATGTGAGACCCATCTTGTATTCCATTACCCAAATGTCCATAAGTGATTTCATTCCGCAGCCCCCAGACAGGAAGTGATAGGACATATGGGCGAACATATGAAAGACAAAAAATGCATCTGTAAATTGATATCGACTACCGTCTGTGAGTTCAACATACCGCCATGCATCCTTTAATACCGCATCCAATTTGTCAATATTCTCTTGGATATTAAAATGCAATTCCAAATGAACATTGGCTTGTGAAAACAGAGACACATCATGATAATTTCTCTCCCCGCACCTGAATCCTTTTTGAACCATGGCATCAATAGCAGCTGCAAGATTCTCTTCTTTAATGAGGATATCTATATCACAGCTTGTTCGCATACTCTCTTGTGGATAGTACGGACGAATAACCGAGCCTTTCAGCGGAATATACGGTATGGATGCTTGGTTAAAAGTATCGCATATCTGAGCAAACGCATATTTTATTTGCTCAATTCTGAAAACCGACATGATCGCCTTTTGGTGGAATTTATCGTATATCTCATCGTTATTTGTCAATCCGCACTTATGCAAAGAAGATAAAACAGCATAAACCAAATCATGACGATCAGCCAACGAATAAAGGGCAGAAATAACATCCGGAGTAAGTTGTTCTTTGACAGAATCATCTAACTCCGTTTCGGTTAGCTCTGAGCCGAGTATTTTGATAAATATGTCTTGTATTACTTTTACTTCCATGTTTTCTGCCTCTTTTATTATTCAATTTTCCCAAAAGTATCTTTTGAACATTCAAAATATTGCTTGTTAAAACCTATACAAGTTCAAAGAAAGTATCCGGCTTGCTCGGATTAAAAATCTCGTTGCAAATCATCACCGTCACAAGATTTTCGGTCTCACTCAGATTGATAATATTATGCGTCCAGCCCGGGATCATGTGGACTGCTTCTATTCTTTCTCCGCTAACCTCAAACTCCACAGTCTCGCCCGTGTTTATGTTGCGTTCTTGAATCAAACCATGACCTGCCACGACAATGAACAGTTCCCACTTGGAGTTATGCCAATGCTGTCCCTTAGTG
>CAKSST010000041.1 GCA_934489895.1 uncultured Eubacteriales bacterium | reverse complement strand
GTTAGTACCTATGTTCGCAATGGAGGTAATTTGGAAAACCTCAAACATGACCTCCAAAACACGATAACATTGCAGTTGGACGATGCTTTGAACAATTTGACCTGCATACAAAAAGTTAGAACCAAGAAAGACGGAAACAACTGATAATCAACAACTTCTAATTTATTTTTCTTTTACCTAAAAAGTACGTCTAATTTTTAATCGGCAGATTTGCCGTAATTTTGCACCCGAAAACTTCATTCGGGTGCTTTTTTATTGTACCCGATTGAAAACTAAAAATTAGAAATCAATACATTAATATGAGAGTAAATTTTATACCGCCAATCGATTATTGCATAGGCAAAGTGTCCATGAAGTCGGAATTCTATTTCCGGCGCAACAAATACGGCAAAGTGTTCGTGCAACGTTGTCCACGACGATTATCGGAGAAGCAAAAGGCGTGGAACAAACAGTTTGCTCGCCTGTACGCGGGCAAACATCATAATAGGACGCAACAGGTTATGCGCGTACAGACGCTACCCAAAAAGCAAATGCGAGGTATCCTACAAGGAAAACAGACCGTACAACAATACCTTGAGCGAAACGATATACATCGCACTATACCCACCGTAAGTACCTGTGCCGCTGCTATTCCAACTACCCCTATCGTAGAACGCACCGCTACCCCAAAGGTTGCAATACAACCACCGGAAACTCCACCACCTGACCATATTGGCAATATCGGCACTATCTATACCACATAACCGACTATAGTTACGAACCTTTTAATTTTTACAAGTATGACATTCATACATGCACCGCCACTGCGCGATTTCCCAAACAACACCGCCACATACCTACTGTGGCAAAACAAACTATTATTTTTTAACTTTCAAAATTTGATTATTATGGCAAAATACAAGCCAATAGATTTAGTTACAAGTTGGAGCGGAAAAATTTGTGAACACTCCGACTTCTATCTCGCCACAAAAGGCAAAACCGGCTACTCCGGCAGAATGTGCAACCCTCGAAATCTGAGTAAAAAACCTTACTCGGAAAACGAACTGAAAGTTCAGCAACGGTACAAGCAAGCAACGGAAGCACTCAAATCGCTTACCACAGAACAGATTCAGGCGTATGAAAAGCAATGGCTTGCACAGAAGAAATCCAAGTACACCACCCTGCGTGGCTTTATGTTTGCGCAGGAGTATGCAAAACTTACAGATTGACGACTATGGCTGGAAAAATTTTTTATCTACCGCCCATTGATTACACATCGGGCAAGATATATGGCAAGAAGTACAATTTCACCTCGGTGTACCGGCAATCAAGTCGGCACCCACGAGGATGTGCTATGGTGGGTACTCGTAGAACGCCTTACTCCCAATCCGAAGTGAATATGCATACCCGCTTCAAAGCGGTGGTAGCGGCTACCCGTAAGCGATTGCAGGATGCGTCCAAGATACAGCAGGACCTCCAAGCCTTTAAGTCACAAAGCGTGTACCGCACTTTGTACCAATACGTCTTCAATCAGGAATGGTCTGCCTACCAAGATTAGTCCATACCATCCGCATTAGTTCCCCCTACCTCGTGTAGCCTCAAGGCGCAAACCCTCCAAGGTTCCACGCCTCCGGTTCAAAGTTCAAGCCCCCTTGAACTTTGAACTTTTTTATTGTAGCATATATATAAATGGTAAATGCGTCTATATATGTTAATGTACAACTTAATATAGACACAATCGAACGCATGTTATATTAACGTCAGTTCGATATAAGACATAACGCATGTTTTTTGTTGATAATAGATATTTGAGTTGTTGTTCTCCCTATATGTATTTGTCTATATTTGATTTAATTTTTCGTATATTTGTTTCCCAATCGTGGCATATCTTGCGCCATAAGCAAGATTTTGTTCGTCTTGTTTTATAGGTTTTCGTTATTTTGAACTCACGTTATATTACATAGTCAATATGGGCTTCTTTATCACAAAAGGTATGGGTTTGCCCATCTTACGCGCAATCCAATTGCAGACCCTTTTCCATAGTGGACGACGGGTGCGGCAATTTACATTGTAAAAGGCATTGATAATACGACTATCTTCATACAATATGTCTATAAATTTAGGAGTCATATTGGTGGATAATATCACATTATCCAACGAGTGGGTAGCACTACAATTTTCACCGGAACCATCGTTACCTGTATTATGTACATACGATTGTACGGGATATATAGCCACCGCATGATTCACAAAATGTGCTATAGTAAATTGTATAGACCAAATATTCAACCCTTTTTCCATACGTTGATAGAGCATATCAAACTCATCATCTCCCATACGATTCAATGCCTCTTTTATGGCTGGTGTATACTTTATGGTCGTATAG
>CAKSST010000040.1 GCA_934489895.1 uncultured Eubacteriales bacterium | reverse complement strand
AAGTGATAATGGTGTAGGTAACGCAGGAACACTTAAAGGAAAATTACCAAGAATATTGACAATTCCTAACGAGGTAAATGGCATAACTGTGACTGCTTTGGCAGAAGGTATGTTCTGTAGAAATGATGCTATAGAAACAGTTGTATTACCCGATGGCATAACATCTATTACAAATTATTGTTTTTGGAGATGTGAAAATCTTGAAAGAGTTGAAAACACAATTAATATTACTTATGTTGGTGAAAATGCTTTTTTGCGTTCTTGTATCAAACAAATTCTTTTACCTAACCTGACATCAATGGGGGCAAAGGCATTTAGATGGGCATACAAATTAGAATATATTGATATAGGCAATGTAAGTGTATTACCCGCTCAATGTTTTGATGAATGTGAAAGTCTCAATACAATAAGCGGTGGCGAAAATATTACATCAATACCCGCACAATGCTTTTATGATTGTACTGAGCTTAAAAATGTGTCTTTTTTAGATAAATTGACATCAATTGGCAATTATGCTTTTAAGAATTGTGCGATTGACTATGATTGGCAATCACTTGCGGATAACGGTTGCACCTTTGGAACAATGGCAACAAGTTTACAAACTAACCCAACTGACTTTTGGAGTGGTTGTACTGTTTCACAGACAACTATAAGCCCTTTGACCGCAACATTCAATCAGCGTTGCGAGAGATGGGGTGACAAAGTTATTTCGGCTAGAAGTTTAATGCCAACAGCGACGTTTTCTACCGGTTGTGTATTTTTTGCAATTATGGGCGCATATTGTGGATTGAACAAAAGATACGATTTTAAAACGGCTTTTGACTTGCAAAGAGAATGTGTAAGGCTTGGGGCAGACCAACACTATACAAGTGATTTAAGTGCAATAGATGACTTTATAAAAGCATTAGGTTTGCAATTTACAAAATATACGAGTATGACTACCGCAAATTTGCAAGAGATATATAACACAATTTCAAACGGCGGGTATGCAATTATTAATATACCGAGTAGCGCAACAACCGCAAAAGGACACACAATTTTATGTTATGGCATAGACCAAAGCACGCACCGATTATATTTAGCAGACACAGAATCAAGAGAGGGAGCAAGCAAGCCTAAAAAGCAAGACGGCTCTATATACACTAAACATATCAAAGATACACTACAAACAAGCGGAGCGGGAAGCAGAGTATTTGTTATAACTATTACATAGTAAAATAAAATTAGTCTAAGCGTTATAGAGAACTTCTAAAGTCACATGATGAAACTGATGAGGAAGAAAAAGCAATTTTTGCTGAAAAAGAAAAGCAAATTGAAAGTTGATAAGGCGGTGATGTAGGGTGTATTCAATAATTTCTGCGCTTATAGCAGCGGCGGCTGCAATTGTGGTTGGTGTAATTAACAGTAATTCACAACATAAAAGGATGTTAGCTGAAAATGAACAACATACCCAAAAAATGATTGAAGAAATGGACAAGCATAATGCGGTGCAATCTGAGCAGATTAAGCAGCTGACTAAAACGGTTGATAAGCATAACAAGGTTATTGAGCGTGTTTATAATCTTGAACAGGAAGATAAAATTGAGAAAGAACAAATTAAGGTTATAAATCACAGAATAAAAGATTTAGAAGAATATCATAAATAGGAGATGTAATTATGAATGAAAGAATTAAAAAAGTATCAAAATATGTGTTAAATATTCTTACCATTCTTAACGCGTTGCTTGTCGGTTTAGACCCAATATGGAATATCCCTTTTGCAGACAAAATTATTGCAACTTTATCTGTAGTTATGGCGGTTATCTCTACATATCTGCTCGGCAATAAGGCGCTGAGTGTAACAAAGGGGGATAAATAATATGGCAGTTAAAACTTATTCGAAAAGCATAGATGGCAGCAAAAAGTTATCAGAGCATTTTAAGGTAAAAGAGTTTGCCTGCAGTGATGGTGATAAGGTACTGATTGATACGGCTCTTGTGGACAAGCTTGAAAAGCTTCGTGCAAAGCTCGGTTGTAACAAGATGATTATAAACAGTGGATACCGTACCGCAAAGCACGATAAGGCAGTGGGCGGCAGCGGAAAGGGTCAGCACACAAAGGGCAAGGCTGTGGATATTGTATGTTACGATAAGGACGGTAAAATCTCAGCTAAATTGGTTTGTTGCGCTGCGGAAAGCTTAGACTTTATCGGCATCGGCTACATATCGGTTAACTCAACACACGTTGATGTCCGAAGTGGCTCAAAATGGTGTGGTGACGAAACAAAGGGCAATAAATCAATTTCAAAAATAAACGGTTCACAGTCGTTTTATGATTATTTTGGAATTGCGAAACCTAACGATTGTCCTTATAAAGAGCCTACGGTCAGCATCAAGCGCGGCAGTAAAGGAGATGGGGTCAAGTGGGTGCAGTGGCATCTCAACAGAAAGGGATACAACTGTGGCAAGATTGACGGCGTTTGCGGTAAGAATACAGCAAAGCAGATTTCACATTTTCAGCAGGATAATGGTTTAACAGTTGACGGTATTTGCGGCAAAAATACAAGGGC
>CAKSST010000039.1 GCA_934489895.1 uncultured Eubacteriales bacterium | reverse complement strand
GGCATAACAATCACCTTAAATTATTATACGATCGTTACCTCGATTTGTCAACACAACAGAACCGTCCCCTTGTGTTATTCTGACCATAGAATTATAGGTGAATTCCTGATGGTTGATAAGAAAATCAACAACACTTTCCACCTTGCTGTGTACGAAAGTATAAATAAATAGGAGGCAATAAAACCGTCCCCTGTCCAAATTTAGTATCGTCCCTTGCGTGTTCTTTAAATTGTAATTAAAAATCATACCTCAAAGCAATGTTTTCAATATATGATTGCTTTATTTGCAGCTTATCAAACATAGCAACTTCACTACTATTAAATTGACCAGATGCATGTCGATAAATATAAGGATTTATAAAACTTGGATCATGTTCCTTTAAATATTCAACACTTTGCTCATAAAAATTCCAGCACGCCCCTTCCATAAGTGTCCTATAAACAATTAATAATGATTCATCATCGATATTGCTTGTGCTTTCCGAACACAAAATAATCGGGGAATTATTATATACGAAACATACCACATTATCTTTATATAAAAGTACCACTTTCCCGTTTGCTGCCAATTCTTCAAAACAATCATTTACGATCAATACATTTCCGTTCTTTTCATAACTGTTAGCCTTTATATTATCGTTTGAAACATATTCAAAAACACATTGGCCATTAAAAAACAATCGATTTTTCGTAACCTGAAAAACAACATTATTTTGATGATCAATATTTTTTCTTGAAATTACTATTGTTTGCGTGCTTGCATAAAACTGATCAGTTGGATAATTATAACTTGTTTCAGATTCTGAAACCTTTATTCCTGTAAAAGATGAATATGGAAACAAAATTGATTTGCCATAAATCAAGATAAAGGAGAAGACAATTAGTGCACCTACTTGTATTATCTTGATTGAAAATTTACACTTTTTGCTATGAATTCCATTGGACGAAAAATGACTTACAAAAATCAAAAAGCCGATAGCAGTATCTAATATGAAATTTTTGATTTGAAACATAAAATCCAGATTCTTAACAGAAATATCAAATATTTCATAATCAAATCTAAATTTTTCAAATATAGAATCATAATTTCTTATAATAACAAAATTCAAGACACTACTTATTGTAAATATTATTAAAATTGATGCTATAATAACGACTACTGATTTTTTAAAAAAGATATTATTTTCTCTTTTGGTGCTAATAAAATATAGCCCAATCCATTGAACAACGGTTAAAAAATCAATTAAATATAGCACATTTTTATCAAGTAGCGTGCTCATCGACATTAAAATAATATCTATAATTATTTGGTAAATAATCAAGAACAAAATTTTTTTAATTCTAAATCTCCTAAGTATTTTTTCAACAGGTGAAAAAATATTGCTAGAAAACAACATCTTATTTTTATCAACTGAAATAATGATTAATAATGACAATATCGAATAAAAAAGCACGTTGAATATAACAGAAAACACTGAATACATATTGCTAATTTCAATAATATGTTTTGGATATGTATTGCACAGCAAATAAACAATGTTCAATAAGAATAAAAGTAAACAATTAAACACTAATATTCTCCTTTTAATGTTTTGTTATGCAGCAATGCGTTAAAACACATTGCTGCATAACAACCTTATATTAGAATGCAGAATTAAACAATTTCTGATATTCCTGAGAAACAGGAGATGTTCCGTTAATTGGCATATTAACAAGCGATGTGAAACCTAATCCTAAAAATCCACTTCTTCTACCAATCTCTACTTTGTCATTGCTATAAAGAATGGGAGTTTCCATAATAGTTCCATCACTATCAATCCATAAATATGAAGAATACCTAGAACCTTTATGTCTCTCATCAACAGTCACTTGTATATCATAGGTATGATACCATTTTGTACTATTTCCTGTCATTTCTGTATACAAATCTTCAGCATATGAAGAAATGACTGCTTGAGCCAAAGGAGAGCCTGCATTTGAAAAATATGCACTATTAGAAATATTGTTTGCATAACGATTATAGAGTTGCTCAACCTGACTAGAACCGGCTTCTATAATAACACGGCGATTATCTCCGCTTTCTTGGAATGTAAATGTTAAAAACGTGGAACTGCTACTATTAGCAGCAGATGTAAGCAATCCATTGAAAATTCCTGCAAGTCCAGCAGCTGTCTGCTGCTGCTTATTTATTGGTTCAGTATTAGTTCCGTTGGCCGTTCCGTTTACATCATCAAACTCTATACCTGAAATAAATTTAAGCCAATCAAAGGAAAATTCACTTTCAGTTATCTCATGGATTGTCTTCCAATAGGCACTGATAGTTTTCCCTTTACCGGTGTGGTTAGGAACATAAATTGGGAAGTAAGCACCGTTATAGAAAATTGATCCATAGGGACTGCTCCCTCTCTCCGCACTAAGTCCAAACGGGTCCACATTGGAAACGGGGTTGCCGTTGGCATAAGCATAACGGTTAAGAACACAGAGGGACGGTTCTATTGTGTTGCTAAAATTTTCTAACTATATTAAATCCAATCCCCGTTAATCTTTCAA
>CAKSST010000038.1 GCA_934489895.1 uncultured Eubacteriales bacterium | reverse complement strand
GAATTAAAGAGTCTAAAAACATAAATATAATCTTTAAAATTTAAAAACTATGTGGTGGAAAATAATTTTAGGAGTGATAGGATTAGTTGTCGTTGGTTTCATTGGCATGGTAATCAAGATGGCGATAACTGAGGCAAAGGAAGAAACAAGGGATATTGAGGAGGCAAGCAAGTTGAGGAAATAATGGATAAACGAATACGTGAATATTGTCAGCATATATGTAAAGCACAAATAGAAGTCTTGCGTAAAGATAAGGATACACAGGTTTGGTATTGGGACTTACCTGCGATGGCGACAATATGTCATGACAAAAGAAATATACATTCAGCAAAAGGGTATGCCCATAATCCAAAAGGAACCAAATGGCATAGCTTTTTGAAACGAGAATTATTGAGGCTCGGCAATATTGGCAAAGGTTCCCATATTGGCAAAGGGTACATAATCGGCAATTGTGCTGAACAACACGCTGGTAATAACTACATGAATAAGTATCATGAGAATGATATTCACAAGCTGCATTTTACAGAAGCTGTAAGACCAAGAACTATGCAAGTGTTCCCTTATTGTGAAAATTGTAAAGTCATATTTCCGAACTTATGAAATACGAAGAAGCATATATTTATTCAAAGGATATAGATTGGTTCTGCATCATAGGTGACGTATTTTGCCATGTCGCCTCGGCTGGAGGCATGATACCCGATGTTATCAATGATAGAGAAAAACTGCGTGGCTTACAAAAAAGAGTGTTTGACTCAGACTTCATCTTTGATGAAGATGACATTGTTGTAAATGAGAGTTTCCTTAACCAACACTTGGGTAATGATGAAGAAGCAAGAACTGCTTATCTGCATTGCTTCATGAGCATGGCGAGAAAAGGCTTTGTTTCTTTTGACAGGACAAATGTAATTGATTTGAATGACCAGACATATCATATAGTTTGCTATCCTAAGAATCCTATCAAATTGCCAGAATTTCATGATTTATGTAAAGTGGAGGGTAACGTGCTTCGGAAAGAACTTTCAAATATCCAATTGCTTGAGTATTTTGCGTAATTCTTATGATTGTTTTTTCAGACACGATATAGAGAAGATTGGTGTTCTGATTTTTTTGAATAAAAGAGTATGGAAAAGATACCATTTCAACCAAACGACATAGTAAAGCTTAGCAAAATAAAGTTCGAAAGATTATCTAAAGAGTTATTCTTTCCTCAAAATCTTTTTATAATAAAAGAAGTAAACAAAAATGAAGTTGGAATAGCGTTGAAAAACGTCAATCATTTTTTCAGTTTTGAAGACATACTACCTGTGAAGATAGATGGGAAAGAAGATAGAGATATTTATTACGATCCAATAGTCGCTGCCAGTATCGTAACAGAAGGAGAGGAAACTCCTGCGGTTCAAAGAGACTCATCTGAATATTATATGGTTTCTCTAAAAAAATCATATGATGAGAATCTTGAATCCTATTATAACAAAATCCACAACAAAGGAATTAAATATGTTCATGAAATACAACATGTGATTCCTTCGTTGCAGGATGATTTGAAGATACATTATCACATAAGGGAATTTGTGAACAAGTCTAATGTCTTGGGGCGATTGGGACGTTTGGAAAAGATAATGACCGCTAAAGAATATATTGATACTTTTATCGTAAAGAAAACAGAAGATGAAAAGGCGTTTGTTTATCTAAAGAAAGATATTGATGAAAAAGATCAAATAGCGTCACTTACTGACAAGCAGAAATTTGATTATGTTATCATTTGTTCTGAAGTCGAAATGGCAAAATATTACACATTTTTCATTAATTCGGCTATAGGGAAGTTATTTCTGTTACCTGATTTTAAAGCTAACAGGCTCAGAGGGAGAACTAAAATATCTCAAATCAAAAGATTGCCTATTTATTATATAGATGAGTATGCTTCAGGCTGCATCATTTTACAAATTTTAATGGAATACCTATTGTCATACAATAGAAGTCTTGAATCGCTTGAGGGTGATGTGTTTCCAACGATATTTAATTATTTTGCTTCTTTAAGGGATTCCATGGTATTAGAAATGGTATTGCCAAAGCTCTTTGAAAAGGCAAACATTTCTATACTGAAGTTATGGGGTGAAGAGATTGTTCGATTGTCAGTGAAAAATTCAGGGAACACAGATGACGAACAAAAAGATGGTTTAGGTATACTATGTACATTGTTTGAAGATTTGATGACATCTGGAAATGAATTGATGGAAAATATGAACCGTTTGCGCTTATACATGAAAGACTTCATGGATTTTGCAACCAAGAAAATGTCAGAAGAAAAATGAGTTGGAGAATAAACAAAATAGAAATTGAGAACTTTAAATTCTTCAAGAATGCTTTTCCTATTAATGTGAATAGGAAGAACATCTTGCTATATGGCGAAAATGGTGCAGGCAAGAGCTCCATTTATTGGAGTGTATATACTCATTTTCAAGCGTATGCTAAGAACCGAACTGAAGCTCAGAAATATTTTATGGCAGGACATGCTCAGAATCTTCGCAATAGATATGCCGCAATCACAGATGATTCCAGTATTAAAATATATTTTGACAACGGAAATGGCATGACCAAGACCGTGGAAGACTCGAATACTTGTTACTATGCAGCAGATACGGAAGTCTTGCGCTTTATGAAGTTTACAGCAATGTCCAGTGACTTTATGAACTACAAGTTCTTGTCTTCACTTTTTGATTTCAGAAACAGTCAAGACAATGAAGTGTTCTTGTTGTTCGAAAAGGACGTGTTGCCATATATAGATTTGGA
>CAKSST010000037.1 GCA_934489895.1 uncultured Eubacteriales bacterium | reverse complement strand
GTGTATAGCAACATCTTCCAAATGACCAACCGTATCATCGAATTGTTGCGCAGCAAATACTTGAAGACACCGATTCATTATGAAGGGATGCAACGCATCGAGGAATTGGAAATTCCGGAATCTGCCATGCGTGAATTGCTCTATAATGCAATGGTTCACCGCGATTATATGGGCGATGAAACGATGATGAAGGTCTATGATGACCATATTTGGCTGTGGAATGCTGGCAAGTTGCCGGAAGGTTACAACACGGAGACCTTGCAACATGACCATCGTTCGTTACCTCACAACAAACTGATAGCAAATGTTTTCTATAAGGCGGGGTTCATTGAGCATTGGGGGCGTGGATTTGACAAGGTCAAGTCGGCGTTCTTAGCAGCCGATATTCCTTTCCCGAAAGTCGAGAACGAGTTTGGGGGAGTCTCTGTTATTATTCAGCGTAAGGCGGAACAGGAAAGACCGGATATTGATATACCGGATGTCGTTGATTTTGATATAACCGACAGACAAAGACAGATTTTGGAACTGATCGCAAAGAATCCTTCTATTACAGCAGCAGAATTGGCAAAGATATTGAAAGTCAATTCCCGGACCATACAAAGAGATTTTGCTAAACTTTTTGAGAAAGGTATCCTTATTCGCGAAGGTAGCGATAAGTCTGGGGAGCGTAACATCAAGATGTCGTAGTAAATGTCGTAGTAAATGTCGTAGTAAAAATACTAAATAAACAGAACAGATGGATGCATGCGATGAGGAGTTTGCTTTGTGTTTTGACTCTCAGTATGCATTTCCTACTTCCATTTGGATGACTAAGGTAACTATAACCAAGCAGTTCAAACTTTTGAAACAGAAACGCTGTAGGAAAAGAAAATCCCCTTAGTGATAGATTTTAGTGCATACTCTACTCTGTATATAGTGAAGGGTTAATTACACGGCAATTAGCGGAGACCTATACCCCTTATTGGACTTATCCGACCTATCAGCCCCATTCGTCTTATTTGCCCCATTAGCCTTATCTCCACAAAGGCAAAAATGAAAATTCATTTGCACATATCAATTTCTTTTCGTATCTTTACGCCCTAATTTGTACTATATGTATTGAGTAGTATATTATGCAGAGAAAGCGCAGATATAATATTATAGACCTTTTTGCAGGTGCTGGTGGGCTCTCCGAAGGGTTTGTACAAGCCGGCTATAATCCTATTGCACATATTGAGATGGATCATTATGCATGTGATACTCTTCGTACACGTGCTGCATTTCATTATTTGGCAGAAAATAAGCAGTTAAATATATACGAGCAATATTTAAGGAACAAAAAAGAAAGAGAAAGTGGGCAGTGGCTATGGGATAAAGTTCCAAAATCTGTGATAGATACAGTAATACAAGCGACCATCGGAGAAGACACCATTAATGAGATATTCTCTAAAGTAGATACTCTGAGGGGGGGGGAGAGAATAGACGTAATCGTAGGCGGTCCCCCGTGCCAAGCCTACTCTATTGCAGGACGTGCACGGTTAGGGAAAAAACAGATTGAAAAAGATCCTCGCAATGAATTGTATAAATATTATGTACAATTCATAGAACGCTATAGACCTAAAATGTTTGTTTTTGAAAATGTTTTAGGTATACTCACTGCAAAGGGAGGGAAGCCTTTCGCTGATTTGCAAAGGTTAGTACATGAGTTGGATTATGAAATACAATGCCAAGTACAATTGGCCTCAGAACACGGCGTTTTGCAAAATCGTCAAAGAGTGATTATTATAGGTTGGCAAAAAAATCGCCGACGTTGCCATTATCCCGTATTGCCAAAGGAAGAGAATCATTATCAAGTTCTACGAGATGTCTTTTCTGATTTGCCAACTCGACGAGCTGGAGAAGGAAAATTGTGTGGAGCTGTAGATTACACTCAGCCTCTATCCAAAATGGATTATCTTCGAACTTCCCACATTCGGGGAGTCCTGGGTTTTACCACCCAACACATCGCACGACCGAACAATCTGAACGATCGTGAAATATATGTAATGGCCTTGAAGAAATTTCTGGAGACAAAAAAACAACTTTCTTACACGGAAATACCAGAAGATCATCAAAAACACAAAAACAAACAAAGTTTTCTAAATAGATTTTCGGTTGTTGACCCATATGGATGTAGCCATACGGTTGTGGCGCATATTGCAATGGATGGGCACTACTATATCTATCCAACATTGTGTCCTAACGTTGATAATGTTCGTTCGATTACTATTAGAGAGGCTGCACGTTTACAGTCTTTCCCTGATGATTATTTCTTTGAAGGTTCAAGAAGTGCTGCTTTCAGACAAATAGGAAATGCAGTGCCGGTTATATTGGCGTATAAAATAGCATCAGAAATTAAAAACATGTTATTATGAGTAAAAGCATAATTGATAGTGGGCAATTTGTATTCAAGCCGCGTGCACGACTGATTAGAACTATTGGTGAAGAATTAATCAGCAATGACAATGTTGCTATTACTGAATTGGTGAAAAATAGTTATGATGCTGGTTCTCCGATTGTAGATATTACTTTTGCAGGAGAGGTTGCAGAGAAAGAATTTACTCGAGGGAAGGGACGCAAAGAGATAATAGAAAAAGTAAAATGTATCAAAAAAGAAGGTGCTTCTATTATTATATATGACCAAGGTTGTGGTATGGACTTTGATACAATCCAGCACGCTTGGATGGAACCAGCTACCAACTATAAAAAGAAGAAAGACAACCAAAATCCTAATAGAAAATTTTCCGGAGAAAAAGGTATTGGACGATTTGCCTCTGCTAAAATATCTCGTAAATTAGAACTGGTATCTAAACAGATCGGGAAAGATGAAATTGTGGTATCTTTTGATTGGGAAGCCTTTGCCAAAGAAGAAAATTATTTGGAAGATATTAAAATCAGTTGGTTTACTCGTCCAGCTAAAGAAATTCGTGATTGTGGAACAATTTTGAAATTAAACGAATTGAATGCAGACTGGACCGAGGGCGATATTCGTTCTCTACGAATTGCATTGTCTCGATT
>CAKSST010000036.1 GCA_934489895.1 uncultured Eubacteriales bacterium | reverse complement strand
TATTTATTCCGCGAAGCATAATATGATATATTCCGCTTTCGCTTTTTTCACGTGCTTTCCTCGGCATAACAATCACCCTAAATTATTATACGATCGTTACCTCGATTTGTCAACACAACAGAACCGTCCCCTTGTGTTAGCGTCCCCTTGTGTTAGCGTTCAATATATTCTTGAACGGCGCAATGTCGTTATCATCCCGATTGGTGTCAATTCCGTCATTTACGGTAATATACCGCACCCTCTTACGGCTAAAATACACGTCGGTGTAATAGCCGGTTTGGATATAGTCTCTGCCCAGTCTGCTCAAGTCCTTGGTAATGACAAGATTGATCTTGCCGCTGTCAATATCCTCAAGCAATCTTGTAAATGCCGGTCGATTGAAGTTTAACCCCGAATAACCGTCGTCAGCATAGATTTCGTAGATGGAGAATCCTCGTTCGTGGCAAAAGTCCGTCAGCATCATTTTCTGTGTTTCGATACTAACGCTTTCGCCTGCCTGCTCATCGTCCTTGCTGAGTCTGCAATAGACTGCTGCGCTGTAAATGGTTTGCTCATTCCTCACTTGTTCCATAAGTTGCTCCTTTCTCGGAACAAAGTGAATCCTGAGATCGTTCGGTGTCTTTTATTATATCAGAATGTGTGTTCGGAGTCATTGCGGCAGCATTTGACAGAAACACCGCCGCAAAGACATCCTCGCTTTTGCGTTTGCCTTGATAGGTTTCGTGAACGATCAATTTCACCTTACGCATAATTGCCTCCTTCTTCGTGAGAGTAACAGTTGAAGGGAGGTTAATCCCTCCAACTGTTTCCTCACTTAAAGGCAATTTTGTAACCGTAAGATTAGAAAATCGTTACACCCCTACAAAAAAGGGAATGGAATTGTTATGTACCAGCAAGCATCGCCTTTGGTCACCCAAACGCAGACTTGTCAGGAATATTCCTGAAACCTTTAAGGGCTTGGGACTATCCCAACAACACTGCCTTTTGTCCCCAAAAGGCGATGCTTGTTGGTATAGTGATTTTTTATTATACATATATGCTGTAAAGCTTATCAAATAGGTATTGTAAAGCATTGCTTTCGGAAGGAAAGCCTACACAGTCATATTCTTTTCCTCTTTCTCGGAAAAAGACTTCCCACCGAAAATAATTTTTTCTAACACAATACCCCTCTCTTATTGCGTCATCAAACACTACAAGATTTTCGTTAATATTGTATTTTTTTAGGAGTTCTAAAAATTCTGCTTTTGTCATAATCAACCCCCAAAGATTTTTATTATACCTTCACTAATCAATTGGTCGAGAGGAGTTCCGAGTTGGTACTGAATACCGCCGCCAATTTGTCCAAACCAGGGAGCTACATGTCCAGCTAAAACCTCGACTGACTGTTGAACCTGCAAAATTGTAGTCGGTTGCCCTATTTTATCATAAGGCAATGACAACATTTGCGTTGGAGTTCCAGCAGGGGCAATATATCGTCCAACTAAATCTCCAGTACGTTGTATCAATGTTCCTGCTTCAAGTGTAATTTTTTGAACTGCACCCGAAAAACCATCATTTGGTGGGTAATATGTTTGCAATGCCGTTGATGCTTTTTCTGCGACTTGTTGTACAACTGGTGCGGCGGCGGTTGCGGCACTGCCTGTAGCGGCAGCTCCAACCGCAGTAATAGCAGCACCAACGCCCCATCCAACAAGTCCTCCTACTACTCCGCCGCCAACAGCCCCAGCCGCAACTGCCCAACCATTAACCTTTCCGGTTTGTTTTTTAGAAACATAAGCACCTGCACATCCACCTGCTACAGCACCAATTACTGCGCCAATAATAATGCAGGCTAATGTTATAGAATGTCCCGTTGGATCAGAATACATAATGGGATTGTTGTGGCAATATGCGAACATATTGTATCCCAATATACCATCTTTTTGATTCAGCTGTGAATCTGCGTTAATAAACCGACCGATCTCAGGATCGTAATAACGGCTGGATACATAATAGAGACCCGTCTCGACGTCATACTCTACAGCATTGACAACCGTAGAACTTATAAAATTATTATCATCATACTAGCGAATATATCTTTAAAAGCTATACCGCTAGTATGATACAATACTACAATTATGTTATGATGGCTTTGCCCTCAATTGCATCTTTTAACCACTCAGCTGCATGGTGAATTTTCTGCTGTGGAGTGCCATTTTTTTGAGCAAATTCTTTTTTAAACTCCATCGCATCAAATCCAAATGAATCTGCATCATATACGCGTATAGTAATGGGAAATTCAACCTGTTCATCATATATAACCATAATGTTTTTATTTGAATTGGTCCAAATAATATAATAATATGCCCCATGTTTCTGTTTTAGATATATTCTAAATCCATATATCTTCGCTAAAAATTCAAATTCTTTTTTTAATGTTGAGTATCGTCCCATAGCACCAGCCTCACATCATTACATTAACCAAATATTATATAAATACTGATAGCCTTTTGTAAGAGCAACTTCCTTTGCGTATGCACCAGTCAATGTTCCTCCACAGTCATAAATTGAGCCTTTTAGCGCCATAACACCTTTGACAACACATTTATTTTGCCACCAACCGACAGTTTCGGCTGCTTTTTGACCAGCGACATTTTTAATGAAATTGAACTCTTTCAATCCGGAATAATGCTGAGTTTTTGTTATTTCAGCAACTTGTTCAAATTGTCCTGTTTTCCCAATTGTTATACCTGATTTTGCATTTTTCACTGTTCTTGCAGCCCCACCTATCACAGAACCACCAAGAGCACAAAGTCCACCCGTCATAAATCCATCGACAGCACCGTTAAAAGCTGCCTTACCGGCACCTTCCCAGCTTCCAGTAGTCACACGATGGCTAACCGCACCAATTGCTGCTCCACCTATTGTACTTACAGCCACGCCAATAAGTACTGGAGCTGCCGCACCACCTGTAGCCACCGTGATGGCTACGGCTGCTACGGTCGCCACAGCGCCGATAATCAACTTTGTTGCCCATTTTGGCCAATTTCCTGTTGGATCATCCATATTGATAGGATTGTTCATGCAATAAGCAAACATATTGTATCCCAAGATTTCGCCACCGACACCAGAAACTTGATTATCCGCATTTATAAACCTACCAATCTCCGGATCGTAGTATCTTATACCTGTTAGGTAGAATCCCGTCTCGGCCGGGTTCTGTTATGCACCCCGGAGGGGTTGCGC
>CAKSST010000035.1 GCA_934489895.1 uncultured Eubacteriales bacterium | reverse complement strand
TATGTCCCTCTTGTTGGAGAGTATTAAGGTAGTCTATACGCTCTATATGAGCACGATTATATTTGCGGGCAATAGGGAAATCGGTATGTATATTTACGCACATTACTGCTATCAAAAACAGTGTAACAACTGATGTAGACCGTTGTACCCATATTGTGTACGTTTTTCTTTGATTGCCCCACACATAACCAATGGCAAACCACATCAAGATGTAGAAGAATGCAATCTGTGTATAATTACGTTGGATGCCAAAACCATTTGACAAATATGCGAGCGGAATAACCGCAATACATATATATACTGCAAATGCTATCATTATCCATATTACACACTGCCAACGCTGTTGAATTACCGTTTTTGCTTGTGTCCCTGCAAGATACCCCAATAATATCGCCAACAAATGATATGGAAAATAGAACAGCATCATATATAAAAACATTACTATACATTTTGTCCAAGCCATGGCAAATTGTGAGATATTAGCAGGATGCTCCATATCATCTCCTGCTGATAATCGTGCAAAATTACCAGGTGCAACAAACATAATGGCATATATCACGAACATCCCTAATGCCACAAACACAATCCTACGTATTGCATAATTAGTCCATGCCCTACGAACATTCCATTGTGCTTGACGTAACTGCCAAATTCCATTCGCCAACATTAACACCCACACCATAGGTGTAAGCGGCACATTGGTTCCTGATAAAAATAGTGCTAACAAACACAAGATAATCCATCCGCCAATATGTATGACAGGTTTGTTCAGTAGGCGCAATAATAGACATATAGCAGGACCATAAAGAAAATAACTCATAGCACAAAGCCATGTAAATACTGCATAGTCAGGTACTGTTAAAACATACACGTTGTAAATAGCCAAAACCCCAATAAATACTTTCCAATGTGCAATATTATGAAAACAGTCCTTAATCGAAAAGTATGTCATTGCCACGCCTAAAGTATAGAATAACATCGACCACCAATGATAATCTCCTATCCGATTGGATAGAGAAAAGACAATACCATTGATTCCATAACCCACAAAATTTCCCCCTCTGCTCATATACATCTCACGCACATATTCAAAGATAGAATATTCACGCAATTTCCACATAAAGTGTACATCGTCATAGTGTAAGCAATAGTTCATAGATAGTCCTATCCAATACACCAAGAAGAGCATATTCAAGGTTATCAGTAATCCCCAAAAGAGTAATGAAAGCCATGATATTTGCTTAGTATTTATCACCTTATTCATATAAAGAAAATTATTACTCCAACCATTATAATCCCAATAGCACATATCTTGCGCCATGTAATACGTTCACGAAAGATGCAGAATGAAAGCACCGGCACGAAAAGGTAACTCAGTGATTCGATGGAACTTACTTCTTTTGCTTGAACACTATGGCTCATGCAAAAGATGTTCAGCACCAAACAGCCCGCCATAACCATATAGCCGCTGATGACCCATATATTCAAGTACTGCCGCCACCACGGGGTATAGTTTTGCCGTGCTCCCTGCTTGAGAAGCATCTGTGCGCAGGCTGCGGCAAAAACGGATAATATGACTAAAACGATGTACATATTATTTCCCAGCATACAGGACAATTCCCACAATGATGACGCACGCCCCGATGATGTTATTGAGCGTGATTTGCTCGCCAAAAAGAGCAAAGGCAAACAACATCACAAATATAAGGCTTGTGCCTTTGAACATATAGGCTGTGCTGAGTTCTATGTGCCGGAGTATCTGTTGCCAACACACGGCATATATACCCATCACACCGACTGCACCACACAACCCCAGCAGGTACTTGGCAGACATAAAAGTATGCTGCGATGCGTACTTTGTGAAAATAGTAACACACGCGTACAGCAGGTTGACTGCCACAAGGGAACTATATGTAGCAAATTTGGTCATAGGTATCAATAAAAACTCTTCGTAACCAGAAATTTACCCAGATATACAAACCCCATTATCACGTGCAATCCGAATATAATGAGTGTAACTCTCTGCGAATACCCCCCCCCGTTGAGGCAAGGGAAAGCTTCGCTATTGGTGACAGTCTTGAGCATATAGAAATAGACGAACCACATAGCAGCAATGGTTTGCCAACCGAAGTTACCGTGTGTGGCTCGCGGTCCCGTTTCCCGACAGCACCACATAATGCCCAAACCGCATACCAACATAATCAAGACGAACCAAAATTCCGGGTCTCGAACAATAGTGCGACCATACAAGCAGAGGAATAAGAGCGGCAAAGAGAGGGATACCACCAAATACAAGATATGGGATTGCCAAAAATCAAGCGTAAAGAGTTGCGCAATGTCTATGACGACACTACTCCCGTCGTTCACTCCGCTATAATATATGGTTACGTACTCATAAACAAGGCAGATTCCACCGGCTAACAATGGCAGCAAGGATTTAGAGAATGTTTTACTCAGCCCGTATTGACTCAGCATTATAATCGGGTAGGCAATAACATACACGAAAAAGAAACTCGGTTTGACGAGGACGCTTAATACGAGAAATAGGGATATATACTTGTTGCGTCGGTCGGTGTACTGTTTGAACTGCTTGACGGACAGCAAATAGCAGGCTATGGCAAAAGGCATCATACACAGTATGGTGGAATTGTGCCAAACATTGGGGACATAGTAGCCCAAATACATATTATCTGCCGAGAGGAAAATACCCAACGGTTTCAGGAAATACATCAGCGGTATGATGTACACGAAAAGCATAGAGAAAGATGCCAATTTAGCCGTTTTAGAGGATGTCCATTCGCGAAAGGCTTCTCGCACTATGGTGTATTTGGCGGTGTTGGCGGCAGCCAGAAGCAGCACCAATACCGCCCTCATCGGATATTTAGCACCGGTAAAGAAAGTGAGCAGGTTGATTAGAAAATACATTAGGAAGTTGGTTGAAAACAACCGATGTTCCTCGAGCATCTGTTGTGCAATATATGTATGGGCACATAAATCACTATTCCATTTTACCACAAACATGATATACGCAAAAATGCCCACCATCAGCACAAAGATACCGATGGCATCCAAGTTCTTCTTTATGATATTTCTAAAATGTTCACTCATAATCAGTTTATACTCACAGCCACCAATGATAAATGTTTGTTACGCTTTTTATAGAAAAGCCATTCTTTTCATACCAACGGCATGCATCGAGATTGGCTCTTTGAGTGGGGACTTCCAAGGTTTTTACACCGCGTTCAAACAAGTAGCCGTCTAAAGTGGACATCAGTTTGCTACCAATGCCCATGTGTTGTGTATCTGTATCTACTGCCACCAAACCGATATGCCCCAATTCGCTCTGATAATCAATGGTAATCATACCCTTGGCTACTCCGTGTGAGTCAAGAAAAGTCAGAATCTGTTTGTTGGTTCCTTCTGCCGGACATGCCGTTTCTATCCAGCGGCGATACAGACGTTCAAAACTGCCTTTTGGGAATAGAGAGTCTAATCTGAAACGGGAATAACTACCGCTGATGAGAGCCAAACGATACAGTGCCTCGGACGGATTTTCCCCTTGATAGAAGAAAACTCCATTAAACGGTAGGCATGGTTTGCATACTTTAGTGTATAAAATCTTCTCATCTACCAATGATGCGCCTTCAGCAGAGAAACCTGCTTGTGCGTAATCGAATACATACAGCAAATCGTATTGCCGTTTCAACTCGGTATGT
>CAKSST010000034.1 GCA_934489895.1 uncultured Eubacteriales bacterium | reverse complement strand
GAGTATAATATATTTTTATCTTCATCCACAGAAGGACTAGAAGAAGAACGCAAAATATTTAGTACAATTATTGAAAAGAGGATTAAGATTCCTGGAATAAGATTTACAGCAAAACTTTGGGAAGAAGAAATTGGTACCTCAAGTCAGCCTAATGAACCTATTCAAGAATCTATTAACCCTATTTTGTCAAAATGTGATTTAATAGTTTTTATATTTTATAATAAATTAGGAAAAGGTGTTTTGGAAGAATATAATAGAGCAATGAAATTTAAAAAAAGAATTGTTTTCTTTCAAAAAAAATGTACAAAAAGTATTGAGGATCTCTCTGTTGACGAATTAAATCAATACAAAGAATTGAAAGTCTTTATTAAAGATATCAAAGAGAATAAATCTGATAAAATTTTCGTAAATGAGTATGATCATTTAGATACATTGGAAATAAAATTGCGAAAATGTTTTGAAAATTTATACGGAAACACAGAGGATATAAGACCAGTATATTCAGATAAAATCCAACTAAATACGATTATTCCTCATAACAATAATTTTGTTGGTAGAATAGATGAAATAAAAGAGATTGGACAATTCTTAGATTCATATAAGTATGTAGCCATATATGGAATGGGAGGAATGGGCAAAACCTCTATTGCCGCAAAATATTGCGAGGATGCAGCTAATAAATTTGATAAAATAATATGGCTACCGTTCCACATAAATTTGGAAGAATCTATAATGTCATTGGAAGCTTGTTATAATTATGAAAATGATGGTAATTTTTTAAAATTTGGAGATATCGTTACCTACTTAAACTCTATAGAAGGGAGAAAACTACTTGTTGTAGATAATTTTGACGTAAACAAAGAAGATATAAATAAAAGGGTTGATGAAATAATTAAGCATTTCCCTACCTATAGAATTCTTTTTACAACAAGGACGAATCTTGATTCAAGAGAGGAAGATATATATTTATACAATTTGGTTGAACTAAAGCGAGAAGAATCCATACTTCTATTTAAAAAATACTATAAAAACGATTTTAATGATTACCAGGTTACCTTAGAACAATTGTCCTACTTCTTAGATGCCATATCAGGACATACTCTTATAACAGAATTGGTCGCCAAAACTTTAAGGAATCATTTTTCAATTAATATGTCAGAAATTATAGGATATATCAAGCATGAAAATGATTTTGACAACACAACATCTGTTTCTGTCAAATGGCATGATACACAATTAGCAATTTCAGATGTATCATCTGCACTTTACAACAAAAGACTTCTTTCTGATGAAGAAAGTAAGGTACTTGAAATTTTAGCAATTTTGTGCGAAGAAAATATTGATGTGAGGTATTTAATGGTTATTGTATCACCTAATAATAGAAAACAATTTGAAGATTTAATAAATAGATTAACAACAAATGGGTGGATAAATAAATATGGATTTATGGTGTCGTGTCACCGTATTCTTGCAGATATAATACTAAAAGATGCAAAAATAGAGTCAACTACAATAAACTTTATTTTAGAAAATTTAAGTACTAAAACTATTTACAATGCATTGGATGATATTACGGCCAAACGGCCATACTATCAAATGCAAAGGCTTTTGATTACTTATATATGTGATAATCTACATTCTATGGATGGCATATCACGCGAACTGATTGCGAACAATGCCATTAACTATTTCTACAATGGAGATTCATCTGATATTGAAAAAAGGAATAGAAAAGATTCTTCAAATAGTGATATCGTAAATTCTGCAAAATACAAATTTCTTTCATTTGCAAAAGATATAATTAACAAAAAATCGATACTCATATGTCATGTGTATGAATGTTTAAGCAAGATTTATAGAGATTCATATAACTATGAGGAAGCATTGTGGTGTCTAAAAGAGGCTGTTAGAATTGAAAAAGAACTAAATGTAGGAAACACCATAGATGTTGCAAGAACATCAAAAGCATTAGCTGATTTCTATGATAATATAGGAGAGAAGAAAAATGCAATTCGTTGGTTGCAGCAATCATATAATATATATAGCAATATTTTAGGTAAATACTGCATAGAAAATTTATGGAACTGTTTGTTATTTGCATCAATCTTTGATGATTTGGAGTCAAATGAAGATAAAACGAAATGGGCTGATTTGGCAGAAAAGATCATGAATAAGTCGGATATTGCAGAATATAACCCTTTAAAAATTAAATATTATCGTAGCATTACAGTCGCAACAAATTCAGACAAAATCAAGAATTTAGATATTGCAGAAGAAGTTGCAATGAAGATTTATGGTGAAAGACATCCCATATTAGCTGAAATATATGCTGAAAAAGGAGTATGTCTAGCTGACAACAAGAAATACGATGATGCCATTTATTACATTGAGAAATGGCATGCAGATGATATTTTTAATTTTGGATACAATATTGTTGGTGAATATTTTTATGAATGGCTGAAAAACATAACACATTTCAAAAAAAACATATCAAAAGATGGGCTAAACGAAGCTGCACAAGAGTATTTGAATAAATACGATCAATCTATTTGTTCTAAAAATGAAGATAATCAAAATATACCAATTAACATAAGAAAAAATGTAATTTTACTTAAAGGGTATGCATATTACTGGACAGGTCAATACCTGAAAGCACTAAAAATATTTAGAAAAGTGAATGTGATACTATCGGAAGAAAGCAATAATTCTAATTCTATAGAAAATCAGATGGCATATTCATGTCTAAATAGTATCGTAAGTAATTCTAAGATTTTTATCACGAAAATTAACGGTGAACACGAAAGAATTCAAAATTTAGATAATATAGTTCGTTGTCTTGTTTCACTTGGTCATTACGAACAAGCAAAACTAGAAGTTGATAACTTTCAATGCAACACAAATAGTGATTCTAATAGTTTAAAGGCTATAAAAGCGCGAATAAACCTATACTTGGGAGAATATACACAAGCAGATTTCTTGTTTAAACAAGTTGTACAAGAATCGGACTCAGTTCAAATTAAATACTGTAACGATAGAATTGCTAGAATTATCCTAGAATATGCAACTGATATATTTAACGATGGTGATTATAAAAAATCATTGAAATTTTTTCAAATGAGTTTGTCATACTATAAAAATGGTATTGTAGATTATGATTTCGAACAACAAATATATTATGATATAGCATGTGTTACTCATATTCTTAATGGTTTAGAAAAATCTACTGAATATTTTAACATATCGCTAAAGGCAATAGAAAAAGATGCATATAACGTTGAATACCGTACGGCAAAAGCATATGGGGATTATGGAAGTTTTTTGTATGATCAAGGTTTAAAAGAAGATAGTGTTATTTTTTTAAAAAACGTCATTTCGATCTTAACAAAAGAAAATACAGATGATTATTATTCTGCTATCTGTCGTCTACTTTCTATTGCACAACGTGAAATTGGACAGTTTATTTCTTCTATAAAAACTATGCAAGATTGCATAGAGATACAAAGCGGTATGGAAGACATCACTCCTGATACAATGAGCGAGAACTACCATGCACTCGGTTTGTCATACTTTATGGCAGAAAAATATGAAGAAGCGGAAGAAGCTGCAAACAAAGCCCTTGAACTTAATCCAGAGGTAAACAAAGCAGGGGCGGCTAATATTCTAAACCTGCTGGCACTCATATCCAAGAATCTCGGAAACTATGACAAGGCGGTTGAGTATTACAAAAACAGAATCTCCGTTTTGAAAAACATAGATGACGAAGACGCACGTTCGGCTATAGCGGACACCCTTGACGACCTTGCCACGCTTCAGTACCAACTGGACAGGAACGAAGAGGCGATAGGATATTTCAACGAAGGGCTTGGATGCATTGAAGGCGAAGAAAACTCAAAGGCTCTGTTCTCCGGCATGTGTTGCAGGCTGGCAAGATGCCAAAGGGATTCAGGAGACGCT
>CAKSST010000033.1 GCA_934489895.1 uncultured Eubacteriales bacterium | reverse complement strand
AACATTTCTTTGATTTGCGGTAGCAATTCCAATGTGTGTTGATATATTCGTGACATAAAAATACCCTCCTATGGTAGAATTAAATAACTACCATAGGAGGGGGATTTTTTCTATTGTCCGTTTTTACTGGTCTTGTTTATTATTGCTTAGTTAGTCTCTGTATTTCAGCATAGTTTTTAGGTAATCAGATCACCCGCGAACCCGCATAAATACCAACTTTTTAAAAGCTTACTTGCTTTCTTTGATAGCTGCCTGTGCAGCAGTCGGGTATCAGCACCAATTATTTGACATAAATAATATCCTTTTTTACAATTCATAGCTCATTCCGAGCATTTTGTATTTGGCTCCCGCCATTTTATTGTACGGAAGCTGTTCCCAATTGCTTGTTCCTATCAGCTTTTTTATAGCGTCAAGATTTTCTTTTGTATCGGTAATTTTCGGTATCAACGGCGTGCGGATTAAATACGGTTTTCCGCTTTTATTAAGTGCCTTGAAATTTTCCAAAATCTTTTTGTTGCTTACACCTGTGTATTTTTTATGCAGTTCGCTGTCGGCAAGCTTGATATCCATAATAACAAAATCGAGCTTATCTATTATTCTTTCAAAAACAGCTTTTTCGGCATAGCCCGAGGTTTCTATGCAAAGATGATAGTCTTTTAATTCGTCAATCAATTCGCCAAGAAATTTATGCTGTGCCAACGGCTCTCCGCCCGAAAAGGTGAATCCGCCGAAGCTGTCACCCAGTATTTTGGCGTTTTGCTTAAGCTCACAAGCCAGTTCCTTGGCTTCAACATTTTTCCCCGATATTTCAAGGCAGTTCTGCGGGCATATATGAATACATCTTTCAAAGGGCTGACACTCAGCATGCCCGCACTTTGTCATACACCTACCGCATTTAACGCACCTTGCCTCCTTATACATAAGCTGAGGCCGGGCGGAAAGCCCCTCCGGGTTATGGCACCATTTACAGCGGAGGGGACAGCCCTTAAAGAACACGGTAGTTCTTATGCCAGGACCGTCATGCACCGCCATCTCCTTTATATCAAATATTACGCCCGTCATATTTTGTACGCCTGTCTTGCGATTACATGATCCTGATACTCTTTATCGAGTTCAACAAAGTAGGCGCTCCAGCCCCATATACGTACTACAAGCCGTCTGTGGTTCTCCGGGTGCTTCTGCGCGTCGAGCATTGTATCAAGATTTACGGTATTAAGCTGCAGCTGATGGCCGCCGCGGTCTATGAAATTCTTAACAAGCAGGCCGACTTTTTCAATCCCGTCAGCGTCGGCAAAAACGCTTTGGTCAAATTCGAGGGTCAGCGGTCCTCCGTTTATCGCGTTTTTAAAGTGCGGCTTTGTCATAGATGCTATTACAGACACCGGTCCCTTGACCTTTGCAAAAAGACTTACAGAGAAGTTTGCTCCGAAAGGCTCACCCTTGAGCCTACCATCAGGGGAAGCCCCTATTTCATTGGCACACCATAGATAGAACATCGCGCTTCCCGTACCGGCACGAAAAATACCGCCTCTGCAATTTCTTTTACCTTTAATGGAATCAGCAAATGTATCAAGCAGTTCTACCGCTATACTGTCTGCAAAATCATCGTTGTTGCCGACCTTGGGCGCTTCATATCTAAGCTTGTGCAACAACTCGGGCGTATTTTCAAAATTCTCATCTACCGCTGTTATAAGCTCTGTTTTTTGAATGGATTTTTCTTCAAAAACATATTTTTTTATTGCCGCAAGAGAATCTGCTGCGGTAGCAATTCCAACGCCGTGTATACCTAAATTATTATACTTTGCGCCCTTGTTAGCGTCAAATCCGGTAATGACTTTCATAAACGGCGTCGGTATAAAATAAATACTTTTAATTCTATTACAGATTTCATCTGCCTGTAGTTTTATCTGCGCTTTTACCGCATTAAAGAACTCATCAAAGCTACTGCTTGATAATAGACTCTCGTGTAAAGCCGCATCTACCGATTTCGGATAAGAAAGCGCGTCTATATTAACAATATCCATAGCAACATTAGGTACTATAAATTCCCAGCAAGCCGCAACGCTGTAATTTGCCGCGTCCTTGTGCTCATAACCTAAAGCCTCAAGCGCCGGTATAACAACATCATCGTTACTGTACTGCGGAAATCCGAGACCTGCTTTAGTAAGCTCGGTTGCTTGAATATAAAGCTCGGGCGGGGTGCTTTTTCTGACTCGAAGATTAATTTTGGGGTCAATCAGACGGTTGTTTAAAGAAGCCTTTAGACACAGCTCTGACAGAAGATTATATACGTCATTACCGTTTTCATCTATTCCTCCGAGCATCATACTCTGGCCGTTATCTCCCTGCTGTATGCCCGCATAAAGGTCGCTGTCCTTATTAAATGAAAGGAAAAAGTCCTCAAGTAACTCCAAGGCGTTTTCCTCGGTATATATTCCCTTATCCATATCGGCTTTAAGATATGGATAAATATTTTTATCAAACCGACCTACCGTGACATGATTATCACCCTCAAGCCAGAGGGAAAAATGTATTATTCTGAAAAACTGTAAGGCTTCTCTGAAGTTGCGTGCGGGATATCTTGGCACCTGTCGCAAAACCTCGACAATATCTGTTCTGCCCTGTTTTTCCGCTTCCAGAAGATACCGGTCGGAAAGATCTATGATACTGTCAATCGCCCTTTTGCCGAATTCATCGGCATATTTTCGCTTTTCGAGTAATCCGGAAGCGATTGTGCCGTAATAGTCCGGAGTAATATTATTAACAAATTCCAGAAAATGAGAATATTTGCTATTCAGTTCACTACGTTCGCTTTCGGTTAAAATATTTCTATCGCAGGTTGCGGTTCGCACAAAACAAATTTTCTCTCCGTCCATGATAAACGGTGTCTGAGCTTTACACAGTTTTTCAAAGCGGTCGGTGACCCTCTCGATAAGTGATAATCCCGATTGAGCATATTTTTCGGGCGAAATTTCATCAAATTCTCTGCGCAATTTGTGGTGCTGTTTTGTTACATAATAATCATAAACTGATTTATTCATATATAAACCTCCTCGTATAATAGCTCTTTATTATATATTAAAGTAAATAATTGACTTTTTCACGCAGAATATTGTATAATATCAGCAGAATATTATCTTAGGTGGCTTTGTTATGATTTTTCATCAACCCGGTAATTCATTGAACAATAATTTTAATGCAGCATTATATACAACGGAAATCTGGAAACAGCACTTTCATAAAAGCCTTGAACTTGCCTATGTTATAAACGGAAGCCTTAAATGCTACTCAAACGGAAATGAATATCTGTTAAAGCAGGGCGATTTCGGACTTTGCTTCCCTTACGATATTCACGCCTATGAACCTCAGAAGGATACAAGCTATTGGGTTTGCGTTTTCTCCGAGGATTATGTGCACGAATTTTATAAAATGATTAAGGAAAAAACGGGCGATTTTAAATTTAACTGCAATATGCCGGTCACCCGCTTTATAACCGAAAGCCTGATTAATAATTCCGAACCGTCGCGCCTGATTATCAAATCGGCGCTTTATGCGGTATGCAACGAATATATTAAATCGGTAGCTCTTACCGACAAAAATAAAAAAATCACCGAAAAAATCGCCGTTGTCACTGACTTTATCGAAAATAACCACACAAAGGATATTAAGCTTTCGGATATAGGAAAGCTATTAGGCTATGATTATCACTATGTTTCAAGATATTTTCACTCAGTTTTCAAAATGTCTTTCTCCGAATTTTTGACCCTTTACCGATTGGAAACAGCGGTAAATCTAATGGAGCAAACCGATAAAAAAATTCTTGAAATCGCCTTGGAAAGCGGTTTTCAAAGCATTAGAAGCTTTAACGAATGTTTTAAAACCCATTTTAAAATGTCGCCGACTGAGTATAAGAAAAAATGCTTGCCAGATTAATCTCAAAGCATCAAAAAACAGGACAACACGGTGGTTTACAGAGGTATAAAAAAGCCGTAGGCTTTTTTATACCTGCGGTCGGATTTGATATGAATTTTTACACTGCTTGATTCTGACTTCCGTAATACATATTATTTTCACCTTGATTTCGGATACTGTTTAATAAAATCCTTGGAGGTTACCCCGAATTGCTGTTTAAAGACCTTTGAAAAATACAGTGAATCGGAAAAGACACACTATTTTGAAATCTGCTTTACAGTATTCGCTTTCTTTCATAAGAGAACACGCCTTTTTAATATTCAAGAGCTCGGAAAGCCTGATCCTTTCACTGTTACTTATAACCCTGTGCCCCGCAAAACACGCACTTTTCATTTCGCACCTCCGAAAAGCTTTTACAATTATACGTATACACCACCATTTTATTTTTCTCAATATAAAATTACCAGAAATTTCATAAAAACGCAAAAAAGGGGCTGTAAAAAAACAGACCAAATAAAAAAGACTGCAAACTTATCCGAAAAGGATAGGAAAGCAGTCTTTTT
>CAKSST010000032.1 GCA_934489895.1 uncultured Eubacteriales bacterium | reverse complement strand
AAGGAGTTGACGAACTCTATATTTTTCATATAATCCTCAGAGAACTCTGAATAGTGATTACTTTTTCAGTGCCCTCTTATTTAGGTGGTGAGTTTTTTAGTGAGCGAGGCATGATTAAGTATAATACAGATAAGTATAATCGCTATAATTTACGTAGCAATGTTAGTTATCAAGTCACAGATTGGCTACAAGTAACAAACAACACCTCCATGACTTATTATACATATAGAGCTCCTTCTACGCTTGACTCAGGATGGCTATATAAAGAAATTCATAATGCAAATGCATTGGATGTTCCTAAAAACCCAGATGGCAGTTGGACTGAAACTGGTGCAAAGTATATTGCTGGAACAGCAATGGGAGGAGAAAGTAAGTATGAAGAAATATTAGCACAAACTCAAGTCGGATTTAACCTAGATCTAATTAAAAACATTTGGTCTGTAAATGCCAATTTGGCAATAAAATTTTGGAATAAACATAAAAATAATTGGGAAAGTGATAAAGATTTCACTTATAAGGACGGACCTAATGTTAGTCCAAAATCATTAGGATGGAGTGATTTTGCACGTTCAGAACATGATAATTCAAGATATTCCTTACTTAATGTATATTCAAATTTTAATAAAGCTTTTGGACAGCATGAGATAGGCGCTACTATTGGATTCGAACAACAACTAGAAAGTGCTCAATATTTTACAGGAGAGCGTGACGGATTGGTTAGTAATTCAGCTCCTAGTGTTGGAGTTGCTTCTGGTGAAAACAAAACACTGACAGATTCTAGATTTACTTGGGCAACTCGTAGTGGTTTTTATAGGGTAAATTACAGCTTTGGAAAGCGTTATATAATTGAAGCAAACGGTCGCTATGATGGTACTTCACGTTTTCAAAAGAATCATCGTTTTGGTTTTTTCCCGTCGTTCTCAGGAGCTTGGATACTGAGTAATGAAAAATTTTTCGAACCAATTAAGAATATAATGAACTTGGCAAAATTGCGTATGTCTTATGGTTGGCTGGGGAATCAAAATGTAGGATATTATGAATATGTATCAAATATGACTTTTTATGAATGCAACTATTTATTAAATGGTCGAAAGCCAATTGGAGTTGGTTCTCCTAATTTGATAAGTGATGATTTGACTTGGGAAAAAGTAAATACAATAAATTTAGGTTTTGATTTTGGTTTATTTAGCAATAGATTAACAGTTAGCACTGATATTTATCGACGATATACTAAAGACATGTTAACAACAGGGCCAACATTACCTGGAGTATTAGGCGTTGCTAGTCCTAGACAGAATGCTGCAGATTTGCGAACTCAAGGTTGGGAATTATCCATTGGATGGAGAGATAGATTTACACTTGCTTCAAAGCCTTTTAATTATTCAGTAAAGTTTAATTTATCTGATTCTAGTGCTGAAATTATAAAATTTAATAATGCAACAGGTACTTTGAATGATTATTATAAAGGATATAAGATAGGAACAATTTGGGGGTTAACTACCGAAGGATTTTTTATTGATAAGGACGATATTAAACAACATGCGAATCAGTGGGAAGTCACTTCCTATCCTGGAGATCGTCCTTTAGCACCTGGAGATTTGAAATATAAGGATCTAAACAATGATGGATATGTAAATAAAGGAAAATGGACAGTAGATGACCATGGTGATTATTCTATTATAGGTAATACAACTCCTCGTTATTGTTATGGCGCTGATATAAATGCGACATGGAATGGATTTGACTTTAGAGTAATTCTACAAGGTGTAGGTAAAAAAGATTGGTACCCAAATGTATTTAATTTTTTCGGCATATATCGTGCTCCATGGTCTAATGTTTATACGAATAATTTAGATCATTGGACAGCTGATAATCCAAATGCTTATTTCCCAAGACTAAAATCATATACAGCAGAAACAGCTGGTGATATGAGTATAGCTCAAACCAGATATCTTCAAAATGCAGCATATATGCGAATTAAAAATATAACAGTCGGATACACTCTTCCAAAATCACTTACTAGAAAATTACACTTAGAAGATGTTCGTTTATATTTTAGTGGAGATAATGTCGCAGAATTTACAAAATTAAGCCATAATGTAGATCCTGAAGGACTAGATTTAACCCATCCTATGCAGCGTGTATTTTCTTTTGGCTTGAATTTAAGTTTCTAATTTAATAATATAAAGAAAAATATAATATATGAGACGAATATTATATATATCATTGTTGTTGACGGCTTTAACAAGCTGCAATGATGCTTTTTTGGATAGATTACCAGAAACTTCATTAGTAACAGATAACTTTTTTAAATCACCTTCAGATTTGGAATTGTTTGTAAACAAATTGTATTTAAGCGAAAATCCTATTTACTGGGACTTAGGAACAGATAATGTAGTGGCATCAGAAAAAACTGAAATCCTTGATTTATTACATGGGAATATAACACCTGCTACAGTTGGAGGATGGAGTTGGTCACAAATTCGAGAATTGAATTATTTTTTAGATAATTCAAAAAAAGTAACAGGAGATCAACAACTTATAGATCATTATGTAGGTATAGTGAGAGCATTAAGAGCACGTGAATATTATGAAAAGATCAAACGATATAACGATGTACCATGGTATGACCATGCTCTAAAAGATACTGAATATGATGAATTATATAAATCACAAGATTCGAGGACTTATGTTGTTGATAAAATTATGGAAGACCTTGACTTTGCTATAGAACATATAATGCCTGATTTAGCAAATCGGACAGTTTATAGTAAATGGTGGGCATATGGTTTGAAAGCAAGAATAGCTTTACATGAGGGTACATTTCGTAAATATCATAACGAATTACACCTAACTTCTACTGCAGACAAATATTTACAAATGGCGATAGATGCTGCAGAACATATAATGGATAATACCAATGATTTTGGAATTTATATGGATGAAGGACCTAAACATGCATATCGTAAATTATTTATAAGTAACGATTTGGGAAAATGCAAAGAAATAATCATGTTTAAAGATTTTAATCTGGATGCACAAATAAAGCACTATGCTTCTAATCATGTATTTTCTTACACAACGAATCTCAGTAAATCTTTAATGGATAGTTATTTATGTGTAGTTGATGGTAAGCCCGTACCTTTTTCATCAATTTCTGGTTATCAAACTAAAAATTTTTGCGAAACATTTGTAGACCGAGATCCTCGTTATGAACAAACTTTTATGTATCCTGGATATGTTAGGCCAGGTGATGCTTTACCTTTTGTTCCTAACTTAAATCTTGGGGGTTATCCGCAAATTAAATTTGTCTCAGAAGATCCATCACAAATAGCCCCAGGAACCTCTTATAATGATTTACCATTAATGAGATTAGGGGAAATATTATTAATCTATGCTGAATCAAAAGCTGAGCTAGGTACACTGACTCAAAACGATTTAGACATTTCAATTAATTTATTACGTGATCGTGTTGGAATGCCACACATGATTTTATCAGAGTTGAAAGTCGATCCATTATTGGAAATAGAGTACCCTAATGTATCTGGAAATCAAAAGAATGCTATCTTGGAAATTCGTAGAGAACGACGTGTAGAGTTGGCGTGTGAAGGATTTAGACTTGATGATGTTATTCGCTGGAAAGTAGGAAAACTTCTTGAAATGTCTCAAGGGGTTTACATTTCTAAATTAAATCAACCTTTTGATGTAACAGGAGATGGTAAACCTGATGTTGGTGTTTATTTGAATAGCAGTTTAGTTCCAGAATCTGATAAAGAGTTGATATGCTATTATTTAGAAGATGGAAACGGTGAAAAATCAAGTATTTCTCTTTCAAAAGGCGATCATGGTTACATAATATTGACAAATGATGTAACAAATCCTAAAATTTTTATGGAACCAAAGTATTATTATTTTCCTCTTCCACAAAGTGAACGTTTGACAAATCCTAATTTGTTCGAAACTGTTTTTTGGTAACTATTCATGTTTCAATCTCATTAAAACAATTTATATTTAATTCCTTAAAAATTACCATTAGTGTCTTGTTATAAGACACTAATGGTAACTAAAATACTTGGTAAAAGTAATTGTAATAATTAAGTATTTCCGTACTGGGCAGCCCATGCTGAAACAGGATGGACAAATAAAGATAAAAAGGATTATAAACGCTTCTTGCAATCTATGGATTATTTCCTCAAACGTTGGAGAGAGAAAAGATATTTAACAGATATAGAAAAATAAATTGTAAACTCCAAAAAATAAAAAACAATGAAAAGTATTCTATGGCTTATTTGCCTATTTTGTACAATAGAAATTTATGGAAAAGAGTATCATCTAAATTTCAACCAGGGAACTCCATTGATTTCCGCTGACAGATTAGTTCAAGGAATTGCAGGACAATCACTTGATCTAAGTGAAACTGCATACAACCGATATGGAATAGAAATTGCATCCATTGATTCTACAGATGTATCCCACTCCTTCTCCGTTTTTTTATGGGTAAAATCTTCTGCAAATTATTTAGGAAGCAAAGCTCTGGTTACCAATAAGAAAACGTTGGAGATAAATGACAAGGGTTTTTTTATAGGTACGCAGGATAATGGTTCATGGATGGTATCATTCTGTGATGGCATACACAATGCATGGGAATATAAACCAACCAAGGAACGTCAACCTATCAATGATGGAAGATGGCATCAAATTGGCATTACACATGACGCAGATAAGCAGGAAATGCGTATGTATTATGATGGTAAAAACGTAGCTATTTACTGTACCAATGGAAATGTAAATTTAGCTACAAACAACATCTTCCGCTTAGGTTGCTTTAACGATTCTCAATGGCATAGTTTTAATGGACAGATAGATGAGTTTTTGTTTACAGATAATGTTATAGCAGGTAGTCAAATTGAATCTGACTATTATACTCTAACTCACACTCCATGCACAGACAAGCTACCAAAGTCAATCTCTGACATAAAGGTGATGGC
>CAKSST010000031.1 GCA_934489895.1 uncultured Eubacteriales bacterium | reverse complement strand
TTGTGCAGCAGCTCCTGAAACCATCCGAACGGACACAGAAAGCCGCAGATGAAGCGTCCGAACAGCACACCGAGCAGAATGAGAAATCCCGTGATGTAGTAGGAAAAGCTAAATTTTGACGATCCCACCACTGCCTGAAACGAGCCGATCGGACAGGCACCCGATGCCGCCGGGCAGGAATAACAATTGAGCCCCGGCACACAGACAGCCTTTCCTTTCCCTTGATAAATTCCGCCCTTCAGGAAATTAGGCAGATGAAGGTTGGTCAGCAGTGCCGCTCCCGCTTGGAACAGTCCCCGAAAATGCGAGAGAAACTGCGATACGCCGCCTTTTTTCTTTTTCACATTTTTGTTATCCAATTCCCACACACTCCAGACACAGCCGGATTGCCTTGCTTAAAACGGTTTCCGCCTCTCCGCGCCATGCTCCGTAGCACAGCATCGCGGCTCCGCAGATAAGCAGCGCAACCTGAATTACGGCTTTTTTCGATCGAATCAATTCGGTCACCCCTTTCTTTTGTGTTCTCATTGTAGCACAGAGGATATAAAATTCCCGTTAAGAACGAAAACTTAACGAAAATTTTATTTTCATGTGATATAATAACTTTAAACCGACGGCGGTGGTACGCCGCCGAAATGCCACAGGCATTTGAAAACTTGCGTTTTCGTTTAAAAACATTGAATCATTAAATCTGTCGCACTGCGGTGCGGCAACGGCTTTGCCGTTTCAAAGGCTGACGCCTTTAGATTTATGATATAATATCCGCAGAAAGTCTTGCCGCGCACGACTGTGGTATTGACGGCCTCGCAAAAATGCCGTTGCGAGCAAGCATTTTTGCTTTGCGGTATAATATAGTTGAAAAAACGGAAGGAGATTTCCTATGCATATTTTAGTGGCTGAAGATGAACGCGCTTTATGCGAGACGATAGTTCGCAGCCTCAGGCGGCTCGCTTACAGCGTGGATTTTTGCTGTGACGGAAACAAAGCGATTGAACTGCTCGGTGTGGAGCGGTACGATCTTGTTTTACTGGATCTGAATCTGCCGGGGGCGGATGGGATGACGGTGCTCAGAACGCTGCGGCAAACCGACAGAGATACAAAGGTGCTGATTCTTTCGGCGCGCAGTGAGGTCGCTGACAAGGTGGAGGGGCTGGATGCCGGAGCAAATGATTATCTAGCAAAGCCTTTTCATTTAGAGGAGTTGGAAGCAAGGATACGCAGCCTTACCCGCCGTCAGTTTACACAGAATGATGTAGTTCTTACATGCGGTAAGCTTTCCTTTGATACTAAGACCCGTATCGCCTCGGCTGACGGACAGGAGCTGTCGCTTACCCGAAAGGAAATCGGGATACTTGAATACCTGCTGCTCAATCAGGGTCGGCCCGTCAGTCAGGAAGAGCTGCTTGACCATGTATGGGATAACAGTGTGGACAATTTCAGCAATTCGATAAGGGTACATATTTCAGCTCTGCGGAAGAAGCTGCGTGCCGCACTTGGTTTCGACCCTATCCGCAACCGAATAGGGGAAGGGTATGTTACGGAGGAAGAGAAATCGTGAAAAAGCTGTCCTTGCAATGGCGGATCACCATAATGACGGTACTTCTTATCGGAACAACCTGTGTTTTTATGAATGTTCTAATCGGATATTCCGGCAGGCATTATATGGATTCCATAGGCTCCTATATTTCGGGCAACGTGGAAACGGATGGGGGAGAACCGGAGTATTTTGATCCTGAGCAAAAGAAACTCGACGAGGAATTGACCATTGTTGTACACGGGGCTCAGGAATCATTTATCACCACCAACTGGTATATCACGGCAGCGGTAACGATCTTCGGCGGTGCGCTTGCATATTTTTTAAGCGGACGCGCGCTGAAGCCCCTGCACACTTTTACTTCTCAAGTGGAAAAGGTTCAGCTGAACAATCTGACGGACATGAAGATCAACGAAGATGTTCTGCCGGAGTTCAGTCAGCTCAGCCGGTCGTTCAATCAAATGCTTGAACGTCTTGATGAAGGCTTTACCGCGCAGCGGCAGTTTACGGGGAATGCCGCTCATGAGCTGCGCACGCCGCTTTCGCTGATGCAGGCACAGCTTGAACTGTTTTCCGCGGAGCATCCCGAGGTATTGCGGGAAACGGCGGATTTTCTGCGCCTGCTGCGCGAGCAGACAGAACGTATGACTCAAATGACGAAAACTCTGCTTGAAATGAGTGAGCTCAAGACGGTACCCTGCACTGACCGTATTGAATTGGCTCCTTTGGTTGAGGAAATCTTTGCCGACATTGCTCCGCTTGCGGACAGAAACGGCATAATCCTTGAAAGTGAAGGCGACGGAGTTATGATCGGCAGTGATACGCTGATTTACCGTATGCTCTTTAATCTGACCGAAAATTCCATACGCTACAATCGCCCGAACGGGACGGTGCGTATTATGATTACTGATGAAAAAAATCGGTTAGTCATTCGGGTCTCGGATACCGGCTGCGGCATACCGGAGAAATACAGAGAAAGCATTTTTCAGCCATTTTTCCGGGTGGATAAATCCAGAAGCAGAGAATACGGCGGTGTGGGATTGGGACTTTCGTTGGTGTGGGAGATCGTCGCACTGCACGGCGGTGAGGTTCTGATTGAGGAAAGTTCGGAAAAGGGAACGACTGTAGCGGTGAAGTTCCCGACAGACATGAAAATAAAGGCACTGTAAAGTTAAAATGAAAAGATAGCTCACGAAATCATAAAAAAGCTTCACGCAACGAGCAAAAACTCCCGTTTTCTTTGTTTAGACAAATCTAAACCTGCGGCCTGAGCCTGGGTAAGACCGTTTAAAGCAGAATGAGGGCGAACAAAGTTGAAGAAAAAGACAAACAAAGAAATAAGGTTATTGGCACTTTCAAAAGAGGAAAAGCCCTGTTTGGTTTTGTACCAAGCCTTGAATTGCTTATTAAAGCATTCGATTAAATTGTTTGAAATGTCGTCTTTAAAGCTTTGAACGTGAATGTGCTTAGCACCGTCAAAAATGGACTTAACCGGAACCTTGTAGGCTGAATAACAGTCTGAAACAATCGCTGACGGTTTACCGAGCTTAACGGCTTCGCTGAACAGAGAAACAGCCTAAGGAGAACCCCGGTGAGGGGACAGGTGAAACCCGATAACAAATCTCGTTTCACTGTCTATGATAAACCAAATATAATGCTTTACACCTGCTATTTAAATTACCGTTTCATCGGCGTGCCATTCATCGGAATTGAGGTCCAATATATCAACGCTTTGCTCGGAGGATAACGGAATGAAAATCACACTAAACCACGATAAAAGCGTTGTTAATACGGTCAGGGACGGACTCCGGCGCAACATCGGATTTTGTCCCTGCCACCGTGAGAAAAAAAGAGGAATATAGGTGCATCTGCGATGAATTCAAAGCGCAGATTGAAGATCCATCCTTTGAGGGCTACTGTCATTGCATGTTATATTATAAATCCAACAAAGGATGATGCTTGTGTGAAACCGGAATTGGAATTTACCGGTTCTCCTGCGTTACCGGGAGTGCCGCCCGCTGCTGTTAACGGCAATTAATGAAAATGCACATGCAGCACACTCGGTGCTATGAATAAAAAAGTACCTGAAAAACTTTAAAAATCATTGACGAAGGTAAAACAGATGCTGAATATTACAAAAAGCAATGAAAAAGACGAGCTTGAGGAGATGCTGAAGGAACTTCTCTGAGATTGTTACTGCAAGTTGAAATGATGCTTATACACGACTTTCGATTCTTACGGTTTTGTGACAATTTTCTAGCGTTTTTGCGGTGAATGGGCTGCTTCGTTATGCTATACTTATGTTGCGGGAAGGAAAACCGTAAATAATATTAAAGGAGTACTTACTATGAAAAGCAAAAAAAACATATTTGCAGCAGTTCTCACTCTCGTACTTGCGCTGAGCATTGTTACCGTATCTGCAACTGCTGCTTCGGCAAATGTGAAGAAGTCGGAAGAACCCGTGAATGATCCATGCATTGCCGCCGCAGAGGTTTCCGGCGAATGTGTCGAACAGCCGCTTGAAGGCTTTGTTAAAAATCTGAGCTTTCCGAGCGAACAGGAAAAATCGGCTCTGCTTGCAGACCTTGCCGAGATCGAATCTTTGGAAGCGCAGATTGACGAGCTTTACTATCGCATGACGGATGAAAACGCAGATCGACTTTATAGCGAGATTGACGCTCTCTACGAAAAACTCGACTCGGTTCTTGACCGCAACGCGGAGCTTTGGGATCGAGTTGACGTCGAGTACGACGAAAAGATTGCGGCAAACGAGCCGGACATGACCTTTGAACTGAATGAAAACGACCTTGCGGTCTGTGAAATAATCAAATAAATCACACGTACAGAGCCGTGTCCGGACGGCACGGCTCTGTATCAGCTTTTGGGGGCATCATGAAACAGCTTATCTATATTGCAGAGGATGAAAAAAATATACGAGAAACTCTTCGGAGCTTTCTTGAGAATGACGGATATGAGGTGTGCGCGTTTGAAACAGGCGACGAGCTTTTAGGCGCGCTTTTCAAAAGACGCTCCGATCTTGTTATTTTGGATATTATGATGCCCGGGACCGACGGCCTTACCTGCTGTCGACTTATTCGTGAAAAGGATAACGTTCCCATCATTCTTCTGACGGCAAAGGATACCGAATATGACTATGTCAACGGTATTCTGCAAGGCGGTGACGACTATCTGACCAAGCCGTTTCGCCCGACGGTTCTCTTGATGCGTGTTAAATCTCTTCTTCGCCGCGTAGAGATGGAGCGAGGCGGAGATCCGGACAGGGATATTACCGTCGGAGATCTGCGCTTTTCGGGTGATGAGAAGCAGCTTTTCTGCAGAGAAAAACCCCTTGCGCTTTCCCCGAACGAGATGAAGATGCTCCTCTTTCTGATGCGTGGCGAGGGCAAAGCCTTTTCGCGCGATGAGTTGCTCACCCACATCTGGGGATATAATGACGAGGTGGAAACCAGAGTGACCGATGAAACACTGCGCCGCATACGCAGCAAGCTCTCTTCGGCAGATAGCAAGGTGCAGATCGAAACGGTCTGGGGCTACGGCTACCGGCTGCGGTCGGACGGGGGCTCGAAATGAAGCATATAAGAAGAAAAATCACAGTAGCCGTTCTCGGTACGATGCTGTTTGTTTTTGCGGTGCTGCTTGCTACCGTCAATATATTTATTCCCGAATATCTGACGTCAGAGGCGCAGAAAGCGATACTATTGGAGGATGAGCGTAAGGAACCTATCCCGCTTGCCGAAACAATGGATGATGAGGAGGAGCATTTTCTTACATCCGGCGTTCGGTACCTTGAAGTCGAAGAGGAGCTTACGGCGTCGGAACACCTTTCAAAATCCGAATATCAGTTAAGGGAATACTGTCGGAAGGCGAAGCCGGTCGCTGATACATTTTATACACTGAAAACCGGCGGCAGCCGATTTGTTTTTCGGATAACACAGGTCGAAGCCGATGAATATGAGGACGCATATTCGTACATCCTGTATGTGGATGTCGGAGCAGTTATGCAGTATTCGGCTTATCTGAATGCTGTTTTCTTCGCGGTGCTGGCTGTGCTCAGCGTGCTGGTCTGTCTCTTTGGCTGGAAACTCGGCGGCTATGTTGAAAAGGCACACGAATCCCAGAAATGGTTTTTCCAGAATGTGTCACACGAGCTGAAAACGCCGATGATGGCTGTTCAGGGCTGCGCGGAGGGCATCCATACCGGGGTTTTGGATCCTGTAGAAGCATCCGGGGTGATTCTGGAAGAGGCGGAGCAGATGTCCGATTTGGTAGAAGAGCTGCTCGCACTCTCCCGATTGGAGGCGGGACAAGCCAATGCTGAGTTCCATTCGATGGATGTCCGTGAGGTTTTATATGACTGTCTGCGCAGTACGGAACAACTGACGGAGCAGAGAAAGCTGTGCATCACCCCATGCTTTGACGAAAAGCCGGTTTTGGTGAACTGCGATGAAATTCAGCTACGCCGTGCGTTTATCAATATTATCACCAACGCACTGCGGTATGCAAAAGAGGAAATACAAATTGAATGTAAGGCAGACAGAGGAAAAGCTATTGTACGTATCCGTGACGATGGGGAAGGCATTGCGCCGGAGCTTTTGCCGCACATTTTCGACCGCTTTTTCAGCACCCGTAAGGGCGGCTCTGGGATCGGACTTTCGCTCGCAAAAGAAATTGTGTCACTGCACAAAGGCACAATATCCGCGTCAAACGATGGCGGCGCAGTGTTTGAGATCAGCCTTCCCCTGAGAAAAATAATATAATTATTGACGATAATCGGTTTACAGATACTGTTACGAAAACAAAACCTAATGTGAAAGGAAACCATATTATGAAAAAGATTATTGCATTTGCGCTTGCTGCCATTATGGCTCTCTCGTTTGCAGCCTGCGCAAAACAGAACGGTGAAAGCGGGACAACCACGCCTTCCGATGCCCCCAAAGGGCAGGCCAAAAGTGCTTTGGAAATTCTTGAAAAGGTCTGGAGCGAGTATTCAACCGATGAAAAATTTCCCGCAACAGGCGGTTCCGAAAAGCATATGAAGGAAGATATGCCCGGCAAATTCAATGTTTCCGATGCTGAAGCCCTTGATTTTGAACTCGGCTTCCCAAAGGCAAACGCTTCCGAGATTGACGATGCCGCATCGCTTATGCATATGCTGAATCAGAACAACTTTTCCTGCGGCGT
>CAKSST010000030.1 GCA_934489895.1 uncultured Eubacteriales bacterium | reverse complement strand
TACAAAATATTTGGAAACACAAAAGAGAATTTCAAATAAATATCTTTATGGTAATAGGTATTGACAAATTCCAATTTAGCGAAGTGAGTAAAATAAATAAAACTCGGTAACAGACCGAGGTACAAGCGATTAAATAAAGGCATCTTGTGGGAATATAACCGTTTCCCTAAATCCGACCACCTTGCTAATTCCCATCTAATGAAACGGTCGAAAACGGGGTAAAATTAGCAGTAATTCCGTAACACAGCTTAACACTCAAAGTGCGAAAAAGCCTTGAAAATACGGGATTATCGGGTACAGGAAGTGACTCTACAACCGAGTTTCGAGGTCACTCCTAAGGCGGGTGTCGGGGGTTCAAATCCCTTCCGGGACGCCAAAAACTCCGCCGGAAAGCCCAGTAAAATCAAGGGTTTCCGGCGGAGTTTTATTTTTACGGGAAAAGAGAAAAATCGTGAAATTCATTGATTTTCATTAGCAAATTCTCCGTCTGCTAATGGAATTTAGGACTAATGTCGTCCGCCTTTCAGGTGGACGGCTTGCTAATAAAAATTAGCAAAAAAATAGCTGTTTTGCTAATGAAATTGCCCTCTCTGCTAATGGCGGAAAAAATCGAGCCAAAAATCCTGCTAATGGAAAAGGCGATCGTTACCCTGTTAATTTGTTCATTTAGGGGTGGCAAGCGACAATCGCACACTACCTCTATGCCCTTTATTTAACAAAGGAAAATCCTATAACCACGATACCCAAAACAACCAGTACGATGCCTGTTGCTCGGTTAAGCGTCTTAGGTGTTGCTTTGTTTGCGTAAACAGCAGCAATTCTTGCCCAGATGAACGTGAAAACAACACACAGCGCAAGTATGAGCCAATCCGGTGAACCCCCGATTGAAAAATGAGATACAGCTCCTGTCAATGCTGTAAGCGTCATAATGAATACACTTGTTCCCACAGCGGTTTTGAGCTCATAGCCGAGTACACTTGTGAGAATCAGCAACATCATGATTCCACCGCCTGCCCCAATAAAGCCGCAGATAAAACCGATGACTATTCCACAGATAATTGACTGAACCGCTCTCTTTTTCGGTGAAACGGACTGCATATTTTCTTTTGTTGTCATAACAGGCTTTACAATGAATTTAATGCCCAAAAGGAACGTCATAAACACTGAAAAGTTTCCCATCGTCGATGACGGCACAAGGCTGGAAACATAACTTCCCGCAACCGTAAATACCAAAACACTGCCCATCATATAAAGGCCGTTTTTCACATCAAGATTTTTGTTTTTATTATATGTATAGGCAGAAACTGCACTCGCAAGAACATCAGATGATAATGCAATTCCTACCGCTGCATACGGCTCCATGCCCAAAAAGGTTACAAGCATTGGCGTTATTACTGCCGCTGCACTCATCCCTGCAAATCCCGTACCGAGGCCAGCACCCATGCCTGCAAAAAATGTGACGAGAATTTTTATCAATAAATCCATTTAATATTTTCCTTCTTTCCGAATGTTATCAAGATTCGTTCTGAGTTTTTCAATAACACCGTAGAACTGTCTGAGGCTTTCTTCGTTGATTCCGTTGAAAAGACTTTCAAAGAAATCAATTTGAAGCTGTCTGCCCTTTTCGATGATAGGCTTTGCATTTTCCGTACAGATCAACACGTTTTTTCTTCTGTCCTTTGCGTCAGGTATTCTTTCAAGAAATCCCTCTTGGACAAGCTTTTCCACATTCATTGAGACAAGATTCGCTTTCAACCTTCTGATTTCAACAATATCCCTTGCCGTGTTGTAATCAGGATTATTTGCAAGAAACATCAGAATATCAAATGCCGTTTGAGGCATCTGAATCTCTCTGCACAGAGGTTTGCACCTTGCACCGTATGTTTCAATCAAATCATGGGCAAATTTAATGCTTCTTTTTCTTTCCATAACGGCTACTCCAAACAATTCATTTTTGAATGTTTCATTTTTGAACTATATTCATTATAGTATTCTTTTTTGGAAAAGTCAATAGGAAAGAAAAGTTATTTTTAAACTGTAAATGCGTTTTCTGTGATTTATAGGCTGCAGATTAACTCAATGATGTTTCCCATATTTCTTTGCATTTGCTAATCCCCCGCTAAAAGGAAGGCAAAAAACCACGAAAAATTAGCAGGTTTTGGACGAGAATTTATTGACAGTGAAATCTCGGAAAAGCAGTAAAATCAAGGCTTTTCGGGGGTTTAGAGGGAGTCAAAAATGCCCCTCGGGGGCTTCTCCTAAGGGTTAGTTATCGGTTCGATTCCGGTAGGGAGCGCCATTTCAAGAGTGCCGTGAAGCCTTGAACCATAAGGCTTCACGGCTTTTTTGTTTTCTCAGAGCACTCCACAAAATCCGCAAAATCGCACATTTTTTATTAGCCGGAGCCCTCTCAGCCAATAACATCCGGCAACGATCCGTGAATCGGATAAAAAGATCATAAGAAAAATTCAGCTAATAAAAATTAACTGGAAAACACCCTCTCAGCTAATGAAAGACCTTATGATAATTTCGTGTTTCAGCCTCTATCAAATTCTGCTAATTTTATAGGAGGGTGTTATAATGTTAATACAATCATTTTCTGTCATTTCAGGACCGGTCTTTCTCAAATGAAAACAAAAAATGAGATGTAATATATCTATTGCATCACGCCACAGAACCATTGCTTCAAACTGAAGTCCAACGGTTCTTTTTTGTGCTATTTTCACAACTTTAACTTTTTTCAATTTTTTGCGATTTTACCCTGGCTTTTGCCCTATCCCGTTCCTTACAATTGAGGGGTGTGTTTTTTTGAACCTATTTTAACTTTGAAAAATACAAATTTAAAATAATCGGCTTTATTCTCATAATTGGTATAACACCGAATGAAAAGGAAAAAATGATTATGTTAAACCTTATTAAAAACATTGCACATGAAAGTGTCCGGCCAATCGCAGGTGAAGTCATGTACCAGCCCGGGCAGATTGTAAGAAAGACGCTGGCACAAAGTAAACACCAAAGCTTAACACTGTTTGCCTTTGGCAAAGGCGAAGAAATCGGTACGCACGAATCAGACGGTGATGCAATGGTGACAGCTCTCGACGGCATGGGGGAGATAACCATTGACGGGACAGAGTATATTTTAAATTCGGATGACACGATAGTGATGCCGGCAAAAAAGCCACATGCCGTATTTGCGGAGAAACAGTCTAAAATGCTGTTGATTGTTTTTTTCGGAGGAGGTGTAAGAAATGAAAGTGATGATTCACCGTGACGGCTGTATTAGCTGCGGACTATGCACTGAAATCTGTCCGGAAGTTTTCCGGATTGCAGAGGATGGATTGGCAGAGGTCTACAACGCTCCGTCCAAAGAAGATGAAGATAGTGTAAAAGAGGCTACTGCGAGCTGTCCTGTTGAGGTTATCAGAACAGAAGAATAATCCGTAATAGATTGCTTCCGATAATGACTCAAAATATTATAAAAACAGGAGGTAACTTTAATGTCTGAAATGTTTTGTTTTCAATGCCAGCAAACTGCGGGAAACAAGGGGTGCACTCGTACCGGTGTCTGTGGCAAACAGCCGGAAACCGCCAACTTACAGGATGAACTTGTTTGTGAATTAATTTGTCTGGCAGAAGCCGCCACGGCAAGCGGCAACCGTACCAAAACAGCTGACCGGCTTTTGATGGACGGTCTGTTTACTACGCTGACCAATGTCAATTTTGATAACATTTCCCTTAGCAAATTCATCGGCCGTGTCATCTCCGAACGGGAAAAGCTTGGTGGATCTCAGGAGTGCCCTGTCGTGAAATTATGGAAAGGAGAAACCGACATTGTATCCCTTCGCTCAACGCTGCTCTTCGGAATGAAAGGAATGGCGGCTTATGCCCACCATAGTATGAACCTGGGATATGAGGACGAGGACGTAACCGGCTGGTTTTACAAAGGTCTCTGTGCGGTAAATCAAGAGCACTCGGTGGAAGAATGGCTGGCTCTCATCATGGAATTCGGCATGGTTAATCTGAAATGTATGGAGATGCTGGACAGAGCCAATACCGAGTCCTTTGGAACTCCGGTTCCTACACGTGTCAACACCGACATTAAAGCCGGACCGTTTATTGTGATATCCGGCCACGATCTGAAGGATTTGGCGCAGTTGCTGGAACAAACAAAAGATAAGGGAATTAATATCTATACCCATGGTGAAATGCTCCCGGCACATGGCTATCCGGAGCTAAAAAAGTATTCTCATTTAGCAGGAAATTTCGGCACAGCATGGCAAAGCCAGCAGAAGGAATTTGAAAACATTCCTGCTCCTGTGCTGTTTACGACAAATTGCCTGATGTCTCAGCGCCCGAGTTATCAGGATCGAATATATACTACCTCAGTGGTAGGTTATGAGGGTTTAACTCACATCACAGCCGATGAATACGGCAACAAAGATTTCACCCCGCTAATTGAACAAGCGCTAACTCTGGGTGGCTATGAGCACGACCGCAGCATGAGTGGCATCAATGGCGGACACATGCTTACCACAGGCTTTGCACATGGTACTGTCCTTGCTAACGCAGACAAGGTGATCAGTGCGATTAAAGAGGGTGCGATCAAGCACATTTTTCTTGTTGGCGGCTGTGACGGTGCGCATCCGGGTCGAAATTATTACACCGAATTTGTAAAGCAAACGCCGATGGATACATTGGTTCTGACTCTTGCCTGTGGAAAATACCGCTTTAACGATTTAGATTTAGGCGAAGTTGGCGGTCTGCCGCGCATTTTAGACATGGGACAGTGTAATGACGCATACAGCGCAATCAAAGTAGCTCTCGCTCTGGCAGATGCATTCAATTGTACAGTCAATGATCTGCCGTTGACCTTGGTACTTTCCTGGTACGAGCAAAAGGCAGTTTGTATTCTATTGACCTTGCTTTCATTAGGAATTAAGAATATGTATCTTGGTCCTACTATGCCTGCGTTTTTATCAGAAACCGTTGTTAAGGTCTTGGTTGACACCTATGGATTGCGACCCATTACTGCACCGGAACAGGATATGGACGCAATTTTAGGCAGAAAGTAATTAAATGCGGATAGTAAAAAAATCAGGCAGGAAGCAAAAACATCTGCCTGCCCTTGTAAACCTGCGTCATTCGAGGGTTATTGTCTGACAGTTGTCCAACACTTTTTACGGCACAGCCGGGGATTTCATAACACAACCTAATGTCGTTTTCTTTATATAGACAATCCTGTCTATGTGCCAACTTCCGATTTGTCTTTCTTTTGATTTTTTATTATACACAAAACTACGAAAATTTCTACCCGCCGTCTTTTTCGCTGAAAACAGTGAGGAAGGCGGCTTTGGTTACCGTATCGAGAAAAGGTGCGTCAGCCTATATACAGTATTTCAAAGTGCTCGGACTTTATAGTATAACGTCAAGTTATGCGAGGAGCGAACCGAAACAGATTAACAGATGAGCGTAACCCTTTTTAAGAGATATCTGCTAAGACCTTGTTAATAAAAGCAGATTTTATTAGCTGTTATTACTAATAAAATGTGCTTTTAAGGTAATCCGGATGGCAGCAATAGCACTTTTAACGGATATCTTTACCGTTATTCTTTGCCTATTGCTGCTTTTTCTTTTTGCTTTGCTGTCTTTATTCTAAGCGTTTGGTTTTTTGTTGCTAAATTTCTTCAGGCATTTCAAACTTTCGGCGGGCGGCCTCTTTTTTGCAATAAAAATATGCACCTTCAAAAGCGCCTGACTTTTGAAGGTGCATATAATAAAACTTGCGTTTTTATTTTGTATATTAATTTGCTTGTTTGTTTTGATTATATGTGTCTATAGTTTTATCAACAATTCTGAGTGTGGGAGAAAGCAGCAAAGTCTGCACGGGAATCATTATTGCCGCCATTATAAGACGTGATATTGCAACCACTTTTATGGGGCCGCCGTATAAATAACACAGCCAAACCGTATTTAATATAACGCCGCCTATAAGCTGCTGAATAACTGATGCCACAGTTGCTTTTGCAAAGCCTTTTTTGCCCTTAATATCTCCTTGCATTACAAGGCTGAATATAACCGCGTTTACTGCAGCCGTAAGCGTAAAGCCGTAAAAATACGGACCGACGGGGAAAAGCAGAGCGCCTATGATGTCTCCCAGCACGCCTACCGCCACACCGCCCGCAATATTGCGACGGCAAGCTATTGCAAGCGGAATAAACGCTAAACTGATTTTTATATTTTGCGTAATGTACACCGTAAAAAAACGGGAAAGAACAATCTCAGCCCCAAGCATTATTGCAAAAAGCACAAGCTCAAAAATTTTGTCTTTTGTTTTTGATTGGTTGTTAAACATAAAATAAAAAACTCCTTTCAATAACGGCACATGCCGCATGAAAGGATAATAAATTTCCAAAACCACATGCGGCAGCGGGATGCGAAACAAATACTGCTTATGCCTTACTTTGCGAGACAACTCCCCGTTCTCACAAACTTTAATATTTGTTTCTACTCTGCCTATATACTAATACTACCACTTTTTTCTAATATTTCAATATGTTTTATAAATTTCCCAAAAATATCGACGTTTTGACTCGCAAAAATCATCCATAACACCGTGCTCGGGGTCATAAAATATACCATCAAAGTATAAGGACCAATGCCAGCAGCGAGGTGTTTCAAGGCTTAAAATACAAACGGACGGCAGTTGCTCTTTGTTGCGCACCTCGCACTTTTTATCAGAAAAGCGTATGTCAAGTGCTGCTAATGCCTGCTTCATATCCTTAAGGGCCGTCTCCCTCTCTGTGCCCACAATTTTCACAATCTCTTCAACCGTTTTGCCGCACAGCATTGCAAGCACCGCCTGCCCGCATTGAAGGGGTGTCGGCTCGTGAATATATATTGGCTTTTCTACAAGCGGCATTTTTATCACCTCTTAAATATTATACACACTTATATCACATAAGACAAGCGCGCAAAAGCATAAATATTTTACGGGTGATAATATGATTTTTTCAACAATACTTGCCATTTTATCCAACATGGTTTATATGGCACTGCATGTGGCGCACAGCGGCTGCTTTCCCCCTTCGCTTTCCGCCAAGCAGGAAGCCGAAGCCCTAAAGAAATTTGCACAGGGTGATATGGCGGCACGCGACAAGCTTATTGAGCATAATTTACGTCTTGTAGCGCACATTGCAAAAAAATACAACAACGGTCTTTGCAATCAGGACGATTTAATCTCCATTGGTACTATTGGACTTATAAAAGCCGTTTCAACCTTTAATGCAGAAAAAAGCATACGTCTTTCAACCTACGCTTCACGTTGTATTGAAAACGAAATACTGATGTATTTTCGCAACCTTAAAAAGCGGTCTCAAGATGTTTTTATAGGCGACCCCATTGATACCGACAGCGACGGCAACTCTTTAACCCTTGCCGATATTATCTCCTACGATGAAGATATTCCCGGAAATCTTGATACCAAAATTAAACTGGAAAAGCTGCAAAAAATTATTAAGCGGACACTTACCCCAAGAGAATATCTTATTATCTGTATGCGCTACGGTATAGACGGTCATAACGAGCAAACGCAAAGAGAGGTTGCACAAAAATTAAAAATATCCCGCTCTTATGTAAGCCGTATTGAAAAAAAGGCTTTACATAAATTAAAATGCGGGCTTGAATAATAAAAAAATGCGGATAAAAACTATCCGCATTTTTATTATTCATTTGTTTCTATATCCTTATTAAGAAAGCTGCGGGTTTTTGGAGACTGCGGGTTTTTAAACACCT
>CAKSST010000029.1 GCA_934489895.1 uncultured Eubacteriales bacterium | reverse complement strand
TCGGTTAAAGCACTTGAATTGGTTTATTATGCTGCCGAGCACGAAGGGGAAGTCCGTAAGGAAGTATACGGAAACGAGGTATATATCAGGGGTCTTATAAAAATAAGTAATCGATGCAATAATGATTGCTATTATTGCGGCATGCGCCGTTCCAACAAAAATTGCGATCGATACTTCCTTCCGAGAGAGCAGATTCTTGCCTGCTGTGCGAAAGGCTATGTACTTGGATTACGAACCTTTGTGATGCAAGGGGGAGGAGGAACGATTACGGCAGATACAATCTGTGATATTAATATAAAGTAAACGCGGTAAGATTGCCCTTTCAAATATGCGGGCAACCTTACTTGTTAAGAGTGCCAATAAAGACTTTTCATCTGAGAAAGAAAAGGGTGCCGAGACCCTCAAGACCAAAAAAGCAAAAGAGCAAATCCCCGAAACACCGACCGATTTTTCGCACATTCGTCAAAGCCATAATAATACTGTAAGATAATTTCATCACAAGGAGAGCGAGATGAAATATATGCTTCCGGAAAAAACAGTTGAGCTTATTAAGGCTTCTTCGGAATATGAAGTTGTAACGAAAAAACTGCGTGTTGCGGCATATTGCCGTGTCAGTACCGAAAAGGAAGACCAAATAAATTCATTCATTGCACAGGTTAGGTTCTACAACGAATATATCCGCACAAATGAGGATATGGTTTTGGTAGATATTTATGCTGATGAGGGTATTTCGGGGACAAGCAGAAACAAGCGAGATGAATTTAACCGTATGATGAGGGATTGCAAAGCGGGTAAGGTCGACCGCATTTTAGTAAAAAGCGTGTCCCGTTTTGCAAGGAACTCCCTTGAATGTATTGAGGCGGTTCGCGAACTTAAAAGGTACGGCACGACGGTTTTGTTTGAAAATGACGGTATAGACAGCAACACTTTAAACCACGAGCTTGTGCTGTACATTAAAGGTGCATTTGCTCAGGATGAAGCAATGTCAACCTCTAAGCGGGTTAGAAGGTCTAACCAAATGCGAATGGAAAACGGTCAGTACGGTTTGGGAATGGGCTTTGGAAATATTGCAATGGAACTGAACTCACAGGATGTACCCGGCAAACCTTGGGCTATGGGAACGGTCAGGTATATCCTTACCAACGAAAAATATATCGGCGAATACATTGACGGGAAAACACTTAAATGTATAGCAGAACGCTACCTAACCGAAGACCGAGCCGTTGTTACCGAGTTTGATGACTGCACAGTCAGACGGCTGTAAGAAATTCAAGGCCTTTTGTGCCTTAATGAGTAGATTTGATGGCAGTTCTTTTTTGAACACCCATCACAATAAAAGCAGTACACTTTGTTGTGCTGCTTTTTAATATTTCTAAGTTATTTTCAAAGAAATTGATTATAAAAATAATTTGTGCTATAATATAAATATATTTTAAATGTGCAATCAAAATTTAACTAAGGGGGATAAAAATGGCTGAACGCGCTAAAAACAAAATTTTAGAATTTGACCCATATTTAGCACCCTATGAAAAGGATATTAATTTAAGGACAGAGCTTTATTTAAGTAAAAAAAAAGAACTGTGCCGTAACGTAAATAAATTTTCTGATTTTGCAAACGGTTATAAATTTTTCGGTTTTCATCCTACTGAAAGCGGTTGGGTTTACAGGGAATGGGCACCTGCTGCAGATACTATGTATCTTACGGGTGATTTTAACGGTTGGAATACTGAAAGCTGTCCTATGAAAAAGCTCAAAAACGGCGTTTTCGAGGTTAATCTTAAAGGTAAAAACGCACTGCGAGTAGGACAAAAAGTACAAGCAATTGTTATTAATTCGGGCAATATGTTACGACGTATTCCGCTTTATGCCACCCGTGTGGTGCAAGACCCAAAAACTTATTTATGGTGCGCTGAAATTGAGGATACCTTAGGAGAATATCCTTGGACTGACGAAGATTTCATACCGCCAAAAACGCCTTTTATATATGAGTGCCATATTGGTATGGCCCAGGAAGAGGGCAGAATTGGCACATACAAAGAATTTAGAAAAAATATTTTGCCTCGTATAAAAAAACTGGGTTACAACACTATACAAATTATGGCTGTTATGGAGCACCCTTATTACGGCTCGTTTGGATATCAGGTGTCAAACTTTTTTGCGCCCTCGTCGCGTTACGGTCTCAGCCGTGAACTAAAAGACCTTATAAATACGGCTCATAAAATGGGTGTTGCCGTCTTGCTGGACGTTGTACATTCTCATGCTGTTAAAAACACCAACGAAGGACTTAATGAATTTGACGGCACTGTGTACCAGTTTTTTCACGAAGGTGAAAAGGGTAACCACAGCGCGTGGGGAACTAAGCTTTTTAACTACGGTAAAAATGAAGTTCTGCACTTTTTGCTTTCAAATTTAAAATATTGGATGGAGGTTTTCCATTTTGACGGTTTTCGTTTTGACGGAGTAACCTCTATGCTTTACCACGATCATGGTTTGGGAAGCGCATTTACCAATTACGATATGTATTTTTCTATGAATACCGACACCGAAGCGGTTACTTATTTGCAGTTAGCTAATGAACTTATACACGAGCTTAACAATAACGCCATTACAGTGGCTGAAGATATGTCGGGTATGCCGGGTATGTGTATTCCGATTGCTGACGGAGGTATTGGTTTTGATTATCGTCTTTCTATGGGTGTGCCTGATTTTTGGATTAAAACACTTAAGGAATGTTCTGACGATAACTGGGATATGGGAAAACTCTGGTATGAACTTACAAGCCGTCGCGCACATGAAAAAAACATTGGTTATTGCGAGTCGCACGATCAGGCGCTTGTGGGCGATAAAACCATTATGTTTAGGCTTTGCGATGCGCAGATGTATACCCATATGAATAAGTTTGATGAAAACCTTGTTATTGACAGGGGAATTGCACTGCATAAAATGATACGATTAATTACAGCCTCTTTAGCAGGTGAAGGGTATCTTAACTTTATGGGTAACGAGTTTGGCCATCCCGAGTGGATTGATTTTCCCCGCGAGGGCAACGGCTGGAGCTATCATTATTGCAGAAGACAGTGGAGTCTGGTTGATAATCCAAATCTGCGTTACAGCGAGCTAAATGATTTTGACAAGGCCATGATAAAGCTTCTTAAAAAAGATAATTTATTAGATATTATGCCAAAAAACAGATTGCTTCATCAGGATGATAAAATTATTATTTTTACTAAAGGAGATTTTGTTTTTATATTTAATTTTCATCCTACAAAATCTTTCGAGGGATATTTTGTGCCGGTAGGTAGAAAGGGCACTTATAAGGTTGTTTTGTCTTCTGATGACGGCAAGTTTGGCGGATTTTCAAGAGTTGATACTTCTATGAAATATAAAACATATACCACTCCGGCTGACTGGATAGGCTTTAATTGCTATATACCAAGCAGAACGGCTATAGTTTTTAAAAGGGGAAAATAAAAAAATACCGACCGCAGAAAAGGTCGGTATTTTTTACTGTTATAAAAAATATTTTGTTTTTGGAATATAACCTATTTCATTAAACCGCATATGTTGTACTGATACATCTTTAATTTAATGGAGGAAAATATGTACAACGATAACTATATTACAAAATCTTTAGAGCTGCATCTGTTTTTCGGGCGCATAATGAAAGAACACGCTTTCTTTTTAAAAGCCGGTTTTACACCTGCAGATTCTTCGTTTGCCAATAAAGCCGAATATTTTAAAAAAGAATTAGAAAACCTATTGTCACAGACTGTTGCTTTAAGTAGCGGAAATGTAAGTTGGAATGTATTAAATTCCGGTGAGCTGGTTACTGAATTTACCGCAAAGGCTGAAAGACAAAGCGAATCTTTTACAGGCATATCAATTAACAAAGATATAACCCGACGGGAGCTGCAATTACACAGCTCAAACAGATATCGAAATTATAATAAAGATATGTCCTGTAAGGTTAAAGGTTTGAATCTGAAAGCCCTTGAGATTTTAGACGGACTTATTTCTTTCAAAGAGCAGGTTTTAAAAATGGTTTTAAACTGCAACATGTACACTATGAATTATCCGCTGCTTATTGAACATATAATCAGGGAGGCAAAGCTCTATCGTCAATATGTTGAAATGATTGAAAATGACAGTTGTCTGTCTGATAAATCAATGCAGGATATTGAGTGCTTTTGGAACCGCATAATGATGGAGCACGCGCTGTTTATACGCGGGCTTCTTGATCCGACTGAAACTGATTTAATAAATTCCGCAAACGACTTTGCCAACGATTATGCCAATCTGCTTGAAAAATGTTGTGATGCGCACGATAAAACTATTGTTTCCGCTTCATTAGAACAAACAGTGAAGTTTAGAGATTTTAAGGCCGCGGGTACTAAAGGCATACAACAATGCAATATCCGCTCTGTAATACTGCCGCTGCTTGCAGATCATGTTCTTCGTGAAGCAAACCATTATATAAGGCTTTTGAATCAATAGTTCTAAGATGTATTAGAATATACAAAGCAGTAATACACATCTTGTGCCGCCAATAATCCTTTTTGTGCCCGCCGTAGAAGTTACTGTTTTCAAGAACGGACAAACCGTGCTCTCGGCATATCTCATCCGACACACGGCGAAGTTCCTTGTGGTCGCCGATTTTGTTTTGAAATTTTGTACCGTCCTTAAATGACACGGGGTTTACAACGAAATGGCAATGCACATTGTCTGTATTCAGGTGAACAGTTACAAGTACCTGATACCTATCGCCCCACATCTTTCGGGCGGTGGCTTTGCCGATTTTAAAGGCTTGCTCCGGTGTGACCTCGCTTTCACGGAAACTCTGTATTCCGTGATAGCCGACTACCTTGTCAAGATATTCTCTTGCAGTGGTCTTGTCGGGATTGTCGGCGTAGTCAAGGGTTGTTTTAGGTTTTTGTATATCGGCCAAAAGCCTGTAACGGCTACGTTGCATCACCCTCCATTCATCGTTTCCGCCGCAAGCGGCGAAACCTCACCATTCCGTGGATGCTCCTTCTCCCCACAAAGCAGGCTTTGCGGGGGCTCCGTTAAGCACCCCTTTCCCGGCAACAAAAATTCTGCCGTAATCTCTTTCAGCACATCACCGATTTCCTCGTCCAGCTCCGGTGAACTCGCTTTGTCTGCAAGCTCACCGAGCTTTTCAAGGCAAAGAAAAAGAGCGTCGGGCGGAATACCTCTCGGCTCGTAACCTAACGCTCTTTGCTTTACATATTCAGTTGTTGAAAGCCCGCATTTTCGGGCTTTTGACTGAATTATTTCTTTTTCTTTCGCTGTGACACGCACGGCAATTCGCGTATCTTTCCCCATACATATCTCTCCTTTCCGGGGGATTGGGGGCGGTAAGCCCCCAAAGAGCAAAGCCGCAAGAAAAACTGCGGCTTTTGATTGGGACTTTGGCACACAAAGTCCCTGCTTGCTACGGTGTAAGACACATACCGTAGGTGATATTCATCTGTTCTCAGTGGATTGCACCGTGAGGGAGCGACCTTGTTTGTGCAAACCGTTCTGTTAGTTCCGTTTTTCTGCGACATTGGCATCACCTTTTATGTGAGTGCCGTCAGTATTACAGAATAGTGGAACCAATGCGGTTAGTGGAGACAATTCTTTTCATAATTGCCATCACAGCACCGTCAAAAGCAGGGATAAGTGTACCCTCAGAAGCTGTCGAGAAAATCGAGCATTGCTTCTTCGCTTTCGGCGTTGTTTTACTTTTCGGCGGGTGTTTGTGCAACAGGCTGTTGCACAAGTTGTAATAAACCGCCAAGAGGATTTGTTTTTGCCGTTTCCGCTCGTATTGTTGAGATAACCCTTTCGAGGAAAGATTCTTCATCTGCTTTAGTTTTGGACAGCTCCACATATCCGCAGATAGCAGAAATGACCGCCTTGCTGTATGAAACCTCTGCGTTTTGCAGATACTCGTAAGCCTTGCGGTCATTTTCTTTACTCAGATTAAAGCGGACTTTTACATTCTTAATGCTCATACCGCACCACCTTTTCTGTTAAGGGTAACAAGCGCCATATATTCATAGCCTTTGGCGGTGGCACAAATATCTTCGTTGATTACTGTTCGGTTATGGTCATAGTCGGCAAAGTTGCGAATCAGGCACCACCGCCGCCAACCACATAGAGCTTCATCAGTTTGGAATCGTATTCGTGCTCACGCAGACGGCGGAATATACCGGCGGTGTATTCCTTGGCGGTTTTGATAACTGTTTCAAGATATTCTCGATTACATAGAGCTTGACAGCGATCATGCGATTTTTGAAATTGCCGTACCCGAAAAATGTATAGGAAAGACAGTTATTGAAGCAGATGTGCGTAAAAAGCACGGTATCAATATTATGGCGATTAAACGCGACGGTAAAATTAATCTGAATTTTGCGCCCGAAACAAGCTTTATACCGGGCGACACAATTTTAGTGCTGGGCGACACCAAAAACATACAAAAGTATTTTCACATATAAATTCCGAAAGAAGACTGGAAGTATGAAAGAATTATTGTTAGTGTGCGCAGTGGCGGCCATCATTGTGTTCGGTTACTTTATAATGAAAAAGCTTGACGCATTTTTAGAAAATAACCGCCGCTTAATTGACGCTGAAATTGCAAAAAACAGTCTTTATCTTGCGTTTGATAATCCTATGATATTGGATTCGCTGATGCCGCTGTTTGAAAAGTTTTCAAAAGCAAATCAGAATTGTCAGCTCCATTTCCTGTTTGGAAATACAGAGGATATATATGATAAGCTAAACAAAAATCGCATTGACTTTGGCTTTATAGAAAATAATGCTTTTGCAAATGACGATACCTACCACTGTCTTATCCTTTCTGCAAAGCAAAACAGTATTTTCAGTGAGAAAGCAGGGTGTACTATCGAACCGCTGAATCCTTCTGAAGTTCAGACCGCTGTGATATGGAAAAAGGCTTCAATCAATGCCTTTGTCTATAGCTTTTCTGATTTGCTTATATCAAATCAAGCGGCGAACAATGCGGAATATGTAAGGTAGAAAATACTTTCATATTGTGATATAATAACTTTAAACCGACGGCGGTGGAACGCCGCCGAAATGCCACAGGCATTTGAAAACTTGCATTTTCGTTTAAAAACATTGAATCAAAAAACATTGTCGCACTGCGGTGCGACAACGGCTTTGCCGTTTTAAAGGCTGTCGCCTTTAGATTTATGATATAATAACTTTAAACCGACGGCGGTGGTACGCCGCCGAAATGCCGCAGGCATTTGAAAACTTGCGTTTTCGTTTAAAAACATTGAATCATTAAATCTGTCGCACTGCGGTGCGGCAACGGCTTTGCCGTTTCAAAGGCTGACGCCTTTAGATTTATGATATAATAAAAAGCAGAAAGGAGGAGCTATGATGAAATATTTTATTGATTCAAAAGATGGGAGTCTGCAAGCCGCCCAAAACTGCGGCGATAAAAAGCCGTTTTTTACGGTTATGAGCACGGCGGAATTTCACGAATGTAAAGAACAACTGCCGTATTATAAAGAACTTCTTCACTGCCTCAGATCAATTCGTTATTGTAAGGCAGAGGTTTTCAAAAACTGCATCATCGGAACTTTACGCCTGCCTCAAAAAAGCGAACAGCATTCACCGCAGCTTTCTTTCGGTTTTTATTTGACGGGACAGTCGCTCTTGTTTGTCGAAGATGTAGGCGATTTGAAATTATGGGTAGACAAACGGATAGGTATGCTTCAGGAGCTTAACAGTCCGGCTCAGCTTCTTTTGCAGTTTATGGAGCAAATGATAGAGGATGACGTTCTCTATCTTTCTCACATAGAGTCAGAAACAGAGAAAATGGAAGAAAATATCAGCTCCGGCGGTTCGGCAGACTTTTTCCCTTTGCTCACAAAACACAGGCAAAAGCTGTCCGAATTAAATGCTTACTATGAACAATTGACGGATATCGGAGAGCTGTTTCAATCCCGTGTGTGTTCTTTATTGGCAGACGATACGCAGGACTGGGATAAATTTACCCACCGTGCCGAGCGACTGCAAAATCATGTGCAGCTGCTCCGCGAAAATATGCTTCAGCTTCGTGAGCTTTATCAGTCAAAGCAGGACGCACGGCAAAATAAGATTATAGGGATTCTCACAATCGTCACTACCTTTTTCCTGCCGCTTACACTAATCACGGGATGGTACGGTATGAACTTTGCCTATATGCCTGAGCTTAAATGGCGGTACGGTTATCTGTCGGTGATTATTGTTTCTCTTGTTATCGCAATAGGAGAAATCATCTACTTCAAAAAGAAAAAATTTTTTTAATTTCACTCTCTTAAAATATGAACCTTAAAGCGCACGATTACAGATACTTAACCGCACCTAACGGTTCCACCGCCATTTTGGAAGCGTCATCGCACAATCCCGATATTGTTCTCTTAGATTTAGGACTTCCCGATATTGACGGTGTTGATGTTATCAAAAAAATCCGCACTTGGTCGAATATGCCTATTATCGTTATAAGCGCACGAAGCGAAGATACCGATAAAATTGACGCACTCGACGCGGGTGCAGACGATTATCTGACCAAACCGTTTTCGGTGGAAGAATTATTGGCAAGGCTCAGGGTAACGCAAAGGCGGCTTAATATGATACAGAACGAGACCGCCGCCGAAGCGTCTGTTTTCACAAACGGGGAGCTTCGCATAGATTATGCCGCAGGATGCGCCTATTTAGACGATGAAGAGTTGCACCTTACGCCTATTGAATATAAACTTTTAATGAGTACGCAAAATAACGGTGCTGTAAATCCTTTTGATGTTTACAGCACCGTTAATCTTTTATGAAAAAATCAATTTATTATTTATGACTTCCTTTGCTCTGCTGCGGATATTGTTCATCCGACCAACCCATTCCATTTGATTTCCCGCTTTGAGTTTCTCGGTAACACCCTCACGCTCTGCCATTTGCTTTACGAGACGAGAAAACATATCTTCTGCCTGTTTGTCAAGATATGAGAGGTAACCGTTCAGTTTACCGCTTGTCAGCAGATTGAGATAAAAGACCTTGCGATTTTGCTTGATATACCGCAAATGTCGTTGTCCCCATAAGCCGACAGGCTGTTGTTCTCCTTCGGGCAGTTTTAAACACGGTAGATAGTAGTCACCTTGAAGTTCGTATCAAAGACCGTTTCTTTCGTCAAAAATGTACTTCTCCATAATCACGCCTCCTTGTATATTACTTTGAATTTCTTTTGTTTTGCACCAATGATTTTCAGTAGAACTTCATCCACCGCATCGGTGTACTTGCCGTCAGCAATAAGCTTGTTTCTTAATTGGTTCAGGCTCTCAATCATAAGCCGATGTTCTTGAGCGCTTAGTGCAAGATAGTATTTTTGCTTCATCACCGGTCCTACTCTCGATTCCTGCAATTATTGTAATGTAAGTAATCACGAAAATCGAATGTGCGGATAAAAATGAGCGTACCCACCGTTTCGGGTGAGTACGCTCAATGTTATATTTCGGGATAAATAGCTTTTAATTGCTGATACTTTTTTCTTGACGGTCTGCGGCTACCCGACTCCCATTTCATGTAGATACTCGGAGAAATACCGGACTTTCGGCAAAATCAACTTGGGTAAGTCCATGATGCTTTCTGACCGTATGTAGTATTTCTGTATATGGCGCACCTAAGAAAACGCAGAAATCATCAAACAGCACAGACTCGGATATTTGCAGTATTTGAGAAGCAACTACGGAAATTTCATACGGTATCGGAAAACGCCCCTGTTCATAGGCAAGAACTGTTGCCGGTACAATTTTTAACTTCTCCGCAAGTTGCCTTGTGGTAAGTCCCCTCAGTTGGCGATAGTACCGCATATATTCTCCGGGACTGTTTAATGTGTTCAATGATTCAAAGGTAAATCTCAAGTGCATCAGCATTTTGCCGTGCTGGTATTCATATAGCCCTGTGTGATTGAGAACAGTATCGCATTGTCAATGATGTGTTACAAAAAAGGATTAAAAAACTTCGCCGGTGGATAAGAAGAGGTTTAGGTACTCATTCGGTGACTTCCAACCGAGCGGACGCATAGGGAAATCATTGTATTTTTTGCTGTGGACAGCTAATTGCTTTCTGAAGTCCTCAAAAGAATAGAACTTATGCGTTGCGTAAAAGTATTCGTTGTCTTTACGGTGGCTGCGCTCTACCTTGCCATTGTGACGCGGCGTATACGGACGAATCAACTTGTGTTGTACACCTGTCCGTTTGGATGCACTCCACCTGGATACCCTTGTTTGCAAAATGTTCGACGACATGTCGTGCAAACTGGGCAGAACTGTATGTGCTGTTCTCTCGAAATGCTTCTAAATACCGATACCGAGAATACTCATCAATTGCAGTGTATTGGTAGTATTTCTCGCTCTCGGAAGCGCTAACAACGCAGGCGGCCGGTACGAATTTTACATCTATCTGCACTCTTTGACCGGGATACTGCATTTGCTCATAAGGCTTTGCTATATA
>CAKSST010000028.1 GCA_934489895.1 uncultured Eubacteriales bacterium | reverse complement strand
ATGCTCGTTATTTTTAAAGAGCGCGAAATTTATTACACCTATTATGTTCCGGGTAACAGTACAACGGCAGAGGATGTTATAAACCAAAATGTTATAGATCTGGCGGCAAACTCTGCAATGTTCCCGGTTATACAGATACATTCAGAGATAGGGTGCGATTGCCCCGATACCGTAGCGCTATGCCAAAACAGGCTTGTTTGGACTACATCCGCAGGCAGGGTTTATACATTGGCAACAAATAACCAATACAGTGAGCGCAATGTCGTTGAAATATCTGCTTTATTGGGCCGTAAGCTGCGCGAGGTGGGCGCAGGAGAGCTTAAAACAGCTTTTGCCGCGGACTGTGACGAGCATTATTATTTATCTGTAGGCAATAAAATGTTTGTGCTTGATTACGGCAACAACGGATTATCTTATATGGCTTCATACGGCGGATATGATAATGCGGTTAAACGTCTTGCCTGGTATATATGGGAGATGCCCTGCAGAATGGACATGATATCTACTTGCGGACAAACTCTGTTTGCAACGGTAACGAGTTTTAAAGAGGATGATGCCTTTAAGTATTCATACACTGCAATATACCGTTTTGATGAAAATATTTACGAAGATATCCTTTTGGATTGCACAAGAGGTAATGTGTCTATTTCAATAGGCAGAGAACACAGCTTAGGTGAAACCGTAACCAAAACAGAAAAGCCTATAAACTGTATGCTGCAAACTAAAAACTTTGATTTTGGCAGACCTGACCGAAAGAAAAGCATAAACCAGGTATATATAAGTCTGGGCGATTGTACGGCGCCGGTATCTGTATCGTTTAACGTAGATAAAAATAACGGTATTGATTCAAAATTATTAAAACGTACTAAAAACAGTGATACAGAAACCTTGCGAATATTGCCGCAATTACCCCATATTTCGCATTTTAGGGTAAAGATGGAATGTAACGGGGTTTTCAGTTTGGACGGCATGTCAATCAATTATAAACCTTTGGGGAGCGTGATGTAATGAGTAAAACCTATGATGATTATTATAAAGAACTGTTGGCAAAGAATAATGCCAATGCAGAAAGTAAAATAATTAATTATAACTCTGCCATAGACAAGCAGGTATCAGAGCAAAATAAAATTGTTGATGATGCGATTAATTTTACAACCGGGCAGTATGATACAAAAATCGGTGAAACCAAACAGGACTATGAGGAGCTATATGATGTCAATGAAGTGCAAAAAAAGATAAATGAGCGCAATGTTGCTGAGCGTATGGCTAATTTGGGGCTTACCGATTCGGGACTGAACCGTACACAACAGACTGCAATACAATTGTCACACGGTAATGCTCGTACTAATCTTTCCATAAGCGAGCAAAAGGCGGTTGATACTTTGAAATCTGAATTGGCGGCGCGTATTGCAGATTATACCGCACAAAAACAAACCAATCTTTCCAACGCCGAGGCAAACAAGGCACAATTCGCTATTTCTGCACATGAGGCGGCTGAAAACAATGCGGCTGCAAATGCAACCGAATTGTATAATCAGCAGGTACAAGCGGAAAATGAACTGCGAATTGCACAGACCGAAGCGGCGGCTGCAGCGAAAAAGGCAAAGATTGAGGCGGCCGAGAAGGCTAATATCACTTATAAATATACAGGCGTTCAAAATGAAAATTTTTCAAGAGTATTCATTGGCTCTGATGGTAAGAAATATACGTTTGGTGATGGATATAATCCTTATACGTATGAGAATAACAAGGCAAAGTATCCATATGAGGCGGAAGAATATGGATTCTTTTCAAATGGATATCAACCAAAAGGCATAAAGGGTTACGGCAAAGTGATATCAACAGGCGCTATTGATGAGTACACAGGCCAAAATATTTGGAGAACTAAAGCAACAGCCGATATAGATGGTGATGGAAAAGTCACGGCACGAGAAATGGTGCAGGCAAAAAAGACTTATGGCGATGTGGCGTTAACAGATAGATTTTGGCTGTGGAGCGGAACGGATAACAAATATATCGATGTGACGGAGCAAGTTAAAAACGACCCCCAATTATCAAAACTGCTTTAAATATGAGGTGAAAAAATGCCCGAAATTAAAATAAAGTTAAAAACTACCGATAACATTAAAATAAAAATAGGCGGCGAGTTAAACGAAAAAACAAAGGCTGATATTGCGGCAAGAGAGACTGCGAGAGCGAATGCAGCAAAACAAGCCGCCGATGTTAACGGTGACGGTAAAGCTAATATCAAGGATCTTGTTCGGCTTAAAAAAGCAGAGTATTATCAGTCTCTGACACCTGATGATTTTAAGAAGATGCAGGCAGAAATCGATAATCTGTATACTATTTTAGATAAAGCAAATACCATGCAAACCCAAAAGAACGCCGAAACAAACATTCTTACGAAAAAAGGTGCTGCATCAAATAAAGCTTTTGCGGAACGTAAAGAAAAACAGGCTGAATTAAATTCGTATTTAAGAAGCGCAGGTTACGGCTCGATAAATGACGTTAAGAGCGCTTTGGAAGAAAAACTAAAAAAACGAGAAGAAATTTCAAGTTTGTTTTCTGCTGAATATGCACAGGAGCAGTTACAAGCTCATCCCAAAACCGCAGGCAGTTCACAAGAGTATCAATATTGGAAAAATGCAGTCGGTAACATTAAATACCAAAACATTGTTTCAAAACTTGATGAGGATGTAATTGAATCGGCAAAAGAATATAGTGTGTCTACAAGGAGAGGTGCGCCGCTTAAAACTAATACGGCAGCTCTTACTAAGCTTCAAAAACTTGGTTATTCCAAAGAAGAATCACTTAATATTATCGATTATATTAAAGATCGGGACCAAGCAGAGAAAAATGCTGAATTACTGCAAAATGTTAAAACCAATTATCATAATGCAAACGGCTTAGAAAAAACGGCAATAGCATTATCTTCGGTAGTAATTGATATTGCCGGGATACCGTCTGCTGTTTTGGGTACCGTATCAAATGCTATAAAGGAATTGAGCGGTAGTGATGTGCCCACAAACTCTTTAGGTAATGAATACTTTTTAACTAATACAAGCCGCGCAATAAAGCAGGCAATGTCTGAGGATATTGAGAATGAGGCTGTTGATTTTCTTGCTCAAACGGGATTAAGTATTTTAAATTGGCTTGCTGTTACAGGCTTGACAATGGGTGTAGGAACGGCGGCGGGATTATCTACAAAAGCCGTTTCGGCTCTGTCCTTAGGTACGATGGGTGCCCAGGCGGGCGGCAATACCGCTGTTGATACATTGGAAAAAGGCGGCAACTATACACAAGCTTTGATTACGGGTGCGGCTTCTGCAGCAACCGAAATACTTACAGAAAAAATTGCCTTAGATAGTTGGACGTCAATATTAACCAATAAAACAGGCATTAAAAACAGCATTGTTAAATCACTTATGCAGCAGGGCTTTTCAGAAGCGGGCGAAGAAACACTTGCGCAGATTGCAAACTTTGCCGTTGATGCAGTTGTTATGGGTGATAAATCTGACTATGAGCAGAAAGTTAAAGAACTTATGGCGCAGGGCTATGATGAGCAAACTGCCCGCTCAAAAGCAATACTTGCAATGGGTGGTCAAGTTGCCCTTGCCGGTCTTGGCGGTTTGTTATCGGGTGTTGCCATAGGCGGTACAACATCAGCAATATATAATGGTGTGCAAAATAAGACAACAAAAGCAATAGGATATAATATTATCGGCAGCAAAAATACTACCACACTTGCAGATCTTGCCAATAAGTATCAGGTAGACACAAATAATGTTAACGAAAATGATGCAAAACAGGTCGGTAAGGTATGGACGAGCGTAAACCAAAAAATTAATGCCGAAATTAAGGCGCTGCAGACCGAAAATGATGATGTACAGAGCAATGTGACCGAAACCGTGCCGGGTGCAGCGGTTGAAAATTCCAAAAATATTGACAAAAATAATATAATGGCAACTGCTGCTGTTCACACTTTGAACGAGCTTAACGCTGACCTTGAACTGCTTGCGGCAATTGCTATGGGTAAAAATTTGTCTGCGGTTAATGCAGAGCCTGTTGAGAATGATACTGTTAATACCGAAGAAACACTTTTGCAAGAAAATGGATTGACAAATCAAAACGGTTATAGCACAATAGAAAGTGGAGGCGAGAATTATGCAGGACCAGAACAAAATGGTGACAGTAGTGAACGGCTTGGGCGAGGAGTTTCGGTTGGAGAAGAAACATCTGGAGCGGTACAAGGCGCAGATGGCAGAGTTTACTCAAATAGTCAAGGAATCGGGAATGCCGCAGGAACATTTGAAATTTTATCAAATAGTAAAAATAATCGAGGACAAATAAGAGCGCTTACCGCTGAAGAAAGCGGCAAATTAAACGGAACAGCCATTGTTAATGATGATGGCAGTCCTAAATTGGTTTCACATTTTACTGACAATATGGAGTTTGAAACCTTTGGCGAGGGAGATATAGGTTTCCATTTTGGTACCGAAGAACAGGCAATTACAAGGGGTAGAAAAAAGAATGTTCAAGGAAGAATTATAAGAGCTTATTTGAACATTAAAAATCCTATACGTGTTGATACTGATATTATGAATTGGCACCCAAATGCAGCTGCTTTAAAATTGTTTGGTGATGGTGTTTTAAGTTTGGAAGAATCAACACAAATTCATAACCTTCAAATGCGAAGCGGACAAGGATATAACTCACCTGCGGCCATAGAGTTAAGGAATATTCTTTCTCAAAAAGGCTATGACGGTATAGTGTATGATAACTTTATTGAGGGTGACGGTCAGTCTTATATTGCACTTTACCCTGAGCAAGTTATTATTGTTGACAACGGAATAAATAAAGACAGTGAAGCAGCGTTTAATGACGGTGCTTTTTTTGTTGCCGAAACCGATTCGGCGTTTACCGAGCCATCTGCATCGTCACCGAAAGACGCAACGCCGTTACAGCGTGCACTTGGTGAAATGTACGGTAACCCGGTATTGACTGAGGACCAAAAGACCATAAAAAGTATCGGTAAAAAATTGGGTTGGAAAGTGCTGTTTGATAACGTCTATGTTAAGGATGCGCAGGGCAATAAGGTACTGGACAAAATGAACAGACCGATACGAGCCAATGCGGACATAGATTTTAAGAGCCGTACCATTACGATTGATTTTAACTGCAAAAAGCCTGTACAGTTTTTGTTTAAGCATGAGCTGACACATTTTGGTGAAACAAGTGAACTGTACCAAGATTTTGTAAATGCTATCAGAGCGTCAAGCGTGTATTTGCAATGGTTGCAAACTATAACGGGTGAGAATATAAAATCGGTCGGTAAACTTGAGGGCATTTATCGTGATATGGTTATGGAAAGCCGTAAATCTGTTGCGCCGGTTGGAATTGCTGAAGCACAACAGGAAATGTATGCAGACTTTTGCGGTGATGTTCTGTTCAGCAATAACCAAAATGCGCTTAATAGGCTTATGGATAGTCTTGATAAAAAAGAGCGTCCTAAATTTATTCAGTTTATTCTTGATTTTATTACATACCTTAAGGAAAAAATTGCGGGCAATAAGCAGATTACACTTGAACTTGTTAAGCTTGAAAACAAGTTTGCTGAAATGCTTAATGATGCAAAAGAAAACACCGACCAAATAGGCGGTGTTTCTAATAATAGGATGTCTGCAATAAAATTTTCTCACGATATTAACGAATATCCATATGATATGCAGTCGGTTATTGTTGAATATTTGAATAGTTCTGACGCAGATTTTATTTCTTTTATCAATGATGCAAGAAAAGAAACAAACAAAAAAAGACTTGAATATATGCATTATGACTTAAAAAATAATTTTAATGATAATGCATTAAGAAAGATAACTGATATTTTGGGATTTGATATTTCAAAATATCAAATTTCAATTAATGGTGAAAGTGTACATCATATAGACAAACGGCATGGTAAGAATGGAAAACATGACCGTTCTATGAAGAATGATTTGGATTGGTCAAGAGCGCAATATATTTTAACAAATGCTGATTCTGTTATACACGCGATAGATAGTAGTGGTAAAAAGGTTTTTGATAGTCAATATAGGGATAAAAATAATGAGCCATCAAAAGTTTTATTGATTAGTAAAAAGATAAACGGCACTTATTTTATAGCTCTTGCTGCCCCGGACTCTCAAAAGAGCACTCTTCATATAAAGAGTATGTTTATTTCAAAAAAAATAGAAGATATTCAAGAGTTCAATGTCAAAGACCCTGAACTTACGCCCGAAGCGAACCTTGAAGTATCTTCTAAAAATATTATAGACGAATCAGAAAAAAAAATCAAGCAAAAATTATCAGCTGGTGATATAGAAAACATATCACAAACCCAACACCGTGACATTCCAAGTGAAATGCAGCGGTTGATACAGCAAAGGGATAACGGTGAGATTGATGCGGACACGTTTACGGAGCAAATGAATACACTTTATGCCGAAGCAAACGAGCGTTACGGCGTTATTCCTGAGGGTGAAAATGCCGCAACACCTATTTACGTTCCGCAAAAGGTTGCAGAAAATAAGGTCACAAAGCGGTTTGTTCGTACCATTCTTGAAACGGGTAAACTTGATGCTGAAATGATTGAGGGAATAGAACAAGAAATATTGCTTGGTGATATTATGTCCTATGAGCCGATATCAGATAAATCGGCAATGGATAAGGCAAACGAGGCAGTTAAACGCGGCACTGCTGAAATGGATTGGCAAGGTGCCGTAAACAGTAATGGCTTGATAGGCAAGCGTGATATTGCAATCGGTGAAAAATTGCTGCTTGAAGCCCAAAAAAATAAAGATAAGCTACGTGTGGTAGAAATTGGCGCAGAGCTTGCTGATATGTTTACACGTGGCGGTCAGGTCGTTCAAGCTGCCAAATTGTTGAAACGAATGTCGGGGCTTGGACGATTGATAATAGCACAGCGCAATATTAAATCTATTAACCGTTCTTTACAAGATAAGTACTCTAATAAAAAAGATATACCCAAGGTTGAACTTGACCCATTGCTTGCACAACAGCTTGTCGATACAAAAAATCTTGATGATGCTGAGATTGTTTATCAGAATATTTTGCAAGATACTGCTGCGCAGGTACCGTCAACATTCCTTGATAAGCTTAATGCTTGGCGATATTTTGCTATGCTTGCTAATCCTCGCACACACTTGCGCAATTTGATAAGCAACGGTGTTTTTGTGCCTGCGGTTAGAATAAAGGATGCTATTGCAACAGGTATGGAACACATGTTGGTTAAGGACGTTAATCAGCGCACAAAATCATTCCATATTAAAAAAGAATATCTTGAGTTTGCCAAAAAGGATATTAAAACACGTGAGGCAAAATCTATGCTTCAAGATTCGGGTATGCTTGACGACAAAGGCCAAATAGATTCAATGCGCAAGACTTTTGAAACAGATTGGCTTGAAAAATTAATCAAGAGCAATAGCAATTGGCTTGAAGTTGAGGATATGTGGTTTAAATCGGTCCATTACAAAAGGGCGTTTGCAGGCTTTTTACAGGCTCGCAAAGCCGATTTAAAAGCGGTGGATAGCAAAACGCTTAAAGAAGCACGTGCTTATGCGGTTAAAGAAGCAAAGAAAGCAACATTCCAGGATGCATCTATATTGGCCGACATATTAAAGTTTAGAACGCCACGCAAATATCAAGGACGAATAGGTGTGGAATATACTTATAAGGCATTGAGATTAGCAACTGAGGGTGTTTTACCGTTTAAGCGCACGCCGATAAATATCGTAAAGCGCGGCATTGAATACAGCCCGTTAGGTGTTATTGAGCGTATAACTGTAGGCTTGAAAAAGGTAAGAAGCGGAGAAATAACAGTTACGGAATATATTGACGGTTGGGCTGCAGCGCTTACGGGTACGGGCCTTATGGCGTTGGGTTGGCTTTTGGCATCTGCAGGATGGGCTGTTGGTGGCTTTGGTAATGATGAAGAGGACAAATTCAAGCAGCTTAACGGCGAGCAGGAATATTCGCTCGTTATATTCGGTAAATCATATTCAATAGATTGGGCGGCACCGTCTGCAATACCGTTCTTTATTGGTGTTGAGATTGCCCAAGAACTTGAAAAGGACGGTAACATTGCTCTTAAAGATATAACCGCATCTATGTGGAACGCTTTGGAGCCTATTACCAATCTGTCAATGTTGTCGGGAATACAGGGCGTTATATCGGCTGTTAAGTATGAGGATGAGAGCCAAACAGTAGGTTCGGTAGTTGCGAAAATAGGAACAACCTATTTGATGCAATATGTGCCGTCTGCTTTGGGTGCAATATCAAGAACGACAGATAGCACACAGCGCACTTGGTATTATGATAAGAACTTACCTTTTGGACGTACAACACAAAACCTTATTAATAATTTCAAATCAAAAATACCCGGTCTTTCTTATACACAGGCACCGAAAATTGATGCTTGGGGAAGAACAGAAAGCCGCGGAAATATCGTTGAACGTATCATGGAAAATTTTATTTCACCCGGTTATTATTCTGATATAGATTATAATGAGGTTGATAATGAACTTTTGAGGCTTGCAAAAGAAACGGGCGGGGCTGTGTTCCCGAAACAAGCGGATAAATATTTTACAGTAAATAAAGAAACAAAAAATCTTACAGCTGAAGAATGGGTTGCATACGCAACGGCAAAGGGTGAATACTCATTTGACTACATACACGATTTTGTTAACGATAAAGATTATGAAAAGTTAACAAATGAACAATGTGTAGAAGTTATTGGGAATTTATATTCATACGCAAATGCTAAAGCCAAGGCTTCAATGTCTGATTATGATATTTTATCATCTGAATATAAAAAAGCGTTTATATATGAGCGCAACGGCGGTGATGTAATTGAATATTATATCAGACGTTCAAAATAAAGGAGCTGACCTATATGAAATGATATCATAATATCAAAACTAAATAACCTAAAAACAGAGGACTGCATTGAATTAATGCGGTCCTCTTGCATTTGAAAGGAGAAAAAATGTCAGTAAGAAAATTAAAATTTGAATTGTCTGCCAACAGTATATCACCGCAGACGGTGCAAGCGGGCGGTGTTCAGTTTGAACATAACGCGACACAAGCAATTTTTGTCATACCGAATGAGTTGTACACATTGATAAACGGAATCGGTGAGAGCAAAACCGTATTGTATCGAGTTGATGCGGTTGACGGCGAGGGCGGTTATCACGTATCGGAAACGATAGAGCCGTTATTATCCGCAGACAGCACAGAAGAATATCATTTGATTTATCCCATTCCGTATGATGTATCGTCAATCGGCGGTACCTGTCAGCTGACGGTGGTGGCAACACGAATTGACGAGAACAGCGCCGAGGAAATGATATATTGCTCTGAAACGGCGTTTATTCAATTCAGCCATGTATCCCGCAGCAGTTTACAGCATGATAAGTTTAAATCAGAATTGGGCGGCATTTTGAACGAAGCCAAGGGATATATGATCGAGTCGGCAGCGGTTGACGATTCGGGCAAGCTGTATGTTAGATACGTTAACGGCAAAACGGTGTATGTAGGTGTATCAAATTTGCTTTCATCTGAAACTATTACAGCGGCAATTAATGCAACAAATAATGCAAATAAGGCTGCGGAAAGTGCGCAAAGTGCCGCAGAAGAAGCAAATGCAGCGGCAGATAATGCGAGTGCCGTAAGACAAGAAATTGAAGAAGGCGGTTTTATCGAGAGCCTTAAAGAATTAAATAACGGCGATAAATTCACTTTTTGGGTAGGTACAAAAGCAGAGTATGAGGCACTGACAGAAACAATTGATAATTGCTTTTATTTAATTACGGATGATACAACGACACAAAAAATAAACGCTATAGCAGATTACATTGTTGAGCAAGGCACAAAAACGGTTAATTATTACAACAACAATTCTGATGAATTGCTGACTACAAGTGCAACTTGGTATTATGAATTATGGAATAGTGGCAAGGCGGCGTGTTGGGCTACGCTTAAAGCAACACACACTACTGACACCGCAAGTATTATTAAAGCAAAAACACCATATCCTATAAGTTTTATCGACAAACCAATTGTTTTAGCAACTTTGTGTTCGGGCAACGGCTCTGCTGACCTTCCTCTTAATATAAAATATCAACATCTTTTAGATATAGAGGGCGTACAGGTTTGTGTTCACAATCCTGATGCACCTTTTACAGAAGAAAGCACGGCTACTGTTAGCGTAGAATTAAAAGGTTTTTGGAAATAAGGGGGTATAAAAATGCCATATATAAATGGAAATGCTGTATTTTTAGCATCAGATATAAATGTTACACAGCAACTTGCTTGTATCACAGGTGAGGGCGCACCCACAACAGCAACAGAAAGTGCGGTTGGCGGTCTGTATATGGACACAACAAACGGTGATTTGTATAAATGCACGGCTGCCGTAGATGGTGTATATACTTGGCTTTTACAAGATGGTAGTGGCTCTGTTGAGATAGTTGACAACCTTACATCATTTGATACCGACAAAGCATTGTCTGCAAAGCAAGGCAGAGTGCTTGACGAAAAGATACAAAATTATAACTCATATTTCGGTATTACTACAGACGGAACAGTGTTTTTAAAACCCGAATACCGTGGTTTAAGTACCACATCAGCAAATATGCCTTATTCCATAAGTGATAATGGTGTAGGTAACGCAGGAACACTTAAAGGAAAATTACCAAGAATATTGACAATTCCTAACGAGGTAA
>CAKSST010000027.1 GCA_934489895.1 uncultured Eubacteriales bacterium | reverse complement strand
ACAGCAAAGCAGATTTCACATTTTCAGCAGGATAATGGTTTAACAGTTGACGGTATTTGCGGCAAAAATACAAGGGCGGTATTGAGAAAATAAAAGCATAATATATTGCTTTATTTCACGTTTATTTCACGGTTAAATTGTGTGAAATAGTGTGGTTAAACGGGTCGTTAATCGAATGGCATTCAAGAGGTCAGCGGTTCGATCCCGCTTATCTCCACCAAAAGTTCTGAAATATAATAATTTCAGGACTTTTTCTTTTGCTTTAAAGGGATATAGTTCAGCTGCATGCATTGCAGTTGGCTGGCTATGTCCCTTTAATTTTGTTTTACCGCAGAATATATTAGAATGGCTGCCTTCCTTGTCGGTCGGAGCAAAAGCAGGATCGGTCTGTCCCGGCGCGGGGGTCTAGGTGGGTGTTTTGACCCCGGGGTAGATATTCTTTTTACCGTCTGACGATTTTGCTACTCATTTTCGCGAAAGAAAAATTCGGTACGATGGCCGGCAACAGATAGAAAAACTTATACTTTCGGATTGCGGCATATGATAACAACGCCCATAGTCTCACCCGGCGCGTAATGTGTAACTTTGGATTTTAAGGAGAACTTTTCAAATCTCTTACAAATTGTTAATTCAGATGTGATACTCTACTCAAGTTTTCTATGTATTCGGATGCCGAAAAACGGCATCCGGCGGTGCTGCGATAGTTACAACACCGTATTGCAGCACTCAAAGTCGTTGTCAATATAATTGGCAATAAAACGCGCCTTAAAACTTCGGGTGTTACAGATTGAGCTTACTGAGTTAGAAACGTCCAGGCTTTCAGGGAGAACAAAATTAATACACCGTACGGTAACATCCCGACAGGTTGCATTTGTGTGAGCCGGGATCAATACGGTCTTCATGCCACGCTTGTATTCGCAGCCACGGTCATCCACTTCGGTAAGGATGGCGGCCAATGCTACCCTTCTGTTGGGGCAGACATTTTGCAGAGTGACGCTTAATTGGACGATGCGGCCAATTGATTCAAGGCCAAGTTCACCGGCGTCAAATTCTAGCGAATCCTCGCAGCCGTTAACCGTAAGGTCAATAGGTTCCGGACAGATTTCCGGCATGACGATGATATCGCAATCCACCTTTAATTCGGGAGAGGGGAAGCTTACTACATTTCTTTCTTCGTCATCGTATGAAACAGATTCATTTACCTCGATGGTGCCGGAACACGGGCCGATATGCTGCACAGCAAATTCCAGCACCGCGCCCTCACTCTGGGTCACACCCAACTCGTCAATTTGCCACTGCACTGTGTTCTCATCCGGCAGGCTGGCTGTGCCCTTGGTTGGCATGGAAACAGAGGTGATACGGAAGCAAGGGGATACCGTATCGGCGACTACAACATTGGTTGCGCCGTGGTTTACGATGTTTTTGGCTAAGTCCTTAAAAAGATCCTCCAATTCTTCGTCGTCCGGTGTGATGGCCACATAGGCGGATGCGGGCTTGGATGTCCAATCCTCCAGAGCAGTAACATCCACGCCGCTGTTTCCGGACAGTCCGATGGCATAGATGACCACACCTGCAGCTCTGGCTGCCGCGGCAATAGGGCTGGGATCGGTACCTGCGGTAGTTTGTCCATCGGTAAACATCACCATCACACGGGCGTTGGTGGATGGCGCTGCCAGCAGTTCGGAGGCTTTGGTAAAGGCATCCGCATGGTTTGTGCTGCCGCCAGCGGTCAAATCGTCTACTGCCGCCTTTAGATCGGAGACCGAAGTGATTAACTGCGTGTCCTGAGTCGCCGTATTTGCAAAGCTGACGATGGCGATTCGGCTTCCGAAATCGATTTGCCCGTCCTGCGTACCGTCAGTAGCTTCATCGATAATGTCAATAAAAGCCTTGGCACCGTTTTTTAGATTCGCCAGCGCACTTCCTGCCATGCTCCCCGAGCGGTCGAGGATCAGCACAATATCGGTAGGGTTTGTCACAATATCGGGCGCTGCCGTTAAAGATAATTTTACTTGAAAAGAACCGCCGCAGTCAATGCGTGACGTGCTCAGTTCTTTGTTGGAATTAGTAATTCCCATAATGTCATTACTTTCTGAGTCCCGTTGTATCATAGGTCCCCAGACTATACTATGCCGGAGGGAGGTTGGAGGACACACAGGTATTTCTTTCGTCAGTCATCAATACGCTTAATGCTTATTTTTTGCTCCATCCTCCTTTGTGGGGTGGATGTCTCCGCTTGTCCCTCTTCTACACATATAAACTGATCTGTGTCAGGGTGCATTTCCACACCGATATCGCCTCTGGGGAGAATGCCAATCAGGGTCATCTGCAAATGATTCTATGTCCAAAACGCCGTGCGAAAATTTTGATTCTATCGCGCTGCGCGTATTATATTCGTAACAAACGGCTTGGGTCTGTGATTGGTATCGCAGGTGTTACAACTGTGCCCAACGGGACGATGACATTCCATATTTTACACTTTCTTCTTTACGGTACCATTCTATGCAGCATGGATACTGCAGTAAACATCATTTTAGATTTTTAAGAGACTAATCATGTATGCTTACTGAAATTATGGCCACAATATATAAAAGGGAGGATTGATATATGGATTTTTTGAAGCTTTGCCTAGCCGCCCTGGGTTCATTTGTTGCGTTATTTTTAGTTGCTAAGTTTATCGGACACAAACAAATTGCCCAGTTGGATTTTTTTGATTACATTACGGGAATATCCATTGGTTCCATTGCGGCTGAAATGGCGACAGAGTTAGAAAAACCGTGGAAACCGCTTACCGCTATGGTGATTTACGGAGTCATAACTCTGCTGTTGAGCGTTATTTCCAATAAATTTACAAGGACACGCAAATATCTTAACGGTACGCCTACCATCATTATGGATCATGGGAAACTGTACCGTGAAAATCTGAAAAAAGCCAAGCTGGATCTGAGCGAGTTTATGGTCATGTGCAGGCAGCAAGGATACTTTGACCTTACAACCATCCAAACCGCTGTTTTTGAGTACAACGGAAATCTTACTATTCTTCCGGTGAGCGATCAGCGTCCCGTAACACCCAAAGATATGAACCTGATGCCAAAACAGGAACTGTTGTTTACCGAGTTAATCATGGATGGGCATATCCTGGAGGACAACCTAAAGCGCATGGGGTTGGATTTGACCTGGCTTGACAAGCAATTAAAGCAACATAATGTTAACTCTGTGAAAGATGTTTTTCTTGCGGTTTGTGATAAAAATTTGAAGTTTGTTCTTTATGAAAAAAGTTCCGTTTGCTGAATACTCTTTTAGCACGATTGAGTCCATGAATGACATTCAAGAGGGCAACGGTTATATCTATTGTTTATGTTCGCCAGTAAAAACCCGTCAAAGCCTTTATAATCAGGCTTTGACGGGTTTTGTATTTTGAATTATTTTGTTAAAATATTGTCACGGTTCAAAAGAGCAGGGTTTTATATTAAAGATTTTTTAGAAACTCATCTAAGTATTCAAGCTGTTTATTTATAGAATCTATTGAGGGACCGCCGAGCGAACGACGCTTGCTTACGCAAACATCAAGGTCAACAGCCTTGTAAATATCCTCTTCAAAAAGCTCGCTGTATGATTTGTAGCGCTCAAGCGGCATGTTTTCAAGGGTGAGGCCGTTTTCTATACAGTCGGCAACAATTTGTCCTGTATATTTATAGGCGGTGCGGAAGGGTATACCCTTTTTTGTAAGATAATCGGCGCAGTCGGTAGCATTTATAAAACCGCCCGCTGCCGCTTTACGCATATTGTCACGGTTGATGCTCATTGTTGCAACCATAGGTGCAAAAACACTTAAACAAAGCTTTACAGTGTCAACAGCATCAAAAACTGCGTCTTTATCTTCCTGCATATCCTTGTTATATGCCAGGGGCAAGCCTTTCATAAATGTAAGCAGGGTAATAAGGTCGCCGTAAACACGTGCGGTTTTGCCGCGCACAAGCTCTGCCATATCGGGATTTTTCTTTTGGGGCATAATTGATGAGCCTGTTGAAAAACTGTCGTTCAGTTCAATAAACTTAAATTCCCAGGATGACCAAAGAATAATTTCCTCAGAAAAGCGGGAAAGGTGCATCATTAAAATTGACAAAGCGCTGCAAAGTTCAATACAGAAATCCCTGTCAGAAACGCCGTCAAGGCTGTTTATCATGACGCTGTTAAAACCAAGCTTCTCGGATGTTAAATTACGGTCGGTATCATAGGTTGTACCAGCCAGAGCGCAACAGCCAAGAGGGCTTTGCAAAGCAAGAGTCTCTGCGTTTTTTAAGCGGACTATATCGCGCGTAAGCATCATAGCGTAGGCTAAAATATAGTGGCCAAAGGTTACGGGCTGGGCGCGTTGCATATGAGTATATCCGGGCATAACGGTATCCTTTTGCTTTTTTGCCTGCTCACATATAGCTTCAATTGCAGAAGCGGTAAGGTCTATTATCTGCTTTATTTCGTCGGCAAGATAAAGGCGCAAATCAGTTGCAACTTGGTCGTTGCGGCTGCGTGCGGTATGCAGCTTTTTGCCTGCCTCACCTATGCGTTTTGTAAGGGTTGCTTCAACAAATGTGTGGATGTCTTCGCAGCTTTCGTCAATTTCCAAAGCACCGCTTTCAATATCAGCTAAAATACCCTCAAGACCTGCAATAATTTCATCAGCGTCGGCAGTAGATATTATGTTTTGTGCGCCGAGCATAGCAGCGTGAGCCATTGACCCCTTTATGTCCTGACGGTACATTCTTTTGTCGGTGCTTATTGATGAATTCAATGCATCAGCATAGGTGTTTATAGTGCCGCTGCTTCTGCCTTCCCATAATTTGTTACTCATAAAATCCGTTCTTTCAAAAAGATAATATATTTTATGTAATTATACTGTTGCTTTTTTGGTTTGTCAACAAAATGCGGTATGTGTTTAGTACTGTATTGCAATATTATAATAAACATGTTATAATTATCGTGATTTTATATGGGATAATGGAAAATATAGGTATATAAGGAGAGTATCAAGTTGATTAAAATGTTTCAAGAGCTGAAAAAACATAGCTTTTTACTTTATTATCTTACAGCAAAGGATTTTAAAATAAAATACAGGCGCTCTGTTTTCGGTATTGCCTGGAGTGTATTAAACCCGTTTTTTATGATGGTAATACTCTCAATAGTATTTTCGCAGTTTTTCCGTTTCGATATTTATAAATTCCCTGTATATCTTATTTTGGGACAGACGGCGTTTAACTTTTTTAATGAAGCTACAACAACAACAATGACTTCGGTTTTGTCAAGCGCGGCGCTTATTAAAAAGGTGTATATACCAAAATATATTTTCCCTGTTGAAAAGACCTTATTTGCCTTTGTCAACTATGCGATTAGCTTGATAGCAGTAGCTATTGTTATGATATTTTACCGCATACCCATTGGCTGGCCTATTTTGCTTTTGCCGTTTTTGCTTATCTGTCTTTTCTTTTTTTCGATGGGTATTGGTCTTATAATTTCCTGTTTGGCAGTATTTTTCCGCGATACCATACATTTGTATTCTGTACTTGTTACAGCCTGGATGTATCTAACTCCTATTTTTTATCCTTTCAATATTCTGCCTGAATATATGCAAAGAATAGTATGTTTTAACCCCTTGCATATTTATATTGACTTTTTAAGAAACATTGCTCTTTATAACAACGTTCCCGGTTTATCAAGCTTTATAGGTTGTGTTGCGGCAGCAGTTATTTCTATGTTTTTGGGTTGCTGGGTTTTCTTTAAAAATCAAAATAAGTTTATACTTCATATATAGGAGAAAAATATGGATAAAAATATTGCGGTTTCGGTAAAAAATGTGTCGATGCACTTTAATATCGCCTCCGAAAAGCTTGAAAATTTCAAGGAATACTTTATAAAGCTTTTAAAGCGTCAGCTGTTTTATAAAGATTTTATTGCGGTTGACAATGTAAGCCTTGAAATAGCCAAGGGTGAGGTTTTTGGTATTGTTGGTACTAACGGTTCGGGAAAAAGCACCTTGCTTAAAATACTTTCCGGTATTTTACAGCCCACAACCGGTAAGGTTGAGATTGACGGTCTTATTGCGCCGCTTATTGAGCTTGGAGCAGGCTTTGACGGTGAGCTTACCGCAAAAGAAAATATTTATCTTAACGGTGCGGTGCTTGGCTATAAAAAGAAGTTTATTGACGAGCATTTTGATGCAATTGTTGATTTTGCTGAGCTGAGAGATTTTATGGAAATGCCCATAAAAAACTACTCTTCAGGTATGGTGGCGCGTATTGCTTTTGCAATTGCCACAGTTATAAAAACCGATATATTGATTGTTGATGAAATACTTTCTGTTGGTGATTTTATGTTCCAACAGAAATGCGAAGACCGTATAAATGAGCTTATGGCAGGCGGCACTACTGTAATAATAGTATCGCATACTATTGACCAGATTGAGCGGCTTTGTGACAGGGCTATGTGGCTTGAAAAAAGCAAGGTTAAAATGATAGGCGATGCAAAAGAAGTTTGCGCCGCATATAGAAATTTTGGTCAGGAATAAGGTGGTTTTCTGTCACTTATTAAACGTGCTTTCAGAAGTTTAAAGAAAAACGGAATAAAAGGCTCTTGGCGTTGCGCAAAGAATATTGTAAGACAGTACGTTTTTCGCCGCGCTTATAAGGGGAATATGAAATATGTGCCTGCAGACGACTCATTTACGGGCTATATTCCTTTTGAATCTTATTATGAAGATAATATAGATTTTTCGGACAATGTCAGCGATGTAAAACCGTTGGCATTTTATTTGCCTCAGTTTCATACCTTTCCTGAAAATGATGATTGGTGGGGTAAAGGCTTCACAGAATGGACCAACACCAAAAAGTCGGTGCCTGATTTTGACGGTCATTACCAGCCGCGTACACCGCATGCCGATATCGGTTATTATGACTTGAGTGATATTGAAACACTGCGCGCGCAAGTAAAACTGGCGCGCAGTCACGGTATATACGGCTTTTGCTTTTATTACTATTGGTTTTCAGGCAAACGTCTTATGGAAAAGCCGGTTGATATGCTGCTGCAGCACCCTGAAATTGATATTAATTTTTGCTTGTGCTGGGCTAATGAAAACTGGACAAGAGCATGGGACGGACAGCAAAGGGATGTGCTTATTGCACAGGAGTATTCTGATAATGATCCCGCGCAGTTTATTGACGACCTTGCCGTTTATTTTAGTGATAAGCGTTATATCAGGATTGACGAAAAGCCTGTTATAATTGCCTATAACTGCCGCGCAATACCAAACATTAAAACGGTGTTTGCAAAGTGGCGTGATCGCGCACGTGAGATTGGTATTGGCGAGGTGGTTATATGGGCTTGCAACACTGATGATTCTGACGCTAAGACACTTGGAATTACTGATGTTATTGATGGACAGGTGGAGTTTCCTCCGCATAACTGCCGCGATGACAGGATTGCGGTAAAGTCCTTAAAAACTCCCCGCAAGGCGCATCTTTATAACTATCAGAAGCTGGTGGCATTTCAAAAGGGAAGATATGAGAACATAAACAGCAACAATCCCGTTTACAGATGCGTTATGTCTGCCTGGGATAATGCTTGCCGCCGCAAGGGCGATTATACGGCTTTTTATGCTTACAGTACCTCCGCTTTTTATGAGTGGGTACGTATGGCGGTTAATAATGCGCGTGAAAATCTGCCCGATGACAGCAGGTTTATGTTTATAAACGCCTGGAATGAGTGGGCAGAGGGTACCTATCTGGAGCCTGACGAAAAATATGGATACGCTACCATAAATGCATTCTCTAAAGCGCTTTTCGGATATCCGTTATGTGAGGCGGCCACACCTGTTTTTTGCGGCGCTAAAAGTGAGAATAAACTGACCCGTGCAGTACAAATACATCTGTTTTATACTGAGGAAGCAGATAATATTTTAAAAAATATAAATCTCATACCTAAACCGTTTGACTGCTATATTTCTACCGATACGCAGGAAAAGGCCGATTATATTGCGGATAAGTTTAAAGACTGCAATGCCGATAATGTAACGGTGGAGGTGTTTGAAAACAGGGGAAGGGATGTAGCACCCTTTTTGGCGCAAATGCGAGGCCGCCTTGATCTTTATGACCTTATTTGTCACGTACATTCCAAAAAGACTGCCTTTTCGGGATACGGCGATTATTGGAGAGAGTATCTTTATAAACACCTTTTCGGCAATACCGATTATATAAACGGTATTTTTAAAATGTTTGAGCGGGACGGGAATTTGGGTATTGTTTTCCCCGAAAACTATCCGCTTATTAGCTCACAGATTATGTTTGGCGCCAATCGCAGCGGCTGTGAGGAGATTGCAAAAAAGCTTAATATTGAACAGCCCTTGCCCGCAAAAGCGGTTTTCCCCGCCGGTAATATGTTCTGGGCGCGAAGCAGCGCGGTAAAGCAGATGTTCACATCTGATATTTTCTGCTTTGATGTGGAAAAAGGACAGGTGAACGGTACCGATGCACACATGATTGAGCGTCTATGGGTATATCTTGCACAAAGCAACGGTTATGGTTATAAAAAAATATTTAACTGCTGTGATAATGCCGCAATTCAACAGCCGCGCGGCGTGGCAATATATGCGCACTATGATAAGGAAAATATTCTGTCTTATCAGGACCTTGAGTTGCTGCGGCAATTAAAGCAGCAGGTGGAAATTTTGATTTTTGTTTCAACCTCACAACTTGGAGGTATGCAAACAGCGCAGCTTGAGGGAATTGCCGATAAAATTATTTTAAGGGAAAATACAGGTTTTGATTTTACATCATTCAAGCAGATAATTCTTGAAATTGGTAAAGAAAAGCTTAAAAGTATATCCCGCCTTGTTTTGTGCAACAACAGCATTTACACACCTTATAACAGCCTTGACGGTATGTTTGCAAAAATGGACGGCAAGGCGGATTTTTGGGGTGTAAACGAGTTCCCAAGTGCCAGCGACGGAGGCTTTTTGGGTCAAAAAACCATACCGCGCCATTTGCAGTCTTATTTTATGGTATTTGAAAATAAGGCGATTGCATCGCGTGAGTTTTACGAGTTTTTTGAGCAGCTGCCGCAGATTAATACTTTGCAGGATGCCATAGCCTTTGGGGAAAGCCGTCTGACCGATGTGCTTAATAAAGCAGGCTTTACTGACGCGGTATACGTTGCCGAAAGCGGCATTGCGACGCAGTATATGAACAGCTGGGCAGTGCCGTATGAGTATCCTTATGACATGCTTATTTTGGGCTCGCCTTTTGTAAAGAAAAAATGTGTATACTATATGAGTGATGACCAAAGTACCAAGTTAAACGATTTTTTAAGAAAACTTGATAATAAGTAATAAGCCAAGCCGCCCTCCCCGTAAGATGTAAAGGGGAGGGTGATTTTGTGAAATTTTATATTCTAGGTAAAAAGCAAATCGTAAGAATAACATCGGTAGTGCTGGCACTTGCTGCGGTTTTTACCGTAACGGTGTTTGCGGCAAACGGCGGCAAGAGATTGCCGATATACTGTGTTGAAACCGAAAAAAAGGAGATAGCAATTTCGTTTGATGCGGCGTGGGGCTGTGATGACACGAAGACACTTATTGATATCCTGGCGCAGTATAATGTACCTGCAACCTTTTTTATTGTGGGACAGTGGGTTGAACGGTATCCCGAAGCAGTAAAAATGTTGTCTGATGCGGGCCACAGTATTCAAAACCATTCCAGCACACACCCAAAAATGTCGGGTATTTCTGCAGAAGCGCAGGCAAAGGAAATTACCGATTGTAATGAAAAAATTAAACAGATAACAGGGGTGTGCCCAACACTTTTCAGAGCACCCTACGGAGATTATAACAATACGCTTATTGAAACGGTAGAAGACCTCGGTATGTATACAATACAGTGGGATGTTGACTCGCTTGACTGGAAGGACAGCGCAACGCCGCAAAGCATTGCCGACAGGGTAATAAGCAAAACCAAGAACGGCTCAATAATTTTGTGCCATAATGATGCCGAGCATACGCCTGAAGCGTTACCGACAATACTAAAAACCTTGCAGGAACAAGGCTATACCTTTGTGCCTTTGAGCGAGCTTATTTATAAAAAAGATTATACAATTGAACACGACGGAACGCAGGTGTATGAAGGAAAAACAGACGGCAATTAATGAAGTGAACCCCAAAGTTTAGACAAAATTTAATATTAAATTGTTTGCGAATGAGTTCGGTATTGTACCGGGCTCATTCCTTTTAGTTTTAAAGAAATTCTTTCATTGTTGTAGTAATGAATGTATTTCTTTAATTCATCAATGAAAGCGTTAACGCTTTCGAATTTTTCGCCGTAGAACATTTCAACTTTAAGTCTGCCGAAAAAGTTTTCCATAGCACCATTATCCATACAGTTGCCCTTGCGGGACATACTTTGTGTAATGTTATGCTCACTGAGCAACCTTTGGTATTCGGCATGTTGGTATTGCCAGCCTTGGTCTGAATGAAATATCGGTTTTGCATCAGCAGGGAGTTTCTCAAATAACCCGTTTAACATTTCTCTGATTTGCTCTAAATTAGGACTCGTTGAAACAAAATAAGATACAACCTCATTGTTAAATAAATCTAATACAGGAGAAAGATATACTTTGCTATCACAGATATTAAATTGCGTAACATCAGTTGTTAATTTCTCAAAAGGTTTTTCTGCATAAAAATCTCTTTTTAACAGATTGTCTGCAACCTTTCCAACCGTTCCTTTGTAGAAATGGTATTTATCGTTTTTGCGTTGTTTTCCTTTTAAGCCAAGGCTGTTCATCAACTTTAAGACAGTTTTATGGTTAATTACATGGCCTTTGTTACGCATAGCAAATGTAATTCTTCGGTATCCATATCTGCCTTTGTTGGTGTTGAAGATATTTTGTATTTCTTGCTTTTCACACTCGTATTTATATGCATTCAAATGCTTTAAGTAATAATAAAATGTACTTCG
>CAKSST010000026.1 GCA_934489895.1 uncultured Eubacteriales bacterium | reverse complement strand
GGTGGGAACAACAGGGCTCGAACCTGTGACCCTCTGCTTGTAAGGCAGATGCTCTCCCAGCTGAGCTATGCTCCCACGACGCAAGCTTGATTCTTAGTAGATATCACCGGCGACAAGTGATATATTACCATAACGGCTTTTATTTGTCAACAAAAATTTTTCATTTTTTTTATTTTTTTATCAAGCCTTTAATACGGTCGGCTGATAAATTATAAACCTTGTCACAAAACTGACATCTAATTTCAATATCCTTACCGTCGGCAGACATATCCTCAAGTTCTTTATTTCCCAAACTAATAAGCGCTTTTTCCACTCTCTGCTTTGTGCAATTACATTTATACTCAACAGTAGTATCAGTAAGAACATCAAATTCAAAATCGCTCAATGCTTTATTAAGTATTTCTTCAAGAGAGATACCCTCACTCAACATCTTTGATACAGGCGGCATTTTTTCTATGCTGGCTTCAAGCTTGTCGATGCAAGCATCATCTGCACCGGGCAGCAGTTGGATAATATAACCGCCCGCAGCCTTTACGGTAAGGTCAGGATTAATAAGCACGCCCAACGCGCACACTGTAGGTATCTGCTCACTTAAAGCATAGTAAGATGTAATGTCTTCGGCAATCTCGCCCGATACAAGTGGTACTGAGCCAACAAAAGGCTCGCCGCTTCCGCTGTCCTTTATTACATGCAAAATTCCGTTTTTACCAACAGCGCCCGAAACATCAAGTTTACCCGCATCATTAAGCGGCAATTCAACAAGCGGATTATTAACATAACCGCGCACATTACCGTGGCTGTCAGACACAGCCATAACAGTGCTTAAAGGGCCGTCAGCGGCAATTTTAACAGTAATGCTGCCGGCTTCGTTTTTAATGGCATTACCCATCATAGAAGCCGCGCAAAGTAATCTGCCGAGTGCTGCCGTTGCTGTTGCAGATGTTTTATGTATCTGTTCTGCATTTGCAACAATATCCGTGCCATCAAGTGCGACAGCCATAATTTCTCCAAATGATGTTATCCCTCTAATAAGACGTCCCATTATTTCACCTTTTTTGTTACATAATATATTCTTTGACTTTTATCATTAGGCGGATTATATGACATATCATCATAAACCGCCAGCACCTCAAGTCCTGATTTTTTCAGCATTTTATCAAGCTCATCTTCGGTATAAGCTCGCTCAACAATTGTTTGCCTTATTCTTTTGTATTCATCATTACCGATATTTTGGAAGATATCCAAATTGATCTTTACAAGATTCTTCTTTTCCTTGTACTCATTTTTCCATACAAAAAACACATCTTTTTCGTCATATACAAAAGTATTACCGCCCAAAAAATTTTTATGCTTATATACGGTATTTACATCAAAAATAAACAAACCATCGGGCTCTAAAAATAATGAAACCTTTTCAAATGCTTTGCATAGAGTTGCCGAATCTGTAATATGGTTTATGCTGTCAAAGCAACATACTACCCCGCCGACAGTGCCGTACAAATCAAGCTCTTCTGCACGCTGGCACAAAAACAAAACATCCTGTTTTGCATTTTGGGCTTTATCACGAGCCACAGCCAGCATATTTTCAGAGCAGTCAACACCAATAACCTCAAACCCCTTTTTAGCAAAAGCGATTGAAAATTCACCGGTACCGCAAGCAAGGTCTAAAAGTATCTGCGGTTTTGTGCCGAATTTTTCAAAAAGGCCAAGCATATACTTGGTTCTTTTTGAATATTGCGCGTCTCCGTTTAAATAATCAAAATAATCGGCAAACTCGCCATATTTATTATCAATCATATATTTGTCCTACATAAACCTTTCCATTTCACCGTCAAGGAAGCCTATACGAGTAAACTTAATATCAAGCTCACAAGTATAGCTGTCAGCAAAAGCCACCATAAGCAATGACGGATTTATTGTTTTTGCATTGCCCGCAGGTAAAACAATATAAAACTCTGCCCCACCCGCTGTTTTTTCAATGCGGATATTTTTAATTTCATCTGCAAGATTAATTTGTTTTTCTACACCTTTTTTATTGGTGCGTGTAACAATAATTTCGTCACTCTGCAAAAACTTATTCAAACTGTCAAACAAATCCGCCTTTTCGCTTTCAACTGCAATTCTATATTCAGCAAAACTTATATCGGTAAACTTCTTTATTGGCTTCCAGACATCAATTATATGAAAATTTTCTGGAGAGATTGCATTTAACTTTTCTTTTATTTGCGCTAAAGGATAATCCTCAATCAACCTGATATCAAGAATTTCGCCTTGACTTTCAAACCCTAAAGAAAGCGGAAAAGCAAAGTTTGTATATATATGGGGATTAAAGCCTTCGGTAAACCAAACAGGAATATCTGATTTACGTAAAATACGAGCAAAGTATCTGTTCATATCAAGATGTGATACAAATCTGGCGTCGCCCGCTTTTTTATACATTATTCTTACGTTTTTCAAAGCAGACTCCCCCTTTATAACAATCTTCAAGACAATTTGCGCAGTTCTGGCGGCAATTTGGAGTTGTCTTGCTTAAGTGAGCAAGACGGTTTTCATTCTCAAAATGCGATTTCTTAACACCGTAGTTTATATGGTCCCAAGGAAATATCTCGTCATATTCTCTCGTGCGGTAAGCATAAAACTCAGGGTCAATATTTTCCGCTTTAAAAGCGCCCATCCATTTGTTAAAATCAAAACACTCGCCCCAGGCATCAAGGTTACATCCGCTGTGCCAAGCGCGCTCAATAACAGAGCACAGCTTACGGTCGCCTCTTGCAAAAATTGCCTCTAAATATGCGGTTGAAGCATCATGTGTGGAAAGGCTTATTTTTTTGCTGGTTATGCTGCTGCGAAGCAATTTCTGACGTCTGTCAATTTCTGCCAATGACAGTTGCGGCTCATATTGGAAAGGTGTAAAGGGCTTGGGCACAAATGCAGCAACACTTGCAGAAACATTAACTGCTTTACCCTTTGGTTTATCAGGGTTAGCATAATATAAATCAACAATTTTCTGGCAAAGCCGCGCAATACCTACAATATCCTCATCGGTTTCTGTAGGCAATCCCAACATAAAATAAAGTTTAACATTGGTAACTCCTGATTTAAAGGCATTATGGCAGGTTGATAAAATTTCTTCTTCAGTAATGTTTTTATTAATTACATCACGCAAGCGCTGTGTGCCCGCTTCAGGCGCAAAAGTCAAACCGCTTTTGCGTACAGCGCCAATTTTATCAAGCAACTCCTGCGGGAAATTATCAATACGCAGCGACGGCAAAGAAACGCTAATTTTCTTATCTTCTCCCCACTCAATAAGCCGTTCAAGCAACGGCAACAGTTCAGAATAGTCGCTGGTGCTTAAAGAAGAAAGGCAAAGCTCGTCATAGCCAGTGTTTTTACAAAGGGCAGTAGCCTGGTCAAAAACAACATCTGCAGGCTTTTCTCTTACAGGACGGTAAATATATCCCGCCTGACAAAAACGGCAGCCGCGTATACAGCCGCGGCTGATTTCCTCAACTACGCGGTCATGAACAATATCAACATAAGGCACAGCAAAATTGCGCGGATAGAACGCTTTGCTTAGATCCTTGATAATGCGCTTATTAACTCGATCAGGCGCATTACCGTTTGCATCAAAGGATGATATTGTTCCGTCCTTTTTATAGCAGGGCTTGTACAATGCGGGTACATACACACCCTCAATCTGTGCGGCAGCCTTTAAAAAGCCTTCCTTATCATCTCTGTCTTTATATTTTTCATAAAGGTCAATTAACTCTAAATCAACCTCTTCGCCCTCGCCTATAAAGAAAATATCAATAAAATCCGCCATAACCTCGGGGTTGCAAGCACAAGGGCCACCGGCAACAACAAGGTTTTTCAGTCCTTTACGCTGGGCGCTATGTATAGGAATACCTGCCAATTCAAGCATATTCAACACGGTTGTAAAGCACATTTCATATTGAAGCGTAAAGCCTATAATATCAAAATCCTTTACAGGACGGCGCGATTCTATAGAAAAAAGCGGTATATTCTCTTTGCGCATAACCTCTTCAAAATCAGTCCAGGGAGCAAAAACACGCTCACAGACAACATCATCGCGCTCATTGAACTGAGAATAAAGAATTTTTATGCCAAGGTGTGACATGCCAATCTCATATATATCAGGAAAACAAAAGGCAAAAGAAACGCGGGCACTGTCAAAATCCTTTACAACAGCACCCATTTCTCCGCCGCTGTAACGGCCGGGTTTCTGAGCCTTTAAAAAATGCTTAGAATAATCCGTATTTTTCATATAATCACCGCAGTTTAATTAATAACTTAATTATTTTAAACTAAAACAGCAATTCTTTCAACCTAAATTTTAAATACTGCGCAACAAATTAAATAAAGCGCTACAATAATAACCGATGTATTAATTGCGTAATATAAAAATCCAAAAATGCAAAAAGTACAAAAAGCAACTGAAAATATAATATTCAAAAATTCATATAACACTAGTGATTTTGGTGCAAGCAAAATGTATAAAACGGTTGATGCATCAAGTCCTTTTATAGGCAATAAGTTAAAAGCACACAAACCGCCGTTAATAACTGCCGCAACAAAACAGCCGTGAAAACCGAACACAAGCCATAAAAATATAAACACTGCCGACGCTAAAAAGTTTAAAAGCGGCCCTGCCAGTGCCACAATTATTTCATCCTTTTTGCTTTTGAAGGGCGGCACCGTCATAATACATCCGCCGGGCGTTAATGAAATTTTAATTATTTTACATTTAACAAAATTCATAGCCGTTTCATGTCCAAGCTCATGTATTGTGTTAGAAATTAAAACAGGTATTATAAGACCCGTTTTGTCAATAATTAAAAGCAGGGTTATATATGCCGCAAATAAAAAGGATATATAAACCTGCACGCCTAATATTTTAAATTTCATCATTAAGGGGTAAAATCCACAAGGGATTAAGCAATGTATTATGCAACCGCACCTCAAAATGTAGATGCGGTCCCGTTGAACGTCCGCTCGTACCCGAAAGCGCTACTGTTTGCCCCGCTTCTACATTATCACCCACATTAACGCTAATTGAGCTGCAATGGGCATATAAGGTTACAAAACCGCTTGAATGCTCCAGCACAACAAAATTGCCGTATCCGTTCTTTTCATATCCGCTTTTTATCACCTTTCCGTTAGCCGCAGCCACAATAGCGGTACCCATGTTAACCTCAATATCAACACCTTTATGAAATGCTTTATTTCCTGTAAACGGGTCGCTTCTGTAGCCATAGTCAGAAGTAATAACTCTGCTGCTGACAGGCCATATAAGCGAATTTAAGTTATATTTTACAGTTTTAGTCAATGTCTGTGTTTTCGACAGAACGAGCGATATATTTACAGCATTACTGTTTTCATCGTATGAAGAGCTTATACCACTTTCAGTGTTACTGTCAGACGACGTATCTGTAACCGTTCCAACTTTGGTGTTTTGGCCAAAATTATCCTTATACCATTTTTCTAAATTGTCACTTTGGGGTGTTTTTAAGTATTTTAAAACTAAAAAAACAAGTATAAGTATTACACACATTACAATCTGTGCAATTAAATATGACATTTTATAATCAATTATCTTTTTATTATCTTTTTGCACGGTATCACCTCATATTAATAATATTAATACTCGTCCAAAAAAATTACAAAAGGGATGCAAATTATTATTGCATCCCTTAAAAATTATCTAATTGCATTTAGAATTGCATCAATCTTATCGGTCTTTTCCCAAGGAAGCTCAAGATCTTCCCTGCCCATATGTCCGTATGCGGCAATCTGAGCGTAAATAGGAACTCTCAGGTTCAAATCTCTTATTATCGCGGCGGGACGGAAATCAAACACCTTTGCAACCGCCTTTTCCAAAACATCTTCACTGACCTTTGATGTGCCAAATGTGTTTACGCAAACAGAAACGGGATTTGCAACACCAATGGCATAGCCAAGCTGAATTTCACATTTTTTTGCTAGACCTGCAGCAACAATATTCTTTGCGGCATAACGTGCAGCATAAGTAGCACAGCGGTCAACCTTTGTGGGGTCCTTGCCTGAGAAAGCTCCGCCGCCGTGACGGGCACAGCCGCCGTAAGTATCAACAATAATTTTACGTCCTGTAAGACCTGTATCGGCAACAGGTCCGCCAATAACAAATCTTCCGGTAGGGTTAATTAAAATACGTGTCTGTTCGTCAAACAAGTCCTCAGGCATTACGGGCACGATAACCCTTTCAGTTATTTCTTTTCTTATCTGCTCAATAGTCACATCGTCATCGTGCTGCGCTGATACAACAACCGTATCAATATGTACAGGCTTGCCGTCATCATAAAGCACCGTAACCTGTGATTTTCCGTCAGGACGAAGCCAACTTAATGTACCGTCCTTTCTTACCTTTGTAAGCTGTAAGCACAAAGCGTGTGAAAGAGACGCCGTAAGAGGCATTAACTCATCAGTTTCGTTGCAGGCATAACCGAACATAATGCCCTGGTCACCTGCACCGTGAAGGTCAAGCTCATCTGCATTATCGTTTTTATACTCAACAGAGTTATCCACTCCCATTGCAATATCTCCTGACTGCTCATGAATAAACAGCTGAACAGGACAGTTGTGACCGTTAAATCCAAGTTTATCGTTATCGTAACCAATATCAATAATTGCGTCACGGGCAATCTGCTCATAGTCAATCTTAGCAGTGGTTGAAATTTCACCCATAAGTATTACAGCGCCTGTTGTGCAAAAGCTTTCACAAGCACAACGCGCTTTGGGGTCCTGTTTTAATAATGCATCCAGCACCGAATCAGAAATACGGTCACAAAGCTTGTCCGGATGTCCCTCTGTTACAGATTCACTTGTAAAAAGATATTTTGACATATTATCCTCCCATAAATAAAAAACCGCCCAAGCGGGCGGTAAAGGTATTTTTACACAGCCCTCATCTTCCGGAATATTACTCCGCAGAAATTAGCACCTTGATAAAAACAGGTTGCCGGGCATCATAGGGTCTGTTCCCTCCGCCACTCTTGATAAGGTAAAATGATTTATTTACTCATATATTATAACATATTATCACAATATGTCAATATTAAAAAACAGTAAACTTACCGTTAAATACCAACAGCAGTACAAGTACTGTTGCGCATATAACTATTGCCGCAACAGTTGAAACCACAGCAGTCTTGTAGGAAAAGCGCTTTTTTTGAGCTTCTATACCTTCTCCTGATGTTGCGGTAAAGCGCTTAACCGCAGCCGAAACCGGTTTATATATAATTAATGTTAATGCAGCATTTAATGCACCCTTAAGCACATTAAACGGTAACAACAGCGGTAATATAAGCTCAACAACTGCCTCACGGGTTGTTTTCATATAAAACGGCGTAATAAATAAATTTGCAACAATCATAAATACGGTCATAAATACAACTGCTAACACAAGGCCAATCGTTGCCGCCTTTATGTTACGGCGTCTGTAATACACAAAACCTGCAATCATTGTAAAAGAAGCGCTTGAAATAAAATTCATAACAAGACCGTATACACCTGTGCTGCTTACTGTAATATACTCTAAAAAAGCAACAACTGCAGAAGAAAATAAGCCGTATATCGGTCCGAAAAGCAGCGATACAACGCAAAGCACAGCATCCTTGATATCAATTGTCAGAAACTGTACGTTGATACGCACACAAAAAACAAGCACCATTGCCACAGCGCACATCATTGCAGTAACGCAAAGTCTTTTAAGTTTTACTGAATTACTCATACAAATTTCCCCTTAGAACAAAAAAACACCCGCAAAACAATGCAGGCGCAAAACTCTTTTTCCATCCGGACTATACCGTCGGCTCTGGAATCACACCAAAATCAACCAAAATGGCTCGCGGGCTAACAAGCAACTGTATTACCGCCGGTGAGGAATTTCACCTCGCCCCAAAGATAAATATCAAATTGTTTAAAAATAATATAACACTAAAAGAAATATTTGTCAACATATTATTTATGATTGATTTAATTTGTAAAATGTTGTAGAATTAATTCGTTAATTGTAGATTTTGGAGTTAATATATTTATGGAAACCAATCTCAACGGAAAATCAATAAAAATACCAAAGCAAAAGCGTATGCGTCCGCGCAGGCCTTTGTTTTTGATACCTATACTTATTTTTATACTTGTTGCCGCAATAATTATTACCGCAATGACCGTCAGCGGCAAATTTCCCTTTTTATCAAAAACCATATCCGCTTTATTTGACGGCACCTCTTCACAAACTGAGCAAGTCAGCAGTGCTCCTGTTATATCAGACATTGATGTATCACAAATAAGCTCTGATTATGTAAATGAACAGGTTACAGTTATTGCGCCAAACGATATTAAAGCCGTAAATCTTGATAGCTTTGATGTGCAATTAATCGCATCAGCTGCAAAATATTGCGCAGTAAATAATCTTAACACTGTTATTGTTCCCGCTTTTGTTCAAAACACTGCAATATATGATAACAGCTTGCTTGAAGGCGCCGTTGCATCCGCACACCAGAACGGTATGCTTTTAGTGGTTGATTTTAATATTTCTTCCACCATTTTTAATAAACAAAGAAATTATGAAGCAGATATTCTTGCAGCTCTTAAAAAAATTGTTTCCGTCGACGGTATTGACGGCATAATGATAAGCGGATACGGCTTTTCAGCGCAGGATATTCCTTTTACAGAATATCTTCGCTCAGGCTACGCAGGTAACTATGATAATTATATTCGTTACCGCTTAAATGCTGTAATTACAAATATATCAAAACAAATTAAAAATTTGAAACCCACAGTATTCACAATGCTTAAATGCGACAGCGTGTGGGCAAAGCAATCTACTGACCCGCGCGGTGTCTTAATCCAGGCTTCTGTTTATGAGTCGTATTCGGATGGTCACGCAGATACTCTTTCCTGGATAAATTCGGGACTTTTCAACTTTGCTTATATTGACAATATATATTCAACCGCCAACTCAGCAATTTCATTCAAAACTGTCGTTTCATGGTGGCAGTCTTCGATAGAACAGAACGCAAAGCTATGTATAGGTATGTACTCTTCCCTTGTTGGTTCAAAACAAACCGGCTGGTCTAATCCTGACCAGTTAATGCGTCAGCTTATGACTTTAAGTGATTTAAAAATTTCAAGCTTTGCTTTTGACAGCTATGACGCTCTTTTAAAAGATACCACAGGTAGCACAAGAATACTCTTTAAATATCTTTCAGGAAACCTATCAAGCAACTATATTTTAAAAGATTTAACATTTACTTCACCCGCAAAAAAGTCTCTCACTGTAACCGATGACCACATAAATTTTGTCGGCGCATCCGATCCTGAATTCCCTATAACAATGAATGGCAATTCAATAGAGCGTACCGAATACGGTTATTTCAGTCTTGACTGCAAGCTTAATTTGGGCAGCAACAAATTCGTCTTTGTCCATAAAGGTAAAACTGTTGTTTACAATGTTACCTACCGCTATGTTGTACTCAAGGCAATAAGTCCGCAGACAGACACAAAAATTGACGGTTCTTCAACAATGGTTGTTTCCTGTGTTGCACGTCAGGGCAGCACCGTTAGTGCAACTTTTAACGGACATACCATTAACCTTTCCCCCACCACAACCGATGACGAAGAAGCGATAGTTGACGAGTCAGGCACATTTGGTGGCTTTGCAGGCAGTTTTAAAATGCCCGATAACTATACTGCCGATAAAGCCTACGGCAAAATAACTTTTAAAGCTACACACAACGGCGTTAGCGAAAGTATGTCAAGCGGCACCGTAACCGTGCTTAAAACACAAAAGCCTGTTATTGATGATACAAACATTTATCCCTCCGACAGCAAATATATAAATGTTGGCGCAGGTCTTATCGGCGAAGTAACACGTTTCCAGGGCGAAACCTTTACAGGCACTACCGTTGACGATAAGTCACTCGCATATAATAACTATCTGCCCGAAGGTACTGTTGACTATGTTAGCCCTAACAAAATAACTTACGGCTCAAATCAATATACATTAATGCGCTACGGCAACCGTATTTACACAAAGCACATTAAAACCTATGAGGGCGAATTACCTTCAAAAAATAATATATCTGTTGCGTCAACTGTTGAAAATGACCGTTATACAGTCTTAACACTCAACGTTGACTGGAAAGCGCCTTTTAATTTTGAGCTTAAAAACCAAAAATACAATAATGACCGCAGTATTGGCGAAGTTACTTTCTCATATGTTTCCATTAATTTCTGCTATGCCGGAAGCTTTGACGGCAGCATTCAGCTTGATGCCGATAATCCCGTTTTTTCGGGATACGAAATTGTTAAAAACAATATTGACTATACCCTTATATTAAAGCTGCGAAAAACCGCCGCATTCTACGGATGGTCTGCCGATTATAATAATAAAGGTCAGCTGGTCTTCAAATTCTTAAAGCCCGCAAAAGTAACTGCAGCCGTGAATGATTACGGTTATTCACTGCAGGGCGTTCGTATACTGGTTGACGCAGGTCACGGCGGCAGTGACGGCGGCTCTCCGGGCGCACCTTACAATGAAGCGGATTTAAACCTAATTCTCGCACAGAAACTGCAAAGCCGTCTTGAATCATTGGGTGCTACCGTTATAATGACAAGAACTGCCGATACCTCGCTTGATTCCAATGTAAGAATACAAAAATTTCTGAATGCCGAACCGGATTTGATGATTTCAATCCACCGTAACGCCGCAACCACAACCAACCCCAACGGCTTCGGTTCCTATTACTTTAACGCATTCTCAAAATCGGCTGCACAGCATGTATTAAATGCAACAAAAAATGCCGCGCTGTATAACAACTCGGCTTGGACGGCATTAAAGTTCCACTATTTTTATATGTGTCGATACACCGTATGTCCTACTGTTCTGACAGAGAACGGATTCATGACTAACAGCGCTGAATATCAGAATCTTGTTAAAGATGAGTATAACGAAAAATGCGCCGATGCATTAACAAAAGGTATTATCAGTTACTTCAAATCAATACAATAATAAAAATATGCACCTCTAAAAGTGTCAAACTTTTGGGGTGCATATCATTTTTAAGACTTGCTTATTTTTATAACCAAATTACTTTAGAATTTTAATGCCGCCAATAATGGGCAATTCTCTTGCTTTTCCTGATGCAGCGTTTATAACACCAAGAATAGCCAAAACAAAGAAAGCAATGTCAACAACCAATAAAACGTTTACAAGCAAAGCCAAGCGCCAGGAAATTATACAAAGAATGGATTTCAAAATTAATTTTACAACACTCAAAGCTATCTCCAGAATAAAAAGCACTAAACCCTGGTTTGCATGAAAACGCGCATATTTTGAATTGGGTGCCGCAAAAATAGGAATTAACACAAGAATGGATATGTATGATACCACAGCCAAAAACTTGTTGTCATTAATATCCTGCAAATCCATCTCTGATGAAATGTCAGGTGTATTATTTAACGCGGCAACCTTTGCAGAAAAATCTTTGTTATCCGCCGTTGTCTGTCTCTGCTCCCCTGCAACTGCTGCGCCGCAGTTTGCGCAAAACTTCGCATTATCGTCAAGCTTCACTCCGCATTTACTACAAAAAGCCATAATAATTTACTCTCCTTTAATACTATTCTAAAGGTATGCTGTATACCCCTCCGTTTTGTAACTGTTTAGCAACATCTGCTTGCTGGTGCAGTTGTTCGGTAGCATATCCAAACTCCTTTAATATATCCTGACCGAACTCATCGGCAAAATTCATAACAAAAGCGCCAACAACAGAAACCAGCAGTATTGTAATAAGAATTGAAATAACCATTATTATAAGCACTGCTCTTGCAAAATTTTTAATATTCTTGCTCTTGGGAGCAAAAGAAAAAACAATACAGGATATCCAGCCTATAACCGGTAAAGAAAACAGCAAAAGCAAGCCAAAATAAACCCACAGACTTACAACATCTTCTTTTTTATCGGTAATAGGACTAACAGGTATAACTCCCTGCGTCTGCGCCGTATCCTGAGCGCCGCACTCAGTGCAAAAGATTGCATCTGATTTAAGTTCTTTACCGCAGCGTGTACAAAACCTACCCATTTAACTCACCTCATTAATAATTTATTAATATTATAATATACAATTAATGTTTTTGCAATATAAATCGTAGTATAATAAATTTAAATTTTTAACCGAAGTTCAGCGTGGCTTTCTCACAGCTGCTAAGTATAACTTTATTTTATTTTTTAAATAATTATAATCTAATAAGTGTTAGCACATCTAAATATACAAAAGCATCCCGATTATTTTCGGGATGCTTTATCTATGCAGCTTATTTTATATCCTATTTAGACACACTCTGCGCTGTTTCGAGCATATTCTCGGCAAAAATTGCGTAGCCTTTTGTGGGGTCGTCTACAAGAACATGAGTTAAAGCACCGATAAGCTTACCGTTTTGGATAATTGGAGATCCGCTCATTCCCTGCACTATACCGCCCGTTGCTGAAATTAGATTTTCGTCGGTTATTTTAATAACCATATTCTTTTCGCAGCTGTTATTATCGTTAACACTTAAAATTTTACAGTTAAAATACTGCGGACCTTGCATATCAATTGTTGTTAAAATTTGTGCATAACCCGTTTGCACCTCATTACTCATTGCAACCGTCATATAGTTTTCAGTCAATTCACAATTATTTGCTATACCGTATATACCACTGTCACAGTTATATTCAAGCTCAGCAATTGCAGAATCTGTAAGCCGTCCTTTAAGCTCACCTGGCGAACCCTTTTTACTTTTTGTATATGCTACTATATCTGCAAGCACCAACTCACCCGAACCAACAGACATTAAGCATTCAGCATCACTGTCGCAAAGTCCGTGACCTAACCCGCACATAACATTTGTTTTGGAGTTATAAAAAGTTAATGTGCCAATACCTGCCGAGCTGTCACGTACCCATATACCGCCTTTATATCGTCCTGCGGTTTGCGAATATGCTGGCTTTAGCTTAAGCTTTATTTCTTTGTTATCTCTTACAGCGGTAACATCAAGTGTCTTGCCGTCAGAATTTTCAATAATATATGATATATCTGCATTACTTTCTATTTTCACACCGTCAATATAGGTAATGCTATCACCTATTTTTAGCCCGGCATCCTTTGCGGGCTGTACATTTCCCTGCTTTGTATCAACGCTTGAGATATCAATGACAAGCACACCGTCGGTGTAAAGTTTTATGCCAAATGCGTTACCTAGAACATTTATTTGCTTTTCGTCAACAACTGTAACGCTAGCATCTTTTACAGGGATAATTCCTAAAAGGTCAATATCAGCGGTATATTTATCACCTGTTTGTGCTGAGGCAATGCTCTGAGCCGCTGTATTTCCCTTATATTCAACCGAAAGAGGCAGTTTTGAACTTATATAAAGCTCGCTTCCGCTTACTATACTATAGCTGTCAGGCAAAGCAGTTTGTAGATATCCAACCGCACATAAAGCAAGCGTACAAAAAACTGAAAGAATTACATACATTGATTTTAATATTTTTTTACCAATATTTATCACTCCTTTAGCTTGCAATTATATTTTTGCCTTTAATAGATAAATTAAAATTGTCAATAAAACAATATTAAGAAATGTTTTTACAATTTTAAAAAAATAACAGACCGTCGTTATTAGTTATTTGTAAGACGGTCTGTATTTATTAATTGTTAAATAACTTTAATTTTAAAAAATCACGAGACGGTTTTCGCACAACTTGAGGAAGTTCCCAGTTAACAAGAATTGTATCCTGTCCAATCACCTCAATGTTACTCCATGGAATAACAATATCATCAATTTTACCCACACCGGAAAACAAGCCTTTTTTGGTAAAAATAATAATTGAAACCAAATTGCCGGTATGTGTATCAACCTCAACATCGCAAACATAGCCTAAAATTGTGCCATCCTTAATGCATACCACCTGCTTATCACGCAGCTCCGCAATACTGCAATTCATAACACCACTCCTTTTAGTAATGTATATGCAAATAATGCAGTTTTTATTTTAATTTTTAATTTTATCTAATGCGCTCTTTTCAAGACGTGAAACCTGCGCTTGTGATATACCAATCTCGTTTGAAACCTCCATTTGCGTTTTACCCTGCATAAAACGTAAGGATAAAATGCGCTTTTCTCGACTGTTCAAGCCTTTTATTGCTTCTCTTAACGCAATTTCATCAAGCCAGTTATTATCATCATTTTTATCACCCAACTGGTCAAGCACATATATTGTGTCGCCGCCATCGTTATACATCGGCTCGTAAAGCGACATTGGCTCAACCACGCTTTCAAGCGCAAAAACAACCTCTTCACGAGGCAGTTGCAGTTCCTCGGCAAGCTCGGTTACCGTTGGCTCACGGGAAAGTTTTTCAATTAGTTTTTCTTTTGCCTGCATTGTTTTATATGCTACATCTTTAATAGAACGGCTTACCCTGATTGCATTGTTATCCCTTAAATACCGCCTAATTTCACCTATAATCATCGGAACGGCGTAGGTAGAAAACCGCACCCCGTGCGATACATCAAAATTATCAATTGATTTTATTAGACCTATACAACCAACCTGAAATAAATCATCAGGATTTTCACCGCGGTTTGTAAAACGCTGTATAACACTCAATACAAGCCGTAAATTGCCGTTTATCAACTTTTCTCTTGCCAGTTTATCTCCGTTTTTAATTTTTATCAGCAATTCTTCCTTCTCTTTTTCTTTCATAACCAAAAGCTTTGAAGTATCGACACCACAAATTGAAACCTTATTGTACTGCATTGTTTTCTCCCCTTTTGTATTTCTTATATTAGAATTATTACCAATTTACAAAAGGTGTAATCTGCAGATTCAATAATTTAAACTTGTAAAATTTAACAAAAATACCCTTGCAGTATTGCAAGGGTAAATGCAAAATTATTTTTGTCCAAGTACGCAACCAAAATATTCAATTGCATCCTTGACACAGGCATCAATCATCTGAGCTTTTTGCGAATCAGAGCACTGACTTTGCAAAATATCTGATATTTCATATTTTGCGTTCTCGCATTTGCCTATTATAAGATTGAGCAAATCCTTTTTATTTTCATAGGTCGATGAGGTAATTATATTGCTGTGCTTTGCAGAGCTAATAACCATCTGTGATATTGCTTTCGCAGCATATTCACCGATGCTGTCAAGCATTGGCAGTTCAGGTATTTCATTGGAACATTTTGTACTTTGCATAATAGGCTCGTCTATTTGGATTTCCTGTTGCGCCAGTGGCTGTTCTACAACCTCTGCAACAGTCTCTTCCTGCGCGTAAACTGCTTCATAACTGTCCGTTGAGACCTTTTCTTCCTTTGAAATCAAATTATCAATAATTTGATTTCGCTCAGTAACAGCCTTTTCCAATATATCAATTTTAAGCTTTAATTCCTGATTTTGCACAGTAAGCTGCCTGCAACGCTCAACGTAAAGCTTATTAAGCTGTGACAGACTGTTTTTATTCATACATTAACCTCTCAAATTGCGTTTACATTATATAAACATTATATTTCATATTACGATATTTTTCAACATAAAATATTATTGAAATATTTGCTTAATTGCTATATAATAAAAATGACAAATACTTTGGAGGCTATCCAATGCAAAATAACGCATCCTCTGCCGGCGTAAAGCGCGGTGGATTGATTAATACAGCAGAAATAAAAATATTAATTTGTTATATATTGAAATCGGTTTCACAGCCCGTTTGCGGAACTGACCTTGCCGAAATATTTCACCACGAAGGCATTGCAAACTACTTTGAGATTGACAATGCTATTTCTGAACTCAAAGCAAACGGCTCAATCCTGCTTGTTGACGGCACAACCGATACTTATATAATTTCAGATAAAGGTGCAGATGCAGCGATAACACTTAAAACAACTTTACCCTACACAATACGCCAAAAGGCATATAACCTGACCGTTAAGATGCTTGCAACAGCCCGTAATTACGCAGAAACAAAGTTTTCTGTTGAAGAACGAGATAAAGGCTGCATAATAAGCTGCTCTGCATTCGACCACGATTTAGAGCTTTTAACTGTGCGTATTGCTGTTGCCGACGAACAGCAGGCACGCACTGTAAAAGAGCGCTTTGTCGCAAACCCGAGTGCTGTATGCCGCAAAATAATAAATTACGTTTTAGATAATAAAGAAGAATGACCCTGAAAAATACAAGGTCATTCCTATAAAAGATGGAGCTGAAGATGGGACTCGAACCCACGGCCTGCTGATTACGAATCAGCTGCTCTACCAACTGAGCCACTTCAGCGCAAATAAAATTATAACAGTGTTTCAAACATTCGTCAAGACTAATTTAAGGTAGAGCAAATAATCCGTACCAGAATTCAAGTGGCATATATGATGGCCTTTAACCTATTAAGTCTTGTAAGGTTTTAAGAAGGTGAAATTTATGAGCAACAGTAAAGTAAAAGATTTAAACAGCCGTATAAAAGAGTACCGTAAAAGTATTGGACTTACCCAACAGCAATTTGCAGATGCTCTGAATATGAAGCGTTCTAATTATGCCCATCTTGAAAGTGAAGGCAATCCTTCTCCCGACACGCTTTTAAAGCTTTCTTCTATACTAAAAATCAGCATTGACGAGCTACTTGGCAATTCAAAACGGCAAACGAATGCTGCCATTCAGCAGATTGCCACAGGTATGATGTGCTCTGCCGTACATTCACAAAATATTTTTGACGGCGATCTCGATGACAAATGCATTGACAGCATTATTTCCCCGCCTGACTCTTTTGGGGATTTAGACCCAGTTGAGCGCGAAATTATCGTCAATTATCGCATTATGAATGAATCTAATCGAAAAAAAGTAAGAAATTTAATTGTAAAAATCAGAGATACCAAAAATGGGCTGTAAAAAGCAGTCTAAAAAATCCGAGATTCACCAAAAGTTGTGAGTCTCGGATGCTTTTTTACCTAGAATAAAGGAATGAGCGACAAAATCTATCTAAAATGCGGTTTTTAAGGCACAAAAACCAAGCCGACCGTTTTTAGTCGGTTAATACTGTGGATAACTTTTTTAGTTTTAAGCTGCAAGCCGTTGAAATTTTGTTTTTAAATGGTATTTATGAAGTTTAAAACCGCAAGAAATCATTGCAATCTCTAAAATTACGCTTTTTAAACCTCGTCTGTGTATCCTTTGGTAAGACTTATTCCATTTTATTGTGCCAAATGCACCTTCTGCTTGTATGCTTCGGTTCATCCGAAGTAATGCACCGTGAACGCTGTTAAGATTACTTAAAACTTCTTTATGAACTCCGGTTAATTCCTCGTTCAAACGAACTATTCTGTTGCCTTCGCATTTACAGCATTTTTCTTTGTGAGAACAAGCAGTGCAGTCTTCGCATTGGTATAGTTCTTCTGTTCTGCCATACTTGTTTCCTTTTACCGGATATTCTATGGCATATTAATCTTACACCCAATACTTCAATTTTTTGATTTATTTCAGTGAGCAGTGCTGTTATTTTTCCAAAGGTTTTATTGCGATTCTTTAAGCAACTTTTTTTCCATA
>CAKSST010000025.1 GCA_934489895.1 uncultured Eubacteriales bacterium | reverse complement strand
ATTGAAAGATTAACGGGGATTGGATTTAATATAGTTAGAAAATTTTAGCAACACAATAGAACCGTCCCTCTGTGTTCTCCCTCTGTGTTCTCTCGAACTTATATTTAAGCTTGTTAGAAATAAATATATTAATTATCACAATACTATGGTACTTATATCCAATTACTAAATTTTTGGCAGTTGAAATTGAAACGGGAGTATTATTTAAGAGTGAACTGTGGTTTAATATTGGTTTCTTCCTGTTTTCATTTGCGGTGTTTTTTATATTAAACGGCATCTTGATTTCGTTAAAATAAACACCCAAAAATCGTCAACAGCAAGTTGAATGGGTCCCATAAGAGAGGTTAAATTTAAAAAAACCTGCACTTAGTACATAGCACGATGCGAGACATACGAGCATGACAAGTGGCTAATCATTAGCTATTTGTCATGCTCTTTTTATTTGCAGATAAATCAAACGAAAATGTGTTGGAATTGCTTATAATTAATGCGTGTACAAAACCGTAATGAATTACGGCAAACGGCTTAAAATATATTGCTCATCCCGCTTTCATTTTTAATTGATATTTTATGCGCTATCTGCTACAATTAAAATCACAAGATAATTTCCCGGGGGATAGTAATGTCAGAAAACAATGAGTTTATAGCGCTGCGCAAAAAGGTTATAGAAAAAACCTTTGGCAGATTGAATAAAATGCAGTTTGACGCCGTAACAAGCGTTGAAGGACCTATGCTGGTGCTTGCGGGAGCGGGCAGCGGCAAAACAACGATGCTTGTAAACAGGGTTGCCTGTGTGTTACGCTTTGGCAACGCGTATAATTCTGATTTTGTACCCGCCTTTACCGACGCGGATATTGCCGCAGCAAAGGATTACCTTGACGGCAATACAAATATGCTTCAAAGTGACGTTTTTTCTGTAAATGCACCAAAACCGTGGCAGGTGCTGGCAATAACCTTTACAAATAAGGCGGCGGGGGAGATAACCGACCGTTTGAACGCTGTTATGGGCGACAAAGCGGGCGGTGTGTGGACAGGCACATTTCATTCGGTTTGCGGAAGAATGCTGCGCCGTTACGCAGATAAGCTTGGATATACAGCTGACTTTACCATTTATGATGAAGATGACCGAAAACGAATGCTTAAGGATATCTATAAAAAGCTTGATATAGACGAAAAAATGCTGCCGTTGCAAAGGGTGATGAGTGAAATAGGCAGAGCCAAGGACTCGCTTATTTCACCGCAGCAGTATAAAACGGACGCACAGAGTGATATCCGTACCGCCAAAATTGCCGATATCTATATTGCCTACAGCGAGCGAATGAAAGCCGCCAATGCAATGGACTTTGACGATATGATATATAACGCGGTCATGCTTCTTGCAACCGTCGATGAGGCAAGAAGCCATTTTGCAACCCAGTTTAAATACATTTTTGTTGACGAGTACCAGGATACTTCTCACGCCCAGTATATGCTTGTAAAGCTGCTTGCAGGGGTTTATCGCAACATTTGTGTTGTTGGCGATGATGACCAGAGTATTTACCGCTTCCGCGGTGCCACAATTGAAAATATACTAAGCTTTGAAGAAGAATATGATTCCGCCGTTATAAGACTTGAGCAGAACTACCGTTCAAGTGCAAACATACTTAACGCCGCAAACGCCGTTATTGCAAACAACCGCGGCAGAAAGGGCAAAAACCTTTGGACTAATAAGGGTGACGGCGAAAAAATAAGGGTACATAAAGCACTCAACGAAAGCGAAGAGGCGCGCTTTGTTGCCGAGCAGATTCTTGAAAATGTCCGCCGCGGCGGTAAATTTTCCGACCACGCAATCCTTTACCGTGTAAACGCATTGTCCCGCGGTTTTGAAAATGCTTTTGCCCGCAGCGGTATACCTTACCGCGTTATAGGAGGCCACCGCTTCTATGACCGTAAGGAGATCAAGGATATTTTAGCTTACCTTTGTGTTGCAGCCAACCCTACCGACAGGGTGCGCCTGAAGCGCATCATAAACGAGCCAAAACGCGGCATCGGCAATGTTACGATCGAGCGTATAGACGAGCTTTGCGATTTAACTGGTATTGACCCTCTTGAAATAATGAAAAACGCCGCGCAGTATAAGGATGTATCACGTGCGGCAAACGCTCTTTGCGATTTTGCAAATATGATGCAAAAGCTTGTTGACGCGGCGAAGACCTCTCTGCCCCATCAGATGATTGACTTGATCTTGGAAAAAACAGGCTATGCTCAAAGCTTGTACGCGCAGGGCCGCGAGGGTGAGGAACGTATGGAAAACGTCAAAGAACTTGTTTCTGCCGTAATGCAGTATGAGCAGCAGGCGGAGGAGCCCACAGTTCAGGGATATTTGCAGGAGGTCGCGCTTATTACCGATATCGACTCCTACAACGCTGACAGCGATCTTGCCGTTATGATGACGGTACACGCTGCCAAGGGTATGGAGTTTAAAAACGTGTTCCTTGTGGGCCTGGAGGAAAGCATTTTCCCATCAGCCCGCTCAACTTTTTCAACGGCAGATATTGAAGAAGAGCGCAGACTTGCTTATGTTGCAATAACCCGCGCCAAAGAGCGGCTTTATATTACGCACACCTCTATGCGTATGCTTTTTGGTGCCACCACACGTAATGCCCCTTCGCGTTTTTTGGAGGAAACGCCAAAGCAATACTGCCAGGTGGACGAGCAGTGTGACAACAACGCCTTTTCTTTGGGCGGCGGACTCGGCTACAGCTTTGGCGGCGGTGTTGAAATCGGCATTAAAAAACCCAAACCGGCTAAAATAAACATTGCGGCAAAAAAAGATACGCCGTCAGTCACATACTGTGCCGGACAGCGTATTAAACATAAAACCTTTGGTGAGGGACTTGTTGTTCAGGCAATCCCTATGGGCAATGATGCCCTGCTTGAAATTGCTTTTGACAGCGTTGGTACAAAAAAGCTTATGGCAAATTATTCTCCGGTTGAGCTTGTGTCTGACTGAGATGCAGCAGGATTTGCCGCAGTTGCCGCTTTCATGTCTTCAATAACCTGCGCAAAGCGGTTACCCGGAAGTCTCAAAGCGTCGGTATCAATCTCATAGACTTTATTGTTTAAAACAGCAGGAATTTTTGATAAAACGGGGTCTGAGGCAAGCGTATCTTTTATGCCTTTGCCGCAAAAAATAATCTGCGGTGCAGCATCAAAAATTGCTTCCTTGCTCATAATAAAGTCAACACAGCCCTCGGCGGCATTTTTATAGCCTGCGCAAGACAGCAGTTGTCCCATAACAGTATCGGGTGTTGCAACCGTATCGGTGTAGGGAATAAGCAGGGCAGAAGGCGCGGCTTCTGTTGCGGTTGCAGTCACAGCGGTCATGGCGGCGGCAATTTTACTTTCGGCATTAATTGTGCCGAAAAGCAATTTCGCAAAATTGCTGTAATACTGTTCAAGCTCGTTATAATAAACAGGAACGGGCAGTATGGCAACCTTTACGCCTGCAAGCGCCAGCTTTTGTGAAGCCGCTTCTGACAGCTTTTCGTTTGTGAAAACAAGGTCACAGGAAAGGCCTATGATTTTATCGGCATCTGCATTGGCAGCTGTGCCTACATTCATCACGTCGCTGCTAAGGTTTGCGTTATCGCAAACGCCCACAATAATATCCTCTCCCACAAAATATTTTACGGCATCCACAGCGCCTGCTGTAAGGCATACAACCCTTTGGGGTTTAGCGTCAAGAGTAACGCCTGCTGCGGTTACGGGAAAGCCGGTGGGAACGGGTTCGGGCTTTTGGCAGCCTGCCGTAAATGTTATACAAATAATTACAAAGCATAAAATAATTGCTTTTAATATATTTTTCACTTTAATACTTCCTTTTTAATGAGGATATTATTATTTTACTTTTGAAAAGTACCGCTGTCAAGTAACACCGTTGCTTTTTTATGCAGCCTTTGATATAATATCAAAAAGATTCGTTTTTTTAGAGAGGGTGGATACAGTTTTGATGCCAACAAACGAGGCGGTCAAAAGCACCGCAAAAGCTTCCATAAAAAAGATGTGGCCTGAGTGCATAGCAGTTTGTGTAATATTGGGAACAAATGCCGTTTTGTCGGCCTGTATTCAGTCGATTATATTAACGGTGTGGTCACAGCTTACAGCAACCGTTTTCGCAGTATTGTATTTTTGCTTTATATCCGCGCCGTTGCTTATCGGCGTTGCTTTCTGGCTGTGGCGTGTCACCATTTTAAGCGACTCTCCCGTGACAGAAATATTTTACCCCTTTTCAACACGATTTGTTTATGCAAGGATAATGAGCTTTGTTTTAGCGGCAGCAGTACGTTTGATTGTTGTGATGATACTGTTTTTACTGCCTTATTGTCTTGTAAAGCTTGCTTCAAGCCCTGAGGTTTATGAGTTTTTCGGCGGACAGATGCCCATCTGGATGGCAAACTTCTGGATTTTTGAAAACTTTTTAAAAATAATAGGAGTTGCGGCGTCGGTATTTGTTGCATCCCGTTATTACCTTGCGCCTTTGCTTTTTGTAATCGGCGGTGATATTACCCCTTCAGAAGCAATATATATGTCCCGCCGTATAGGCGCCTTTTCTTACGGGGCTTTTGTTCAGCTTTTAATCAGCTTTTTACCTTTGGCGGTTTTATCTTTGCTTATTATTCCCGCAATATATACGTTACCTTTATTTATTATGTGCGTGACGGTACATTGCAGATATGCAATAAATTATTATAATAGCAAACAAAACCAGGAGGGCATTTCGTATACTCCGCCAAATCAGGGCTTCGGCGCAGATATATAAGGATAAAAGGTGAAATTTATGAAAGCGCAAAAAGCATTGTTTTCCGTGATTGCGGCGCTTGCAGGTCTTGTGGTTGCGGCAAACGTTTTGTTCTTTGTTTATGATAATTTCTTTTATAGCATCAATCAACTGCCGCAGGGTGAGCATGTAGTATCGGCAACTTCTCACAGCGGAAGATATGTTGTAGAAATGTATAAGGTTCAAAATTCCATGGGCGTTGCTGTGCGGGGCGAGCTGTTTGATAACATAACAAAAACGGTCAAAAATGTTTATTGGGAAAACCATACCGATAAGATTGAAATTTTCTGGCTTAACGAAACAATGGTAAGCATCAACGGCAATGTTGTTGATATTACGGTTGACCGTTTTGACAGTCGCCGTCCCATTATTGATGATATTGAAGACGCCCTTGCGGTAACAAGGAGAAAATAATGGAGCAAAGAAAATCAGTTGAGCTTTTTACCGACGGTGCTTGCTCAGGCAATCCGGGCCCCGGCGGCTGGGGTGCAATTTTGCGCTATAAGGGTGTTGAAAAAGAAATGTCCGGCAAAGAAGACAATACAACCAACAACCGTATGGAATTAACCGCCGCAATAATGGGGCTTGAAGCATTGAAATCTGCCTGCGATGTCAAGCTTTACAGCGATTCGCGGTATCTTTGTGACGGTGTGAATAAAGGTTGGGTATATTCCTGGAAGAAAAACGGCTGGCGCAAGGCAGATAAAAAACCTGCCTTAAATGCTGATTTATGGGAGCGGCTGCTTGTTCAGCTTTCAATACACAATGTTGAGCTGTTCTGGATAAAGGGCCACGAGGGGCATCCTGAAAACGAGCGCTGTGACAAGCTTGCAACGCAAGGGTATAAATAAAAAAGACAAAATATAAAACAGCGGCAATTTTTACCGCTGTTTTGTATTTTAGTTATTAAGTAATTTATTAAGCTCTTCCATAAAGGTGTTAATATCTTTAAACTGGCGGTAAACCGAAGCAAAGCGCACATAAGCAACCTCGTCCAAGGCTTTCAGCTTTTCCATAGCAAGCTCACCGATTTTATCAGAGGTAACCTCGCGGTCGAGTGAGTTTTGCAATGTAAGCTCAATATCGTCCAGCGCGCGCTCAAGGTCGTTGATTGAAATAGGGCGCTTTTCGCAGGCGCGAAGCATACCGTTAAGCAGTTTATCGCGGTCAAAGGACTCGCGTGAGTGGTCTTTTTTGATGACGATAATTGGAAGACTTTCCATTATCTCATAAGTTGTGAAGCGTTTTTGACATTTTAAGCACTCTCTGCGGCGGCGAATACGCACACCTTCGTCGGTAGGACGTGAGTCAATAACGCGGCTTTCTTCATAACTGCAATATGGACACTTCATTAAATATGCCACCTTTATATTGTATGATTTACAAGCAAAAGTATAGCATAAACTACAATTAAATGCAAGATTTTTAAATTATTGTTGATTATATTGCAATTTATTGTTAAAATGAATAACAGAAAGGTGTGATTTTTCTTGGCAAATTACCAGACAACTAAACCCGCTGCAGGGGATACTGTAGCAGTAATGCACACATCAATGGGTGACGTTTCAATTAAGCTGTTTCCCCAATATGCACCGAAGGCGGTTGAAAACTTCACAACACACGCAAAAAACGGATATTATGACGGTCTGATTTTTCACCGTGTAATTGACTCTTTTATGATACAGGGCGGCGATCCGACAGGCACGGGCTGCGGCGGTGAAAGCATCTGGGGCGGCTCCTTTGAGGATGAATTTACCCCTGAGCTTCACAACTTGCGCGGTGCGCTTTCAATGGCAAACTCAGGCCCATGCACCAACGGCAGCCAGTTTTTCATTGTGCAGGCGCGCGAGGTACCCGAAAATATGCTTGAGCAGATGGCAGACCTTACAGACCGCGGCTTCCCCGCGGAATGTATAGATGATTATAAAAATATGGGCGGCACACCGTGGCTTGATTTCCGCCATACTGTTTTCGGTCATGTGTTTGACGGAATGGACATTGTTGATGCTATTGCAAGGGTTGAAGTGGGCCCTGCCGATAAACCGGCAGAGGATGTAACAATAAATTCAATTGATATTAAGGAGCTGTAAACAATGAAAGGTATTATTCTTGCCGGCGGTTCCGGTACAAGACTTTACCCTTTAACAATGGTAACCTCCAAGCAATTGCTTCCCGTTTACGATAAGCCGATGATTTATTATCCGCTTTCAACCCTTATGCTTGCAGGAATTAAAGACATTCTTATTATTTCTACACCTGTAGACCTGCCCAACTTTGAGCGTCTGCTTGGTGACGGCTCAAGCTACGGCGTAAACTTATCCTATGCTGAACAGCCCTCTCCTGACGGCTTGGCACAGGCATTCATTATCGGTGAAGAATTCATTGACGGCGATTGCTGTGCAATGGTGCTGGGCGATAATATTTTCTACGGCAACGGCTTAAAACAGCGTTTGCAGGAGGCCGCCCAACGCGAGGTCGGCGCAACCGTTTTCGGTTATTATGTTGACGACCCCGAGCGTTTCGGAATTGTTGAGTTTGATGAAAACGGACAGGCTATTTCTATTGAAGAAAAACCAAAGAACCCCAAATCAAACTACTGTGTAACAGGCCTTTATTTCTATGACAATAAGGTCTGTGACCTTGTTAAAAAGGTCAAACCCTCACCCCGAGGTGAGCTTGAAATTACTGACCTTAACCGCATGTATCTTGAAGCCGGCGAGCTTAATGTAGTTACAATGGGACGCGGCTACGCATGGCTGGATACCGGTACAATGGATGCTTTGGCAGAAGCAGGAGAGTTTGTTAAGGTTATTGAAAGCCGTCAGGGCATAAAAATTTCCGCCCCGGAGGAAATTGCTTACAAAAACGGCTGGATTGATAAAGAAAAATTGCTTGAATCTGCAGCAAAATACGGTAAATCTCCTTACGGTGAGCACTTGAAGAGAGTCGCCCAAGGAAAACTCAGGTATTAAAATGGTTAAAATAAGTGTTATCATTCCCGTTTACAATGCGCAAAATAATATTGAAAGATGCGTGCAAAGCATTGCAGAGCAATCCTTGCGCGATATTGAAATATTGCTGATTAACGACGGATCAACAGATGACAGCCAAACGCTGTGCGACCGCCTTGCAAGCAAGGACGGTCGCATTCGCATGTTTAGCATTGAAAACAGCGGGCCTGCAACCGCCCGCAATTTAGGAATTGATAATGCAAAGGGTGAGTATCTTGCCTTTTGTGACGATGACGATTATATTGAGCCAGGCACGCTGAAATTTATGTATGAAAACATAAAAGACAACGATGTTTTGTGCTGCGGTCTTATTTTTGATTATGAGGGTGAGCAGCAGCGTGTTGTTTTGCCCGACTGCGACAGCCTTAATGCCGATTCCCTGCAAAGCCTTAAAAACCGCAATCTGCTTGACACAATGTGTAACAAACTGTACAAAGCAGAGTTTATAAAGCAAAACGGCATACGTCTGCCTGACGGTGAGCTTTATGAGGACACCGCTTTTAATCAACAGTTGTTTTTGTGTTCTCCCAAAACGGTGTTTTACAAAAAAGCCTTTTATCACTATATGCAAAAGCGTACAGCAAGCATAACAAGGCGTTATAACCAAAACAAGCTTGCGCTTATGAAAGTGCGCGCAAACGACCTGCTTGCTTTAGAGCAAAAGCTTGGCGGCAGGGGTCATTTTTCGGCAATGTATTATTTGCGCACACTGCTTTCCTGCTTTACTGATTGCTTTATTAAACAAAGCGGTCTGTGTTTTACGGATGTAAAAGCCATTATAAAACAGGAAAAAGCCGCTTTACAATGGAAAAACGCCGTAAAGGCGGCAAAGCCTTTATCAAAATCGGAATTAATTATGAAATTTATTGCAAAGCAGCCTGCGGGTATAGTAACCGCATTTTGCTACGCGTGTTATATATTCAAATATAAAACAAGAAAGCTTTTTTTTGCGCTGAGGTGAGAAAAAATGATTTCGGTTGTGCTTGCTTGTCATAACGGAACAAAATATATTGAAAAGCAGTTGCTTTCCATAGCGGCGCAAACCCTTGCGCCCGATGAGGTTATAATTTGTGACGATTGTTCAACCGACGGTACCGTTAGTCTTTGCAAAAGCTTTATTGAACAACACCGCCTTAAAGGCTGGAAAGTGTATGAAAATGAGAAAAATTTAGGCTTTTGTATGAACTTTTTCAGTGCTATAGAAAAAGCAAAAGGAGATATTATTTTCCTTTGCGACCAGGACGATATCTGGCTGCCCGAAAAATGCCAAAGAATGACCGAAGCAATTAATAACAATCCCGACATAATGAGCCTTGCCTGCCGTTATGATATTATTGACGGCGAGGATAACCCCATGCCGCGCAGCAGTGTGCGTTTTGCGGAGTTTGACGACAGCGAAGAATTCAGCGAAATTACGGCAGAGTCGCTTGTAGGCTGCTCATATGTACGCGGCTTTTCAATGTGCTTTTCTGCCAAAATAAAAGAAAACCTTAAACCTTTAGAGCTTAAGGATTTGTTGGCACATGATTGGATTATTAACTTTGTTGCGGCATTGCAAAGTAGGGCTTGCTTTTTAAATTGTGTGCTTACAAAATACCGCGCACACGGCAATAACGCGTCACTTTCGGCAAAGCGCTCACTCAAGCGCCGTATTGACGGGCTTAAGCAATCGGTTATTGCACACGAGTATCTGCTGTCCTTGTCTTTGCCTAATATGACCGAAAAATTAAAAAAATCAATAAAAAAACAAATTCGCTTTGAAAATATGCGGTTAAAGCTTTTGTGTGAGCATAATATATTGTGCTGGATTAAACTGGCCTTTTATCTGCCGAGATATAACCGTTGCTACAAGCAGATGCTTTCGGGCGTGCGTGTGTGGCTTGGGGATTTAGCTTATATTATAAAGCACTAACTTTCAAAATCCTCAAGCAGGGAAGATAACTGCTCAAAAGATGTTATTTCTATACCGCTGTTCAGTGCCGTGCGGTCGGCAGGCGGTAAAGCTGACAGCAGAATATCTTCATACACTTCTATAATTTCGCCGTCATCAAATAAAGCAATATTGTTTCCGTAGGCGGCAAGGGTAAAGCCTAAAGAGGTGCTTGATGCGGTGCTGTTTGTGTTAACCTCAGGCGATAAGGGTATTGCCGAAACCGAAAAGAGTGTAATACAGACAATTATTGTTACAACTGCGGTTACGCATAAAATAATAAGACGGTTTTTCATAATATCACTCAAAAATTAATAGTTTTATATGTATTATTCCCAAAATTTGTCCTCATAATTCATATTTAACATAATTGCAATAAAACGGTTAAAAAATTGTAACCCCATTTTTACAAAATTATGATATACTATGTATTCGGTATTTCGAAAGGAGAAATTCGGCTTGAATGACGAAAAAAGAACCAAAGAAGAGAATTTTAACGAAATTTCTTTAAACAGCGCTGACGGCGGCAAGAGCGGGATTGACCTTAACAGCTTTTCCACCCGAAAAACCGAAAGCCAAAATAAAAATGAGCATCGTTCGGGACGATTCGGCTTCAAAAATAAAAAGCTTAAAATTACCAAAGCAGGTATCATTAAAATCATTCTGTCATTGTTTTTGGTGGGAATTATCACCTTTTGCCTTATAGCAGGTGCGGTTGTGGTTTATGCCTTTGGCTTTGTTGACAGTACAATGGTAGAGAATCTAGACGAGCTTAGCCTTGGTTTCACTACCACAATTTACGTACAGGATACAAGCGGAAATTGGGTTGAGAATCAACGTCTGCACGGTATGTACAATCGCATATGGGTGCCACTTGAGGATATGCCGCAGGACTTGATTGATGCCTTTGTTGCTATTGAGGACCGGCGTTTTTATGATCACGACGGCGTTGACTGGAAGCGAACGGTCTCTGCCTTTGCTAACCTGTTCTTGCATTTTTACTCCTCAAACCAGGGCGGTTCAACCATAACACAGCAGCTGGTTAAAAACTTAACCGGCGACGATTCCACAAGCCCGATGCGCAAAGTGCGTGAGATAATGCGCGCGCGCACCTTGGAGATGAATTATTATAAGGACACCATTATTGAGTGTTACCTTAATACTATATCAATGGCAAACGGTATGTACGGCGTTGAGGTTGCTTCAAACTATTATTTTGGCAAAAACACCAAGGACTTAACGCTTGAGGAGTGTGCTGCGTTGGCTTCAATTGCCAAGGCGCCCGAGACCTACCGTCCCGATAAAAATCCCGAAAATAATAAAAAGCGACGCGGCACAGTTCTTTATGAAATGCTGGCTCAGGGGAAAATTACCCAAGAGGAGTATGATGCCGCAAACGGTAAGGAACTTAAAATTGTAGCCGATGCCGAGCGTCTTAAAGAAAACAAGATAAATTCATATTTTATAGATACACTTATTGACGATGTTGTTGCCGACCTTTGCGAAAAATATAATTATGACGAAACCTATGCGGCAAACAATTTCTATAACGGCGGTTATAAAATTTACAGCACAATGGATCCCAAAATTCAAGAGGGTATAGATGGCACCTTCTCTAACGACGCATACATTACAACAAGCAAAAAGGGTCAGATTTCACAGTCTGCCATAACCGTTATGGACTATAAAGGACATATTAAAGGTATTGCGGGAGGACTTGGTGAGAAAAAAGGCAACCGCGTACTCAATCGCGCAACCCAGTCACCCAACCAGGCGGGCTCAACTATGAAACCTTTGAGCGCATATGCTCTGGCGGTTGAAAACAATATGATAACCTACTCAAGCAATGTTGTTGATAAAAAGCTTACCTACGGTAGCTGGTCGCCCAAAAACTCTTACGGCTACTATAAGGGTACGGTCAAAGCGTATTATGCTCTTGAAAAATCCATAAACACCGTCCCCATACAGTTGGTTGAGCAGATGACCCCCACAACCTGCTATAATTTTTTAAAAGAAAAATTGGGACTTTCTTACCTTAATGATAACGACCTAAACTTGCCCTCTCTTGCCATAGGCGGTAACTCAAAGGGTCTTACCACAACACAGTCTGCCGCGGCTTATGCAATTTTCGGCAACGGCGGTAAGTATTATGAGCCCACCACCTATATCAAGGTTGAGGACCAACGCGGCAAAGTAATTTTGACGGGCGAAAGCGAGCCTGTGGTTGCCATTGCCGAAGACACCGCAACCATTGTTAACCGTATGCTTCAGCGTGTTATTTACGGCGGCGAAGGTACGGGCGCAGGAATGCAGTCTTATGTAGGTGGCAGTACTCTTTACGGTAAAACGGGTACGTCTGACTCTTCTGTTGATAAATGGTTTGTAGGCGGCACGCCTTATTATGTTGCTTCTTGCTGGTATGGCTTCGACCAGGACGAAAAGGTTTCTGCCACAAGTATGGTTAAAAAGCTATGGGGCAATGTTATGAAAAAGGCCCACTCGGGCAAGGGGGCCGCGACCTTTACAGACAGTGAGTATGTAACCCGCCGTTACTTCTGCACTGAAACGGGTCTTGTAGCAACCAATGCGTGTCCCAAAAAATCAGAAGGCTGGTACAAAAAGAGCTATATGCCCATCTGTACCACACACCCCGGTAATTCTTTGGGTTCGATTGAAGAGATTACCTCTCAGCAGTCGGCTCAGGATACACCCGCAAATGATGGCGGCACCGGTACAACCGATGCAAATACGCAGGCCACATCTTCAACTCCTGCGCAATAAAAATACAAAAAACGGTTGGATTAAGAGCGGGTTTCTTAAGGACAGTTATCTAAAACTGAATAGGAATTTGGCACACAAATTCGCTGATTGTAACGGTATAAGACAAAACTACCCGAAGAAGAGAAAAACAAAACTCTTTTTCGGGTAGTGGTTTTTATGCAGGGATAGTCTTTGCTGTGCAAAGAGTGATAGGATTGCCGACGGCAACCGTGATATTGAAACCTGCGGTTTAAGTGATATTTTATTCGCCCATAAAACTGCCGAAGGCAATATCACTTGTCGCAAGACGAATATAACTGCTTTAGCAATATCACTCGCCGTAAGGCGAATAAAACTGGCCAAGTATCTTTACGGATACTTGGCCTAATCCAACCGTTTTTTATGCAAGGCAATTCATTACGGAAAAGCAAATTAACATAGTGCATTAAAAAACAAATCGCCTCATAAACTATTATGGGGTGATTTGTTATGAAAGAAAATACAAAAATTTTTATATCGGCAATAATTTTGCCGCTTGCGGTCGGCGGGCTTGCAGCGCTGATAACAAAAGATAGCTATGCCTTTTACGGCGAACTGCAAAGACCTTTCTTTGCGCCACCGAGCATAATATTCCCTATTGTATGGACCATACTTTATGTTGTTATGGGGGCTGCATCCGGGATTGTATATTTGACGCCGTCGCCTGACCGATTCTGCGCCGTAAAGTTTTATTTGTTCCAGCTTGCACTCAACTTTTTTTGGCCGATAATATTTTTTAGGTTAGAGACGCTTTGGCTTGCGTTTGTATGGATAGTTGCGCTGCTTTTGGCGGTTGCGACAACCACCTATAAATTTTATAAGGTAAACAAAACCGCAGGACTAATGATGCTGCCATATCTTTTGTGGGCGCTGTTTGCAACGGTGCTCAATCTTTCAATAGCATTATTAAATTGAAAAACAGGTGAGTTTGCCCAAGTGTTCTGAAGGACACTTGGGCAGTTTTATTCGCGCGTCACGCGAGTGATATTGCTAAAGCAGTTTTATTATGCTACGCATAGTTTTATTGCCTTCGGCAGTTTTGTGGACGAATAAAATATCACTGAAACTGATAGGCTTCAATATCACGGTTGCCGTCAGCAATCATATCACTCTTTGCGCGGCAAAGAATATCACTACATAAAAATTACTACCCGAAAAGGAGTTTTGATTCTCTCATCTTCGGGTAGTTTTGTCTTATACCGTTACAAGCAGGGAATTTGTGTGCCAAAATCCTATTCAGTTTTAGATGACTGCCCTTAAGGAACACGCTCATTAGCTCGCCTGTTTTTATTTATACATTTCAGGATTACTTGTTAAACCGAGAATATAATCGGCAGAGGTTTTATAAAATTTTGCAAGAGAAACGATAAATCTTGTGGGTATTTCACGTTTACCTGTCTCATAATTGCTGTAAACTCTTTGGTCAATGCCAAGATAATCAGCAACCTGCTTTTGAACAAGATCTTTATCTTCGCGTAAATCTCTGAGTCGGGGATAGTACATACATCATCACCTAAAATAAGTATATGTACTATCGAATAATAGTATTGATTTTACTATCGAAAGATAGTAAAATAGAGGCGGTGATAATATGTTAAAAAGAATAGTAATAGCAGGGTGCAGAGATTACACAAATTATAAAGAGGCAAAGGACTATATAGATTTTTGCATATCGGAAATACGCAAAGAAAATGAAATTATAATAATATCCGGCGGCGCAAAGGGCGCAGATGTGTTGGGTGAACAATATGCAAAGGAAAATAATTTTAAAATTGAACGCTACCCTGCCGAGTGGGAAAAGTACGGGCACAGTGCAGGACCAAAGCGTAATCAAAAGATGGCACAGGAATGCGATTGCGTTATATGCTTTTGGGACGGCGAAAGCCGCGGTACAAAAACAATGATAAAATATGCAAATCAATATAAAAAACAAATAAGAATAAAGAGAATATAAAAACAGCGGCGAGACTCATCGCTGTTTTATTTCGTGCGCAAAGCGCACACATTAATTCTGCATTCTGCACTCTTCATTTTGCATTTAATTACGCAACGCTTGCAGCGGTGCGGGGATACAGCCGCCGCGGTCAATAAAGGCCTTAGGTGAAGAGGTGTTTACTTTCATAACGGGACCGCCGCCCAGCAGACCGCCGAAATCAAGGCGGTCGCCAACCGTTTTACCTATTGCGGGAATAAGGCGGCAGGCGGTGGTTTTTGAGTTTATCATACCAATAGCGGCTTCGTCTGCAATTATTGCAGAAATAACCTCGTCGGGTGTATCACCGGGAATATTTATCATATCAAGGCCAACCGAGCAAACGGATGTCATGGCTTCAAGCTTTTCAATGCACAGAGCACCGCTTTCAGCTGCCGAAATCATACCTGCGTCCTCAGTTACAGGGATAAATGCGCCGGACAGACCGCCAACGTGTGAGGTGGCCATTGCACCGCCTTTTTTAACGGCGTCATTAAGCATAGCCAAAGCGGCAGTAGTACCGCAAGCACCGCATTCCTCAAGACCTATCTGCTCAAGAATGTGGGCAACCGAGTCCCCAACCGCAGGGGTGGGAGCAAGGGATAAGTCGACTATGCCTGACGGAATGCCAAGACGGTCGGAAGCAACGGCAGAAACCATTTGTCCCATGCGGGTAATTTTGAATGCTGTTTTCTTAATAAGGTCGGCGACTCCCGTAAGGTCAAGATTTTTAGATTTTTCCAGAGCGGCGCGTACAACGCCGGGGCCAGAAACGCCTACATTGATAACGCAGTCAGGCTCGCCTGTGCCGTGAAAAGAACCCGCCATAAAGGGATTATCCTCAGGCGCGTTGCACAAAACAACCAGCTTTGCCGCGCCTATTGAGTTGCGGTCAGCGGTCAGCAGGGCAGCCTGCTTTATGATATGGCCCATTTTTGCAACAGCATCCATATTTATGCCCGCTTTTGTAGAGCCGATGTTTACTGATGAGCAAACATTTTCGGTTAAGGCAAGGGCTTCGGGAATGCTGTCAATAAGACGCATATCGCCTGCTGAAAAACCTTTTTGCACCAAGGCGGTATAACCGCCTATAAAGTTAACACCTGTAGCATTTGCTGCCTTTTGCAGCGCCTGCGCAAACTTTACGGGGTTGCCGCAGGGACAGGCAGCGGCGAGCATTGCAATGGGAGTTACGGCAATGCGCTTGTTTATAATGGGAATACCGTATTCTTTTTCAATACCCTCGCAAACAGATACGTGATTGCCTGCGGCTTTTGTAATTTTGTCATATACCTTTTGGCAGGCAGTATCAATATCGCTGCTTGCGCAATCAAGAAGCGATATGCCCATTGTTACGGTGCGAATATCCAGATTTTCATTTTGTATCATGGATATTGTTTCAAGAATATCACGTGTTTCAAACATTTATACAAAACCTCATATTCTGTGCATAGAATTAAAAATATCCTCGTGCATTACACGTACAGACATACCGATTTCTTGGCCCACCTTGCTCATACTGTCACAAAAGTCACCAAAGGCTATATTTAATTTGTCTGTATCGCATATCATAATCATACAGAACATATCCTGCAAAACGGTCTGCGAAACGTCGGATATATTAACATTGTATTTTGCACATTCACTTGAAATGCGCGCTAAAATGCCAACATTGTCTTTACCGACTACCGTAAGAACGGCTCTCATAAAAAACACTCCTAAATTTTTTTAATTATTAGCTCTTTTCTACACAAAATTATAACATATAAGGTGAAAAATACAAGTAAAAAAGCCTCAAAGCTATTGAAATTAAAGGTTAACTGTGATATTATAATTTTCAAGTTCGGCTCTTTTAGGCCCAATCAGGAGGGATTTTTCTATGAATATGAAAATTTTAAAGCTTCTTTCAGATAATGCTAAGTATTCCGATGCAGATATTGCGGCAATGTGCGGCATTACCGAGCAGGAGGTAAGAGAAAACATTGAAAGCCTTGAGCGTCAGGGCCTTATCCGCGGCTATAAGGCCGTTATTGACTGGGACAGCTCTGACGAGGTTTATGTTTCGGCGCTTATTGAGCTTAAGGTTACTCCTCAGGATGATGTGGGCTTTGAGCAGATTGCAGAACAGGTTATGAAATACCGAGAGGTTGAGTCGGTTTATCTTATGTCAGGCGGTTATGATTTGTGTGTTATTGTTAAAGATAAAACCTTTAAGCAAGTTGCAAGCTTTGTATCACGCGAGCTGGCAAATATGAAGGGTGTAATTTCTACCGCCACGCATTTTGTTCTGCGCAGATATAAAGAACTTAATATTGAGCTTTGCGGCGACCAAGAGGATGACAGAGGGAAGGTATCTCTTTAATGAATATACAAGACGCAATTAACCCTACGGTGTCAGGCTTAAAGCCGTCGGGAATAAGACGCTTTTTCGATATTGCTCAAAGCATGGAGGATGTAATATCTCTGGGTGTGGGCGAGCCTGATTTTCCTACCCCGTGGCACATCCGCAACGCAGGCATCGCTTCACTTAATAACAGCAAAACCCGCTACACCTCCAACGCAGGTATGATAACACTGCGCGAGGAAATTTCAAAATATATGAAGAGAACATTGGGCGTGGATTACGATGCGGACGGTCAAGTTCTTGTTACGGTTGGCGGCAGTGAGGGTATTGATGTTGTTATACGCACCCTGGTTTGCCCCGGTGACGAGGTTATTATTCCCCAGCCCAGCTTTGTGTGCTATGAGCCGCTTGTGAAGTTGGCGGGCGGTATTCCCGTAATAATGCAAACAAGGGCGCAGGATGAGTTTAAGGTGACGCCTGAGCTGTTAGCGGAAAAATTAACCGATAAAACTAAAATGCTGATTCTTACATTCCCCTGCAACCCTACAGGTGCTATTATGGAACAAGAGGATTTGCAAAAGCTGGCAGACCTGCTTGAAGACACAAATGTTGTTGTGCTTTCAGATGAAATTTATTCAGAGCTTACCTACGGCAAAAGGCACACATCTATGGCTTGCATACCCTCAATGAAAGACCGCACGGTTATAATCAACGGTTTTTCCAAGTCGTTTTCAATGACGGGATGGCGTATGGGCTTTGCCTGCGGACCAAAGCCTGTTATAGCTCAAGCAACAAAAATTCATCAGTTTGCAATAATGAGCGCGCCTACAACCGCGCAATATGCGGCTATTGAGGCTTTGCGCAACGGTGATGCCGATATAGAAGCAATGGCTGAGGAGTATGATTTCCGCCGCCGATTTATAGTAAACGGATTTAATAAATTAGGTCTTGCCTGCCATGAGCCCAAGGGGGCATTTTACGCTTTTCCTTGCATAGAGTCAAGCGGTATGGACTGTGACACTTTCTGTGAACAGCTGCTTTATTCTCAAAAGGTTGCGCTTGTTCCCGGCACTGCTTTCGGCGCGGGCGGTGAGGGTTTTGTGCGCGCATCTTACTGCTATTCAATAAATCATATAAAAGAAGCGCTTAGAAGAATTGAATGCTTCCTTAATGAAATAAAATGAGTATAATTGCAAAAAAAGCATACGCAAAACTTAATCTGGCGCTTTCGGTGTTATCAAAACGTGCCGACGGATATCATGAGATGGATATGATAAACTGTGCCGTCAGTCTTTATGACGATATTTCGGTTGAGCGTATAGACGGCGGCATTTTTCTTGATACCGATATGCAAAACTCCGATACCGAGCGGGACCTGACAGTTAAAGCGGCAAAAACTTTTTTTGCGGCAACAGAAATAAAAGGCGGCGCAAAAATAACCGTTAAGAAGAATATACCTGTTTTAGCAGGTCTTGGCGGCGGCAGCGCTGATGCGGCGGCGGTTTTATCGGCGCTGAATGAGCTTTACGGCAATCTGCTTGACAACCAAAAATTAAACAGTGTTGCGGTAAACGTTGGCGCAGACGTGCCATTTTGCATTATGGGGCATACGGCGCGCGTGCGCGGCATAGGGGATATTATTTCACCCTTACCCGATTTCCCTGAATGTACAATTTTGCTTGTACGTGACGGCAACAAGCTTTCAACATCGCAGATGTTTGAACAGCTTGAGAATACAAATGTAAAGCCATACGATATCACGGCGGCGGTCCAAGCAGTAAAATGCGGCGATATAGAAGCTTTTTGTGCGGCGGCTTACAATTCCTTTGATGTGCTTTATGATAACAGCGCCACAAAGCAAATATTGCTTGACGGCGGCGCAAAGCTTGCTCTTACAACGGGCAGCGGCCCCGTGCTTTACGGTTTGTTCTTAAATGAAAAATGTGCGGCCGACTGCTATAACACATTAAATGCCAAAGGTAAAGAGTGCTGGCTGTGCAGTCTTGAATAAAATAAAAATCTTCTGTCAATAATTTCCCTGAAGGAAAAATTTGACAGGAGATTTTTTATTATGAACATATCAAAAAACACACTCAAGCGTATTTATATATCCATAGCAGCAGGACTATGCTGTTCGCTTATAATCGGAATGGCGCAGTTTGAAAAACAGTGCGATTCCTTGCGGGATAACTGCCTGCGGCTTCACATACTTGCAAATTCTGACAGCACATTTGACCAACAGCTTAAACTAAAGGTGCGTGACGAGGTTTTAAAGCTGTCGCAGGATATTTTTGCCGATGCGCAAAATTTAGAGCAGGCGCTGTACGCCGCGCAGAATAACATTGATACCATAACAGCGGCGGCACAGCAGGTTTGTTTGCAAAACGGCACAGACTATACTGTAAAATGTGAGATAGATAAGGAATTTTTTACAACCCGAGAATATGATAATTTTACCTTGCCTGCAGGTAATTATGAGGCGGTACGTCTGCTTATAGGCGAAGCCGAGGGTAAAAACTGGTGGTGTGTAATGTTTCCAAGCGTTTGCATAGGAACAGCGGGTGAGCGCGAGCTTGCTTCGGCTGCGGGAAACGAGGCTGCAAATGTTGCACTTGGCGGCAGTAAATATAAAATAAAATTTAAAATTGTTGAGGCATACCAAAGCATAAAACAATGGTTTTCTGCTAAAAAATAGAAAAAAATATTAAATAAAACACAATATATAGTATGTTAAAAAAAGGATGTTAAAACATTGAAAAAATCGCTTGATTTTTAGGCGAGGTTATGATATTATATTTTGGCTATCGAGTTTTGTGAAAGGGGTGAGCGCTATGAAAAAAGGAATCCATCCTGAGTACACCACCTGTGTTGTAAAGTGTGCTTGCGGCGCAGAGCATGAGTTTAAATCCACAAAGAAAGACATTCGTCTTGATATCTGCTCCAGCTGCCATCCGTTCTTTACCGGAAAACAGAAATTGGTTGATACCGGCGGTCGTGTTGACCGTTTCAATAGGCGCTTCAATATGGAAGGCAAATAAGATTATTTTATCTTTGTTGTCGGCTGTTTTATGAAGAAAAAAGGCTGTCTTGCTTTGGTAACAAGGTGAGGCGGCTTGAGCTTTTTGGAGGAGTTTATGAAAAGCTACCGTACCGTGTGGGAAACCTGCCGTGTTGAGCAGACAGAAAAGCGTTCACGGTTTATTACCACCGTGGCTCGCGTACAGTCACGTGAGCAGGCCAATGAATTTATTAATTCAATAAAAAGTGAGTTTCCTGATGCGCGCCATCATGTATATGCTTACAGTCTTGCGGACGGTTACAGCAAATACAGCGATGACGGTGAGCCGTCGGGAACGGGCGGTATGCCTGTGCTTAGTGTAATAAAAGCGTCAGAGCTTTTGGATATTGCGGTAGTTGTAACAAGATATTTTGGCGGCATATTGCTTGGCACGGGCGGACTTACACGCGCATACTCGGGAGGTGCCGCCGCGGCAATAGAAGCCTGCCAAAAAGCACAGCAGCAGCCCGTTACATTTTATAAAGCGGACTGCGATTATTCGCGTTACAATTCCATTTGCGAAAAAGGATTTGATAATGTAACGGTACAGGCAGAAAACTTCACTGATACAGTAGAGCTTAGCTTTTCAGTGCCAAGCGTATATGCGCAAGCCTTTGAAGAGGATTGGAAACAGCGCTTTTTTGGCGACACTTTACCGCAAAAGTGCGAAGAAAAGCTTGTAATTTGCAAAATTAATTAACAAAAAAAGTATTTTAGTAAAAAATATCTAATAATATATTGAAAGGGAGTGAAGATATGGAAAATATAAGGCTTCGTACACAGCAAATTGAATGTGAAACATTAAGCAAGTATGCCGCCTTGTCCCAGAATACAAAGGGCAGGGAAAGAACCGAGCCTGAATGTGATTTGCGCACCGCCTTTCAGCGTGACCGCGACCGTATCATTCACTCAAAATCTTTCCGCAGGCTTAAACATAAAACGCAAGTTTTTTTGGCGCCTGAAACCGACCATTACCGTACGCGTCTTACACACACGTTAGAGGTTTCGCAGATAGCCCGCACAATTTCCCGCGCGCTCAGGCTTAATGAAGACTTAACCGAAGCGATTGCTTTAGGACACGACCTTGGCCATACGCCCTTTGGCCACGCGGGTGAGCGTGCTTTAAATGAGCTTATGGAGGGCGGCTTTACCCATTACGGTCAAAGCGTGCGCACCTGCCGCTTTATTGAAAAGGACGGCGCAGGGCTTAACCTGACGTGCGAAGTGCTTGACGGCATTGAAAATCATACAAAAGGCAAACTTCCCTTTACTTTAGAGGGACGTGTTGTGCGCTTTTCAGACCGTATTGCTTACATAAATCACGATATTGATGATGCTGTGCGCGGCGGTATTATTTCTGACGGTGATATACCAAAGCATTTGTGTGAAGCTTTGGGTAATACCAAAACCCAGCGCATAAACACAATGGTTTGCTCAATCGTTAATAACAGTATCGATGATATAAAAATGGACAGCGCAATTTTTGATGCTTTTACTCAATTGCATAGTTTTCTGTTTGAGCGGGTTTATTCAAACCGTACCGCCAAGGCAGAAGAGGATAAAGTTCAGGATTTTGTCAGAGCGCTGTTTGAGCACTTTTGCAAAAATCCGCAGGAGTTACCTAAGGATTATTTCAAAATTTATGAGCGCGAGGGCGCAATGCGCGCTTCCTGTGACTATGTTGCAGGTATGACCGACCGTTTTGCGCTGGCAACCTATAATCGCTTGTTTGTGCCAAAATATTGGGATTTATAATATTAAACAAAATTAAAAGGAAAGGGGATACGGCGTTTATGGCAGCTTTAAGTGAAGATATTAAGCTGGAAATTAAATATAAAAATGATATTGAAACGGTTGTGGCGCCGTATGTCACTTTAAAACGCAGGGGTAAAAATCTGGTGGGACTTTGTCCTTTCCATAATGAAAAAACACCCTCTTTTACGGTTTATCCCGAAAACGGCTCTTTTTATTGTTTTGGTTGCGGAGTGGGCGGTGATGTTTTTACCTTTATCAGCCTTGCGGAAAACCTCGATTATATGGAGGCTGTGCGTTTGCTTGCACAGCGTGCAGGCGTAAACTTGCCTGAGGATGGGTTTGATGATTCGCTTGCAAAATTAAAATCACGTATACTTGAAGCCAACCGTGAAGCCGCCCGTTTTTATTATGCATATCTATGTTCACCCGGCGGCAACTGGGCAAAAGAGTATTTAAAAGGCAGAGGCCTTGTGGACGAAACCATAAAGCACTTTGGCTTGGGCGCAGCGCCTGATGCCTGGGACGGACTTATGAAGCATTTGCGTGCAAAAGGCTTTAATGAGTCGGAAATGGAAGCCGCAAACTTAATATCAAAGGGCAGAAACGGCGGATATTATGACCGATTCCGTAACCGTGTTATGTTCCCGGTTATTGACCTACGCGGCAACGTGGTTGCCTTTTCAGGACGAGCCCGGCCCGGTTACGATGCTGCAGCCGCCAAATATGTAAACACATCAGATACACTTGTTTACAAAAAAAGCAATCATATTTACGGTCTTAACTTTGCAAAGGCATATTGCGCAGACCGCGTGGTGCTGGTTGAGGGAAACATGGATGTTGTTTCTTTGCATCAGGCAGGCATACAAAATGCCGTTGCGGCGCTTGGTACAGCTTTTGGCGAAACACAGGCGGTACTGCTTTCCCGCTACGCAAAGGAAATTGTGCTGACGCTGGATGCCGATGCCGCAGGACAAAAGGCGGTAAGAAGAGCGCTTGAAACATTAAAAAACAGTAATATAAATATAAGGGTGCTTGTACTGCCCGACGGCAAAGACCCTGATGAGTTCATAAAAAAACACGGTGCAGGCAGGTTTAAAGCCTTGCTTGACGGTGCGGTAAGTGATGTTGAATATAAACTTGCCGTTGCGGCGGAAGGGTTAGACCTTGAAACCGATGACGGCAAACTAAAGCATCTGCAAAGAGCCGCACAGGTTCTGGCAGAAATTAAAGACAAAATAACGGTAGACTTATACGCAGGCAGGCTATGTGAGAGATACAGCATATCCAAAACGACGCTTTTGTCAAAAATTGATGAGATAAGGCGTATAAATTACCGTGAACGAAAGAATAAAGAAATTTCTCAGGTTATAATGCCGCGGTATTCGCGTGACGATATTAATCCCGAAAAACGTACACACCTGCGGGAAGCCAAGGCGGAGGAGCTGATAATTTCAGCCCTTCTTATACATCCCGACAGCTATGAATACACAAAAACACTAATTGGACCTGAACAGTTTATAACGCCTTTTGGCAGACGGGTGGCAATTGAAATTTTTGCCTTGCTTGAGCGACGGCAGGATATACCCGATATATCCTTGCTGACCGACAGGTTTTCACCCGCTGAGATAGGCTATTTGATAACCCTGCAGAATTCAAGTGCTGCGCAAAGCAATTACAAACAGGTAATTGCCGATTGCGTCAAGGTGTTAACGAAGAGCGATAATTTGGAAATAAAGGATAACGACTCTCTTTCAACTGATGAGTGGGCAAAAAAGATGAAGGAAATTGCAAACAAAAAAAGGGGAAAATGATTATGAGTAACAGCGAAGATAAGATTATTGAGCAGGAAGTACAGCTTGATGAGGTTGTACAAAAGCCCAAAAGAAAAAGAGCAGCCAATAAGGCAGAACCCGTAAAGCCTGAGGCTGAGGACGCTTATAAGGCTGATGACGGATTTTATGAAGAGCCCGAGGAGGCTCCGGAAGATTTGGATGAGCTTACTGAGGAGGTTCCCCTTTTAGAGCTTGATTATATTGACGAGCCTACCGAAGAGGAATTAAAGCTTGAGGAAATTGACCCCGTAAAGCTGGATACCGATTTTGACAGTATTTCCTTGGACGACCCGGTTAAAATTTATCTTCGCGAAATAGGCAGGGTACCGCTCCTTTCCGGTGACGAGGAAATTGAGCTTGCCATTAAGATTAAAGAGGGCGACGAGTTTGCTAAAAAGCGTCTTACCGAAGCAAACTTGCGTCTTGTTGTAAGCATTGCAAAAAAATATGTGGGCAGAGGTATGCACTTTTTAGACCTTATCCAAGAGGGCAATGTGGGCCTTATTAAAGCTGTTGATAAATTTGACCATACAAAAGGCTTTAAATTTTCCACTTACGCAACCTGGTGGATACGTCAGGCAATAACACGCGCAATTGCCGACCAGGCACGTACAATCCGTATTCCTGTTCATATGGTTGAAACCATCAACCGTTTAAAGAAAATACAAAGCCAGCTTCTTCACGAAAACGGCTATGAGCCCAGCGTGGATTTGATTGCTGAAAAAATGGATCTTTCTGTTGAGCGTGTACGCGAAATTATGCGCGTGGCGCAGGAACCCGTTTCGATGGAAACGCCTATTGGACCTGAGGAAGATTCAAGACTTATGGACTTTATCCGTGACGAAGATGCAATGGCTCCCGATGAGGCTGCGCTGAAAACAATTACAACCCAAGATATAAATAATGTTCTTCACACACTTACCCGCCGGGAAGAGGCTGTTATCCGTCTGCGCTTCGGCTTAAAGGACGGCCGTTGCCATACTCTTGAAGAGGTTGGTAATGAGTTCTGCGTTACACGTGAGCGTATAAGACAGATTGAGGCAAAGGCACTCAGAAAGCTACGCCACCCCGTACGCAGTAATAAATTCCGAGACAGATAGGAATAACAATAATGGAATTTGCATATAAAACAAAAGGGACATGTTCTACAATGATAGTCTTCAATGTTGAAGACAATATTTTAAAATCAGTGCGGTATCAGGACGGCTGCAACGGCAATCTGCAGGGCATTTCCCGCCTTGTGGAGGGAATGAACATAGACGACGTTATTGCCCGTCTTGAAGGCATAAGATGCGGCTTTAAGGCAACCTCCTGTCCCGACCAACTTGCACAAGCATTAAAGGAATACAAATCACAAAAGGGTGATTGATTTTGAGTTCGCAATTCTTTGACAGTGATGTTAAAATTGTAGGCACTAACCCGTCTGAAACGGTAAAACAAAACCTGCAGGCAGGCGCAAAGCAGGAAGAAATACTCCCGCCTGAGCTTCAGCAAAAGGCTGTACAGCTTGGTAAAATCATTGCAACAGAGTATTGCAACGCGGGCGAGCAGTTTCTTGATGCCACGGGTGACTCTGCAGATGCAGAGCTGCTTTTACAGCGTCAGCTTTTGCTTTCCTTTACCGTAACCGTAGGCTTTGAGCGTTTTTGCTCACAGGCCGTAGCGGGTTATGCTCAAAAGAGCTTTTTGGACGAGCTTAATAATATTTCTCATAAATTGTACCAGAATTCGACAGACACAGGCGCGTTTTCGTTCTATTATCTTGCTTACCGTCATTATAATGAGGTGGAGCGCCGTATGGGACAGACCTTTGCAATGCTTTGCTCACACGATGGCGACCCGATTTATCAAGAGCTTGGCGAGGCGCTTTACTGTTGGTTTTCCTCTCTTATTGAAAAAAACTGCAAAGCATTGGGTCTTGCGCAATAATGCTTGACTTTTTGGCAGAGTTTCTATATTATAGATGTATTGCATAATGTCGAAAAAAGGCAGTTACTAACGAAAAGTTAAAGGAGAAATAAAAAATGAAAAAGATTCTCGCGTTACTTTTAGTATTGGTTATGGTTTTCAGTTTTGCTGCTTGCGGCAAAGAAACTGCTCCTATTCTTGTTGCTGAAAAAGAATCTGCAGGTGAAACAGTTGCGACTACTGAAGAAGATTTCAAAGATTATGAGTACACCGCTGTTGATACTCAGGCAAAAGCATTGATGGAAGTCAGTGCAGGCACAGCAGACGCTGCAGTTGTTGACTATGTTATGTCTATCGGCTCTATCGGTGAAGGCACCGACTATACCGATTTGGTTGTTGAAGGCGACGGATATGCTGATGAAGAGTACGGTATTGCTTTCCGTAAGGGCTCCGACCTTACCGCAAAGGTTAATGAAATAATCCGTGAATTACAGGCTTCCGGCGAGCTTGCAAAGATTGCAAAAAACTATAAGCTTGACGGTATCGTTTTAGGTACAGCTGAATCTGATCCGTTCAAACAGGCACAAACAGATTCTGACTATGAATATATAACCAAAAAAGGTAAGCTTATTATTGGTATTACATATTTTGCACCTATGAACTACTTGGACGAGAATGAAGAGCTTACCGGCTTTGAAACCGAGTTTGCTAAAGCTGTTTGCGCAAAACTTGGCGTTGAGCCTGTATTCCAGGAGATTAACTGGGCCGCTAAGGAAACCGAGCTTGCTGCTAAAAATATTGACTGCATTTGGAACGGTATGACCATCACTCCCGAGCGTGCAGAAAACATGAGCTGCTCCATTCCTTATATGGCAAACAAACAAGTAAAAATCGTAAAATCCAAGTAAAACGGAGATATTAATATGTCTTTTGGGCAGGTAACATTAAGTCTTGCCACGGGATTTTTAGAAAATTGCAGGTTGTTTTTCGAAACCCTGCTTTTTTCTATTCCGTTGGGACTCATCATAAGCTTCGGCTCAATGTCAAAATTCAAGCCGTTAAGCTATTTGGTAAAGGTTTTTGTGTGGTGTATAAGAGGAACTCCTCTTATGCTTCAGCTTTTTGTTGTCTTTTATGTACCCGGACTTGTCTTTGGCGTGCCTATGCGCGACAGAATGCTTGCGGCGCTTATTGCCTTTATTATTAACTATGCCTGCTATTTTTCTGAAATATTCCGCGGCGGTATTGAAAGTATATCTAAAGGACAGTATGAAGCAGGACAGGTTTTAGGCCTTACCAAAACACAAATTTTCTTTAAAATAATACTGTTACAGGTTATCAAGCGTATTGTGCCGCCAATGAGCAACGAAATAATAACCCTTGTTAAAGACACATCGCTTGCCCGCGTTATTGCGGTTGGTGAAATATTGCTTGCGGCTGAACGCTTTGCAGGCAAGGGTATTATCTGGCCCCTTTTCTATACTGGCGCATACTTCCTTATCTTCTGCGGCGGCCTGACCCTGCTTTTCGGCTTTATAGAAAAGAAGTTAAGCTATTTTAAAGCTTAAGGCAGGAGAGTAAAC
>CAKSST010000024.1 GCA_934489895.1 uncultured Eubacteriales bacterium | reverse complement strand
TCAACTCCTTCACGGAAATTGTAACATGACGTCTCTACGGTAGAATTGCAAAGAGTACATTGCAAGGCGAAATCAGTGGTAAGAAATAACGGTAATTATAGGAACTTTTGCACAACGTGAGAGTTCGAAGTCATACGCAAAACTGCCGAAAATATCTTTTTTGTAGCCCATAGACAGAAAAACTCCTTGTTTTTTCGAACAAGGAGTTTTTCAGTTATATTAGCCTTTCGGCTAGTTATATTGCTTCGCAGTGATATTCGGCTGATGCCGAGTGATATTGTGCTTTGCACAGTTAAATAGGCGGATATAATATAACTGAAACCGTGAGGTTTCAATAAAACTTTTACGGAGTAAAAATAAAACTCTGAACGAAGTGCAGAATATAACCCGGAAATAAGGAATTTTCACACAGTTCTTTTTTGAACGCCCATCACATAACCGGACACCGATTTTGATACAATGAGTATCTCGATCGGTGTCCCGTTTCGTTTACGAAAACCCCTGTTTTAATGTGTTTTCATTATATATTTAAGTATTTATTCGCTTTTGCGGCCCTGTGCGCGAAAGCGTTAATGGCTGACTGTATATTTGGATGCAAAAACTTTTGGTATAATAAGTAAAATTTATGCATTTTTGCGAATTGATAAACTAAGGCACAAGTGGTAATATAATAATATACAATAAATTTGTAAGGGAGTTTTTAATATGAATATTTCATATTTCCATCCTGCTGACCAGTTGGTTATGTTTATGAAGCGTATCTATGAAAAGGGTCTTACCACCACTTCGGGCGGTAACCTTTCCATAATTGATGATTACGGTAACATCTGGATAACTCCTGCCGGTATAGACAAGGGCACGCTGACAAGACACGATATTATTTGTGTAAAGCCCGACGGTACAATCGTGGGTCCGCACAAGCCGTCGTCCGAGCTGCCTTTCCACGCATCTGTATATGCAAAGCGTAGCGATATAAAAGCGGTTTTGCACGCGCATCCGCCCGCACTTGTTTCTTTCTCTATTGCAAGAAAGCTGCCTGACCTTGACTTGCTGCCGTCTGTGCGCAAATCCTGCTCAAAAATATCAATGGCTACCTATGCCGTTCCCGGCAGTGAAGAACTTGGTGCCAATATTGCAAAAGAGTTTGAAAACGATGTTGACATTGTTATACTTGAAAACCATGGAGTTTGCATAGGTGCCGAGGATCTGTTTACGGCATTTAAAATGTTTGAAACCTTAAATTATTCCGCAAACCTTGAGATAATAGCGCATAGTTTAGGCAAAACAAACACCTTACCTAAGGAGTTTTTCCGCAAGACCGAAACCAGAAACCATCTTGAAATGGATGATTTTGTTGCGCACACCCACACTTCGGAAGAGCTTGCTGCCCGCCGCGATATGATAACGCTTATCCACCGTTCCTACAGACAGGGACTGTTTACGGCAACTCACGGCACATATTCGGTGCGTCTTAGTGACGGCAGCTTTATTATTACACCTTTCGGTCACGACAGGGCATACCTTACCGAAGAGGACCTTGTTCGCATAAAGAACGGTATGAAAGAGCAGGGTAGAGTACCCTCGCGCGCTGTTAAGCTGCACGAAAGCATTTATAAAAATAACCCCGGAATAAATGCCATAATGCTGGCACACCCTGTTCACGCAATGGCTTTTGCCGTTACCGATGAGGAGTTTGATGCCCGCACCATTCCTGAAAGCTATATTCTGCTTCGCGATATCATAAAATTGCCCGCCGAGATGCTTTATGAGGATGTTGACGCTGTTGCAAAAGAGTTTAAGCCCAGCCGCCCCGCAATTATTTTCAATAATGACTGCGTGGTCGTAACGGGTGATACGCTTTTGCAGGCGTTTGACCGATTGGAAGTGCTTGAGCTTACCGCACATTCAATTATCGACTGTAAGCGCGTAGGCGATATTGTTCACATCTCACCGGATGAAATAAAAGACCTTAAAAAAGCATTTAAGCTTTCTGATTAACAATAAAAAGCCGAATACTCAAAAAGTGTTCGGCTTTTTAAATACATAAATAGCTGACAGTTTTTTGTTACTGTATTGCTTCAAAGTCTTGAGCGCCGTGTTTGCAAAGCGGACAAACAAAATCTTCGGGTAATGTATCTCCTTCGTACACATATCCGCAGACCTTGCAAACAAAGCCTTTTTTGCCCTCGGTTTCGGGCCGGGGCTTTACGTTATTCTGATAGTAGGTGTAGGTCATTGTTTCCTTATCTGACAGCACGCGAGCCTCGGTAACAGAGCAGATAAACATACCGTGGGTATCAAGGTCAATATATTGCTCTACCTTTAATGACATAAATGAGTTTATATTGCGGGGCAGGAAAATAAGACCGTTATCACTGCGAAGCGGCTCACAGCCTTCAAACTTATCGGTATTTCTGCCGCTTGCGAAACCAAACTTTTCAAATACAGCAAAGGGGGCTTCGGTTGAAAGACAGTTGATATTCATTTTGCCCGATTGCTTTATGACGTGGTGAGAATAGTTTTCTTTATTGATTGTAACGGCAATTCTGTTTGGTGTATTGGTTACCTGTGTTACGGTGTTAACAATCAAACCGTTATCCTTTTTGCCGTCATGGCAGGTTACAACATACAAGCCGTAGCCGATGTTAAAAAGGGCAGTAAGGTCATTTTTGTTGGCGGTGGCATCCTGCTGTGCCAGATAATCCTTGCAAAGCTCATCTGCCATAGCGTCAAGCTGATGTGAGCTTTCTTCATTAAGGGCAGACATAATTTTTACTGTGGTATCGGTAAAGGTTATATTTTTGCTGCTTGCAAGCATTTCCTTTATTATCTTTGCGGCAAGGGGTGCCCAGCTGCCGTTTTCAATAATACCTATAGTTTTATTCTGGAAATTGCGTTCAATCAGGTGATTAATAAACTCGTGCATAAATGGGAATATGCCCGCGTTATAGGTTGTGGTTGCAAGTACCAGCTTACCGTATCGGAAAGCATCCTCAACGGCTTCAGCCATATCGCAACGAGCCAGGTCGTTTACAACAACCTTGGGACAGCCGTTCGCCTTTAACTTTTCGGCTAATTGCGTTACAGCCTTTTTTGTGTTGCCGTAAACAGAGGTGTAGGCAATAACGATACCCTCAGTTTCGGTCTGGTAGCTTGACCATATATTGTAAAGATTGATGTAATAGGCAAGGTTTTCATTTAATACCGGACCGTGCAGGGGGCAGATTATCTGAATATCAAGCCCTGCAGCTTTTTTTAGCAGATTTTGCACCTGTGCGCCGTATTTGCCTACAATGCCTATAAAATATCGTCTTGCTTCGCAAGCCCAATCTTCTTCAACATCTAAAGCGCCGAATTTGCCGAAGCCGTCGGCTGAGAAAAGTACCTTATCTGTGCTGTCATAGGTAACTATAACCTCAGGCCAATGCACCATAGGAGCAGTAACAAAGGTTAAGGTGTGTACGCCAAGTTCTAAAGTATCGCCTTCGTCTACAACAATACGGTTATCCGCAAAGTCAGTACCGAAGAACTGCTTCATCATAACAAAAGCTTTTGCAGATGAAACAATCTTTGCATCGGGATAATTTTTAATAAACTGGTGTATGTTAGCAGAATGGTCAGGCTCCATGTGCTGAACAATAAGGTAGTCGGGCTTACGTGATCCGAGCACGTTTTGAATGTTATCTAACCATTCGTGAGTAAAGCGGGTGTCAACGGTGTCCATAACGGCTATTTTTTTATCAATTATAACATAAGAGTTATAGGCAATGCCGTTGGGTACAACATACTGGCCTTCAAAAAGGTCAATCTCGTGGTCGTTTACGCCGGCATATTTAATATCATTTGTAATAAACATTTTACATGCTCCTTTATGTGAAAAAAAGCACCGATAATAAATGGCGCTTTTTTGTTAATGATTATTCAGCCAAAGAAAAATCTTCCTTGCCTACGCCGCAAAGGGGACAAGCAAAATCTTCAGGCAGGTCTTCAAATTTTGTGCCTGCAGCAATGCCGTTTTCTTCATCGCCTATGGTTTCGTCATATTCCCAACCGCAAACATCGCATACGTATTTCATATATATTTCCTCCTATAATAATTTATTAAAGTTAATATAACATATATTATTTTGCTTTACAAGATACAAAAATATTAAAAATATATAACAAATGTATAAATTTATGTTGCAAATATGAACAAATTATGTCATACTAATTATTAGTATAATATATACTAATAATTTTAAAAGGAGATTTATATGGACAGAGCACAATTAAAAGCAATGGCAAAAGAACAAATTAAAGGCAAAATCGGTATTTTGTTTTTAATTACACTTATTATTGGCGCGATTTCATCCGTAGCAGGCCTAATTTTAAGATTTTTCCCTTTGGGAAGCCTTGTAGTTTCAATCATTATTACCCCTGCATTTGCGCTTAGCATCTGCAGAGTCTATTTGATGGTAATCAAGGATAAAAATCCTGAGGCTAATGATGCATTCAGCGGCTTTGATGATTTCTGGGCAGCATTTAAAGTAACCTTCTTAGTTGGTCTTTTTACATTCCTGTGGTCACTTCTTTTTGTTATTCCCGGTATAGTTAAGGCGTATTCATATTCAATGGCTACTTACATTCTTGCCGAAAATAAAGGCAAACCTGCACTTGAGTGCATCAATGAGTCAAAAGCTATGACAAGCGGTCACAAGATGGACCTTTTTATTCTGTCTCTTTCATTCATAGGATGGCTTTTGTTATGCGGGATTACATTCGGTATTGCTTATATCTGGGTCGGTCCTTATATGAAGGCAACATTTGCAAACGTATATCAGAGTCTTAAACCCGCAGCACCCGTTGAGGAAACAGCCGAGGCTGCAGCTGAGTAATTTGAATTACATAAAAACAAACCGTTGCATTGCAACGGTTTGTTTTTACTCTTTTTTAGATAGCATTTGCTTATCACTTACAAACTTACTTCCGCTGCCTTGCACAAACAGACTGAGCAGCTGTTCGATGGTAAGCTTTTTCTTTTCTTCGCCTGAAACATCAACCACAATGCGACCCTCGTGCATCATAATAAGACGGTTACCGTAGGTAATGGCATCGTGCATATTATGGGTTACCATTAATGTGGTAAGCTGATTGTCAGTAACCAGTTTGTTAGTTATTTTAAGTACCTTTGCCGCGGTTTTTGGGTCAAGCGCAGCGGTGTGTTCATCAAGCAAAAGAAGCTTTGGATTTTTGAGTGTTGCCATAAGCAGTGTTACTGCCTGACGCTGACCGCCTGACAGAAGACCTACCTTGGTTGAAAGCCTGTCTTCCAAGCCGAGCTCTAACTGTGCAAGCAAGGCTTTGTAATCCTCACGCTCACGTTTGGTGCAGCCCCATACAAGACGGCGCTTTGTATCACGGCGTGCGGCTATTGACAGGTTTTCAGCAATTTCCATATCGGGAGCGGTGCCTTTCATAGGGTCTTGAAAAACCCTGCCTAAAAATTTGGCTCTTTTATGCTCTGACATATTGGTGACATCAACACCGTCAATTTCAATTTTGCCGTAATCGGGCTTCCATACACCCGCAATACCGTTAAGCATTGTTGATTTACCTGCGCCGTTACCGCCTATAACAGTAACAAAATCGCCTATATCAAGGGTTAAATCAAGTCCGCTTAATGCTGTTTTTGCATTTACGGTACCGGGGTTAAAGGTTTTTTGCAGATTGATGATTTTAAGCATTTGCGTCACCTCCTGCATTGTTGTCAACAGGAAATATGGATTTTTGTTTTTTGAAATATTCACCCTTTAAGTAGGGAATAGCAAGGAACAGTGCCACAATTACTGCTGAAAGCATTTTTAGATAATCGGTTTTCATACCCATAAGAACAACAAAGTTGTAAATTATGTAGTACACTATACCGCCGCCGATAACGCCAATAAGACTTACAACAAAGTTGGGCTTGATTTTCATTGAAACCGAAAGACCTATAAAGATGGCTGCAAGGCCTATAACAATAGCACCGCGTCCGTCATTTATATTGGCAGAGCCCTTATACTGTGCAAGCAAAGCGCCTGCCAGAGCTACAATGCCATTAGAAATGGCAAGACCTATTACTTTATTAAGCTTAACATTAACTCCTTGAGCACGGCTCATATCGGGGTTGTCACCGGTGGATTTTAGAGTAAGACCGATTTCTGTATAGAAGAAAAGCCAAAGCACAACGATTACTGTGGCGATAATTAAACCCGCTGTTAAAATGGCAGAGTAGTTATCGCTCATACTGAGCAACAGCTTGTGCTGACTGCCTACAAAGGATATAAGCGATTTTCCGCCGAGTATTGCAAGGTTAATAGAGTACAGCATAAGCTGTGTCAATATACCTGCAAGAATAGAAGGAATACCTAAAGCGGTATGTAATAAACCGGTCAATACGCCTGCAAGCATACCTGCAATAAAAGCAATAATTACGCTTAAATAAACAGGTACGCCGTTTGTTATTAAAACTGCGCAAACACAACCGCCTGTGCAAATAGAGCCGTCAACAGTCAAGTCGGCAATGTCAAGTATTTTATAGGATATATAGACACCTATTGCCATCAATCCCCATATAAGTCCTTCTGATACGGCGCCGGGCAATGCGTTTAAAAAAGCCATTTTTTTACCTCTGGATTTTAATTAGTTTTGGGGCACTTCGATACCGAGAGTTGCGCAAAGATCCTCGTTATAAACAACAGACGGAGTAAGGGTTGCAATTTCGATATCTGCAGGAGTTTTGTTTCCAAGAAGAATTTCAGCAGCCATTTTGCCTGTTTCTTCACCTAATTTATAGTAGTCAATTGCAAGGCTTGCATAACAGATTTTGCCGCCGTAGCTTGTGAATACGGGGACCTTCTTTTCTGTGCAGATGGTACCAACGATAGTATCGTTCTGAGCCACGGTGTTGTCAGAGGGAACATAGATTGCCTTAGACTCATTTGCAGCTGAAGTTGCAACAGCCTGCAATTCAGTTGTTTCGGAGAAGGTGTATGCCTTTATAACAATACCTTTTTCTTCAAAGAGTGCCTTTACTGCATTGTACTGTACCAAGGAGTTAGATTCGTTAGTGCAGTAGATAACGCCCACCTTGTCACCTTCAACAAGACCTAATGTATCAATCATCATTTTTGCCTGCTCGTCAAAAGGAACAGCGTCAGATGTACCTGATACGTTTGCGGGAATATTGTTTGAGAAGGTATCGTTATAATCGGTTACAGAAGTGCCGAGAACAGGGATTTCCTTTGTTGCGTTTGCAGCAGCCAACAGAGCGGGAGTGGCGTTAGCCATAATAAGATCTACCTTTTTTGAGGTAAAGGTATTTATAACGGTGGTGCAAAGATTTGCTTCGCCTGCAACCTGAGTATCAATCTCAACGGTTTTGCCTTCAGCCTTAAGTGCATCTTCCAAAGCAGAAATAAAGCCTTCGGTTGCCTGGTCAAGAGAATCGTGTTCCATAAGCTGACAAATACCAACGGTAAAGTCTGTTTTGCTTTTGCAGGAAGTAAATGTTACGCAAAGGGTGGCACAAAGTACAAGTGCCAAAACAATGGATAATACTTTTTTCATTTTTAAAACCTCACAATTTTTGTTTATTATTAATATGAAATTACCTAGTAACTATAAAAAAAGCCCCGCATCTTTTTATAATAAAAAGATACAGGGACAGCCTTTTCAGACCGTGTTACCACTCTGCTTTGCCCTTTTTTCACAAAAAGAGCCTCATAGGGTGCTGTAATTACACCCTTGCAATATAACGGTTGCACCCGATAAAGCCTACACAGCAAAATGTGTGCCTTCAGCCCATAGCTAACAGAAGGAATTCACCGAAGCCGTATTACTGTTTTGCACCATATAACAGCTCTCTTAAAATACGGGGGAACGGATACTGGTTTCTGCTCAGACACTTTTAAAATATTTAATAATATTGTATAAACTATTGTTTAGTTTGTCAAGTAGTTTAATATAAATAAATCAAATTCAAGCATAATGGTATCAGTGTTCCGGTCGGAATATTCAATTTCCTCTGAAATAATACGCGAATATTCAATAACCGTATCAATACTTATGTTTTTTTCTTTACTCAAAAGATAAACAAGCAAACGCTCACAAAAAAAGCAAAAGCCTAAAGCACTGCAAAAATCTTCTTTAGTTTCGGCAGTGCTTGTATGACGGTATATAAGGTAAGCTAAATACCGCTCGGCAAGCTGTTGTAAAGCAAGCGGAGTTTGCGTGATGTATGAATAGCCTGAAAATAATGCTTTATTATTGCTGTCAAGATATTCAAGTGAATTTATAATGTCCTGCCATTCGGTATCGCTTAATATATCGGGAGATACGCCGTACTGTTTATACAAAGCGCGAAGACGCTCACTGTAGGTAAGGAAAGTATCGCTCAGGGTGCGGTATATTCTGCTGCGCTCTTTGACGGCAAAAAAATCAGGCAGAAATTCTTCCTGTCCGTCAATATTGCCGATGGACTGCATAGTTATGTAGTCTTCACTTTCAAGGATAAGCCTGCAAGCTTCTTCGCAGGAAGCGCCAAGCCCCACTTCCACAGAGATACCTGTATTATTATAAAAACGCGGGTGCTCGCGGCAGATATCACACAAATATTCATTGCCATGGTTTAGTATAATGCTGCAAAGGCCGTTTTGTGTAAGATGGGGACAGCTGCCGTTTTTGCATAATTTAAAATGGGCAGTGCCGTCGTTGTCAAACTCAATGGTATCACGGATACCGTTGTCAAGAGCACGGTAATGCTCTAAAGCGGGTGTATCAATATCAATTTCCCAACGGCTGCAGCATCCATGACGGCATTTATCGGCAATACATTTAAATTGTTTGTAATAAAGCGGTGCTGTTAGTTGCATAATACTCTTCCTATCTGTAAAATTAAAAACTCGACAAGCAAAAAAGCCTGCCGAGTTTTTGGCTGCGGAACTAGGATTCGAACCCAGACAAACAGAGTCAGAGTCTGCCGTGCTACCTTTACACAATTCCGCAAAATTTTTAACTGCAAAAACTATTATATCTTTTTTTTGTGCAAAGTCAAGTATTATTTTTGAGAAAATTGCAAGAAATAACTCTTGCAATTTAAAAGTATATATGTTAATATAATTTTTGCCGTAAATATTTGGCATATACATTTGGGGGTATAGCTCAGCTGGGAGAGCGCTTGAATGGCATTCAAGAGGTCAGCGGTTCGATCCCGCTTATCTCCACCAAGAAAAAGACCCGCTAAAGCTGATAAATAAAGGCTTTGGCGGGTTTTTTGTTATTGTGAAAAATATTGACAAATTTTTTAAAATTATTTTCTATTTCACACTCTATTTCACCATAAGGGCTATATATTGTCCGTAATCTTTTTAAGTGAATCAATATCGGTGTGCGTATAGTGCGCAGTCATTTCAAATTTACTGTGACCGATTAATTTTTGTTTATCTGTTGCCGGGGCGTTAACATTTTTCATTAATGTAGCAAATGTGTGCCTGCAGCAGTGTGGGGTAAAGGGGTGTGAGCCGTCATCAATCCCAATCTGCTCCAACGCCTTATAAAATATATCGTTGCGAAATTTGCGTTCTGTTGTCTTTTTGTCACTATTAAAGAAAAGATATGCCCCTTTGCCTAAATCTTTAAAAAACGGCAAAATGCGCGGTGATATTGTGATTGTACGGTCCTTGCCCGCTTCGGTTTTTGAACCTGTTATAAAATACTGCTGTTCGGCGTTGTAATTTTCGGTTTTGGCTGACAGCATTTCATTAAGCCGCATACCCGTATAACATAAAATAAGTATGTATTTTAATTCGGGTACATCTTTAACCTTATTCCACATTAAATCAAGCTGATCGGGAAGAAAAGCAAGCCGTTCTTGTTTTTCTTCTTTTTTTATATAAATATATTCTGCATAGTTGCGGTCAACAATATCTAATTGCATCGCATAACGCCATAAACACGTTCCTAAGGCTTTCATGTTCTCTTTAGTCCTTCGCCCTTTCGAACACGTATCAATGCATTTTTGAAGGTGTTCTGTGCGTATTTTGGCTATTTCCAAGTAATACAATGACGAATAATATTTATAAGCCGATTTGTAGCAGTTAATTGTTGAGGGTGATACCTTTTCGGAATGGATTTCAAGCCATTTTGTATAAAGGTCTTTAAATTTTATATTAAAATCTTGCGGCTTGATTTCATTTTTTAAGTGCGGCAAGTAATCTAATGCTTCCTTTTTGGTCGCAAAATTGCTTTTGGTTTTCTTTTTTCGGTATGTGTGCGGTGTGCCATCGGGTAATATTTTTACATCATAACCGAGCGTTACCTCTGCAGTCCACTTGCCCAATTTGTTTTTATACACACTGCCCTGACTGTTCCCGCGCACTTTTTTTGATTTACGCAGAACAATTTGCTTTGTGCCGCAAAAATTGCAGTATACGGAATTGTCGGGTATATCCTTTTTGCATTTTCTGCAAAGCATAAAAATACCGTCCTTTCTTGACTTTTTAGGACGGACGAGGTATAATTCATAAGGTTGGTCAAAACCCTTGTCGGTCGAAAATACTCGTCCGGTGCTCCCCTATCCTGTTGGCGCAGGGTAGGGGAGTTTTTTATTTACTCTGTTTTAATTTGTTTGTATAAAACGGCTTCATTATATTCTTTCTTTATAAAACGGATTACGGTAAGCCATATAATTAACAATTTTAAGAATACAAAAAATATTGCATTTTCTTTTTTGGGGTTAGTTTCTGAAACATCAACATGGTACGTTTTTTCACTTGTTAATTCAACTTCCCAACGGTTTCCTTTTTGGTCGTAAGAACTCAGTTTATCGTCATACTCAATATAATCAGCATCTTCAAAATACAAGTATCCGCCATTATTAAAATATAATTTATGAACATAGTACTGGGTAACTGTGTGAGTTACCACATTTTCCCCGCGTTCCTCAGCGTATTCATCATATCCTTTTGAAATTTTTGCCGGAACAGTATATGTTTTGTCGTTTTCATTTGTTGCGTTTACATAGTAGCAATATGTACCTTCAGGCATCAATCTTAAATCATCACATCCTAAATGAATGATTACTTGACTGTTTGAAAATATAACAAAAAATGATGCGATTAAACCCACAAAAGCTATAATTATTGATTTTGTTGTATGTTTTTCTATGTTATCAAAAATTGTATCTAAAAAAATAAAACTATTTCTTGTGTCTTTATGAAGCAGGCTCAAACATTCAATAAGGCAAATAACTACAATAATGCCGCTTATAAATCTGAGCGAGTGGCAAAAATCATAAATGCTATATAAATCCATCAATTTAACCCCTTATCGAGTTTTACTTAATATCTGCTGCTTAAGATCTTCAAACTCTTCCTTAGTAATTGAACCTTTTTCGTAATATGTATGTATGCGATTAACTCGTTTGTAGCATTTTTCTTTGTATTTTGAAGAGGATCTAATTGCTTCTATAATTGATAATTTTTTTTGGTTATTAAACAAATAATTTCAAAAATGCCCCACAAAGCAAATAAAGAAACTATAAGAGTAAGTATTACATCAACAATAAATATATCGGTGTACCATAAATATGTTGCTTCAAAAATAAAAAAAGAAAAAGCAAATAAGCTAAAAGCTAATAATGCAAAACAAATTCTTTTAATCAAAAATTTCTTGTATTCTTTTTTCATGATCAAAACACATTAATTTTCTATATCTCTAATCAAGAGCTTAGGAATACCTATAACTCGGCACCGTTCCAAATCAGTATCCTGTATCATTTTAGGCGGGTGTGTGGGGTTAATAGGGATAAGTCTGAGCCAATCTTCACCCGTTACATACTCAACCTTTTTTAATGTTGCATATTCACCGTCATACAGTATAGCGCCAACTTGACCACTGTAGTTAAGTGTTGTTTGTTTTAAAATTAAAACCCTGTCGTTGTCGTGATAAGCAGGATACATGCTGTCGCCTTTAACTCTTAATACAAAGAAATCGGCGGCAGTTCTGCCTTTAAGATAGGATGTTGGTATGTCAACTACGTCACCGTCCCAATCTTCCAAAGCAATGCTGTCGTATCCTGCAGCAATTTCCCCTAAAACCGGGAATGTGATAAACTCGTCTGTTGTTTTAGGTGTGGGGAAGGATTTGTTATTTTCGTTTTGTTTATCCCAACCCATTACCCATGCTGCAGAAACCCCAAGAGTTTGTGCGATTTTTTCTAATCTATCCAAAGGGATTTTAGGGGTTTCTCCACTTATGTATCTATGAATAGCAGATTTGGGTATATTGGTTAAATTGGCAATTTCACCGTAAGAAAGATTGCTTTTATTCATTGCTTCCTGAAGCTTTTGTGAAATTGTAAATTGTTCATTTTTAGTAATCAATATAATCACCTCGTATAGAGAGTATAACATAACTGTCCCAAAAATGCAATACATTTTGTAAAAAAATAAAAATTTCGTCCCAAAAATGCTTGACAAACATAAAAACATATGTTATATTGGAATCGTCCCAAAAATAGAACGAAACGAGGTGCGAAATATGGCGTTGAATAAACTAAAGGGAATAATGGCTGAAAAAGGTATATCGCAAAGGAAATTGGCGCAAATACTTGGTGTTTCAAAAAATACTGTTAACGCTAAATTAAACGGGAGAGTTCCTTTTGATACAGTTGAAGCAACTGAAATTTGTAAAATTTTAAACATAAAAGATGATGGTGTAAAAGTAGAAATTTTTTTGCGCTAATCGTCCCAAAAATAGAACGAAAGAGTTTTAAATAAACCCGCATTACTGCGGGCGTGAAATTAATCGGGTTTAGTTTTAAGTGACATTAAAAATGATATTGCATAGCCAATGTATAAAGCAACTTTATAATCATTTAACCAATTTATTACCGCAAAGGCGGCAAAACCGAGAATAGCAAGCCAAATTAATACAGTAATAATAGCGGAAACAAATGAAAATGATTTGAAGTACTTAATGGTTCCAACTATTTGAGGAAAACCAAAAGCGCCTAAAAACAATGAACCCATTAAACAAACAATCCACAATAAAAATCCCATTCAAAACCATTCTTTCAACAAAAATTTTACAAATTGTACCATTTTTTTAGTACAAAGTCAAGTAATTAGCAGAAAGGAGCAACATGGAAAACAGACCGACAACATTGGAAGAAATCGAAGCATTACCGAAAGAGATGTTGGTGCCTGCGGATATAAGCGGATATATCGGGTGCAGTCCGTACACGATAAATGTTTGTACGCGAAACGGTGAAAATCCGTTCCCGTTCCCAATAATTCGGCTCGGTACGAGAGTGAAGATTCCAAAGATACCGTTTTTAAAGGCGATGCGAGGAGAAGCAATTTATAAAAAAGGAGAATAAAAATGGCAAACAATAAATGGTTATCAGATGAAATGGTTGAAAGCGAGATTGAACGCTTGAAACAATCGCCCTATGTGAAGTTGGCACAGGCTGAACAGCGTATACGATACCGCCGCAGACAGTATTTGTACTCTTTGCGAGACTTAGAAAAACGCGGAAAGAAGCTTGAACAGGACGGATTTAGTTTAAGTGAGGTTGAGGAGATATGAGCATAGCAGATTTTATCCCAACGGGACAAGCCAATGCGATAACACGCAGACAGCTTGTAATGTTAACGAATTTATGTGACCGAAAGGTGCGCGAGCTGATATCGCAGGCAAGAGCCGATGGCGTGCCGATATTAAACCACCAAGACGGCAAGGGTTATTACATATCAGATAACCCGCAGGAGATACGACGTTTTGCTATGCAGGAATTATCCCGCGCGGCAACGATCGGGGCAGCGGCGGTTGCGATGTCAAATTTTGCGGACAAATTATCAGCAAAGGGGTGTTTTACAGGTGAGCTTTGAAGCGTTTGTTTTCTTATCGTTTTGTATCGGTATGGTTATGGCTGCGGTAATAATCGGTGCAAACAATACGGTGCAGAGATACCGCAGACAAAAGCGCCGGGAGCGTAACAGAATCGGCCGACTTGAAGCGCTGTGTGAAAAACAAAAAAATCAGCTCATTTATTACAGAAACGAGGCTGAAATAAATGGCTGATATAAAAAGCGTGAAGACCCTGCCGCACGGATGCGACAAGGTCAACACTAAAAAACACAAAACATTTTAATTAAAATAACACAAAATATTGCGCGTGTCAATAGGGGGAAAGGTTAAATGCCGAGATGCATTTTATCTGCCTGTGAGTGTGACGGTTGCATGGAGTGTTGCAGAGAGCAGGACGAGGACTATGACACCGAAACGGAGCAGGATGATGAGAATAGTTATATGTGAGGTATGCGGCGAGCTGTTTGAAAGCAATAGACCGCAATCAAAATATTGCAGTGCGGAATGTGCACTGATTGCTAAAAAGCGTATGGAAGCGGGTAGAGTTCGCACACAAACACCGCCAAAATGCACAACGGATAATCAGAATATAAAAGAGATTATGCGCAAAGCAAATGAAGCCGGGCTGTCTTACGGGCAGTACGTTTCAAAAATACAAAAGACACAGAACAGGAGAAAAAAGAAATGACACATTGGAAAAAATTAACCAACCCGAACTATTTGGGGGCTTATTCAATTGAGGACGGTAAGGACCTTGTATTGACGATTGGTAAGGTTGCTGAGGAGACCGTTGTAGGAACGGACGGCAAAAAGGAAAAGTGCGTTGTATGCCATTTTAAAGAACCGAATACAAAGCCGATGATACTTAATTCCACCAATATGAAAATGATTACAAAACTGCTCGGCACACCTTACATAGAGCAGTGGGACGGTCACCGCATACAGATTGGTACCGAAAAGGTAAAAGCGTTTGGTGAAATCGTTGAAGCGTTGCGCGTGCGTAAATTTTTACCGCAAGCGGCCGCACCTGCATCGGCGCCTAAATGTTCACACTGCAGTAAGGATATTGTTGCTGCATACGGTATGAACCCCGAACAGCTCGCAGCATACACAACACAGAACTACGGCAGACCGCTTTGTTCTGATTGTGCTGCAGCGGCAAAGGCAGGTGCAGATAATGCGGCTAACTAAACGTAATTATTTCGGTCCCAAGGCAACAAGGGAATATATGAGCGTATCACAGTTTAAAGCTTTTGAAAAATGTCAGTTTACTGCCCTGGACGAAATCCGGGGCAAGTATGTAAGACCTATGACAACATCACTTTTAATCGGTTCTTACGTTGATGCGTATTTTGAGGGCACGCTTGAAAAGTTTATTTTGGAACATCCTGAAATATTAAAACGGGACGGCTCGCTTAAATCAGAATACGTACACGCCAATACCATTATTGAGCGCATTAAACGCGACCCGACCTCAATGAGATTACTCGGCGGGAAAAAGCAGGTAATTATGACGGGTGTAATTAACGGCGTAAACGTCAAGGTTAAAATTGACAGTCTTTTGCCCGATATGATTGTGGACCAAAAGATTATGAAAGATTTTGAGCCTATATACGTACAGGAGCAGGGAAAATTGCCTTGGTTTGAAGCCTGGAGGTACGACCTGCAGGGCGGTGTGTATCAAGAGGTTGTGCGACAGAACACAGGAAAAAAACTGCCGTTTGTTCTGCTTGGTGCAACAAAGGAACCGGTACCCGATATTGATGCGGTTGAGATTGAGCAAGATCTGCTTGATTATGAGCTGAGCAAATTTGCCGAAAATGCGCCATATTACAACGCTATCAAGCAGGGTATTGTTGATGCGGAACGATGCGAAAAATGCGACCGCTGCAAAGATACAAAGGTTTTAACAAGGATAAGAAAGTCAGGAGAGTTTATTAATGAATAAAATCATTTTAACAGGTCGCCTTACAGCTGACCCGGAATTAGCCACAACAGGCACCGGGATTGAATATTGCGATTTTACATTGGCGGTAGACAAACGCATTAAAGACGGTGAAAAAACAGCCATATTTGTGCCCTGTAAGGCTTGGCGCAAGACAGCAGTATTTATTAATACCTACTTTAACAAAGGCAAACCAATGCTTATTGAGGGTAATTTAGATATAAGTAAATATACAAAGGATGACGAACAACGTACATTCACAAGAGTTGTAGTTGAAAATGTTGAGTTTGTCGGTGGCAAAAAGGATGAAACCGTACAGCCTTATACTCCACCCGTTCAGACTGCACCGACTGTGGCAGCACCAAGCTATATTGATGCCGTTGAGAATTTTACTGAGCTGCCTGCAACGGATGATGATTTACCGTTTTAAAAGGAAATAAGGGGGATTAACAATGATTATTCAGGTTGATAGCCGTGAAAAAGCGCGCGCTATCGTTAAAATACTTGATTGTTTTGAGCAACAGAATATCAAGCATTTTGTTTCAAAATTGCCCGTTGGTGATTATATGAATTTGGATAACCCAAAGCTTGTAATTGACCGAAAGCAGAGCTTATTAGAGGTATGCAATAACGTCTGTCAGGACCATAAAAGGTTTGTTGCCGAATTGGAACGCGCAAGGGAATACGGTATTAAGGTTATTTTCCTTATTGAGCATAGCAAGGGCATTAAAACACTTGACGATGTATTGAAATGGCAGAATCCGCGCCTTAAGACGTCACCACTTGCCGTATCGGGTGAGCGCTTACATAAGATACTGCAAAGTATATCCTGGCATTACGGTTGCAAGTTTGTTTTCTGTTCAAAAACTGATACGGGTAAAACCATCATAAGCCTATTAGGCGGTGCTCAAAAATGAGAGATAATTCCTACATACCTTTGTTCCGTTCCATACAAAAATGGGAGTGGTACAAAGACGGAAATACAATGCGATTGTTCCTGCATGTTCTGCTCAATGCAAACATTTCTGCATCAAAATTTGAGGGTGTTGAAATCAAGCGCGGACAGATGATCGCGTCCTACCCAAAATTAAGTGAAAATCTTAATATTTCAGTTCAATCACTAAGAACCGCAATAAAACACTTAAAATCAACAGGGGAATTAACAGTCACAAAATACCCGAAATTCAGCGTAATTACGGTAAATAATTATGAAAAATTTAATGTATCAACAGGCAAACTAACAGTCAATCAACAGGCAACTAACAGTCAACTAACAGTCAATCAACAACACTATAAAAAGAACAATAAGAAAAATAAGAAAGATAAAGAGAGAAAAAATATATTATCCAATAATATTAATATATATAATAGCGCCCAAAACGCAGATAATAATCCACCCTCTCTTGATGACGTTAAAAATTATATTGCTGAGAAAAATTTGAACGTTGATGCCGAAAAATTTTACAGTCTGTATTCAAGTAAAGGTTGGGTGTCGGCAAAAGGTTTCCCGATTGATTATAGGAGCAAGTTGGAAGAATGGCACCGCACCGAATTGAAACAACTGAACAGTAAAAAACAGCATCCATCTGAAATACCGAGAACGGTTGATATGGAATTGGCTGAAAAGATGTTAAGAGGAGAGATTTAAAACAATGCAAAACACAAAACATTTGAATGCGCAGATTAGTTTTATTGATGAAATTATTGTGGATAACTTTGCCGGGGGCGGTGGAGCAAGTACCGGCATTGAATTGGCTTTGGGCAGACCCGTAACGGTTGCAATCAATCACGACCCTGCAGCTATATTGATGCACAAAACAAATCATCCTTATACGTTGCATTTGCAAGACAGCGTATGGAATATAGACCCGGTTGAGATATGTGCAGGCAGACCTGTTGGGCTTGCTTGGTTTAGTCCCGATTGCAAACATTTCAGTAAAGCAAAAGGGTCAGCGCTTGTTAATAAAAACATACGTGGCCTTGCTTGGATTGTATTGAAATGGGCGGGAACTGTAAGACCACGAGTGATAATGCTTGAAAACGTTGAGGAATTTAAGACGTGGGGACCTGTAAGGAAAGGCAAACCCGTTAAATCTAAAATTGGGCAGACCTTTGAAAAATGGAAAAAGCAGTTATCAGACCTTGGTTATAAGTTTGAATACAGGGAGCTCGTTGCTGCTGATTACGGAGCGCCCACAAGCCGTAAGAGGTTTGTATTGATTGCAAGGTGTGACGGTCAGCCTATTGTATGGCCCGAAAGAACACATGCGCCTATAGGACACCCTGATGTTATATCGGGTAAATGTAAACCTTGGCGCTCTGCAGCAGAGATAATTGATTGGTCTTTGCCTTGCCCGTCCATATTTGAAACAAGCCAACAGATTAAGGAAAAATACGGACTAAAAGCATTAAGACCGTTAAAAGAAAATACATTGCGAAGAATATCACGTGGTATTGATAAGTTTGTTATTAAAAACGGACAACCCTTTATTATCCCGGTTGGGTATGGTGAAAAGAAAGGACAAAAACCACGTGTGAATGACATAAAAGAGCCGTTGGGTACGGTTGTAAGCACAGTAAAGCATAATGTTGTTGAGCCGAAATTGACACCATTTGCGTTAAATTTGTCCGCCAATGGCAACGGCTTTAGTAAAAGCAAATATGCCCGAATATTGCATATTTGATTTATCAAGAATGGCACAGCTTACAAATTTGATTGCTGTGAGTTAGGAGAGTAAAAATGCTTAATTTCACAATTGGTTTAATAGTCGGTGGATTAGTTGGATATATGTTGTGTGCATTATGTGTTGCTGGGGGCGATAAAGATGACAAATAAAGAAATTACAAATTAAAAGAAATGACAGAAAATAAAGGAGAAAATTAAAAATGTGTAAATTAAAAAGCGGAATTATTTTAAAGGATAGCGTGTTTGTATCCGATTGCGATAGCCATACCGATATGCTCAAAGAGTTAGGAATAGAAGATACTCGTAAAAATGCTGAAAGGCTTTTTGTTCGTGCTGAACTTATACCAAAAAATGATGATGTTTTTTCGGATATAAACGAATGGACTTTTAGGGTAGACCAAGACATTATCCCCGATTGGTTTGTGGAAGAATACGAAAAACAAAGAATGATAGAAGCCGTAAAAGAGTGGGCGAAAAATCGTATACATATCGACAAAGACAATTTGAAAATTAAAGACGGTAGCGGTCACTATATCAAGAATTGTAAAAATGTTCAAATCTGCGGTAGCGCTACAGTCGAGAACGTCTGCGATAGCGCTACAGTCGAGAACGTCTGCGATAGTGCTACAGTCAAGTACATCTGCGGTAATGCTACAGTCGAGTACATCTACGGTAATGCTACAGTCGAGAACATCTACGGTAATGCTACAGTCGAGAACATCTGCGGTAATGCTACAGTCAAGTACATCTGCGGTAATGCTACAGTCAAGAACGTCTACGATAGTGCTACAGTCGAGAACGTCTGCGATAGTGCTACAGTCAAGTACATCTACGGTAATGCTACAGTCAAGAACGTCTACGATAGTGCTACAGTCGAGAACGTCTGCGGTAATGCTACAGTCGAGAACATCTGCGGTAGCGCTACAGTCGAGAACATCTGCGGTAGCGCTACAGTCAAGAACGTCTACGATAGTGCTACAGTCGAGAAATCAAAAGGACGAGCAGTAATAATTACCTCACCTAATATCAAATGGAAAAATCAAGATAAATTACTTTTACTTGAAAATTCAACACTTAAAGATAATTACGGGAAAGTAATATATCAAAGCGGAGATATGAAGCTTGTAGCCGTTACAGATGGCAAAATTGAAATGGTGGGTGAGGGTAAGTGATTGAAATTAAATGCTCAAAAGCACAATTTAACAGGATAATGGAAAACTTATCAACCTGTGGTTGTTTATCAAAAAGAAATGGCTTAGCGGTTTGTGTTTTAGGTAAATCAATATACAGTTGTCCTGCAATTATCGGTAAAAACACCAATTTAACTTGCACAGAATGTCTGCAAAAACACATTAAAAGGAGTGACACAAAATGACTTGCAAAGATTGTTTGCATTATGAAGCACATAAACACTTTTTTAAAACCGATGATTACAGAAATAGTTTTGATGATTATTTTAATGATAAACACGTTGAAACTAAATGTCCTGAATTTGCCGACCGTTCCGAATGGGTGCATTTACCGTGTAAGGTGGGAAGCCGCATTTTTGTAAAAAGCAAAAATAAAATAATTGAAATGGAAGTTAAAAGCTTAATAAAGAGTGAACCTAAAATGCTTAAATCGTTTTATGATATAGACAGCGATATTTTGGTATGCGCCCGTTCTGGTTATTGCTATGATTGCAAGGCAGAACATTTTGGAATAAATGACTTTGGTGAAACTGTGTTCCTAACCGAACAAGAAGCAAGGGAAGCGTTGAGAAAGGAAGATGAGGGGAAATGAATATTGATAGAGCAGTATTGAAACAAGCAATAGAAACATACGGAGCAGAAGCACAGTTGAATGTTGCTATTGAAGAATTTGCAGAATTGACAAAGGAAATTTGCAAACACAAACGATACATGGATAACACAAAAGCCATTATAGAAGAAATGACAGATTGCTATATTATGCTTGAACAAATGGAAATGATTTTCGGTTTGGATAGTACAGTTATTTCTGATGCTATGAATAAAACGATTAAGCGGTTAAAATCTAGACTTGCCGACCACCCAACCGAGAAAGGCGGTGAGCAGAATGATTAAAGACAGCGGCGAGCGTACCGAGTTTACATCGGGTGCAGTCAGAGATATGCACGAAGGTAAGGGTAGATTTGATTTGCTACCGATGTGTGTCCTAATGAGATTGGCTCGGCATTATGAAGCGGGTTGCAAAAAGTACGGTGACAGGAATTGGGAAAAGGGAATCCCATGTCACAGCTTTGCGGACAGTGCTATGCGGCATCTTGTTAAATACCTTGACGGATATACGGACGAGGACCATCTGATTGCGGCAATTTGGAACTTATGCGGTCTTGCTTGGACCGAAGAGAAACACCCCGAACAGATGGATATCCCGGCGAGAAAGGATGCGATATTATCAAATGACACCCGAACAGATTGCGGAAATACTTAATACACGTATGGAAGCGGCGAAACAGGACGGCAATCCAACAGAGATTACCGTCCTATCGGTGCTTTTAAAGATGGCAGAGGAATATAAACAATCAAGTACAAATAGTGACAAAGGAGAGATTGAATGAATTGGGAAAAGGAAGCAATTAACGATTTAAAGACGTACCGTGCCCGCAAAGGCTCAATTGAAAACGTTAAAGAGAAAATAAAGGCCTTGGAGCTGCAGGCACGTGACCCGAAGGGCTGTTCTATAACCTCATCGGGCGGCGGTGCGGCCAGCCACGAAGACGTGCTTATTAATAATATTGCCGAGCGCGGCCGTTTAACGCTTTTAGTGACTACGACTGAAATGTTAATAGGCGCAATTGAAAACGGCTTAAAACAATGCACAGAGCAACAGAGACGTATATTAGAGATTGCTTTTATTAACCACACCCCAAACTACATAGACGTATTATCAAAAGAGTTTGGTTATGAAAAAACAAAAATATACGAATTGCGCCGAAAAGCAATCAGACAGTTTACTATTGCCTTATACGGAATAACTGATTTATAAATTGCGGAAAAAATGCGAACACACAAAGCGGCTTTTTGTGTTATAATAGAGAAAACGGATTTTAGGAATGCACCCCGGACGTAAATTAACGCTCCGGGGTGTAGTATTTTAGGGGATATATGATGGAAAATGAAGCGTCCTAACGAAAAAGACATCAGAACATTATGTTATAACTGCCGGCAGGGATATATTTCTGCCGGTTTTATATTGCGCCGAACTGATACGACCGTAAAGGACAAGTGCATGATTTGCGGCCGTCACGGTTGGGATTATGAGATTGAGGAAAGAAAAGATGGCAGAAAAAGAGAATAAGGATTTTACAGCACAGCAGCGGGCGGTTGCGGAACAGCTTGCCAACCCCGATTTTGCGGGAACGATAACAGACCTGTGCAAAAAGGTTAAAATTTCACGCAATGCGTTTTATCAGTGGATGAAAGACCCTGAGTATTTACAGTACATTGACGAGCTTATATCACGTTATACGGATAGTGAATTGGCTGCAGTGTGGAAAGCTCTGATACGTAAGGCAAAGCAGGGTGACGTTAAGGCAATAAAATTATATTTTGAAATGAAAGGAAAATATCGCGAAAAAGCAAATATTGAATTACCCGGTGCTGTTGTAATCATTGGGGGAGATAAGCTTGACGGATAAGCCTGTATATCTACCGGACATTGTTGGGCGCGGTTACGGTACCTTTTGGCACTGTACCAAGAGATACAGAGTGTTAAAGGGTGGTAAAGGCAGTAAAAAATCTGCTACAACCGCGCTTAATTTTATATACCGCATTATGAAGCACCCCGGCAGCAATCTTATGGTGGTGCGACAGGTTATGGACACACACCGTACATCAACGTTTGCACAGCTTAAATGGGCGGTTGAACGTCTGCAGGTTGCGCATTTGTGGAAAACGACGGTATCGCCGCTTGAAATGACGTATATACCGACCGGGCAAAAGATACTGTTCCGTGGATTTGATGACGTGCTTAAGCTTGCATCAACCACAGTTGATAAGGGTCATTTGTGTTGGGTATGGATTGAGGAAGCATTTGAAATACCGAGTGAATCGGATTTTGATAAGCTTGACTTATCCGTTCCTCGTGGTGCCGTGCCCGAGCCGCTTTTTAAGCAAACAACAATAACCTTTAACCCTTGGAGCGAAACACATTGGCTTAAAAGCAGATTTTTTGACAAGCCCGATGCAAACGTAACAACCTTTACGACAACGTATCTTAACAATGAGTTTTTGGACGAGACCGACCGTGCCGTATTTGAGCGCATGAAGGAAGAAAACCCAAGGAAATATGCTGTTGCCGGTATGGGTGAATGGGGCATATCAGAGGGGCTTATATTTGAGCGGTGGAAGGTTGAACGATTTAACCGTGAAAATATCGGCGTAATAACGGATGAAAACGGTGACAGTGTTGACGAAAGCTGGAAATATAGGCATATATTCGGGTTGGACTACGGCTATACGAATGACCCGACAGCATTTATAGCTGCTGCGGTTTGTCCAGAAAAGAAGCTTTGCTATATTTATGACGAGCATTATCAGCGCAAAATGCTTAACTGTGACATTGCTAAGATGATTAAAGAAAAAGGTTTTGCAAAAGAACGCATTTTCGCAGATAGTGCAGAGCCGAAATCTAACGACGATTTACGGCGTATGGGATTAACCAGGATAATCGCCTGCAAGAAAGGTCCCGATAGTATAAGAGCGGGTATAGCAAAAATACAGGAATATAACATTATCGTGCATCCCGATTGTAAAAATACAATTGCAGAGTTATCGTCATACTGTTGGCAAAAGGATAAGCGCGAACAGGCGCAGAACAAACCGATTGATAGCAACAATCACTTAATGGATGCACTGCGATATGCTTTTGAGGATGTGAAAATGTTCCATCCTGTTGACCCGAATATTAAACGGCGCCGCAGTGATGCTGAAAAATATTATAACGGTGAAATAGTAACACCGGAAGATCTAATAGGGGGATGGAGTTAAATGGACGCGATTTTATTGATATTAGCGGTAACAATCATAATTATTTGGGCGGGCGCTTGTTGTGCCTGCTTCTTTTTTGGGTATAATTTGGGCTGCGACAGCAAACCGCAACCGATAAAAAATGATTCAAAACTGACCGATGAGGACAAGAGAGCCGTTGAAAAGTTTAAAAAAGAGCTTGACAATATGATGTCTTATGATGGCTCTGAACAAGAATAGCCGCCGTATTAACGGTTATAAATATAAAATTCAGCTACCATACTGAAAGGAGAAAACAAAATGGAAGAAAACATTGCTTTAGAGGAAACCATACCGACAGAGCAACAGCCGGAAGCAACTGAGGAAATTGTGACTGATACCACACAGTCAACCGAAGAAACTGACGGAAACGAAACCGAAGCGACCGAAACCGAACAGACCGAAGCGCAATCAGCTGACACTTTGGACGAAACGGAAGAACAGGCGGCGGTTGTTATTCCTGTTAAATACAACAAGGAATACCGCGAACTGTCTATTGAGGAAGCTTCAACACTCGCGCAAAAGGGCTTAAAGTTTGACAGCATAGCGCCTATGTTACAGCAAATTAATTATATTGCTGCATCAGAGGGTAAAACACCGGCCCAAATTGTACAAGAATTGTACGATTCGCGCGAAACGAACCTACGCCAATCATTAGGTGAACGAGTTAATTTTGATGAAGAACTTGTTGAAAAGCTTATGGAATTGGAACACAGTAAGGCTAAAAATGCTTATGAAGCTATGCTGCAGGCGCAAGAGAATGCGGAAAAAGAAGAAAAGGACGGTATTAACACAAGGTTAGCAAACGATTTTAGTGAGTTGCAGGCCGAATTTCCCGAATTGAAGGAATTTAAGAGCGTGCCCAAATCGGTTGTTGATGCTGCTGTTAAGAAAAACATTTCTTTATATGACGCATATCTGCGCTATAAACACACCGAAAATAAAAAACAGGCTAATTCCGCAGCGGTACAGACCAAAGCGGCAAAGGCCGCAACAGGCTCCCAGGCCAGCGCTGCACAAAGCGCAAGTGATACGGTTGATGACGCATTACTACGTGGCATTTGGGGGCATTAATTTTAAATTTTAAGGAGAAATATTATGCCTAACACATTAATTAATGCTGAAAAGTTTTCAAGCGAACTTGATAAGGTGCTTGTACAGAAATCAGCAGTTGGTTTTTTGACCGACAATGCATTCCGTGCTAACTTTGTTGGCGCAAAAATTGTTAAAATTCCCGATATTCAGCTGCAGGGTCTCGGTGACTATGACCGTGATACAGGCTTCCTTGCCGGTACCGTTAATGTTGCCAACACGCCCTATGAACTTACTATGGACCGTGCACGTTCTTTCCAGATTGACCGTGAGGACATGGATGAGACCGGTGTTGCAAATCTTGCAGGTGAGGTACTGAGTGAGTTTGTTCGCACAAAGGTTGTTCCCGAAACCGATGCCTATGTACTTTCAAAGCTTGCCGGTGTTGCAAACAAAGCAGGTCACGTATCTGCTGCACCCGCCGCAAACGGTGAATATAAGAAATTTATTGAACTTTGCGACAGTGTAAGGGATGTTGCGGGTTATGATGAAGAACTTGTTGCTTTTGTTGACGCTGCATATTGGAGCGCAATGAAGACATCAACTGAAATTTCACGTCACATTGATTCGGCTGCATTTAAGCAGGGCGGCGTTGATTTTACCGTTAAGACCGTTGACGGTGTTCCCATTATTCCCGTATCAAGCGCAAGAATGAAAACCGCATACACATTTGCGGCAGGCGAGAACGAGGGTGATGAGTGTGGTTTCACACCTGCTGAAAACGCAAAGAATATCCGCTTGATTGTAATGCCTAAGAAAGCGGCTATGCTTGTGAAGAAGAGCGAGAAAATCAGAACTTTCACACCTGAACAGAATTTTAAGGCAGATGCATACAAGTTTGACTATCGTGTTTATTACGATGCATTTGTTAAAAAGTCTTACACCAATACTATTTTTGCTTGCACAGCTGGATAGTAAATAACGAAAAGGGGCGGTAACACGCCCCTTTGGTTTTAAGGAGATAAATTATGTTATTTAAAAACAAAGAAGGTAATGCCTATTTACAGGCACACACCAAAGCCCGTGCAGATGAATTGAAGCGCATGGGATTTGTAGAGGTTAAGGAAGAAAAAGCCAAAAAAGACGGTACCGATAAGAAATCGGCTCCTAAAAAAGACGGTACCGATAAGAAATAAATTGATACAAAACGCCCCGCAAAACTGTGGGGCGTTATAACACTATGCGGGGGCAGAGATGGAAAATACAGTAAAAACAATATTTGAAGAATACAGAACGGGCAATAATTTTAAAAACTCAATCGGCCCAAAAGGAATAAGAGAGCAAACCATAATAAACGAAAGATTCTATGTCGGTGACCAATGGCACGGCGCAAAATGCGGCAACGAGCGTCCTTTGGTACGACATAATATTATAAAACGAATTGGCGAGTATAAAATGGCAATTGTTTCGGCAGCACCGATTACAGTCGCATACTCTGCTGATGGTGTGCCTAACACTATCAATTCAAATGAAAAATTAGAAAAAATGCGTGATGAGCAGGCGGGAATTGCGCAGGATATTGAAGCACAGCCCGATGCTGTTATGAGCGATACTGCAGAAATTGACGAAATTAACAGCGTTATGTCCGCTTTATCTGATTATTTTAACGTAACGGCAGAGCGTGTTAAGTTTAACGAGCTTAAGGAACAGGCACTGAGGAACGCTTATATTTCGGGTACAGGCATTATTTATACATATTGGGACGGTAATGTCCGCACAGGCTTATACGCGGACGAGGGCAAACAGACGGCAATTAAAGGTGATATACGCTGCGAGATATTGGATGTTGAAAATGTCACATTCGGTGACCCTAACCAAGACGATGTGCAAGAGCAACCCTATATCATAATTGCGCAACGTAAAAGTGTTGCTGAGTTGAAGCGCGAAGCAAAGAGAAACCGCAGACCGAAGGATGAAATAAACTCAATTAAGAGTGATAACGATTATTCGGGTATGTCGGGACAGCGCGCCGAAACAGAGCCGGAGAATTCAAAAAAGGCGGTTGTGCTTACTAAGCTTTGGAAAGATTACAATGAGGACGGCACAGACTATACCATTAAGGCTATAAGAGTGACTGAAAATGCAATTATCCGTAATGAGTGGGATTTGGGGTTAAGCAATTATCCTATTGCCAAAATGTCTTGGGAACGCCGACGCTCGTCAATATACGGTGATAGTGAAATTACATATTTGATACCAAACCAAATTGCAATCAACCGCACTTTGACATCACAAGTGTGGGCGGGTATTGTTTACGGTATGCCGATAATGGTGAAGGATGCTGACGTTATAACGGGTCCTGTTACAAATATGCCCGGTCAGATTATAGACGTTAATTGTGGCGGCCAGGGTGTTGGTGGTGCTATTGATTATTTGACACCGCCTGCATTTAACGGTCAGCTTGATAACCTTATACAGTCGTTAATCAATATCACAATGTCACAAGCGGGCGCAAATGATGCTGCACTTGGCAATATGCGACCCGATAATATGTCGGCAATTGTTGCCATAAGGGAAGCTGCAACAATGCCTATGCAAGCAATACAGAACAGATTTTATCAGATGTGTGAGGATATAGCGCGCATATGGGCTGATTTTTGGGTGAATATGTACGGCAGCAGACAGTTAAAGATTGTTGACCGCCGCGGAACGTGGTATTTGCCTTTTGATGCAGAGAAATACAAGGACCTTATGATATCGGTGAAGGTCGACGTAGGCGCCGCAACTCTTTGGGGTGAAGCGCAGGTTATCAGCACATTGGATAATCTGCTCGCTGCGGGAATTATTACCGCACAGCAATATTTTGATAGGTTGCCTAAGGGTCTTATTCCCGATATTACAGGATTAAAGCGTGACTTAAACGAAGCGGCAAACGCTATACCGCCCACGGCACCGACCGATACACAAACGGCGAATAACCAAACGCCGAATATCAATAATATCTTGGCAAGTCTTACCGAAGAGGAAAGGGTGGCTTTTGAGGCTTTACCGCCCGAAGAACAACAGGCAATGCTTAATAACGCATTAGGGGGTGCGGGTGTATGACGGCAAGAGATGTATTAAACAAAGCGCTGATAATGTTGGGATATACCCGCAGTAACGGTGAAATGTCGGGCGAACAGGAGCTTTTTAAAAGGGGAATAGTCGCGGTAAACCAAGTGTGTGCCGATTTGCATTATGCATTGGGTCGAGAGGATTATAAACCTATTGAAACATCTTCAGATGAGATTGATTTACCTGAGCGCATTTTATACGATGTTGCACCGTACGGTGTGGCAATGTTTGTCGCTCAAAGTGAAAATGACGGCGATTCACAACAATTATATGCAAGCTTATATAACAAAAAACGTAAGTCAGTACGCTCACAAAACAGTGTTCAAGACGTAATGCCGAAAGGTAGTGATTTTTGATGTATCCGCGCATTAACAGAACGCCGCTTTACAGGGTGACGATACCTGAATTTTCAAGCGGCGTAAACTACCGTGACAGTCTTTCTCTTGTTGAGGATAATCAGCTGACCGATGTTAAAAATATGTGGTATGAAAATGCTATGCTGAGGACAAGACCGGGACTGCATACGGATGATGATAAGTATTTTGCAACGGTGCTTTACGAAAGTGATGCGGATATATCCGCAATGAAAGCGGACGTAAGAGCAACGGATGTATACAGAATTATTGACGGTGTAAAGCAAAGGCTTGTAATGTCATTTGTGAAAAACGAAAGGCAACATCCTGACCGCGCCGTATTTGCGTTTATCGGTGAGGATGGAAGCATTAATAAGCTTTCACCCTTGCCGTACAATTTATCTTTAAACGGTGGGGCTGTTAATGAGTGCTCCGATTTGGAAAACTGCATTGCCTTTATGAACGGTGATGTATTGTGGCTTTTAACTCAATATGCTGATGATGAAACAAAAAATAAGCCTTACGGATTTAAATATGATTTTGAAGCAAACAGTTGGATTGTTTTGTCTGATGAAGATTTTTATGCACCGACAATTTTTATAAACGGTACCGCACAAAAAATGATTATTAATAACGAAAAATATTCAACTAACGGAGATATGATCGAGAGCTATAATCTCTTGGGTAATAAATACAAAGTATATTTTGACGGTTATGCTGACGCGGGAAACACCCGTTTTGTGCTGCCTACTACTCTTGCGAATTGCAAAAAGATTGAGGTTAAACATACCGCTGCAGATAAAAATGTCTACACTCATACATTTAATTGGGATTTGGG
>CAKSST010000023.1 GCA_934489895.1 uncultured Eubacteriales bacterium | reverse complement strand
CCTTTATTCTAGGTAAAAAAGCATCCGAGACTCACAACTTTTGGTGAATCTCGGATTTTTTAGACTGTTTTTTACAGGCCCTAAAATCACTAATATTCAGTGGCATTTCTTCATATCAGAATATAGGCAAAGCCGTTAGCATTTGCCATTCTGAAACAACTCAAAAAATCGCTATTTTGGGGCTAAATTATCCCTGAAATCCCTATTCCAATGTGTTTTTGCAAGGTTTAGAGCGTAAAAAAAAACGACCTCATAGAATTTCTTCTACAAGGTCGTATTTTTATTTCGTTTTGCCTATTGTGTTATAAGGCGATTTGCCTTTTCACAACTAAGGAAGCTTATTTCATTTCCTTAATCGCAGCCTGTGCAGCAGCAAGGCGGGCAATCGGCACACGGAAGGGTGAGCAGGATACATAGTCAAGACCGATCTTGTGGCAGAACTCTACAGAAACGGGGTCGCCGCCGTGCTCACCGCAGATACCGCAGTGAAGTTCGGGACGGCTCTTCTTACCAAGAGAAACGGCCATTTCCATCAATTTACCAACGCCGTTCTGGTCAAGCTTTGCAAACGGATCGTTTTCGTAAATTTTGCTGTCGTAGTAAGCTGTAAGGAACTTGCCGGCGTCATCACGGCTGAAGCCGAAAGTCATCTGAGTAAGGTCGTTTGTACCGAAGCAGAAGAATTCAGCTTCGTTTGCGATCTCATCAGCGGTAAGGCAAGCTCTGGGGATTTCCATCATTGTACCAACCTCATATTTGAGGTCTACACCTGCAGCTGCAATTTCTGCATTAGCTGTAGCAACAACAACATCCTTAACAAACTTCAATTCCTTAATTTCACCGGTAAGGGGAATCATAATCTCGGGAACAAGGTTCCAGTCGGGATGAGCTTTCTTTACGTTGATAGCAGCGCGGATAACAGCTGATGTCTGCATCTTTGCAATTTCAGGATAGGTAACTGCAAGACGGCAGCCACGGTGACCCATCATGGGGTTGAACTCATGCAGGCTTGTGATGATGTTCTTGATATCCTCTATGGTTTTGCCCTGTGCCTTTGCAAGAGCAGCAATATCAGCCTCTTCAGTGGGGACAAACTCATGAAGCGGGGGATCAAGGAAACGAATGCAAACGGGATTGCCCTCAAGTGCCTCATAAAGCTTCTCAAAGTCACCCTGCTGATAGGGGAGAATCTTCTCAAGAGCAGCTTCTCTTTCTTCTACTGTATCTGAGCAGATCATCTCGCGGAAAGCAGCAATTCTGTCTGCTTCAAAGAACATATGCTCAGTACGGCAAAGACCTATACCCTCAGCACCAAGCTCGCGTGCCTTTTTAGCATCAGCGGGTGTATCTGCGTTGGTACGAACCTTTAATGTTCTGTACTTGTCAGCCCAAGCCATAATTCTACCGAATTCACCGGCTATTTCAGCATCAACAGTAGGAATAATGCCGTCGTAGATATTGCCGGTAGAACCGTCAATTGAAATATAGTCGCCCTCGTTGTAGGTTTTTCCTGCAAGAGTGAACTTTTTGTTAGCTTCATCCATAATAATTTCGCCGCAGCCGGATACACAGCAGGAACCCATACCGCGAGCAACAACGGCAGCGTGAGATGTCATACCTCCGCGAACTGTAAGAATACCCTGAGAAGCCTTCATACCTGTAATATCTTCAGGTGATGTTTCGAGACGGACAAGAACAACCTTTTCGCCTCTTGCGTTCCAAGCTTCAGCGTCTTCGGCAGTAAATACTACCTTACCGCAAGCAGCGCCGGGAGAAGCACCAAGTCCTTTACCTGCAGGAGTTGCAGCCTTAAGTGCCTTGGTATCAAACTGTGGATGGAGAAGTGTGTCAAGGTTACGAGGGTCAATCATAGCAACTGCCTGTTTTTCATCAATCATACCCTCATCAACGAGGTCGCAAGCAATTTTAAGCGCAGCTTTAGCTGTTCTCTTACCGTTTCTGGTCTGGAGCATATAAAGCTTACCTGCCTGAATGGTGAACTCCATATCCTGCATGTCTCTGTAATGGTCTTCCAGAGTTGCGCAAACTTCTTTAAACTGTGCGAAAGCTTCGGGGAACTTATCAGCCATTTCAGCAATCGGCATAGGAGTACGAACGCCGGCAACAACATCTTCACCTTGTGCATTAACAAGGAACTCACCCATAAGACCCTTTTCGCCTGTAGCGGGGTCACGGGTAAAAGCAACGCCTGTACCGCAATCGTCACCCATGTTACCGAAAGCCATCATCTGTACGTTAACAGCAGTACCCCAGGAATAAGGGATATCGTTGTCGCGGCGGTAAACATTAGCACGGGGGTTGTCCCATGAACGGAAAACAGCCTCAACAGCGCCCATTAACTGCTCCTTGGGATCACTGGGGAAATCTTTACCGATTTTTGATTTATACTCAGCCTTGAACTGATTTGCAAGCTCTTTAAGGTCGTCAGCATCAAGCTCAACGTCCTGCTTTACGCCCTTGGCGTCTTTCATTTTATCAATAAGCTCTTCAAAGTACTTTTTACCGACTTCCATAACAACGTCGGAGTACATCTGAATAAATCTTCTGTAACAGTCATAAGCCCAGCGAGCATTGCCGGATTTAGCGGCCATAACCTCAACAACCTCTTCGTTAAGACCAAGGTTGAGGATTGTGTCCATCATACCGGGCATAGAAGCACGAGCACCTGAGCGAACAGAAACAAGAAGAGGGTTCTCCTTGTCGCCGAATTTCATACCGGTGATGGCTTCCATTTTATCAATGTATTCCATTATCTGAGCCTGGATTTCATCATTGATTTTTCTGCCGTCTTCATAATACTGTGTGCAAGCTTCAGTTGAAACGGTGAAGCCCTGGGGAACGGGGAGACCGAGACCGGTCATTTCTGCAAGGTTTGCACCCTTACCGCCAAGAAGCTCACGCATGCTTGCGTTACCTTCGCTGAAAAGGTAAACATACTTGTGTGCCATATTTTTGACCTCCTGATTATTTGCCACATACTGCGGATTAATTAATTTTATTATTAACGCAAAGCGAAATAAATACAAAAACTACTTTTTCAATGCTTTTGATATGCGCAGCAAAGAGGGCGCAATAACAACATTAAGAGCAAGCTCAAAAAGAAAGTTAACAAGAATAACGCTGGTGATTAAGATATAAATAAACTCAGTTCCGCCTGAAAGTTTTGCAAGACCGTCTTTTATAAACAAAGTTGTAACAGCAATAAAAACACCTGTATTTACAACGGGTGTTACAATGGCGGCACATATAACGGCAAGATATTCATTTTTGTTTTTAAGCAGTTTTATTACTGCGCCTGCCGCAAGACCTGCAAGAGTACCTTTTAATATACATACCAAAACGGTTAAAATAGGTGAGGTCTGAAAAAGGATTAAACCGCCGCCGTCAAGTCCCAATACCGAGCATAAAGCTACAATAAAGCCAAAAACAGTGCCAAGTATTGTACTGAATCTCGTACCGAACAAGTATGCACCGATAACTATCGGAATTAAAACAAGCGAAAGATTGAAGGCGCCTATTTTAACAAAATAGCTTATTGTTTGCAGCGCAATTATAATAGCGCAAAACAAACCGAGCATAGCCGTGTTATTTGACTTACCTTTTGTATTTGACATAAAAATACCTCCGATGCTATCCTAATAATAGGTACAGCTCATAATATTTTTAAAAAGCGAGTTTATTTGCTCGCGTTTTTAACGTATATAATTTTCAACCCTTCAAGCAGCAGATTATCATCAACCAAAATATCTGATTTGCAAAGGGGAACAATAAGCGAAGCTAAACCGCCGGTGGCAATAACCGCGACTTTTTCACCCAGCTCCTGCTCAAAGCTTTGTACCATGCCGTCTACCATTGATGCGGTACCGTACAGCAGGCCTGAACGTATGCAGTCCTCAGTGTTTGAACCGATAGGCGAAGAAGGTGCTTCAATGCTGACGGCATGAAGTTGGTCGGCATTTAATGCAAGCGCACCTAAGGTAAGGTTTACGCCTGCGGCAATTGCGCCGCCTATCATACATCCCTCTTTATTGAGCACGCTGAATGTGGTTGCCGTGCCAAAATCAATAACAACGGCGGGAGCGGGATATTTTGCAACAGCGGCAACGGCAGCAGCCACAAGGTCCGCACCCAAGCTTGCGGGGTTATCAATTTTAATATTAAGACCGGTTTTTATACCGGGACCTACAACAATTGGGTTAATGCCGCACAGTTTAACAATAGCATCATTTAAAGCCTTGCCCACAGAAGCAACAACAGAGGCGATAACCGCGCCTGTTATATCTTTGGTATCAATGCCGTTTAATGCAAGTACGTTCTTTAATGCTACGGCGTACTGGTCAGCCGTCTGGCGTTTATCTGTGCTGAGACGGGCGGTACAAACAAGGCTGTCGTTATAAATACCTAAGGTTACATTTGTGTTGCCGATATCAATAGCAAGTAACATTTATAATACCTCCCATATGTACTGTAGCAATTTATTATACAACATACTTCTTTGAAAATCAAGGAAAAAAACTTAAAGAAAATAGAATTATAGATAAATATTAAAAAATTTGTTGACTTTAGAAAAAACGGCTGATATAATGTAGGTACTGTCGATGGGTATGCAAACCAAACGGCAGTTCCTTGCTCCGTGCAAAAGGCATGGGGCCAATAGACCAGAAGGAGGTAAGAAAATGGCTACTGTAAATTATGAATCATGTATGGTTTTCTCCGTTGCCAAGAGTGAGGAAGAGACCGCAGCGCTCAAAGAAAAATTTAATTCACTGATTGCAGCAAACGGTATCGTTACCAGTGTTGATGACTGGGGTAAACGTCGTTTGGCTTATCCTATCAATGATGAGACCGAAGGCAATTATGTTATCACCACATTTGAGTGCTCGACAGAGTTTGTTGCTGAGCTTGAGAGAATTGCAAAGATCACTGACGGTGTTTTGCGCATTCTTATCATCAAGAAGTAAGAGAAGGGTGTACAAAGATGTTTAATGTTGTAATTTTAACCGGTCGCCTTACTGCTGACCCTGAGCTTAAGTACACAAACACCGGCAATATCCCGGTAACTTCTTTTTCAATTGCCGTAAGCCGCAGATATAAAGCCGGTGAAGAAACACAGGCTGATTTTATCAATATTGTGGCTTGGAGACAAACTGCTGAGTTTGTATCAAAATACTTTAAAAAAGGTAGCATGATAGGCATTGAGGGCTCTATTCAGACCCGTAAATACGTTGATCGTGAGACCGGCAAAAACCGCACCGCTTTTGAGGTTGTTGCTAACAATGTTCAGTTTGTTGAGTCACGCCGTGACAATGAAGGCGGTATGGACGGTGCTATGCTCGCTGCAACTCCTGCATCTTTCAGCAATGCAGACAGCGGAGCATTTACTGAGATAGCTTCTGACGACGATTTGCCGTTCTAAAAAAACAAGCTATCCCTAACAATAAAATTTAAGGAGGATAACCTCAATGGAAAATAACGAGAGACCCAACCGCAGAAAAGCACACAAAAAGGTTTGCCATTTCTGCGTTGATAGAGTTGAAGCTATTGACTACAAGGATGTAGCTCGTCTTCGCAAATTTGTATCTGACAGAGCAAAGATATTGCCCCGTCGTGCAACAGGCACTTGCGCGCGTCATCAGCGTGAGCTTACAGTTGCTATCAAGCGCGCACGTCAGGTAGCATTATTGCCCTACGTAAGTGATTAATAGATAAGCCATCGGTTAACCGATGGCTTTTATTTTTTACATTTTAATTTTTGAATTTTGTAATAAAAAGGACCGTTTTTAACGGTCCTTTTTATTACTGTCCGTCAATATAACGGCAGGCAGTCAATGCTGCAACCGCGCCGTCTGCACAGGCGGTGGTTACCTGACGAACATATTTGCTGCGGCAGTCGCCTGCAACAAATACGCCCGGGGTTTTTGTAAGACAAAACTCGTCGCTGTCAGCATATCCGTATTCATTGAGTGCGATTATATTGTTAAAAGGTTCATTTTGCGGTAAAAGACCGATGGCAACAAACATACCGTCAACATTAATTACTGAAAGCTCACCTGAGTCCTGGTGTCTAATTTCTATACCCTCAAGGTCCTTTTCACCGATAAGACGGTTAACAACTGCGCTTGTGATAAAGGCAACATTGCTTTTTGCTTGTAATTGTTCAATCATACGCTCTTCACCTGTAAAGCGGTCAAGGTTCTGAACCATAATAACCTTTTTGCAGCCCTCGCTAAGCAGCAAAGCTTCCTGCAGTGCTGAGTTACCGCCGCCGATAACAGCAACGGTTTTGTCTTTATAAAAAGCGCCGTCACATACCGCACAGAAAGAAATGCCCTCGCCCACAAACTGTTCTTCTCTCTCTAATCCGAGCATACGGTGCTTTGCACCTGTTGCAATTATAACTGCAGTGCCGATAAAATCGCCGCTGTCGGTAACAACGGTTTTGTTGCTGCCGTTATCTTTTACTCCTGTAACGGTGGCAATTTCAATATCGGCACCCTGATCCATAACCTGTTCTGTAAGCTTTTCGGCAAACTCGTTACCGCTTAATGAGATAAAGCCCGGGATGTTTTCAACCTTGGGTGAGTAGGTTATCTGTCCGCCAAATCCGCCTTTTTCAATTATAAGTACGCTTTTGTTGGCGCGTAAAGCATAAAGTGCTGCGGTTAGACCTGCGGGGCCTCCGCCAATAACAATAACGTCATACATTATAATAAAACTCCTTTAACACTAGCCAAAGCATTTAAACTTGAATCAGATTTTGAAACAAGTATTTTCGTTGTGCTTTGTTAGAATACTCGTAAATCCGTTAGGATTTACTGCGTTTTATGCCTCGCCTACCAAAATCCTTTATTTACAAAATTCTTCGACCTTAAAGGAGCGGTTTTTTGTATGAATTTTGGTGAAGCGAAGCCCATAAGGCTAACGCCTATGGGAGACAATGAGCCGGAAGACGCCTAAAAACAGCCCTTTAAGGCTGGTTCAAGTCTAAATGCTTTGGCTAAAGTGTGGCACGGCAAAATACCGTGCCACACTTTTGTTATGTGTTATTCAATATTCTCAATAAACTTTTTAATGTCTGAAACGCCTGCGTATTTTGCAAAGCCGTCAGCTGTCTGAACAACCAGTGTGGGAGCCTGGCGTACGCCAAATTGTGCAACTAAGTCTGCGTGCTCTTCAGCAATAAGTTTTTCAAACTCTATACCTGCTTTTTGCAGTAATGCTACAGCAATTTTGCAGTTGGGGCAGGTTGCAGTTGCAAACAAGGTAACAGAGGCAATGTCTGTTGTAACAGCTGCTGCGGGCTGTACCTCGGCAGTAGCGTCAGCAGAACAACCGTTTCTGTTAAGCTTTGAGTTTGCAATATTGTAAACAACGCGGTCCTTATATTCCTGTGACTTACCATCGTTCCAGTTTTGTACGGGACGGTAGTAACCTGTAATACGGCTGTAAACCTCAGTGGTCTCATGGCAATCGGGGCAGGTATATATCTCACCGTTGATATAACCGTGGTTTTTACATACGGAATATGTGGGGGACATTGTGTAGTAAGGAAGCTTGAAGTTTTCTGCAATCTTTCTTACCAATGTAGCTGCAGCCTGCCAATCTGGCAACTTTTCACCAAGGAATGCATGGAATACAGTACCTGAGGTGTAGAGTGTTTGCAGTTCGTCCTGAATTTCAAGAGCAGAGAAGATATCCTCTGTGTATCCAACCGGCAGATGTGAAGAGTTAGTGTAGTATGGAGTGTCGTCCTCAGATTTAGCAGCGGTTATGATATCGGGATAACGCTTAACGTCGTGCTTTGCAAGACGGTAAGAAGTGCTTTCAGCAGGGGTAGCTTCAAGGTTGTAAAGGTCGCCATACTGCTCCTGATAGTCAGAAAGGCGCTCACGCATATGATTAAGAACCTGCTTTGAGAATTCCTGTGTTTCCTTGGATGTCATATCTTTTTTGAGCCACTTTGCGTTAAGGCCTGCTTCGTTCATGCCAACAAGTCCGATAGTGGAGAAATGGTTGTTGAAAGTGCCAAGGTAACGCATGGTGTAGGGATAAAGACCTTCATTAAGCAACTTTGTAATGATGTTGCGCTTAATTTTGAGTGAACGTGCGGAAACATCCATCAAATGATCCAGTCTTCTGTAGAAATCTGCCTCGTTTTCTGCAAGGTAAGCAATACGGGGCATATTTATGGTAACAACGCCAACAGAACCTGTGGACTCACCGCTGCCAAAGAAGCCGCCTGATTTTTTGCGAAGCTCGCGAAGGTCAAGACGGAGTCTGCAACACATGCTGCGAACGTCAGAGGGTTCCATATCGCTGTTGATGTAGTTTGAAAAATAAGGTGTGCCGTATTTAGCGGTCATTTCAAACAAAAGACGGTTGTTTTCAGTATCTGACCAGTCAAAATCTTTTGTGATAGAGTAGGTGGGGATAGGATACTGGAAGCCTCTGCCGTTTGCGTCGCCCTCGATCATAATCTCAATAAACGCCTTATTGATCATATCCATTTCGGCCTTGCAATCTTTATACTTGAAATCTGTTTCCTTGCCGCCAACAATACAGTTAAGCTCAGCTAAGTCATTGGGAACGGTCCAGTCTAAAGTGATGTTGGTGAAGGGTGACTGTGTACCCCAACGGGAAGGTGTGTTAACACCGTAAATGAAAGACTGAATGCACTGTTTAACCTCTTTGTAGTTAAGGTTGTCCACCTTAACAAAGGGAGCAAGGTAAGTGTCAAAGGAGGAAAAAGCCTGTGCGCCTGCCCACTCATTCTGCATAATACCAAGAAAATTTACCATCTGGTTGCAGAGAGTGGAAAGGTGAGAAGCAGGAGCAGAGGTGATTTTGCCGGGAACGCCGCCAAGACCCTCCTGAATAAGCTGTTTAAGTGACCAACCTGCACAGTAACCTGTAAGCATAGAAAGGTCGTGAATGTGGATATCAGCATTCTTATGTGCGTTTGAAATCTCATCATCATAAATTTCTGACAGCCAGTAGTTTGCGGTAATAGCGCCTGAGTTGCTGAGAATAAGGCCGCCTACGGAATAAGTAACGGTAGAGTTTTCCTTAACTCTCCAGTCGGTAACGTTAACGTAGCTGTTAACTATCTCTTTATAATCTAAAATTGTGGAGCTGAGATTACGCAGCTTTTCGTGCTGACGACGGTAAAGGATGTATGCTTTTGCAACATCGGCATAGCCTGCCTGCAACAAAACAGACTCAACGCTGTCCTGAATATCCTCAACAGCAATGAGATGATCCTTTATTTTCGGCTCAAAGTCAGCCGTAACTTTAAGTGCAAGAAAATCTACTACGCTTTGTGCATAGTCTCTCTCGCAGGCTTCAAAAGCCAAAATTATTGCATCGCTGATTTTCTTTATGTCAAAGGCAACAATTCTCTTATCTCTTTTAATAACCTGATACATATAATCATCCCTTCTTCAAATTTTGTGGAGCACCAAAATAATACCATATATTGATCGTCTTGTCAATAAGAAAATCTATATATTGTGTATTTTTTTTAAAATAAAAATTATATACCACGTATATGGCAGTTTTTAACATATTCAAGTGCAGCTGTTCGCATATCTTCCATAACAGGCTTTTCAAGCCCTTGCAGACCGCCTGTAAGTAAGTCGCCGGAGTCCTTAAAGGCTTGCAGATAATAATTGTCTGCACCCGCAATAAAGGCGGCGGCTTGTCTTATACTGTCAACTGTATGAAAATCTGCAACAACAGTTGTGCGGAATTCATACTCAATATCACCAAGCAGCAAAAAATCCTTACTTTTTATTATATCCTTTATATTAAAATTATCTGTGCCGCAGGTTTTTTTGTAAAGGTCAGGGGAGTTTTTTATATCCATTGCTACATAATCGCAATATCCGCCTGATACAATATCTATAAGTGTATCGGGATATGTACCGTTGGTATCAATCTTAACAGCATAGCCTAATTTCTTTATTTCTTTTATAAAATCTTTAATGCCTGTCTGCAATAGCGGCTCGCCGCCGGTTATACAAACACCGTCTAACAGACCGCGGCGTTTTTTTAAAAAATCAAATATTTCATTGGCAGATATTGTATCGGTGCGGTTCTCTACAAGAGAAGCATTGTGGCAAAAAGGACAGCGCAAATTACAACCTCCCGTAAAAACCGTACAGGCAACGCGTTTTGGGAAGTCTAAAGCTGTGAGTTTTGAAAAACCTTTTATAACCATAATTAAAACCACCTTTTAAATCATTAATATCATTATACAAAATAGTGCTGATGCCGTCAATAAAGACAAAACAAAAAGTTCCGCCATATATTGACGGAACTTTTTTATATAGATATATATATAAATTATTTTGATACACAGGGGAGCGTTGCGCCTTCGCCGTTTTCATCAGGGAAAGGTGTACGGTCATCGTCAGCCCACTTTGCACGCTCTTCAGGATTTTTAAAATCAGGAATGGTGTAGGTGTTACCGTCATCAAGAACGCTGAGCCATGACAAAATACCTGCTGCGCTGAGTGCGCAGGAACGGTAAACATTGAAGAAAGGCTCTTCGCCGCCGTTGATATAATCTGTAAAAGCTTTCATAAGACGGTAGTCGCTGCCGTTGTGTTGCGCTCTTGCTTCGACAGAAACGTTATCCTTGGGTGTGGTGCCGTAAATTTGTGTGTCTTCTTCTACATCATCGGGTTTTCTCCAGGGTATGTAAGAAAGCTTAACTTCATTCTGGTTGTGACGTGAGGTCTCCAAAGTACCTTTTGAGCAGTTAAGACGGAACCATTTTCCGTTGGGGCCTAAAGAAGCACAACCGGTAGTGTTGAATATTGCACCGCCATCTGTCTGGCAGAAGATGTAAGCTACAGCATCGGTTGCGTGCTGACCTTCGCGGTGGGGCATATCGTCACCTTTAGCGGCACGGCCGTTAACTTTAACAGGAACTTCGCCTGTAATAGCCATAAGAGCGCCCAATGTATGCATGTTATAATATGTTTTGGGAAGATATTTACGCCAGTGATACTTTGTGGGGGAAATGCCGATCATCTTCTGGGTGGGGTCATCATAGTGCAGATATTCAGCATCCGCATATTTAACGACGCCGAATGAGCCGCTCTTGTAAATCTTGGTAAGCTCCATAATACCGTACATATAAGGAACGTTTGCGCCAAGCATATATTTACCGTTGTACTTTTCAACAGCTTCGCAAAGTGCAACAGCTTCCTTCATTGTAGGAGCGGCGGTGGTATCACTCATAACTGCAATACCTTTTTCAATAGCTTTAATAGCGTATTTTGAGTGCTCGTGGAAGAAGTTACAAAGAATAACGGCATCTAAACCGCTGTTGATAAACTCATCCCAATCTGTGAAGAACAAAACATCGTCGGTAAGACCGTTTTTTCCCTCATCACTGGTTTTGGCATCCTCAACCATTTCAAGATCTTTATCCAGAACAGCGTGGAGACGAACGCCATCAATATCCTTAATAGGCTCATAAAAAGCACGGCCGCGGCAAGCGCCGAAAATACCAATGTTTAATACTTTTGACACAAATATCTTCCTTTCAAAAAGAAATGTAATGTTTTTGAACGGTGAGAGTTGAATACATCTCACCTTACAAGTTAATTTAACACATAGAATAATAAATTTCAAGCATATAAAGCGCAAAATGATTAAAAAAACTTTTTTAAAACACTTTTGTGCTTAAATTGATATTTTCGACATAATAAAAAGGAAGCAGAAAAGATCTGCTTCCTCAATTTTTTGAATTTATTAGAAATGACTGATGGAGCAAGGCCAAGAAGCGCCGCTGCCATCTTCGTTCGGGAAGGGGGTTTTATCGTGGTCTGCCCACTTTGCTCTTGCTTCCTTATCGGTAAAGTCGGGAATTTCATAGCAGTTGCCGTTATCCATAACGCTCATCCAGCCCATGATACCGGCAGCGCTGAGTGTGACTGCAGGATATACCGTGAAGAAAGGAGTGGTTCTGTCATACAGATAATCTACAAACTCCTGTACCATCAGATAATCGCTGCCGCCGTGTGAAACTGTTTTCTGAATTTCGTTTTTAATAATCTGAGGAGCATCATAGCTTTCATAGCCTTTTTCAACACACTCGGGTTTGAGCCAGGGTGTGTAAGAGGTGATAACCCAGTCCTGATTGCCGCGCTTGGTTTCAATAGTACCGTTTTCACAGACAAGGCGGAACCATTTTCCTGTGGGACCTAACTGGCAGCAGCCTGTGGTGCGGAACAAAGCTTTATTATTTGTTTCATAGAAGCAGAAAGAACCTGCATCATAGTTCCGATTAAGACCTACCGGTTTGGTAGGTGCAGCGTAAACAGAACGGCCGTTTACATATTTGGGCATTTCGCCTGTTATGTACATTAAGGGACCGAGTGAGTGCATATTGTAGTACGGGCCGGGAAGATGATTTCTCCAGTGACTTGCAAACGGTGAGTATCTTTTCCAGTCATTATCATCTTCCATATGGAAATATTCGCCCTCGGCATAGAGAATTTTACCTAAATTACCTGTTTTGTAAACACGGTCAATCTCAATAATGCCGTTCATAAAGGGAACGTTAGCACCCAGCATATATTTTGTGCCTGTTTTTTCAACAGCTTCGCAAAGCTGAACACATTCTTTCAATGTTGGGGCAGCAGTTGTATCACTGAGTACTGCTATGCCTTTTTCAAGACAGCGGATAGCAAACTTTGCATGCTCGTGGAAATAGTTTGCAAGGAAAACTGCCTCGATACCGCTTTCGATAAACTCATCAAAGCTTGTAAAATAAAGCACATCATCGGTTAATGCGTCATTACAGCTTTTGGTTTTTTCATACAGTTCGGTATTTTTGTCACAAACTGCGTGCAAAGTTACGCCTTCAATAGCATCAATAGATGTTAAAAGAGCGCTGCCGCGGTCAAGACCGAAAACACCCATTTTTATGTTTTTTGACATAAAACCATCCCTTTCAAAGATGTTAATTTTAAATACAACTATAGTTTAACTTAACCAAAAATCAAAGTCAATACTTTTTATATAAAAACTTTATATTTTGTTCTAAAATTTTCTTGTTCTGTTAAGATGCATAAAATTCATTTTCCATTTATAGCCGCTTTTTGTAGAAACCTTAAGGGTTATATAGCCGTCATTTTCCATAACAACCGGTAAAATTTTGCATTGCCAGCTACCTTTTTTAATAACTTCGCCGCCTGCAACAGCATTACCGTTAAGGCTCAGCAAAGTAACAGAGTCCTCGTTTGCATCGCCTGAGCATACAAACATCTCGTATGCACCTGAGTTCACCTCAATAATAAACTCATTTTCTTCAGTGCCCTCAGCAAAGTCGCGGCGTAAAATATCGGGACCTTCGCTGTCACAGAAGTTAACGGTGGTAATGTCCTTAAAGCCAAAGCCCTGCTGAATTGAGAACGCGGGGTCAAAAAGTTTGCGGTTATTGTACCAGGGCAAGCCTACAGTACCTGACTGATGTTTAAAGTTTTCCATCTGCAGTCTTTCTTTGGGATCATACATACGGATGTAGGTCATAGCAACACCGGGCTTATCAGTCATTGTGCGGTGTATCTGATAGAAACGGTCGGCATTATAATGGTTATCATTTTTCTTTAAATCGGGAATATAACCAAAGTCAAAGCGATAAACATTGCGATTGGGGATATGCTGTGAGCCGAACATGCTGTCGCGTGTAAAGCCGTCGATAGCCTTCTGGTAAGCTGTATCAGCATTTTCGCCGAGATAAACGCGGTGTTTAAGTACGCTGGTATGGTATGTCACCTTATCGTTTGCTTCTTTTGATTCGGGAACAACAAAGGCGTCAGCGGTTGATCCTATCACATAGCTTTCACCTTTAACGGTATCAAAGCAGATAATATCGTCCTCCCAAACGAAATCAATCTTTTTACGGTTGCAGAAAACCTGCATATTTTTATCAATATATGGCGATGTTACGCGGCAGTGTTTGCCTGCAAGGCTGTCAACCTTAATAAAGTTTAATTTACCGTCGGTAAGCTTTGCACTTACAAGGAAAGCTCCGCGGGTACGCATTGTATCGATACGCACATCCTTCCAACCGTCATAGGTTGCGAAATAACGGGGCATATCTTCGTTAGAATAGCCGAATTTTCGAACTCTTGCGTATTCGGGATCGCCGTCGGGAAGGGCGGGGAATACATTTATTGCCTTGCCGAAGGACTGTATAAGCATTTCGTTTAGAGCACAGATCATCTCACCTGTATACTCAACCATACAGGGATAATATATAGGCTGGCGTAAAAGCAAACAATGATTTATAAAGCGTTCGGTCTCCTCTGCACAAAGGCCGTTTGAGCGCAGCATATGGTCCATACCCATTTCATACAGGAAACGCAATGCTTTTTGACCCTGACCGAGTCTTGCGGCAGCAGCGGCAAGCCAGCTACCGCCGAAAACGCCGACTTCACAGCGGTCTTCAAGGTAGGAAAGTGTGTTTTTAAGTATCTCGATCTGCTTTTCGGGGCAGTCGGTAAGCAAGCCGGCCTCACCTGCGGGGAAGCAGGGCATAAGCATACCGGGATGACGTATCCACAGGTTTGCGGGAGCCTCTTCAGAGTCTAAATAACGCTTGCCGTAATTTCCATCTTCGGTAGTCGGATAATCGGGCATTTTTTCGTAAAGATTACGCAAAGCGGGAATCATTTCGTCATTATCGCCCAAAAGTTCGGCGGCTTCTAATGTAAACTGTAAGAATTTCTTTGTAGCACCGATGGTAATAACGGTGTTATGTGAAAGGGGACCCTGCTCGGGAGAAATGTCGGGATAGATGAAAAACCTGTCTTTTTTCTCATCATACTCAAACATTTCAAGCGCAAACACAGCCATGTCCTTAAACAGCGGATACGCTTCGTTGCGTAAATATTCAAGGTCCTGTGTATATTCATACTGCTGCCATAGGTATTGTGCGCACCAAGGCCATACAGAGAAGTAGCAGGTGTAAGGGTAGTCAAAAGCAATACCGTTTTTGCCGTGAGCGTTCATAGCATAACGCTTTGCAAGGTCGGTATATGTGTTAAGACCGTCAGAGAACACTTTGCCTAAATGCATATGGTTGCTTGAGAATACACCTGCAAAGGCCGCCTGAATGTTAACGTCCCAGTACCACAAACTGCCCCACAGGGTAGGACGCTTTACGTCCCAAAGTCCGTTAAGACCGCAGGCGTGGTGCTTCATAATACCGTCTTTACCGCTACAGCAGTCAAGAGCGTATTGATTTATGTACCATACACGCTCAATAAACTGGTCGGGCAACTCTATTGCACAGTGTGAAAAATACTCTTCCCAATACTCTTTATGCTCTTTGTATATATCTACAAGGTTTTTCTCGTACTCATCAATAAGCTCTATGCCCGACTGTGCAGGATCTTCATAACGCCAGTCTGTGCATACTGTTGTAAGAACGGTGAACTCTTTTTCGGCATTGATGATTAAATCGCACTGGTTTTCACCCTGCTCTAATGCAGCGGTAGCGCCCACAAGACGTACTGTACCTGCATACTCAAAGGGTTTATCGTCCTCCTTGCTGCCTGTAAGCATTAACTTTACCTTCCAGCCGAAAGTGTGATTATCTACTGTGTAATATTCAACCTCGGGGAAATCTGCGTCACGTACGGGGAAAAGGCTTAAATTAAGCTTTTTAACAAGGCCGTGTTTTGACTGATTTATTTTTGTAACAGCAAGGTCCTGCCTTGCAAAAATGGTAGCCATTGAAAGCTTTTTGTCATCTTTTTCGCATTCAAGAGTAACTGTAGCCTTTTCAACATCTAATTTGAGCAGACTGTTGCACTCTTGCATACAGTCGCACAATGAATATGTTAAATCACCTGTCTGGGGATAGCTGCCTGTAAAAGCGCCCATTGAGGTTGGGCCTTGGTTGCGGTAAACATCATACATCGAGAACAAACCGTTATCAGACTCGTCGTTATAGGCGGCTCTTTTTCGGCGTTCTTCTAAAACAGAACCGGGATGGTCAGAGATTTCCATACCTGCAAGCTGGTCCTTGGGCAAAACTCTTTTTGAGATATTATAATATATCTCATAGTGATTTAAGGGTATAAACAGCTTGTTTTCCTTATAGTAAATAAGGCTGCCGAAAACGCCGTTGCCTATGGGCAGACCGTTTTCCCAGTTATTTGTACAATTTTCAAATCTTATACCGTGGTTACGCATAAAAACGCTCCTTAGAATGTTTGATTAATATTTACATTTAAATAAGGGGGTGCCGATACGGGGACCGTCCTCCCATATAACCTTTTGTGCCCACACAGAGCGGCCGCACCAACCCGAACCTGAAACAAGATTTGCGTGGTAAACAACAAAGTCTTCTTGATTGCCGTCGATCTCCATAGTGGTAAAGGAGCAATGACCGGGACCGTAAATACCGTTACCAGAAATTAAAATGGGAGACTGATGTTTTTTCCAAGAATCAGCATCAAGCGGGTCGCCGCCCAAGTACTCAATATAACCCAAGCAGTAGCCGTCACATTTGCTGTCACTTGCTGAATAGACAATATAGGTTTTGCTGTTGTGCTTCAAAACTGCGGGGCCTTCGGTTATGGGCTGCAAAACCTTTTCCCAATCATACTCCGCCTTAATAATAGCGGTTTTTACATTGCCTATTTTTGTAGGAGAAACAAACTCTGCAATATAAATATGATTGGATGTCCATATAAAATAGCGTTTGCCGTTAAGCTCTAAAATTGTGCCGTCAATAGACCATACATCGCCGATGCCATCAATGCCGCCCAACAGCTCATATTCGCCCATGGGGTCATCACCTCTGCGTTTAAGCACGCGCATAGCATGGCAACCCTTGACGTCAATATTGGGAGCACCGTATATGTAAAAATCACCGTCAATGAAATGCAGCTCCGGAGCAAACCAATTGGAAGCGCGGGTAAGCTCATTAGGGCTGTTGTTATATACCTTTACCGGTTCAGCTTCGCCAATGCCGGTCAGGGTTTTGCTTTTTGAAAGATAAACGCCGTCTCTCATGGAAAAGCAATGATAATATTCGCCCTTATAAAGTAAAACATATGGGTCACTCGTTCTGCCGGGATAATTTTCCATATCGCAAAGAATCAAAGGGTTTCTATAATTCATAAAAAATCACGCTCCGTTAATTATTTTAAAAAATTATACAATTTTTATAAAAACAACATAAACATAATGGGAATAGTAATAACCCCTAAAATATTTGATACCAAAGCCATACTTGCGCCGGTAGTTGTATCCTTGCCGCAGGAGGCGGGAAAAACGACAGTGTTAAGCCCAAGCGGCATAGCCGTACTTCCTAAAGTTACAATTATTATTTCTTTGCTTGCACCGCAAAGCTTAAACAGCAATACTATTACTGTAGGAATAACCAAAAGCCGCAGTATTGATGCTATAAGCACGCGTCCGTTTTTAAGCAGCTTTAAAGGGTTGTACTGTGCTACAACAAAGCCGGTAACCAGCATGGCGGTGGGACCCATGCAGTTGCCCAGAGCATCTGCAACATCAATAACAAAGGCGGGCATATGCAGACCCAAAAGTCCTATAATCGCACCAACAAGCAGCGCAATGCAAACGGGGTTAACAAGTGACTTTAAGGTGATTTTTTCATGTCCTGTAAGAATTGAATAGCCAATGGTATAAATAAAAATATTGAAAGGCACAGCAAAAATAAGCATATTTGCAAGCATTTCACTGCCAAAAACACTGCCTATAATGGTGTAGCCCATATAGCCTAAATTTGCCACCGTAAAGGAGTAGGTATAAATATGTCTGTTATAGCGGTCTTTAGCAAAAAACTTGGAAAGTAAAATTGCCGCAATATAAGAAAAACTTACCCCAGCCAGACCGAACACAAGAAAAGACCATTTGTAAGAAATGACGTCTACGGTAAGATTTGTAATTAGGGTTTTAAAACATAAAGCCGGTAACATAACCAATGACAAAAGCCGGGATAAAACTTTATCGGTGTTTTTAGGAACCGCATTTGTTTTATAAAGAATGTATCCAACAATAATTATTATAAATAGGGAAAGAACCTGAGTTAAGGTTGAAGAAAAATAATCCATCGAGAATCACCCGTTTGCACTGTTATCGAATATGTTTTTATTGTAAAGAAACGGTAAACCAAAGTCAATAGAAAAAAGCGACTTTTTTAATAAATATTATGCGAAAATATCACGCAGTCTGTAAAAACTGCGTGATATTGATAGGAAATGAATATTTTATTTTCTTATACTGTCAAGATAGTCGCCCATATCACGCACAGCCTTAGCAAGAGCATCGGGCTGGGGAAGCATAACAATACGGAAATGGTCCGGTTCGGGATAGTCAAAGCCGCTGCCGGGGATAACAAGGATGTGTTTGTTTTCAAGCAAGCCTTTTGCAAAAGCGCGGTCGCTTTCAATATTGAATTTGCTCATATCAATTTTTGGGAAGATATAGAAAGCAGCTTTTGTAGGAACAAAGGAAATACCGTCAATTTTTGCAAGCTCATCCATTGTTGCCTTACGCTGCTCGTACAGACGACCTCCTGGCTGCATCTGAGCCATCGTGCTTTCGGGGTCATTGAGCGCAGCGGGTATAACAGGCTGGGGAAGAGCGTTACTGCAAAGACGCATTGCGGAAAGCTTTGTTAAAGCATCGCGGATAACATCTCCTTGGGGGCTCTTACCGCTGACTGCAATCCAACCGATACGGAAGCCGCAAATAAAGTGTGATTTTGAAAGACCGTTGAGTGTTACAACGCAAATATCATCACAGAGACTGCCTGTTGAAATATGGGTTGCTCCATCATAAAGCAGACGATCATATATTTCGTCAGAGATAACTACAAGGCCGTGCTCTCTTGCGAGCTTAACAATATCCTCAAGAGTGTCTTTTGAATAAAGAGCACCTGTTGGGTTGTTGGGATTGATAATAACGATAGCCTTGGTGTTGTTATTTATCTTCTTCTCTATGTCGGCAATGTCGGGGTTCCAGTCTGCTTGCTCGTCGCAATGGTACAATACAGGAGTAGCACCTGCAAGATGTGCAGAGTTGGTCCACAGAGAATAACCGGGGGAGGGCATTAATATTTCGTCTCCCTCTTCAAGCATACCGAGAAGAAGCATTTCAGCACATTCGCTGATACCGTTGCCAATGAAAACGTCGTTAGGTGTTAAGCCGGAAATACCCTTTGAGGTTTCATACGCGCAAATAGCCTCGCGTGCATCGGGCATACCTTTAAGGTCGCAGTAGCCTACACCGCGGTCAAGGTTTTTCATAAGAGCATCTTTAACGCTTTTGGGCATACCAAAACCGAAGGTTGCGGGGTTGCCGGTGTTAAGCATAAGTACATTGGTTCCCTCTGATCTCATCTTTACTGCCTGCTGGAAAAGCGGGCCGCGGATGTCAGAGTGAACTTTTTTCATACGCTGATTACTGATTGATTTAAACACTTTTGATCACCAAAATTCCCTTAATATAATAGTATTGCGGTTGCCTGACAAATGTTTAACAACAGCAAAGCACCTGTAAAACAGTATATACATTTCTTGTTTGTTTGTCAACATAACTTTGTTTAACAGAGTATATTAAGGATAGAATATATATTAAATGAATACAAATCGTATAAGAAATAAGAAAATGCTTGCAATTGTGAAGAAAACGTGCTATACTACGATATGCAAAAGATGTTTGTTTTAGGAGAGTGGGTTGAAAGTCAACCCGCTCACTACTTTTTATAGGAGACTTTTTATGGCAAAGAATATTGCTCAAACGGTTGAGAAGCTGGCACTTCCCATTGCCGAGAAGTTGGGGCTTGAAATATGGGATGTTGAGTTTGTAAAGGAAGGCGCCGATTGGTTTTTGCGGGTATATATAGATAAGTCTGACGGTATCACCACCGATGATTGTGAGCTGTTTTCCCGCACATTTGACCCGATTTTAGATGAGGCCGACCCAATTGATAAAAGCTATTGCTTTGAGGTTTCATCCCCGGGTATAGAACGCACACTCACAAAGCCTGAGCATTATGAGAGGCTTATGGGGGAACCGTTAAGGCTGTCACTTTACAAGGCAATTGACGGTAAAAAAGAGATTATAGGCAAACTTATCTCTTACGGGGATGAAATTACCGTAGAGGTTGACGGCGCCGAAATTAATATAAATAAAAAGAATTGCGCGGCTGTACGCCTTTGCGCATTTTGACGGAGGTTATCATAAAAATGGCTAAAAAGAACAAGAATGACAATGCAGAGTTTTTTGCGGCTCTTCGCCTGATGGGTGAGGAAAAGGGTATTCCCGACACTTATCTTGCAGAAAAAATTTCTGCCGCAATAGTTGTTGCGCTCAGAAAGGATTACGGCGATGAGGCGGTTTCTTGCATAATTGACTGTGAAAATGAGGTTTTCTCAGTAAGTGTTAAGAAAACAGTTGTTGAAACAGTCGAAAATCCCTTTTGCGAGTTAACACTTGAAGAAGCTGTAAAAATCAGCAAAAAAGCAAAGGTTGGCGATGAGCTTGATATTCAGCTTGAGCCCAAAAAGTTTGGCAGAATTGTTGCACAGACAGCAAAGCACGTTATCCGTCAGGGTATCCGCGATGTTGAGCGCGACCAGACATTAGCAGAATTCCAGAGCAAAACACACGAGCTGGTTACGGCTGTTGTTCAGCGTATAGACCCCCGTACAGGAAATGCTTCCCTTACCATTGGCAAGCTTGAGGCAACCCTGCCCAAAGCAGAGCAGGTACCGGATGAAGTTCTGGTTGAGGGTGACCATATCAGAGTTTATGTTGTTGATGTTAAGGATACCGAAAAAGGTCCCAAGGCAATGCTCTCCCGCACCCATCCCGGTCTTGTAAAGCGTTTGTTTGAGCTTGAAGTACCTGAAATTTTTGACGGCACTATTGAAATACGTGCTGTTTCCCGTCAAGCAGGCTCACGAACAAAGCTGGCTGTTTGGTCTGCTGACGAAAATATTGACGCAGTAGGTGCTTGTATAGGTCCGCGCGGCGAGCGTGTTAACCAGATTGTTGAAGAACTTGACGGTGAAAAGATTGATATTGTCCGTTACAGCGATGACCCTACAGTTTTTGTTGCAGAGGCTCTTTCTCCCGCAAAGGTTGTATCGGTAGAGGTTGAAAGCGAAGATCCCAAGGTTTGTCATGTTACCGTGCCGGATTTACAGCTGTCCCTTGCAATCGGCAATAAGGGCCAAAACGTTAGACTTGCTGCACGTCTTACCGGTTGGAAGATTGATATCCGTCCCGAAAGCGGCTTTTTCAATCCCGAAAGCCTTAATATTGAAGAATAATTTTTAAAAGGTTATGAGGTGAAATGTATGCGCCAAAAGAAAATACCGATGCGTATGTGTGTAGGCTGCGGTGAAATGAAGCCCAAGCAGGAGCTTTTACGTATTGTAAAAACGCCTGACGGTGAAACCATTGCCAATGCGGCAAAAACGGCGGGCAGAGGTGCATATATTTGCCGAAATATAGAGTGCCTTAAAAAAGCTAAAAGCTCAAAAAGACTTGAGCGCACCTTTGAATGCCGCCTTGATGACAGCTTTTATGAGCAGCTTCAAAAGGAGATAAACGGTAGTGAATGACAGCGCACTTACAGCCTTAGGCTTTGCGCGCAAGGCAGGTAAGCTTTCTTGTGGGTTTTGCGCGACAGTTGATGCAATAAAAAAGAAAAAATCAAAGCTTGTGGTAATCGCCTGCGATATTTCCTTGAAAAGTGAAAAGGAAATAAGGTTTGCTGCTGCAAATATTGTTTCGGTACAAAGGGTATCCTACAGTATTGAACAGCTATCAGCTGCTGTCGGAAAGCAAGCCGGAATTTTTTCGGTCAATGACGACCGTTTTGCACAGTCTTTTTATAAGAATACAGGAGGAAACGCCAATTATGATAAAAACTAAAGTCAGCGACGTGGCAAAGGATTTTGCAATTTCTTCAAAAGAATTGATTGAATTGCTTGAGCAAAACGTCAAGGTGACAAAAAAGGCTTCTTCAACCTTAGATGAAACTGAAATGGACGCGGTTTTTGAACTTCTTACAAAATCAGAAGAGGTTAAAAACTTTAAGGATTATTTTAGCAGCGGCGCACAAAAGCGAGAAGCTGCTGCTGCCGAGCGTCAGGCTATTAAGGATAAAAAACTTGCCGAACAGATGGCAATTTTAGAGCAACTTAAAAATGCTCAAAATCCCAAAGCCGAACAGACTGCTGTCAGTCAAGAGAAGAAAGAGGCTCGAAAAGCAGAGCAACCCAAAGCAGAAAAATCTGCTGCTGTTAAGGAAGAAAAGCCTGCTGCTCCCGCACAGCCTAAAAAGGAAGAGAATGCAAAGCCCAAAGCAGAGCCGGTTAATCCCATTGTTATAAAATCTAAAGAGGCTCCGGCTAAGGAAGCAAAAACTCACGGCGAGGCACCTAACAGGGGCCCTGCACAAATTCGCCGTGTAGATACACGCTCATCTAACTTTGATGTTGAAAAATACAATGAGCGTTATGAGCAGATTGCTCCCGCAAACTCTATGAGAGATAACACTCAGAGAAAGCAGAAGATTAAACAAAAATCTCAGGATTACAAGCGCCCGCAGAATGCCCGTAGAGAAACTGAGGCAGACAAAATGCGCCGCTTGCAGCTTGAGCGGATAAAGAAAACTCCAATCACGGTTACCGTTGGTGACGAGATTACGGTTGGCGAGCTTGCAGCAGCGCTTAAAAAGACTGCCGCAGAGGTTATTAAGGAGTTAATGAAGCTTGGGATAATGGCAACTATTACCCAGACTATTGACTATGACACTGCTGAGCTTATTGTAACTGAAATGGGTGCAAAAATTAAGCGTGCCGTTGTAGTTACAATTGAAGAGCAGATTATGGACGAAACCGAAGACAAGGCAGAGGATTTGAAACACAGAAGCCCTGTTGTTGTAGTTATGGGTCACGTTGACCACGGTAAAACGTCTTTGCTTGATGCTATACGTAATTCGGCAGTTACCGATACTGAGGCCGGCGGTATTACACAGCACATCGGTGCTTACCGCGTAAACTGCAATGATCAGGAAATCACCTTCCTTGATACTCCCGGACACGCCGCATTTACATCAATGCGTCAGCGCGGCGCACAGTCAACTGATATAGTTGTATTGGTTGTTGCAGCTGATGACGGTATAATGCCACAGACAATTGAGGCTATCAACCACGCACGTGCTGCGGAGGTTGAAATTATCGTAGCAATAAATAAAATGGATAAACCCGAAGCAAACCCCGACCGCATTATGCAGCAGCTCACAGAGCATATGCTTGTGCCTGAAGAATGGGGCGGTGACACAATTTGTGTACCCGTTTCGGCAAAAACGCATAAGGGTATTGACAAACTGCTTGAAAGCATATTGCTTGTTGCAGAGGTTATGGACCTTAAAGCAAATCCCGACCGCCGCGCAAGAGGTGTTGTTATTGAAGCGCGTCTTGATAAGGGCCGCGGTCCCGTTGCAACCCTGCTTGTGCAGAACGGTACACTCAATGAGGGTGATATTATCGTTGCAGGCACATCTGTTGGCCGTGTACGTCTTATGACAAATGAGCGCGGCGAGGTACAGAAAACAGCCGGTCCTTCTGTTCCTGTTGAGGTTACAGGTCTTACCGAAACGCCTGCCGCAGGCGATCGCTTTGACGCCGTTTCAAATGAGCGTCTTGCCCGTCAGCTTGTTGAAGACCGTAAGCAGGCTGAAAAAGACCGCATAAACAATGCACGTCAAAAGGTAACCCTTGACAATCTGTTTGACCATATGAGCGATGGAAACCTTAAAACACTTAACGTTGTGCTTAAGGCTGACGTTCAAGGCTCGGTTGAGGCATTAAGAGAAAATCTTGTTAAGCTCTCAAATGACGAGGTAAGGGTAAGGGTTATCCATGATGGCGTTGGAGCTGTTAACGATTCCGATGTTATGCTTGCTGCCGCTTCAGGTGCTATCATTGTTGGTTTTAACGTAAGACCTGATGCTAGCGCAAAGGTTTCCGCAGAGCGTAACGGCATTGATATCCGTCTTTACAGAGTTATTTATGACTGCCTTGAGGAAATAACCGCCGCTATGAAGGGTCTGCTCGCACCTAAGTACCGCGAGGTACAATTGGGCTCTATTGAGGTACGCGAGGTTTACCACATTTCAAGTGTTGGTACCGTTGCAGGCGCATACGTAACAGACGGCAAGGTTAACAGAAACTGCAGTATTCGCGTTGTACGCGACGGTATTGTTCTTGCTGAGGATAAAATTGACTCACTGCGCCGCTTTAAAGATGACGTTAAAGAAGTGGCACAAGGTTATGAATGCGGTATTGGCCTTGAAAAGTTTGCCGATATTAAAGAGGGCGACGTTTTAGAAGCCTTTATAATGGAAGAATATACAGAATAAGGAGAAGCAAATGGCTGAACACAGAATCAGCAGAATCAGCGCAGATATAAAAATTGCTTTAGCAGATTTATTGAGGGAGGTAAAAGACCCCAGAGTCAGCAAGTTGCTCAGCATAGTAAAAATAAACCTTTCCGGAGATTTATCTTATGCTACGGTTTATATCAGCGCGGTTGAGGGTGTTAATGAAACCAAGCAGTCTGTTGTAGGACTTAAAAGCGCCGCAGGATATCTGCGCCGTCAGCTAGGCCAGCGATTAAAGCTGCGCAAGGTGCCGGAGTTGCGCTTTGTGGCAGATGAATCTATTGCCGCATGTGCTGATATTTCGAAAATAATTGAATCTTTTAAGGATACCGAAAAAGAGGCAAATGACGATGAATAATTGTGTTTATGTTTCTATAAAACAGGTTTGCCGTTTTTTGAAAAAACACGATAATTATGTGTTGATTACCCACGCTCAGCCTGATGGTGATACCTTGGGCAGCGCTTCGGCGCTGTGTCTTGGGCTTCGTCAGATGGGTAAAAAAGCAACTATTATATGCCCTGATGAAATTCCCGAAAAATACGGCTTTTTCACACTGGGCTGTGTTGATTCAAGTTTTGAAGAGCAAACCGTAATTGCCTGTGATGTTGCAGATTTAGTGCTTATTGGAGCATTGCGTGAAAAATATGAGGGCAAATTTGACCTTTGTATTGACCACCACGTTTCCAATAAACACTTTGCTGACAGACTGTTGCTTGATGACAAGGCATCAGCCTGCGGTGAGGTGATTTATGCTGTTTTAAAAGCATTAAGGATTGATATCAACAGAATAATTGCGGCGGCGCTTTATTGCGCAATTTCAACGGATACAGGCTGTTTTAAATATTCAAACACCACTGCAAAATGCCACCGCATAGTTGCAGATTTGTTTGATATGGGCGTGGATTATGAGAATATTAACCGACTTATGTTTGAAACAAAGTCGCGCAATCGCGTTGAAATGGAAAGACGTGCCCTTGACGGCATGACCTTCCACTTTGGCGGTAGGTGTGCCGTTATGGTAATTTCTGCTGCTATGCGTAAGGAAACCGGCTGCGGCGATGACGAGCTTGAGGGTGTAACGGCAATTTCCCGCACCGTTGAGGGCGTTCTTGCAGGCGTGACCGTAAAGGAAAAGGATAACGGCGCATATAAAATATCGGTGCGTACATATCCGCCCTTAAATGCGTCGGCAATATGTCAGAAATTAGGCGGCGGCGGACATCATAGCGCCGCGGGCTGTGAGCTTGAGGGCAGTTTAGACAGCGTTATTGAAAGAATTTTAGAGCAGGTTAAAATTGCCTTGGAGGATTTAGGTGCAGGGGATTATACTTGTTAACAAACCGCAAGGGCCAACCTCCTTTGCCGCTGTGGCGAGGATTAAAAGGCTTGCGGGTCTAAAACGTGTAGGACATACAGGTACGCTTGACCCTATGGCAAGCGGCGTGTTACCTATACTTGTTGGACGTGCGGCAGCGCTTTCGGATTATATTATATCTGCTGATAAACGTTATACTGCTGTCTGCCGTCTTGGTATTACTACTGATACCTATGATATTATGGGCGCTGTAACAAATACCGCAGCACCTGAGGTAACAAGGGAACAACTAAAAAAAGTTCTTGAGAATTTTCGTGGCGCGATTATGCAGATACCGCCTATGTTTTCTGCTATAAAGCGTGACGGAGTAAAAATGTATGAGCTTGCACGACGCGGTCAGACAGCACAGCTTGATGCCCGCAAGGTTGAAATCAAACAGCTTGATTTATTAGCTTTTGACGGTACTGATTTTAAAATTGACGTTGTCTGCTCAAAGGGCACATATATACGCTCGCTTTGTCACGATATCGGGAAGAGCCTTGGTTGCGGCGCAACTTTGGCAAGTCTGGAGCGCACTATGACAGGCGCCTTTAAAATTGATGACTGTGTACCGTTGAATGATTTAACAGCGGATAATATTGAGAGCTTTTGTAAAAATGAGGACATTGCGGTATCGCATTTGCCTTTTGTTCAGGTTACGAGACCGCAGGCAACCCGCTTTTCAAACGGCGGTTCGCTGGACATTAACCGTGTAAAATTCCAAGGGGATGAGGGCACGGTTCTGCGCGTAAAATATGAGAATACGCTTGTAGGTATAGGTTATATATGCGACGGGCAGATTAAGATTAGATGCGTTATAAACAATATTCTCTAAAAGGAGAATTATTTTGAAAAAGTTTGGCGTTGTTTTGGGTTCTTTTGACGGTGTTCATAAAGGCCACCAAAAAGTAATATCATTAGCTGCCGACGGGAACAAAATTGTTCCCGCGGCGGTTTATTTTTTCATACCTCCCGCATCAAACGGCAATAAAGAACTTATTACCGATTTTGACGAACGCCAGCAGCTATTTAAAGAGTATGGCGTAAAGTATACGATGTCTTTGAATTTTGAAGAAATTAAAAATATGACTGCAGAGGCTTTTTTCCGTTTTTTAGTGGAAAGATTTAACCCCGCGGTTATATGCTGCGGCTTCAATTACCGCTTTGGCAAAGATGCAAAAGGCTCAGTCCAAACCTTAAAACAGATGTGCGAGCAAAAAGGTATCGAATTGCGTGTTGCCGGCCCTGTTAAAATCGACGGCAACACCGTAAGCTCAACCGCTATACGCACATATTTAAAAAACGGTGATATGGAAAATGCTGCTTCTATGCTCGGGCGTCCTTTTAGTTTTTGCGGCAGGGTGCAAAAGGGCGATGGCAGGGGAAAACATTTGGGCTTTCCAACCGCAAATGTTATGTATCCCGCAGAAAAAATAAAGGTAAAAGACGGCGTTTATGTTACAAGAATTACAGTGGGCAAAAAAGAATATATGGGTGTTACAAATATAGGAGCAAGACCTACTTATCCTGTTGATAAACCGCCAAGCGAAACTTATATAATAAATAAAAAATCCAACCTTTACGGGAAAAAAGTAAAAATTGAGCTATTGTCATATATAAGAAAACCAAGGGCTTTTGCATCGGCAGCCGAACTTTCAGAGCAGATAAAAAAGGATACAGCATTTGCTCTGGATTATTTTGTAAAACAAGGCAATAAAAAGTCGATGTTCATTTGTTGACATATACTTTTTATAATGATATATTTAAACTGCTAAAGGGGAGGCGCTGCAACTTGGCTCAGACAAAAACCATTACCACTAACAAAAAAGCCTTTCATGATTATTTTGTTGTTGAAAGCATCGAAGCCGGCATATCACTGCGCGGCACCGAGGTTAAATCAGTAAGAGCGGGTTCTGTTAATTTAAAAGAAGCCTGGTGCTCGATTGATGACGGTGAGGTTATTGTAAAACAGATGCATATAAGCCCCTATGATAAGGCAAAGGGGTACTTTGCGCACGATCCGCTTCGTCCACGCAGGCTTCTATTGCATAAAAAAGAAATACTGCGGCTGTTTGGTCTTATAAAGCAGCAGGGTTATACGCTTATACCTTTATCGCTTTATTTTAAGGATTCGCTGGTAAAGGTACAGCTTGGACTGTGTAAAGGAAAAAAGCTTTATGATAAGCGTGAGGTTGCCGCCAAAAAGGATGCCGAGCGCGCAATTGACCGTGCAATAAAGGAGAGTAACAGACAATGATTTTTGAAAAAATAAATCTTTGTGAAAATTATCCCTTTTTGGATAAAAACGGTGCCGCACCGACGGTTACTGCATACATACAGCAGGAGCTCCAGGAAGAAAGTTTGCGCTTTGAACATCCCGCAATGATAGTATGCCCGGGAGGTGCGTACGCTTTTTGCAGTCAGCGCGAAGCAGAGCCTATTGCAATCCAGTTTTTAAAATTAGGCTTTAATGTGTTTGTACTCAATTATTCGGTAGCGCCCCATAAATTTCCTCAGGCAATATGTGAGGTTGCCGCAACGGTCGATTTAATTCATAATAACGCCGATATGTGGCATATTGATAACAATAAAATTGCAATGTGCGGCTTTTCTGCAGGCGGACATCTTACGGCAAGTTACTGTACATTGCGTGAATGTGATGAGGTTAAAGCACTTATTGATGCAAAGCCTGTTCAGGCGGCTATACTGTGTTATCCCGTTATTACCGCAAACCCTGATTTTTCACATGCAACGTCAATCATTAATGTTTCGGGCAGACGCGAAATAACGCCCGATATTATAGAAAAGTTTTCTTTAGAGCGCCACGTTTCAAAAGAGCTTACACCACCCACTTTTATATGGCACACTTTTGCCGATGCGGGCGTGCCTGTTAAAAATTCAATTGTGTATGCTGAAGCATTAAGCAAAGCGGATGTGCCTTTTGAAATGCACATTTTTCCAAACGGAGCGCACGGCATGTCAACATGTGATCGTCAGACGCTTGCAAATTACAAGGATGATGTATGCAAATATAATTCTGCCTGGATAACCCTTGCGGATAAATGGCTGAAAATGCAATTTGATATATAATTTTTAAAAGCGGGGATACTATTATGAAAGTTTTTGAAATTAACTTAAAAGAAAAATATCCTTTCTTGGATGCAGAGAGCGCAAATCCCGTTTTAACCGCCTATTTACAGTATGATAATATGGAAGGTGCAGAGCATCCGTTTTTCTTCGTGCGTCCTGCAATGATAGTTTGCCCCGGCGGCGGTTATGCAAGTATAAGCCATGCCGAAGCAGAGCCTGCCGTTGTAGAGTTTTTAAGGTTAGGCTTTAACGTATTTTTGCTTGAGTATTCTGTTCTTCCCGCAAGATGGCCGCAGGCTTTGCGTGAGCTTGCCGCAACGGTTGACCTTATAAATACCAACGCAGAGGAATGGAATATTGATAAGGATCGCATTGCAGTAAGCGGTTTTTCGGCAGGAGGACATCTGGCGGCAAGCTACTGTACAGTAAGAAACTGTGAGGAAATAACTTCGGTTATTGACCCTAAGCCTGTACACGCGGCAGTTCTGTGTTATCCTGTTATCAACGGCGAGCATATTGAAGGTTTTGGCCCAGGACACGTTCATACAATAAGAAACTTAAGCGGCAACCCAGTTATGACAGAAGAAATTCAGGAAAAGTTTAATCTTGACCGTCACGTTGACGCAAATATTACACCGCCCACATTTATCTGGCATACTGTTGAGGACCGATATGTGCCTATAAATAATGCTTTTTCTTATGCAAAGGCGCTGTCAAATGCCGGCGTGCCCTTTGAAATGCACATTTTTCCGGGTGGCATGCACGGTCAGGCTACCAGCGATATTCGTTCAAATCCCGATTATAAAAGCGAAACTTGTAAGCACAATGCTGCATGGCTTGAGCTTGTTAATAAATGGCTTAAAATGCAGTTTGATATATAAGGGGGCGTAAAGGGTTCGACAGGGATGCTGAATCACGGTAAGCGAGTAGTGAGGCGGAATCACTTTAATCAGCCGCAAACTTTAAAATAAACGACAACAACACAGTTGCGTTAGCAGCCTAAGTGCTGCTCGTCCGAGTCCGGAGTACCGCGGTCGGATAAGGGCGTCGAATTAGCGGTGAACGTGAACGTAAAGTTGCTCTGCTTTGCGTCATGACTTTAGAGCTACCGAGACTTGCAGCCTGACAGACGGCGTCGGGTTAAGGAAATTTTAAAAGACTGTCTGCACTCGGAGAAAGCTGTGAGAACGCATTTTTGGACAGGGGTTCAATTCCCCTCGCCTCCACCATAATGTGGAGACAAAAAAGATGTCTCTTGCGAAAAGCCCGATTATATCGGGCTTTTTTGCTACCCAAACGGCGATTTTTCTCTGTACCAAAACGCAGATGTAAAATCGCCGTTTTCCCTTTGTGGATAGACTTGAACTCCCGAAAAGTAAATATCAGATACACAGGCAGATAGAAAGCAAAAATCTATCTGCCTTTTTTTATTGTCATCAAAAAGGAGAAAACAGATATGCTACAAAAAGAATTAGCCAAACGGCTCAAGGCTCGGTATGACACCAAGATGGACGGTAACGAATGGCTGGAGGTGTCATCGGACGGCATCCCTCTCTGCCGGATAAAATACAACGGTCAATTTCTAAGCAACGCCGACCAAAACCTCTCGAATGAATACCGCAGTAAAATTGCAGACATTCAGGATGAGATTTCTACGGTGCGGGAATATGTCGGTCTCTACGAACACGCACCGCAGATGAAAGCCGACGGCGTCTCCGATTACAGACAACTTGCCGCCTTCGGAGATACCGTGTTGGCTGCGACCTACAGCGAAAAGAGCGGCTTTATGTTCTGTACCTGGAAACAGAACGCAGACGGCGACTCGGTGTTCTGGGGAGATTACTCACCGAACTATGAATATGTCAAGGAAGCCTTCGCAGTGCGTTCCGGTCTCGTCAGCAAGCCCCGTCTCTTCTCCGAAAAAGAATCGGCAGACCTATATCGCTGTGTCGGCTTTGCAAAAGCCAACTGCGAAACGCTGACCTATGAGCAGGAACGGCAGCTGGATAAGCTCCAAGAAAAGCTCACGGATGCATATCCTTCCCTCGAAGCCGAGCCGCCGACCTTTGAACAGACAGCGGCTCCACAACAGAATATGTAATACTATCAATCGCCCTTCGGTTACACAAAAACCGGAGGGCTTTTTTTATTTCACAGCAAGGAGAAAAGACCATGACCATATTTTCAGATAATCC
>CAKSST010000022.1 GCA_934489895.1 uncultured Eubacteriales bacterium | reverse complement strand
CGAAGTACATTTTATTATTACTTAAAGCATTTGAATGCATATAAATACGAGTGTGAAAAGCAAGAAATACAAAATATTTTCAACACCAACAAAGGCAGATATGGATATCCGGAATTTTTGCAGATAACATTGCCAAAGTGTATGGGATACGCGTCGGACGGGGTAGTGCGGCGGTTATAATGTTGTCAGGGGCTTTATTAACGCTGGCGGCGGTTTTGTTATATTTCTTTAAAAATGTCAGAGCACTTGAAAGAGAAAACTAACTCTATGTTAGTTGCTATCGGTATAGTTTTGGGAATAGGCGGAATAATTACCTCTTATCTTAAATATATCAAGAAGGATATACATTAAATACTTTGTTTAGAGAGTGAAATAAATTAAAATCGGAGGAAAACAAAATGCTTAAAATCGAACATCTTACAAAAACCTACGGCGAGAAAAAAGCCGTGGACGATCTTACCTTACATATTGCTCCCGGTGAAATATACGGCTTTATCGGTCACAACGGCGCAGGCAAAACCACAACCCTTAAATCCGTGGTGGGGATTTTGCAGTTTGACGATGGAGAGATTTTGATTAACGGGAAATCCGTCCGTACCGCTCCGCTTGACTGCAAACGGGACATTGCCTATATCCCCGACAACCCCGATTTGTACGACTATATGAGCGGTATAAAATATCTTAATTTCATCGCTGATATTTTCGGCGTGAGCGCCGCAGACCGCAAGGAGCGTATCCGCAAATATTCCGAGCTTTTCGAGCTGACAGCCGATTTGGCACAGCCAATCGCCGCCTATTCCCACGGCATGAAGCAGAAATTGGCTATCATTGCGGCATGGCTTCACAGCCCGAAGCTTATTATTATGGACGAACCCTTTGTGGGGCTTGATCCCAAAGCCTCACATCTTCTTAAAGGTATGATGCGGGAGGTCTGCGACGAAGGCGGGGCTATCTTCTTCTCTACCCATGTGCTTGAGGTTGCCGAAAAGCTCTGCGACAAGGTTGCTATTATCAAGGGCGGAAGGCTCGTCCGCTCGGGTACTATGGAGGAGGTCAAGGGCGACGACTCTTTAGAGGAAGTATTCCTTGAACTGGAGGGAGAATCATGCTGAAGCTTCTTCTTAAAAAGCAGATGACCGAAATATTTCGTAATTATTTTTATAATTCCAAGAAGAATACCGCCCGTTCCAAGGCAGGGATAATAGGTTACATTTTTCTTTTTGTCGCTATCATGGTGGGTATGCTTGGTGGAATGTTTACATATTTTTCCATAACTTTGTGTGCTCCCTTATCAGCCGCAGGTATGGATTGGCTCTACTTTGCACTTATGGGACTGCTGTCGGTCCTGCTTGGTGTTTTCGGCAGTGTGTTTAACACCTATTCCTGCCTTTATCTCTCAAAAGACAATGACCTACTGTTGTCAATGCCGATTCCGGTAAACGTGATTATGGCGTCCCGTCTGCTTACCGTCTATCTTTTGGGGCTTATGTATTCGGCGGTTGCTATTTTACCGGCAGTCATTGTTTACTGGGTTACCGCAACCATATCGGTGGGTGTGATTTTCGGCGGTCTGCTTCTGATACTGCTTATCTCGGTCTTTGTTTTGACACTATCCTGTGCATTGGGTTGGGTGGTAGCCAAAATCAGCCTAAAGCTTAAAAACAAGAGCTTTATCACGGTTGTGATTTCTTTGGCGTTTATCGGCGGATACTATTTCTTCTATTTCAAAGCCCAAACCCTTATACAGGATTTGCTCGCAAACGCCGCCGTTTACGGCGAGAAAATTAAGGGTGCGGCTTATCCTCTTTACCTTTTCGGCAGGGTAGGAGCGGGGGACGCTTTTGCAATGCTGATTGTATCGGCAGTCATACTGGCTCTTTTCGGGCTGATATGGGTGCTGATTTCCCGCAGCTTTTTAAAAATCGCCACATCCTCGGGAAATACCGCAAAAAAGGTATACAAAGAAACCGCAGTAAAGCAGAAAAGCATTGCCTTGACACTTTTGTCAAAGGAATTTGGGCGGTTTACTTCAAGCCCTAACTATATGCTCAACTGCGGTCTCGGTATTCTATTGTTGCCGATTGCAGGCGTAATGCTTCTTTGGAAGGGTTCAGACGTAATTTCGGTATTAAACGAGGTTTTCGGCGCAAGGGCGGGCTGTGTCCCTGTACTGCTATGCGGTGCGGTATGTACGCTTGCTTCTATGAACGATATGACGGCGCCCTCGGTCTCGCTTGAGGGCAAGAGCCTGTGGCTTATGCAGTCTCTGCCGATAACGCCGTGGCAGGTGCTTCGGAGCAAGCTTAGTATGCAGCTTATTCTTACGGAAATTCCCATGCTGTTTTGCACCGCCTGTATCGCTTTTATCTATCCCTTTACTCCCTTAGAACTGCTTTTGACGGTGCTTGTCCCGATTTCATATGTGTTGTTTTCCGCGCTGTTCGGGCTGTTTTTAGGACTTAAACTGCCCAACCTTAACTGGACGAGCGAAATTACCCCCATAAAGCAGAGCGTCGGCGTGATGATTGCTCTTTTCAGCGGTTTTGGGTATACCGTATTGCTCTGTGCAGGTTATATGCTCTTAAACGGCTGGAAGCTCGGCTTCACAGGATATATGAGCCTCTTCGGGGCGGTAACATTTGTCTTGTGCGCTTTACTCTATTTTTGGTTTAAAAAGAAAGGCTGCAAGCTGTTTGCGACGCTGTAGAAATAAAAAGGAAGAAAAATACTATGCAGGATTGTATATATCATGATCGAAGAAAAATAAATATAGACCGCCTGTGTTACCTGTTTTTGATTTTCCTGACCGGCTGTTTGGTGGGTTGGATATATGAGGATATCTTCTACTGGATCACTGAGGGGGCGCTGCGCAACCGGGGCATCCTGTATGGCCCGTGACTGCCCATCTATGGCATTGGCGACCTGTTCCGGACGCCGATTACCTATTAGGAGAAGACAGGCTCCCTTTTCCAAGCGGAACAGTAGGCGTATTTGGCAATTACATATAAAGGAGGACAATATGGAAGCGATATTTGATTTTCTTCGGGCGGCGCTGCCGTGGATCGCGGTTGGTTTGCTTTTGGTAGTGTTTTTCGCAAGAAGCGCAGGAAAGAAAAAGAAAGAAGAGCAGTGCAATGATTATGGAACAGAGGGTATGTGTCTGGGGATGTGTTTTGGCACAGCCATCGGTGCCGCCCTTGGAAATAATACCGGCATCGGTATCTCCCTCGGTATGCTGATCGGTCTTGCTGTCGGCACAGGCATCAAGAAAGAGGGACAGAACGATGACAAAAAGAACTAAAGCGGTTTTAATCGTACTTTGTCAAAAAGCACATCGTTACCGCTTTTGTGTGTACGGACTGGACTGTGCGCTGGAGCTTCCTTCCACATCCCGTAAAAAGGATCTGGTACAGTCCATGGCTGGTCACATCCTGCAAAGAGGAGAGATCACCGGATGGTATCAGCCGTAAAGGAGCATTTGCGTATGGATACAGTCACACTTCGCAGATTTCGAAAAGGTGATGAATCTGCTGTTTCGGATGTGATCTGCACAACGCTGAAAATCAGCAACCGAAAGGATTATTCACCCGGGTTTATCGAGGAAAACATCCGTAGTCACTCCCCGGAGGTAATTGCCGCAAGAGCGGAGGAAGCCCATTTTTATGTGGCAATGGACGGGGAAACCATCATCGGCTGCGGCGGTATCACCGGATATTGGGGTAGTACCGAGGAAAGCTACCTGACCTCGATTTTTGTCCTGCCGGACTACCAGGGTAAAGGTGTGGGCAGAAAGATTATGGAAGCGCTGGAAGCGGATGAATACTTCCGCCGGGCTTGGCGCACCGAAGTTGGCTCTTCCCTGACCGCAGTTTCCTTCTATCGAAAGATGGGATATAAATTCAAGAATGGGATTACGGACGCCGATGAATACGGTGTCGTGAGACTGGAAAAGCGAAAGGAAAACTAAGATGAAGAAACGATTTTTTATCCCGGCCTGTGTGCTGGTTGTTGTTGCCATCGGCTTTGTCATTTATGTGGCGGGTCACCCGGAGCTGTCGTTTCCATGGAGCATACAGATCACGCACATCCTTTACGGGCTGTATGTGGACGCCGTGATGATGCTGTTTGTGCTGGCATTCTGGGAAAAAGCAACCTTCCTGAATACTCTAACACTCCTGTTCGCGCTGGGCGCGATCTTTTTCCTGGTGCAATCTATTCTCGCCGTTTTTTCGGAGGGCAAACCCGGTTGGTATCTGCCACTGGCTTTGGGGCTTAATTGCGTTGCTCTGTTCCTGAACGCAGCACAGCGGAAAAACAAAAGAGAAAGGACGAGTCAAAAGAATGAAAAAGAAGAAAAGAATTGTAATCGGATGCAGCATCGTTGCCGCAATCTGCTTCGGAATCGTCAGCTACGGTCATTTTTACCGTGGTCGGATGGAGCTTGGCTGGACATTTGCTATTCTGACGGTGGCACAGTTGGCACTTGCGGTGATGAATGTCCGCTTGTCGAAAAAAATAGATGATTCAGAATCTGTATCGGAGGATATTGAATGAAACGTTTAGTCATATATGTACATGGTAAAGGTGGCAGCGCAGAGGAAGCGAAGCATTACCGGCCCTTCTTCCCCGACAGTGATGTGATAGGATTTGACTATTGCGCACAAACTCTCTGGGAAGCAAAAGACGAGTTTTCTCGTTTATTTGATCTGCACAGTAAGGGATATCATTCTGTTATTTTGATTGCAAACAGTATCGGGGCTTACTTTTCGATGAATGCCTTGGCTGAAAAGAACATTTCCCAAGCCATGTTTATTTCGCCTATTGTAAATATGGAGAAGCTGATTACGGATATTATGATGTGGTCCAATGTAACAGAGGCGGAGCTGGAAAGCAAAAAAGAGATCCCCACAGAGTTTGGCGAAACCTTATCCTGGGAGTATCTGTGCTATGTGCGAAAACATCCAATCAAGTGGAGTGTACCCACCTGTATTCTGTATGGCGGAAAGGATAACTTAACTTCCATAGAAACTATATCCGAATTTACAAATCAAATAGGCGCAACGCTCACTGTAATAGAGGACGGAGAACACTGGTTTCATACGGATGCGCAGATGAAGGCTCTTGATAATTGGATCAGCAACTCCACTCGATGACTGCCTGGTCTGTTAAGTCGCTATCATAGGCTGTCAGCGGCGGCACAGTCTTGAATATATCTTTTAGGCTTTGAGCCGTGATTGCTTCAGTTCCAAGGCTCGTGTATTTTTTGCTCACGCAAGTGAGCATTTTTTGCTTTATGGCTTCCTTATCGAAGCTGACAGTGTTGAGTGCCTTTGATATCTCTGCGTTCAGCCGTTTTATCTCTTGGCTTTCCTCATGGTCGGACTTCGGTATCTGAATACTTTCGGGATCGGCAATGACTTCGTTAAGCAGTTCTGTAATGCCGCCAAGCATATCCTCATCGCTTATATTGACCGAGGCTTTGCATTCGGGGCATTGCCACCATGTAGTTGCCGTCCATCTTGGTGTCGTACCGAGCTTTGAGGCGCTTGGCTAATTCTTTTTGTAGCATATCTGTTTTCTCCTTTTTGATGACAATAAAAAAGGCAGATAGATTTTTGATTTCTATCTGCCTGCGTATCTGATATTTACTTTTCGGGAGTTCAAGTCTATCCACAAAGGGAAAACGGCGATTTTACATCTGCGTTTTGGTACAGAGAAAAATCGCCGTTTGGGTAGCAAAAAAGCCCGATATATTCGGGCTTTCCGCAGGAGACATCTTTTTTGTCTCCACATTATGGTCCGCCCGAAGGGATTCGAACCCCCGTTCTTCAGAATCGGAATCTGCTGCGTTATCCAACTGCGCCACGGGCGGAATTTATTTAATTTTTGCTGATATATTATATAACAGCTTATCGGCATTTTCAACATTTTCCTCTACGCCATTATGATTTTCAATGGTTGTACCATCAGCGGCGCGGCGGGAAATCTGTAATACAAGTCCATCGGGCAATCCGATATCCTTTTCTCCGCACTGATAAAATCTATCGTTAAGTATCATAGCCTTGCCGTCCTTATCGGGAAGGCCAAGGTTAACAAAAAAATCTTCGTACAAAGCGCTTGTATAATAATCAAAAGCATGGTCGTCGGTTATATAAAGCAGAACGCTTGCATTTGTAAGATTAGCTTGAATTTTGCTGCTTTTTGTGGTTCTTGTGTTGTAGTCGGTATTTTTATCGTATGAGCAGTTAATTACATCGACAAGTACTTTATTGTCACCGTTTATATCCTCACCAAAAAGAGCAAGGCTGTCACCTATGGCTTCTGTCTGAACATCTGATAGCTGGCTGTCGCAAAACAGCATAACGGTATAGTCGTATTTGGTGCGGTTTGAGCATTGAGAAACACATAAAGCGGTAAAAGCAGCAAGCAAAAGCGCAACAATAACGTACCACTTGTTGTAATACCAGAAATGCTCCCATTTTTCCTTCTGGGTTTTTGGGGCAGAATCAACCGAAGTGCGCTCAGGAACAGGGGCAAAGCCCTGACGCATTTTATTCAGTTCAACAAGCTGTTTTTGCCTATTTTCCGTTTCCTTTAAGAAATCACTTTTATTATCTGCCATCAGCAAAACCCACCCTTCCTTAATATACTACCACAGTATTTTTGCTTGTTCAAGCAAACGGTTTGTAAAAATAGTGTTAATAAAACAAACGACACTTTACGCAAATGCTGTGAAAGTGTCATTTGTTGTCTGCAAACTTTAAATAATAAATATTTACCGAAAAATAACTATACTTTTTTCGGCGTGCAAAAGTGCTATTGTATACTATTGCTTACAACGGTATTTGCCAAAGTTTAATAAAATGTGTATAAGAGCAAAAATAATGACCCGAATTTTCAGGCCTTTATTTTATTATTTTTCAATTTTTAGTATTTCAAGCTGCATATCGCCCTGAGGAGTGTTTGCAGTAACAGTTTCGCCTGCTTTGTGTCCCATTAAAGCTTTGCCTACAGGGGACTCATCAGAAATTTTACCTTCTGCGGGGGAAGCTTGGTATGAACCGACAACCTTAAAGGTAAATTCACGTTTTGATTTCAGGTTAAGTATCACAACGGTTGAACCGAGAGTTATACTGTCATTATCGGCATCGCTTTCAATAACTTGAACATTTTTAAGCATTAATTCAAGGTCAGCAATGCGGGCTTCAATCTTAGCCTGCTCATTTTTAGCATCGTCATATTCACTGTTCTCTGAAAGGTCACCGTAGCCTCTTGCAACTTTAATTTTTTCTGCAATATCGCGGCGGCCTTCAGTTTTAAGGGTCATAAGCTCTTCTTCCAGCTTTTTCAAACCCTCCTGGGTAAGACGGTATATCTTAGCCATATCTAAAATCTCCTTATCAAGACATTAACATACATTATATATAAACTGCCCACAATTGTCAATCCTTATTTTTTTAAATAACAATACTAGGCCGAATACAGCAAAAATATACAAAAATTATTTAAAATTTCCCGCTTGCGCCGCCTCCGCCGAAGCCGCCACCGCCGCCGTGGAAACTGCCGCCACCTGAAAATCCGCCGAAGCCGCCACCGCCGCGGTGGTTGCCGTTGTAGAAAAAGCCGGGCAGAAATACAAAGCGGCCTAGTCCTTTTCGGCCGAAAATGGATAAAACTATAACAATAAATATAATTACATAGATAATATAATTTCCGTCGTCATTTTCACTGTCGGGAACGTAGTCACTGTCGGGCTCAATGCCGTATTCAATATAAATTTCATTTACAAGTGAATCATAAAGAGCAGTAACGGCAGAATTGTAATCGCTGTTCTGAAGGGGAGGGTAGGCGTAGTTCTCCATAAGCCTGCCAACCTTTCCATCGGGTAAAGCACCTTCAAGGCCGTAACCGACCTCGATACGTATTTCGCGGTCCTCGACCGCAATCAACAGTAACAAACCGTTGTCCTCTTCCTTATCGCCAAGCTCCCACTGTGTTGCGACGCCCATTGAATATTCCTCAATAGATTCGCCGTCAAGTGAGTTAACAATAAGCACAGCCGCCTGAGCTTTAGTTTGCTCATAAAGACTTTTGCCCTGATTATATATTTCCTGCTTGGTAGCATCAGATAAAACGCCCGCATAGTCGTTTACAAAAAAGGCGTCGGTAGGGTTGGGGTATTTTTTTGCTGCTATTACCGTAATGCCGCAAAGTAAAACAATGCAGCAAATAAGGACAAAAACAGGCTTTAATATTCTTGCTTTCATATATTAATCATCAAAGGATACCTGCGGGGCCTGCTCGGCGCCTTCAGCTGCTTCAAAAGAGGCGGCCTTTTCAAATCCGAAAACCGAAGCAATAATGTTCTTTGGGAAGCGTCTTATTGCAGTATTATATTCTTTAACATCCTCGTTGTAGCGGGTACGGGCGGTGGAAAGACGGTTTTCTGTACCCGAAAGCTCGTATTGCAGATCTTTGAAGTTATCGTTTGCTTTAAGTTCGGGATAATTTTCTACCACAACAAGCAAACGGGAAATTGCGCTGTCAAGAGCGTTGCTGGCATTGGCTGTCTCTTGCACGCTGCCTGCCGAAGCCAATGCCGCGCGGGCTTCTGAAATTGCGGTATAAACCTCTTCCTCATGAGCGGCATAGCCCTTAACCGTTGCAACAAGGTTGGGTATTAAATCACTCCTGCGCTGAAGCTGTGTTTCAATATTTGCGTAAGATTCTTCCAAATCAACCTCAAGACCTACAAGGCTGTTGTAGCTGCCTATTATGCTGACGATAATTATTACAACGGCAACAATTGCACCTATAATAACATATTTTTTAGTTTTGTTTTTCATAAACTATAACCTCCTTAGGCATTATATTTATATTATACATCATTTGTTTTTTTATGTCTATAAATATATTGTAAAAAATATGTTGTTATAAACAATTTATTGTGTTATACTTTAAATATCTGTACGTTTAGGTGAGAAAAATGGAACAAAGTAAAATTGACCGTATAAATGAGCTGGCAAGAAAACAGCGTTCGGTTGGCCTGAGTGAAGAAGAAAAGGCTGAGCAAGCGGCGCTCAGAAAAGAGTATATTCTGGCTTTCAGGGCAAACCTTGAGGGTCAGCTTGGCAATATTGTTATACAATATCCCGACGGTTCAAAAAAGAAGGTGAAACCCCGTGAAGATAGTACTGTTTGACAGTGATACAGTTGCCTACAACGGCGATATTGATTTAAATTTGTATGCTGATTTTGGCGAGCTTAAAATCTACAAGGCTGACGACCCGAGCTTTACGGCAGAGCGTTTAGCGGATGCCGATGCGGTACTTTGTAACAAAACACATCTTACTGCGGAAAATATGAAGGATGCAAAAAACTTAAAATATATAGGGCTTTTTGCAACTGGTTATAACAATATTGATTTGGATTATTGCAATAAAGCAGGTATAACCGTTTGCAATGCCGGCAGTTATTCAACCGATGCAGTCGCACAGCATACATTTGCGCTTATACTTAACAGCTTCAGCCGTGTGGCCGAATACAACACTCTGGTAGAAAAAGGCGGTTGGATAAAAAGCCCCACCTTTTCACCCTTTGTTTTGCCTACTGAGGAGCTTGCCGGTAAAACCATTGGTATAATAGGCTATGGCAGCATAGGTAAAGAGGTGGCCAAAATTGCCCTTGCCTTTAAAATGCGCGTGCTTGTATATAACCGCAGCAAAAAGCAGGACAGCAGAGTAGAGTTTACCGGCTTTGATACACTGCTTGAAAAAGCTGACATTATAACGGTGCACTGTCCGTTAAATGCGCAATCCAAGGGAATGTTTGACAAAGCGGCTTTTGATAAAATGAAAAACGGTGCGCTTTTTGTAAACACCTCGCGCGGCCCCGTTGTTGACGAGCAGGCTTTAAGAAAAGCGCTTGACAGCGGCAAAATAACCGCCGCCGTGGATGTGCTTGAATATGAGCCAATGAGAAAAAACTGTGTGCTTTTCGGTGCAAAAGGTATTGTAATAACGCCCCATGTTGCCTGGGCGCCCCTTACAACAAGACAGCGTCTTATTGGCATTGTATATGATAACTTAAAAGGCTATTTGGAAAACAAACCGCAAAACGTGGTAAATAACCCTAAGGAGAGATAATGATGAAAATTGATACTAAATGTATTCAATCGGGATATGAGCCTGAAAACGGTCAGCCCCGTGTGTTGCCCATATATCAGAGTACAACCTATAAATATGACTCATCTGAGTTTTTAGGCCAGCTTTTTGACTTAAAGGTTGAGGGACATATGTATTCCCGTATATCCAACCCCACGGTTGCCTGCGTAGAAAGCAAAATTGCTGATTTAGAGGGCGGTATTGGAGCTATGTGCACCACCTCGGGCCAGGCGGCAAATATGATGGCAATACTTAACATAAGCGAGACGGGGGACAACTTTGTTTGCCTTTCTACCATTTACGGCGGCACAGTAAACCTTTTTGCAGTTTCGCTTAAAAAGCTGGGCATTGAGGTGCGTTTTGTTGACGCTTCTATGACCGACGAGCAGATTGACGAACAGTTTGACGATAAAACCCGTGCCGTGTTCGGTGAAACACTTGCCAATCCCGCAATGGATGTGCTGGATATTGAGCGTTTTGCAGCTATTGCACACAAACACAATGTCCCGCTTATTATCGATAACACCTTTGCAACGCCGATACTTTGCCGTCCCTTTGAGTTTGGTGCGGATATTGTTACACATTCCACTACAAAATATATGGACGGTCACGCAACCGTTGTCGGCGGTGTAATAGTTGACAGCGGTAAGTTTGATTGGGAAGCAGCGGGTAATTTTGACTGCCTTTGCACACCTGATGAGTCTTATCACGGTGTTGTTTACACTAAGGATTTCGGCAAGGCTGCATACATAACAAAGGCACGTGTTCAGCTTATGAGAGATATCGGCGCAATGCCTACCGCAATTTCGGCTTTTATACTCAATTTAGGGCTTGAAACCTTGCATCTGCGCATGAGAAGACACAGCGAAAACGCTCTGACTGTTGCAAAATTCTTGGAAGCTAACGATAAAATTGAATGGGTTAAATATCCTGCGCTCGACAGCGCAAAGGATAAAGCGCTCGCAGATAAATACCTGCCTAACGGTTGCTGCGGTGTTGTTTCCTTTGGCGTAAAGGGCGGCAGAGATAAGGCTATGAAGCTGATGGATTCATTAAAGCTTGCAAAAATTGTCGTACACGTGGCGGATGCACGTACCTGTGTGTTGCATCCCGCAAGTACTACCCACCGCCAGCTTACCGACGCACAGCTTAAAGCCTGCGGTATCGGCCCAGAGCTTGTAAGAATGTCTATCGGTATTGAAGACGCTGAAGATATTATTGAAGATATCAAGCAAGCATTAGAACAACTGTAAAGGGTGATAAATTTTGCCTATTAAAATACCTAACGAGCTGCCTGCCGTTAAAACCTTACTCGAAGAAAATATTTTTGTAATGACCGAAACGCGGGCAATGACTCAGGACATACGTCCTCTTAAAATTTTAATATTGAATCTTATGCCCACAAAAATTGTTACCGAAACACAGCTTGCAAGGCTGCTCGGTAATACTCCCTTGCAGGTGGAGATGGAGCTGATGCAGACCTCAAGCCATACACCAAAAAACACTTCAAAGGAGCATATGCTTGCCTTTTACAAAACCTTTGACAAGATAAAGGACCAAAACTTTGACGGAATGATTATAACGGGCGCTCCTGTTGAAAAGATGGAGTTTGAGCAAGTTGAGTATTGGAATGAGCTTTGCACTATTATGGAGTGGAGCAAAAGCCATGTAACCAGCACCTTCCATATCTGTTGGGGTGCACAGGCGGGCCTTTACTACCATTACGGTATAAAAAAATACCCTTTGGGGAAAAAGATGTTCGGCATTTTTTCGCATATAGTTGAGCATAAAACCTCAATGCTGTTCCGCGGCTTTGATGATGAATTTTTCGCTCCTCATTCACGGCATACCGAAATACGGCGTGAGGATATTGAAAAGGTGCCCGAATTAAAAATCCTTGCCTCGTCCGAGCAGGCGGGAGTTTTTGCGATATCCACCAAAAAGGGCAGACAGATATTTATTACAGGACATCTGGAATATGACCAGTATACTCTTGATAAAGAGTATAAGCGTGATGTTGAGCAGGGCTTGGATATTGAGGTGCCCGTCAACTATTATCCCGACGACGATCCTAAAAGACCGCCCCTTGTAAAATGGCGCAGCCACGCAAACCTGCTTTATTACAACTGGCTTAATTACTTTGTGTATCAGACCACACCCTACGATATTAAAAATATTGATAAGGAATAAATGCGCTTTGCCCTCAAGGGGAAAATATAGGGTTATAGAATATAGAAGAAAGACAGAGCAGGAATACTGCTCTGTCTTTTTATGATGGCGAAAATTTTGGTTGTGTATTTAAACCCAAAAACCTTAAACCACTTCAAATATTTATTATTAATCTAAATTTGCTTTGCTTTCTTTTGCTTTTCGTGAGCGTTTTAATTTTTCGGGGCGCATGGGTACGTAGGTGTCAAGATATTCTTCCCACTGAACATCGGAAAGCTCAGTATATTGTGAGGAGTAAAGCCTGTACAGGTTGTCCACCATTTTGTTATAAGCGCGGTTTTCAAGAATATTGAAACGGGCAATAAGTATTGCCGCCCAGTTGCCCGATACAAGAAGAACGATAAGCGGTATTGCGTGACGGAAAACATAAAGCGCCGTCAACCCCAAAAGGTCCTGCCCGTCTTTTAGCTCGCCGTAAAAGAATATTAGCAGAACAACACAGCAAGCGGTGTTTAATACGGCGGAAATTATTGAAGGGATAAGCCTTGAGCTTTTAAGCAAAAAATAGCATAAAAGAGGGAATAATGTAAAAACTGCCACGGTTATAATACTGTTGTACAGCCGTGTCAAAGCGGCTGTGCTTTGAGCGCTGTTGGCCACAAGGGTGGTGCCGATAATAAAAATAAGGTTGATTATTGTAACAAAAACCGCGCAGAACAAATAAATGCGCCGCAAATTTTTGGTAATACGGCTGTCGGGACGGGCATATTTTATGCCGTTGCGCTCCTGTGCTATATGAACATAATTTAAAATATTTTGGTTTTTGTGTTCCATATTCTCACCGTCCGTTAACAGTATATTACAAAATGCTGTTTTTTTCAATCATACGTTGCCAAAAAGAATTTTTTGTTGTATAATAGCAAGACGAAGGTGAAAAATATGGAAATTAACATTGTGCTTGTTGAGCCCGAAATACCGCAAAACACAGGTAATATAGCAAGAACCTGTGCGGCTACGGGAGCGAGACTGCATCTTGTGGGTCCTATGGGCTTTGAGGTAGACGATAAAAAGTTAAAACGCGCGGGGCTTGATTATTGGTATTTGTTAGATATAACCTATTACGATGATATCGCAGACTTTTTTACTAAAAACAGCGGTGAGTTTTTTATGTTCACCACTAAGGCACAGCACATATATTCTGATGTTACATATCCCGATAAATGTTATTTGTTTTTCGGCAAGGAGACAAAGGGTCTCCCAGAAGATTTGCTTATTGAATATCACGACCGCTGCGTTCGTCTACCAATGCTTGATGAGGCACGAAGCTTAAACCTTTCAAACACCGTTGCGGTGGCGGTTTATGAGGTGTTAAGACAGCATAATTTCCCAAAATTACAAGGCTTAGGCGAATTGCACAATTCGAGCTGGCAAGAGGTTCTAAAAAATATTGAATAAAATTATTGAAAAAATGAGAAAATATTGGTAATATAATAAGGATAAATTATTACAAAAAGAAAGGTTGAAAAATTTTATGGCAGCAATTACTAAAAAAACAGTTGAAGACATTGATGTTTCCGGCAAAAAAGTTCTTGTTCGTTGTGACTTTAACGTTCCGCTTAAGGACGGCGTCATCACCAGCGATAAGAGAATAGTTGCTTCTTTACCCACGATTAAGTACTTGATTGAAAACAAAGCAAAGGTTATTCTTTGCTCTCACCTCGGCAGACCGAAGGGCGAGGTTGTTCCCGAATTTTCGTTGAAACCCGTTGCAGCTCGTCTTGCTGAGCTTTTGGGACAGCCCGTTAAAATGGCCGAAGATGTTGTAGGCGAAAGCGCACAGGCTCTTGCCGCTTCTCTTAAAGACGGTGAGGTTCTCCTGCTTGAGAATGTTCGTTACGAAAAAGGCGAAACCAAAAATGATGAAGAGCTTTCAAAGAAATTTGCGGCTCTTGCTGAAATTTATGTTAACGATGCTTTCGGCTCCGCTCACAGAGCACACTCATCAACTGCCGGTGTAGCAGCATATCTGCCTGCAGTTTGCGGTTATCTCATCCAGAAAGAGATTGAGTTTATCGGCGGCGCCTTGGAAGACCCCAAACGTCCCCTGGTTGCAATACTCGGCGGCGCGAAGGTTTCTGATAAAATCGGTGTTATCGACAACCTTATCAACAAGGTTGATACCCTTATTATCGGCGGCGGTATGGCTTACACGTTTATTAAGGCTATGGGCGATTCCATCGGTTCTTCGCTATGCGAGGAAGACAAACTTGACCTTGCTAAAGACCTTATGAAAAAAGCAAGAGAAAATAATGTTAACTTCATTATTCCTGTTGATAATGTTATCGCACGTGAGTACAAGGAAGATGCAACTTATATGGAAATCCCTTCTGACTGCATTCCTGACGGTTGGATGGGCCTTGACATTGGTGCTATCTCCCGTGAGCTTTTCACAAAATCCTTGCAGGGCGCAGGCACTGTAATCTGGAACGGTCCTATGGGCGTTTCTGAGTGGGAAAATTTTGCTAAAGGTACAAAGGATGTTGCAAAGGCTGTTGCTGAATGCGGCGCAATCTCCATCATCGGCGGCGGTGACTCTGCTGCAGCTGTACAGAAGCTTGGCTATGCTGATAAGATGTCACATATCTCAACAGGCGGCGGAGCATCTTTAGAATACCTTGAGGGCAAAGAGCTTCCCGGTATTGCAGCGCTTAACGATAAATAAATAATTAATTAAAAATATTCGGACCCGAACAGGCTTTTATATTCCCGTTCGGGCCCGAACTATGTACTTTTAAAGGAGAGTTTTATTGTGAATAAAGCAAAAAGAGCAGCAGTTATTGCCGGTAACTGGAAAATGAACAAAACCCCCGCAGAGACAACTGCGCTTATTAACGAAATGAAACCCTTGGTTGCGGGTGCAGACTGCTTAGTTGTGCTTTGCGTACCCTTTGTGGATATCGATGCTGCTGTTAAAGCTGCAAAAGGCTCAAATATTGAAATCGGCGCAGAAAATTGCCATTATGAAAAAAGCGGAGCATATACAGGCGAAATTTCAGCAGATATGCTTGCCGCTTGCGGTGTAAAATATGTTGTAGTGGGACACAGCGAGCGCAGACAGTATTTCGGCGAAACCGATGAAACTGTTAACCTTCGCACAAAGGCTGCTTTAAATGCAGGCCTTACTGCTATTGTTTGTGTTGGTGAAACACTTGAGCAAAGAGAACTTGGCTATACCGAAACATTGCTTAAATATCAGACCAAAATGGCACTTACAGGTGTAAGTGCAGAGCAGCTTAAAAATATTATTATCGCTTATGAGCCTGTTTGGGCTATCGGCACAGGCGTAACTGCTACTGCTCAGCAGGCAGATGAAGGCAACGGTTATGTCCGTGCTGCTATTGCTGAAGCCTACGGAGAAGAGGCTGCTCAGGGTGTAACAATTCAATACGGCGGTTCAATGAATGCAAAAAATGCACAGGAGCTTCTTGGAAAGGTTAATGTTGACGGCGGTCTTATCGGCGGCGCATCACTCAAGGCTGAGGATTTCTCTGTTATAGTAAAAGCGGCAACAAACGGCTGACTTTCTGAAAGGATAAACACAAAATGAAAAAACCTTTGGTTTTAACAATAATGGACGGCTTTGGCATTAATCCTAATACTGAGGGTAATGCCATTCATGCCGCCGCTACCCCTAACTTAGACCGCATTTTTGAAAAATACCCCACAACCCGGATTGGCGCATCGGGCATGGATGTAGGTCTGCCCGACGGACAGATGGGTAACAGCGAGGTAGGCCATACCAATATCGGTGCCGGACGCGTTGTGTATCAGGAGCTTACCCGTATTACAAAATCCATCGCCGACGGTGACTTTTTTGAAAATGAAGAGCTAAATGCGGCTATTGATAACTGCCTAGCAAACGGCACAGCCTTACATATAATGGGCTTGGTGTCAGACGGCGGTGTTCACAGTCACAACACTCATCTTTATGCTATTATAGAGCTTGCAAAGAAAAAAGGCCTTAAGGATGTATATGTTCATTGCTTCCTTGACGGACGCGATGTTCCTCCTGCATCGGGCGCAGGCTACGTTGCACAGCTGCAGACAGAGCTTGCAAAAATTGGCGTAGGCAAAATTGCAAGCGTTGCAGGCAGATATTACGCAATGGACCGTGACAGTCAGTGGTCACGCGTTGAAAAGGCTTATAACGCAATTGTTAATTGCGAAGGCACAGTTTTTGCTGACCCCGTTGATGCAATTAAGGTTTCTTATAAAACTGTTGACGGTGACGGTAAAAACTTGACTGACGAGTTTGTTATTCCCACCGTTATTGAGGGCGCCGTAGGTGTTAAGGACGGCGACAGTATTATTTTCTTCAACTTCCGTCCCGACCGCGCACGTGAAATTACACGCGCTTTCTGTGACGACGCTTTTGCCGGATTTGAACGTAAAGGCGGCAGAAGAAGCACCTATTATGTTTGTATGACAGAGTATGACGCAACAATGCCTAACGTAAAAATTGCCTTTAAACCCCAGACTCTTACAATGACATTGGGCGAAACACTGTCAAAGAACAAAAAAACACAGCTGCGTATTGCAGAAACCACAAAATATGCTCACGTAACCTTCTTTTTCAACGGTGGCGAAGAGGTAATGTTTGAGGGCGAAGACCGTATATTAGTTCCCACCCCCGATGTTGCTACCTTTGACCTTATGCCAGAAATGAGCGCATACCCCGTATGCGACAAGGTTGTCGAAGCTATAAAAAGCGGCAAGTATGACGCTATAATCCTTAATTTTGCAAACTGCGATATGGTAGGTCACACGGGTATATTTGATGCGGCTGTAAAAGCGGTTGAAACGGTTGATGCTTGCGTGGGTAAGGTTGTTGATGCAACACTTTCAATGGACGGTACGGTTATTATCACCGCCGACCACGGAAACGCAGACTATATGTTTGAGCCTGATGGAACACCCTTTACCGCACATACTACAAACCCTGTACCTTTTTCGGTTGTAGGATATGATTGCTCTCTTCGCGAGGGAGGTAAGCTTTGCGATATTGCTCCCACAATGCTTAAAATTTTGGGCGTACCCCAGCCCGACGAAATGACCGGCGAAAGCTTAATAAAATAAGTAATACGATATAATAACTTTAAACCGACGACGGTGGAACGCCGCCGAAATGCCACAGGCATTTGAAAACTTGCGTTTTCGTTTAAAAACATTGAATCATTAAATCTGTCGCACTGCGGTGCGGCGACGGCTTTGCCGTTTCAAAGGCTGACGCCTTTAGATTTATGATATAATAACTTTAAACCGACGGCGGTGGTACGCCGCCGAAATGCCACAGGCATTTGAAAACTTGCGTTTTCGTTTAAAAACATTGAATCATTAAATCTGTCGCACTGCGGTGCGGCGACGGCTTTGCCGTTTCAAAGGCTGACGCCTTTAGATTTATGATATAATAACTTTAAACCGACGGCGGTGGACGCCGCCGAAATGCCACAGGCATTTGAAAACTTGCGTTTTCGTTTAAAAACATTGAATCATTAAATACAGTCGCACTGCGGTGCGGCAACGGCTTTGCCGTTTCAAAGGCTGACGCCTTTAGATTTATGATATAACAAAAACTCCGCACCATATCGGTGCGGAGTTTTTGTTATATTTTTTAAAATACATAGATACAACAAAACAAGGGCATGTGACACATACCCTCGTTAATTGTATTTTACCAATTACTGAGCCTTGTTGTACTTTTTAGCAAGTGCAGATTGCTTGCGGGCTGCAGTATTCTTGTGAAGAATGCCTTTTGTAACAGCAGTGTCAATAGCTGAAACAGCGTTTTTGTAAGCAGCGTCCTTATCAACAGCATTGGTCTCAATAGCTACAACTGCTTTCTTAACAGCAGTTTTGAGTGCAGAGCGGTTTGCTTTGTTGCGAAGGTAATTGTTGCGGCTTACTTCAACACGCTTCTTTGCAGACTTAATGTTAGGCATTTACACACCTCCTAAAAATAATGAACATTAGTATATTACCACCTTTTTTCAATAAATGCAACAATTATTTGCGGTATATTATCAAAAAAAGTTACGGATAATAATAAAAATAAGCATAATGAGGATTAAAAATGGGAATAAGAACTGACCTTGCAACAGAACTCAGAGAGCTTAACCCTGATATTCGCGGCATAAAAAGCTGTGAATACAGCGGCAACGGATACAAAGCAACTGTTACACAGATATTAAATGACAGTGCGGCAAAAGCAATAGGAAGGCCCCAAGGTAAATATGTAACCATTGAGGCGGAAATACCTTTTGATGCGGGAATTTCTGACGGTATATGTGATGTTATATCTCATCAGCTTTCACTTATGCTGCCTGATGGCGATATTCTGGTTGCAGGGCTTGGAAATATTAATGTGACCCCTGACGCTATAGGACCGCGCACGGCATCAAAAATACTTGTAACAAGACACGTTATGGATTTTATGACAAAACGGCTTAAGATTGAGGGACTGCGGTGTGTGGCGGCAGTATCACCCGGCGTTTTGGGTCAGACGGGGATAGAAGCACTTGAAACAATTTCTGCCGCAGTGGAGCGCGTAAAGCCAAAGGCGGTAATAGTTGTTGATGCTCTTGCTGCCCGCAGATTAGAAAGATTGGGTAAAACAGTACAGTTGTGCGATACAGGTATTTTGCCGGGCTCGGGTGTCGGCAATAAGCGTGCCGAAATAAGCCGTAAAACATTGGGCGTAAAGGTGTTGTCAATAGGTATTCCCACAGTGGCAGATGCCGCAACCGTCATAAGCGACGCAAAGGGCGATGCATCGAGCGTGCAACCGGGAATGATAGTAACCACGCCCGCAATTGACAATATGATTATGCGTGCAGGGACGGGGCTGGCAAGGGCAATAAATTTAGCCCTGCAGCCAAATGTTGATAAAACTATTTTGGAGTCATTATTTTAATATTTGCACTCATAAGAATATATAGAGGTGAGTGTAAAAATGACAAACTTGCGCAGTTTTTTATTATTGACGGTAACGTCGGTTGTAGCGGTGCTCACCTTTTTGGCTTGCGGCAGCAAGCTTGAGACTTACGGAATTAACGCTGCCACAAGCGCGGCTTATATTTCAACCTCAAGCGGCAATCTGCAAAGCGGTATTGAATATCACAATCCCGCACAAGGCAATTCATCTTTGACGCAAAGCTCCGATGAACAGCAGGCGCAAAGTGCCGCGGCAAGCGGTAATGTGCTTGGCGCAATAACTGAAAAGTTTATTTCACCCTACAACACGGGCTTGTCTTATAACAATGTAAATGTAAGAAATAAAACATCGCATACTATTGATTTAAAAACAGAGCTTGAGCAGAAACTGGGCTTTGTAATTGAAAAATCTAACGGACCGCAGGTTTTGATTGTGCATACCCACACAACCGAATCCTATATGAGCGAGGACCGCAATTATTATACTGATGCCGATTATTCCCGTTCTACCGATGCGGCTCTTAATATGACGGCCATAGGAGAGATATTTGCAAAGCAGCTGACAGATGCGGGCGTTGAAACGGTACACGATAAAACCGTACACGATTATCCGTCTTATACAGGCAGCTATTCAAGAAGTGCCGAAACTGTTAAAGCGGCTTTGCAAAAATATCCGACCATAAAGGTGGTTGTGGATATACACAGGGATGCCATAATGGCAAATGATACTGATAAAACAAAGCCTGTTGTGGAAATCAACTGCAAAAAAGCCGCGCAGGTAATGCTTGTAATGGGTTGCCAGGACAAAAACGTTACAGGCTTTGAAAACTGGCGGGAGAATTTTCGCTTAGCAATAAAATACCAACAGATAATGGAGGTAATGTATCCGGGACTTGCAAGGCCGCTTGTTCTTGCGGCAAAAAAGTATAACGAAAACCTTACAACAGGCTCAATGCTGCTTGAGGTGGGTACTGATGCAAATTCGTTTGAGGAGGCAAAACGCTCGGCAGAGTATGCAGGAACAGCGCTTGCTGCTTTGCTGAATACAATAAGATGAAAAAGAAAAGTAAAAAATATTGGTTTTGGCGGTCTGTATTAATTTCTTCGGTTGTTTTCGGCTGTATTATTTTCTGTATTTTCGGCATTTTTGAAGCTTATGAGGGAATTGCCAGAACAGGCTTTGCAGAAGAAATTCAGGCAATAGAATATGATGACGGAGAATTTATTGTTTTTGGTAAAAAGATAAGTTAAAACAATAACATACAAGTGGGCTTGAATAAACGGATAAAAAGATGTATAATAAAAATATAATGTCGTCAAAAGTAAATAAATGTCAAAAAATCTTTTTAATGTTTTTCAAAAGGAAAGTGGGCAAATGAAGGATATTATAAAAAAAGCAAAGCTTAGTCTTATAGTTTTCTTGATGTTTTCTGTCTTCTTTATGGAAGCGGTAACGGTTCTGTTTACAAGCGGCTTTGCAAACGGCGGTTTTTTCTTTACGTTGTTATTCTCTTTGTCGGTTACGTTTGTTTTATGGGTTATATGCTCATTTTTTAACCCTAAACAAATGCGGCTTGCTGCTACAATTGAAATTGCGGTGCTATATGTTCTGTATTCCGTTCAGATTGTATATTACAGCGTTTTTAAAACCTTTTTTATTTTCTTCTCGCTTAAGGCGGGCGGTGCCGACCAGGTTATTGAGAACGGTATTGTAAAAACTACACTCAACGCAATTTTTATATCCTTGCCAAAGCTTATATTGCTTGCAATTCCTTTAATTGTGATGGTTGCTTTAGGCAAAAGGTTTGTAGTTACATTAAAGGCTAATTGGCTGCAAAGGGCAATAGCGCTTGTTGCGGCGGTAGTTGTACATTATTTTTGCATTTTACTTATACTTATTTTCCCCGCACCGCGTGAGGTTTACCGCGGCGTGTTTGATGTAAAAATTTCGGCTGCCACTTTTGGCATAATACGTACAGAATGGCTTGATATAAAATACAGCATTATAGGTGTGCCCACCGATGATGATATTGATATGCCTGAAAAAAAAGAGGAACAACCAGAGCAGGAAGTTGCATATGAAAAAAATGTGCTGAATATTGATTTTGCCGCCCGCGCTGCATCTTCAAGCAATGACTCAATTAAAAAGCTTGACGAGTATTTCGCAGCGCAGGAGGGAACATACCGGAATAAATACACAGGTATGTTTGAAGGATACAATCTTATATATATAACAGCTGAAGGATTTTCTCCATATGCTGTCCATCCCGAGCTTACTCCCACCCTTTACAAAATGGCAAACGAGGGATTTAAATTCAACAATTCATACAATCCAATATGGGGTGTAAGCACCTCTGACGGTGAGTATGTAACCTGCACGGGTCTTATACCTAAATCGGGTGTATGGAGTTTTTACGTTTCGGGTGAAAACAGTATGCCGTTCTGTATGGGTAATCAGTTTAATAGAATTTTTGCGGCAAAAGGGTTAAACAAAACTTCAAGAGCTTATCATAACCACACTTACACTTATTATCACCGCGATGTATCCCATCCCAATATGGGCTATAAATACATTGGATACGGCAACGGACTTGAAGGTAAAATTAAGAAAACCTGGCCGGAATCTGACCTTGAGATGATACAGGCAACAATAGATGATTATCTGACCACCGACCAGCCATTCCACGCTTATTATATGACCGTAAGCGGACACTTAAATTATAGTTTTGCCGGCAATGCAATGTCAAAAAAGAATCAGGATTTGGTTGCAAACCTAAATATGTCCGACACTTCAAAGGCATATCTTGCCTGCAATATTGAGCTTGACAGGGCAATGGAATATTTGTTGCAGCGTCTTAATGAGGCTGGCGTAGCAGAGCGCACGCTTATCTGCGTAAATGCTGACCACTATCCGTACGGATTACTTAATGAAGAGTCGGGTGACACTTACAGATATTTTAATGAATTCCTTGGTCATAATGTAGAAACTACCTTTGAGCTTTTTAAAAGCACAATTATTATGTATGCGCAGGGTATGGAGCCTGTTTCAGTGGACAAATATTGCAGCAGTGTGGATATAATGCCAACCGTTTCAAACCTTTTGGGACTTAAATATGACTCTCGCTTATTTATGGGAAGCGATATTTTATCAACTGCTGACCCGCTTGTAATTTTCTCTGACCGCAGTTGGATAAGCGAAGCCGGCAAATATGATTCCGGCACAAAAGTGTTCACACCCTTTGATGAAAACTATTTTAAGGATGAGATTACAAAAGAAACCGTAACTGATGAACAAACAGGTCAGCAAACGGTTGTAGAAAAGGTTACAAAAACCGCACAGCAGGTGCGGGAAGACTATGTTGCCAATATGAAAAAGGTCGTAAACAACAAGTTTAAGGTATCAGCCTTGATACTTGAAAACGACTACTACGGCAAGGTTATAAATGAGTCGATGTTTGATTATTCTGATTACAAGCTGTTACCTCCTGTAGAAAAGCAGACCGATACCTCATCTTCATCCCGACAATGAAGCCGATTGATTAAATAACCCTTTATAATTCTTCATAATTCTCGATAATTCGACTTATGAACGGGTTTACACCGGCAGCTTACACCAATTTACACCATCGGTACACCAAACCGAACACAATCGCATAATTTTCTTGAGCCTACTATGTTTTATTACATAGTAGGCTCTGTTTTTTTGCCCTGTTTCGGCTATGATTTATTCAACCAGAGCAGAGTTTTTTTCTGATTTTTTTCGGAAAGGGGGTTAATTTTTGCGATTTTTTTCAGCAATCAAATACAGAGGGCAAAACAAGAGACCTCTGAGATCCTTGAAAACTGAATATACAGCACACAGGTACGTTACCTGCATCGGAGAAATCCGAGCCGCGAAGTGAGTGCGCCACGATCTTCCGAACGGGAGGGAGCGATAAAACTTACACTTCTTTAATTTGTCGGCAGACAAAGACGGCAATGACAGATGCAGGCGATAATGATACTTCCGTAATTCGCGGTCGGTCCATAATGAAGGGGCGAGGGTGAGATTCCCATGGAGCTGCTTGCAACAGCCGCCGGTGTTGTTCCCTTTACATCCGGGGTGTCGAGGACAAATAGGATGTACGACCTAAGCATATAAAAATAATTTATATGTTTAGGTGGATCATTATAGATTCAAATAAAAAGGAAAGGAGCGTTATTAGATGAACTGCAAAGTAATTGCAATCGAAAATCAGAAAGGAGGCACGGGAAAATCAACTACTGCATTGAATCTCGGTGTCGGACTTCATAACGCCGGGAAAAAGGTTTTGCTTATAGACGCTGACCCACAGGGTTCATTGTCGATCAGTCTCGGCATCAAGCGACCGGATGAACTGGATATTTCCCTTGCAACTGTTATGGGGAATGTAATCGACAACAAACCTTTTGAAGATGATTTCGGTATCATACACTGCGACGAGGGCATTGACCATATGCCCTGTAATGTGGAACTGTCCGGTATCGAAAGCTATCTGTTTACGGTGATGAGCCGAGAGTGCATTATGAGAACCTATGTCAATCAAATAAAAAAGAACTACGACTATATTCTCATAGATTGCACCCCGTCTCTCGGACTTCTGCCAATCAATGCTTTTGTAGCGGCAGACAGTATCATTGTCCCAAGCCAACCGAGGATATTATCTACAAAAGGTCTTGACCTGCTATTGCGTACCTATTCGCAGGTCAAGCTAGGGATAAATCCCGACCTAAAAATCGACGGTATCCTCTTTACAATGGTTGACGCACGAACCGTCAACGACAGATCGGTTATTGAGTCAATGCGCGAAACCTTTGGAATGAAAATCAATGTGTTTGATACCTTTATCCCGGCTTCCGTCCGAGTGACCGAAGCCAATATGGAGGGTAAGGTGTTTAAGGAGAAAGGCAAAGAAGCCTTTAAAAACGCCATCAACGCAATGAAGATTCCCGAAACGCTGGATAAGCTCGGCAAGGTCTTTCACAGCTTTGCCGTTTCTATGAATGAGAGCGTTCAAAATGTTCAGAACGCACGAATGGAACTCGGCGGCGCAAAGAAGCATTTGATAAACGCCGGGCGGTTATTCTTTGGAAAAGGCGCAAAGGAACAGGAGTTTGTAAAGCATGACAAAGGAGTGCTTTCAAGACTTCAAACCCTTTTTGCCAAAATGAGCAACGGATTTTCGGCTCTTGAAAATAAGTCGCTTAACCTTGCCGACAAGTTAAGATACAACCGTATCAAGGATTCTGTCAAAGCCGATCTTGATTTCTTTAAAGGAAAGACCACTGCAAAGGATGCTCCTACTCCGGTCAAAGACAACGTAAGATACATAACCATACTGCGATGGCTATGAATTTTACGAGAAGAGGACGCACAAAGTGTCGAACTGCAAAACGATTGCTATATGCGTGAGCGATTAGTGGTTTGTGACTAAGCGGTAGGTTTCGTTTAACAATGAAAACCGTAAGCGATTTTAAGCCACCGGTTAAGCCGCAGATATTTCCGCTACCTGAACTAAGCCGACCACTAAAAAACGGTGTATTGTTGAATTCGGAGGTTATCGAGCGTGAACAGAACTTGTCAAAAATGTTCCAGAGAAATCTTAACAAAGTATAAGCGTCAAAAATAACGCCGTCAGTAAGATACTGACGGCGTCTTGTTATGTCGTTTAATTTATTCTGCTGTAAAAATGTCCTCGTCCGGTGCCATTTCTGTATAGGTGTTAATAAATACTTTTATAACAGAGTCGGTGCTCATTGCCGTGCCGATTTCAGGGTCGGTATTGATAACGGCTTCAGATGCGGCGGTTTCATCGTATTTGTCTATGAATTTAATGTTTTCGGGTAAAAATCCCATCTCAAGCAACTTAATATAAGCATCGTCATGGAAAAGACCGGTAATATTAGGAACCTTTATAAATTGTGAACCAAGGCTTATGGTTATCTGAACGGTAGTTTCTCTGTCAACCGTAGTGTTTGCCTCAATAGACTGTAAGCAAACTGTACCGCGCTTGTATGTGTCACTGTAGGCTTTACCTACAACCTCGTATTTAAGAGAATTCTCTTCGATAAGCTTTATGGCTTCGTCAAAGGAAACACCTTTTAAGTCAGGCACAGCGAACAGTTTTTCAGCTGAAGAAGCTTCTGAACTGTCCTTATCACCGACCGAAGCAACACTTGGTATGGAGGAAAGCTGAGAGGAAGAGGACTCTTTGGGTTTAAAGAAGCTGTCCTTAAACACCGTAAACATCAGAATAACCGCAATGGTGATAAACACAGCAGCTGTGCAAGCAGAAGCGATTAACGCGTAACGCTTTGATGAAGTATTTTTGTGTTTTGTGTCACCCATAACAGGCGATGCCGATGTATCAGAAGCAACAGTAAGTTCTGCGCGAAGCTCGTTTACTGTTTGTGTGCGGTTTTCGGGCAGAATCTGCAAGCCATTTGCAAGCGCAGAAAGCACATTTTTGGGAACTGCTTCTGCAACCTTTGCGGGAATGGTCATATTGTCGCTGTTAAGACGGTCGGTTGCGTCGCAGGGTGGATTTCCTACTAAAACGCGGAAAAGTGTTGCGGCAAGACCATAAACATCGGTGTGAGGACCGTCGTTATTAATATCTTCCAGACCGTATTGCTCAATTGCGGCAAAGCCGGGGTAAAGCTGTGCGGTTATGACATTGTCACGGCTTCTTACGGATTTGATGCAGATGTTTTTAAGACGCAATTTGCCGTCGCGGCCAACAAAAATAGTTTCGGGAGAAATGCCGCGGTGAATAATACCCGCTTTATGCAAACCGTTAAGTGTGGTTATAAGCGGTAAAAAGAGAGGACGTGCCTGATCCCAGGTTATTGAACCGCCGTTGCGAAGCAAAAATTCCATAAGAGAAATGCCTGAAACAGCTTCACTTATGCGGTATGCGGTGCCGTTTAATTCGAAGGAATCAAGCGTTTTGAAAAGACAGGGTAAATCAGAAAGGCCCAAAAGCTTATCGCTTATATCCATGAATTCCATAAGGCCGTTGTTGAAGGCATAAGAGCAATCCTGCTTGATGGTTACCGAGCCGTCGGAAACGCGTATTGCGATATCGCAGGGGAAAAATTCGCGTATTATAACGGATGAGTTGATTTTTGTGTCAAAGGCAGAATATGAAACACCTTCACCGTTAATATCGTAGGCTTTGCCTATAATAAACCTGCCGGCTAATACAGACCTTACAGCAAGCAATGCGGGATCGTTTTTTGAGGTGTTGTCATAACCGCAGATTGGACAGATAACCTCACCGCCTGTATCGCTCATACAGTTCATACAAATATTTTTGTTCATTTTTAAGCCGCCTTTCAAAGTAAATGCGCAAGGCAAAACATGCCCAGCATAATGATGGCAAAGGGGATTATAACACTTTTTTCGGTAATAGTCAAATTTTACAGCTTTTGCTCGTCAAGGCTCATATAGAATCCCGGGATAAATTCCTCCATAAATACCTTAACTTCGGGTATTTCGCAAGCATTTAATATATCTTGTGTAGATTTTAAGGCAACATCAAATTCGCGGTTGCCCATATTGATTTCTTCAATACATTTAATGTAAGCCGCAAGCTTATCCGCCGCTTTTACAAGCTCCCTAACCTCGGGGTCATTACATTCCATTAAAGGACGGTATTCTTCCCTTAAATCATCGGGAAGAAGCTGCAAAAGCTTATCACAAGCTTCGCGTTCAATTTGTTTATATGCTTTTCGTATACCATCACTGTAATATTTTATGGGAGTAGGCATATCGCCCGTAATAATTTCTGTTGCATCGTGATAAAGGGCGGCGGCAGCTGCCGCGCCTGCATCAGTATTACCGCCGAAGCGTTTGTTTCGTATAAGTGCAAGAGCGTGCGCAATACAGGCGACCTCTAAAGAATGCTCGCTTAAGCTTTCGCGCCGGGTGTTGCGCATTAAACCCCAGCGGAAAATATTTTTCATACGGAACAGCATAGAATAAAAATGGCTTGCCATTACATATACCTCATTTCTTTTGTCATACCTTATTATTGATTATTATAACATTTATTGGTATAATAAACAAGATAATCTGTAAAAGGAACTGATAGTATGCAGACAAGAACAAAACAGGGAAAAAATATATTTCATATCTTTCTTATTATTCTGGGCTTTTCTCTTCTTTTACGCATTATTATCGGCGGCGCTTATTTTAATGATTATGACACCTATTGGTATAGGGACTGGGTCTTTGATATACAGCAAAACGGATTGTTTACGGCCTATGCGCGTGCCGATGTAACGGCGCTTGATTATCCTCCGCTGTATTTGTTTTTGCTGGGTATTGTAGGTCAGCTTTATAAAGTTTTCGGCAACGACTGTGTCAGTTTTTTGCAGATGCTGTTAATGAAGCTCTGGCCTATAGTTTTCGATGTTTTGTGTGCGGCGCTTTTGTATCGCATTTTTGAAAAACGTAACGGCAGTATGTGGGGCTTTACTGCGGGCACATTATGGCTTTGCAATCCCTCGATGTTCTTTAATACGGCACTGTGGGGACAGACCGACCAGATCATGTGCTTTTTGCTTATTTTGTGCTTTTATTTATTGGAGGAAAAGCGTCCTGTGGCGGCTTGCATTATGTTTGCGGTGGCTGGACTCACCAAATATCAATGTTTATTCTTTACACCCGTATTATTGCTTGAAATCGTACGCAAATATGATGTAAAACGGCTTTTTAAGGGAATAGGTGCGGCGGCACTTACTGTTGCGGCGGTATTTTTACCTTTTATGATAGGTGCAAAAAATTTGTTGCTTTTTTTCAATGTTTATTTAGGTGGTGCGGGAAAATATTCCTACGGCACTCTTAATGCGTTTAATCTTTACGGTGTTTTTAAGCTTAACTGGACAGAGGAAACATTTTTAATGTCACTTGTAAGCACGCTGTTCCTGCTTGGATCGATACTTCTTATTATATTGCTTTATATTTTCGGTAAGCGCACTTGCCCATGGGTCGCAGGCATGCTGTTTATGCAGTGCATTTTTATTTTGACGACCCGCATGCACGAGCGTTATCAGGTTGTTGTATTGCCCTTTGCTCTCATGGCTTATCTTGTGCATAAAAAGCCGCGTTTTTTGGCTTTGTTTTGCGTTCTTTCGGTAATAACGGCAATTAATCAGTCCTTTGTGCTGTTGCCTATAAATATACCAAATATGCCCTGGGACTATAACCCCGTATATGATAATATTTTAATGATATTTTCTATCATAAATGTTTTGATATTTATCTGGAATGCTTTTGAGTGCGTGAGGTTTTTTATGCGCTCTGACGAAAGGGAGGCTGTATAATGGTGTTTGCTAAACGTAAGCAGGTTCTGCTTGGACAGCAAAAGGAACTGCATGTCAGCACATTTTTATATGCGCTGATTGTTGCGGCGCTGTTTTTTGTGCCTTATATAATTTCAGGCGAAGGATATTTTTTGTTCTACGGCGATTTTAATGTTCAGCAGATACCCTTTTATCAGATGTGTCACCAGATGGTGCGCAGCGGTGAAATGGGCTGGAATATATATACTGATTTAGGCGTAAACTTTATTGGCTCATACAGCTTTTATCTGCTTGGCAGTCCGTTTTTTTGGATAACTTTGCTTTTTCCCAACTGGATGGTGCCCTACCTTATGGGACCGATGCTTATTTTGAAATTTGCCTGTGCTGCACTTACGGCATACTTTTATTTAAGGCGCTTTACACGAACCGCTGAAGCTGCAAGACTCGGTGGTCTTTTGTATGCTTTTTCGGGATTTTCGGTTTATAATATTTTCTTTAATCATTTCCACGAGGCAATAATTCTGTTCCCGTTGCTTTTGCTGACGGTAGAAATGTTTATGGCGGATAAACGCCGCGGACCTTTTGGCTTTGCGGTATTTTTGTGCGCCCTTTCAAACTACTTTTTCTTTTACGGAATGGTGGTATTTGTTATTATTTATTGGTTTGTCCGTATGCTTGGACAGAATTGGAAAATCAAGTTTAAAGAATTTTTTGCGTTCTTGTTTGAAGCGGCACTCGGTGTGTTGTGTGCAGCAGTATTGCTGTATCCAACTATATTGGCGCTTTCAGGCAACAGCAGACTTACAGAAATAGACTATGGATGGAACGCTTGGGTTTACGGTAAAAACCAAATATTCCTTAATGTTTTGCAAACCTTCTTTTTCCCGCCTGATTTGCCTGCAAGACCTGTGTTTTTCCCTGACGCAGAGGTTAGATGGTCTTCGCTTGGCGGCTGGCTGCCTTTGTTCAGCATGGTCGGTTTTGTGGCTTTCTGGCAGGCAAGAAAGGGCAATTGGCTGCGCCGTATTGTAGGTATTTGTGCCTTTATGGCGCTCGTTCCCATACTTAACAGCGCTTTTTATATGTTTAACAGCGCTTATTATGCGCGCTGGTTCTATATGCCTATATTGCTTATTGCGCTAATGACGGTAATATCCATTGAAGATTTGGATATTAAATGGGACAGCGCTTTGCGCTGGGTGTCCGGGATAACTCTTGCAACAACCCTTATTATCGGCTTGTTCCCTGCAAAAATTGAGGACGGTGTTGTTACAAAATGGGGCTTGTATATGGATGGCAATACGGGCGATTATGTGGGCCGCTACTGGCTTGCTTGTATGATAGCCATTGCCTGCCTTGCTATACTTTGTATTCTGGTTAAGTTTATGCGTTCTAAAACAAAAGAATTTATGCGTTATGCTACGGTTGCGGTATGTATAATTTCTGTAATTTATGCGGGCGTGTTTGTGGGTATGGGTAAGACCCATTCATACACAAATGAGGTTATGATTGACTCTCTTATTGAGGGTGAAATTGCCTTACCCGGCGATACCGACAATTACCGCATAGATGTTTATGACGGCGTTGACAATACGGGTATGTATTTAGGCTTGCCCTGCATAAACAGCTTCCATTCCATTGTGCCTACATCGGTTACGGAGTTTTATGAGTTTATAGGCGAGGAAAGGGGAGTGGCTTCGCGTCCCGAAACAGGCTCTTATGCAATACGCTCCCTGCTTTCGGTTAAATATCTGCTTAACCATACCGGCAGCGAGAGCTTTGTGGATGATAACGGCGAAACTTTAATGCCGGGATACTCTTATTACAAGACTGAAAACGATTATTATATTTATAAAAATAATAATTATATTCCGTATGGCTTTACGTATGAGTACTATATGACCAAAGAACAAAGTCAAGCCTACGGGCAGGATATGGCTGAAAATATGATGCTTAAAGCCATTGTGCTGGATGACAGCCAGATACAAAAGTACGGCAAATATTTAAAGCCGCTTACAGAGGATTACTATATACCGTCAGACGATGACGATAATGCCATGATAAAGCCTGATGTGTCCTTTGACCATGACACCTATGCGCAGGACTGCCAAAAGCTTTCGGTAACCTCTGCCGAAGAGTTTGCTTTTGAAGACGGCGGTTTTAAAGCAACCGTCAGCCTTGCGTCACCTAACCTTGTTTTCTTTTCTGTTCCGTATGATGAGGGCTGGAGTGCTGCTGTAAACGGCGAAGCAGTTGATATAGAAAAGGTTAATATAGGCTTTATGGCGGTAGAAGCTCCCGCCGGACAAAGCAGTATTGTTTTTACCTACACAACACCCGGACTTGCTGTGGGTGCTGTGATTTCTGCGGGTGCGCTGCTGGTGCTTGTGTGTTATACTGTTTTGTTTAAATTCTATCGCAAAAACCATCCTGTAACAGTCGAGTATCCCGAGGGTGAACTTTTGCTTGAAAAATGGCAGCACGACCAATTGTCAGAAGTGGTTTTAAACGATAGTGAAGAGTCGCTGCCGGAACAGGTGTCTTCTATTGAGGAACCCGCGGCAGAGAGAGAAATTCATGAAAACAAACCGCAACATAAAACGATTGAGGGCGGTTTTGTTATAAATGACGACTTTTTAAAGGATATTGAAAAAAATAAAGAAGAAAATTTGTAAAAAACGGTTGACAAACCGTATTTGCAAGAGTATAATTCATACGAACAAAAAGGGAGTTCGCTCAAAGCGATCTGAGAGGAAGCTATATTGCTTCGACCTATAACCTGATGCGGATAATGCCGACGTAGGATAATATTGTACCTGCTTATTTTAGGCGCACCGCATAGCTTTGCAGTGCGCCTTTTTTGTTGCAAAGTTCGGACTTAAAATTTTTTTGGAGGAATTTTTATGAAACAAAAAATATCAAGACTGGTTTTTAGTGCTTTGATGTTGGCTCTTGCAAACGTGCTTAGCATATTAAAAATCGATATGCCGATGGGCGGCGGTCTGACAATAGCAAGTATGTTGCCTATTGTTCTGGTTGCATTAAAATACGACCTTGGCTGGTCGCTTGGGGTATCCTTTTTGCACGGCGGAATACAGCTTCTTTTAGGCCTTGATAACTTATCCTACGCAACAAATGGCTTTGTTGCAGTAATGATTGTGCTTTTTGATTACATAGTAGCTTACGGCGTATTAGGTTTTTCAGGCGTTTTCAAAAAGCGTATGCCGATTGTTAAGGCTGCACTGCTTGGCGAAACAGTTACCTTTTCGCTGCGCTTTTTGTGCCATTTTGTAACCGGCTGGTTTGTCTGGGATGCTTTATGGCCAAATAAATACGGCATGATTTCACCTATATATTCACTTTGCTACAATGGTATTTACATGCTGCCCGAGCTTATTATTACAATGATAATTACGGTTGCAATTTTGAAAATTGAGCCTGCAAAAAAGACCCTTCTTGATGAATAAAAATCAGCAAAAATACTGCCCTGTCAATATTCTTGACAGGGCAGTATTTTTGTCTTTTTGGGAAAAGTGCTTTTAAGGTGTGAAAAAACGCACATTGACACAAACATATAAAAGTAGTAAAATAATAAATAATTTATTATATATAATAGAGTTATTATGTTTATATGTTTTATCGTTTAGAGAAGTGTGAAAAACTTGAAGTTTGAAAAGCGTATATTCCTGTCTTCGCCTACTATGCACGGCGAAGAAATGAAATACGTTCAGGAAGCTTTCGACAAAAACTGGATTGCGCCGCTTGGTTTTAACTGTGACGGCTTTGAAGAAGAGATGTCTGCTTATCTTGGCAAAGAGCAAAACTGTCTTGCGCTTTCTTCAGGCACAACGGCATTGCATCTTGCCGTAAAGCTTGCAGGTGTAAAAGCAGGGGATGTGGTACTCTGTTCAGATATGACCTTTGCCGCAACAGTAAATCCTGTGTCTTATGAGAATGCAAAGCAGGTTTTTATTGACTGTGAGGCGGATACCTGGAAAATGGACCCTGACGCTTTGCAAAAAGCTTTTGAAAAAAACCCGGCGCATTTTCTGCCAAAGCGTTGTCGTACGGATTACCACGTCTTGACATTGACGGTGTAATGTTATATTCTTGAGTTAGCT
>CAKSST010000021.1 GCA_934489895.1 uncultured Eubacteriales bacterium | reverse complement strand
TTGAAATGCGCTATGCGCAGGAAAGGACTTATGATGAAAACAATCCACAACACAAAAATCATCGGCATCGACCACGGCTACGGAAATATGAAAACGGCTAATTACTGTTTTCCGACAGGCATTACTGCCTATGAACACGAACCGCTGTTTACAGCTGATATGCTGGTTTATGGCGGCAGGTATTATCTCATCGGCGAGGGACACAAGGAGTTTGCGCCGGACAAGATCAAGGACGAGGATTATTATGTGCTGACCCTTGCGGCAATCGCCAAAGAGCTGAAAGCCGAAAATCTTACCGAGGCGCACATTGTGATTGCTGCCGGTCTGCCGCTGACTTGGACAAGCGGGCAAAAGGCGGAGTTTAGGGCGTATCTGATGAAACACGCCGAGGTGGAGTTCACCTATAAAAAGATGAACTACCACCTCCATATTGACGATGTGCGTATCTATCCGCAGGGGTACGCCGCTATTGCGAGCTTTGCCACCACACTGAAAGGCGTCAACCTGATTGCCGACATCGGCAACGGCACGATGAACACACTGTATATGATCAACGGCAAGCCACAGCAGGGCAAAATGTTCACCGAGAAATTCGGGACTTATCAGTGTACCCTTGCTGTCCGTGAGGCGTTTATGCAGAAAACACGGCGGGAGATCAACGACGCCATCATCGACGAGGTGCTGATCACCGGCACGGCAAATATTGCGCCTGCCGACCTGAAAATCATCAAGGGCGTTGCTGCCGAGTATGTGCGGGATATATTCCGCAGGCTGCGCGAGCACGGCTATGATGAGAATACAATGACCTTGTATGTGACAGGCGGAGGTGGGTGCCTTGTGAAGAACTTTTATAAGTTCAGCACCGACCGGGTGAAATTCGTTGAGGACATCTGTGCCGCTGCAAAGGGATATGAATATCTGGCAGAGGTGCAAATGAAGGCTGGGATGAAGGGATGAGCAAGTATCGGATCAATGTGCGGTTTGATTTGGGCAAGCCAAAAGAGGCGAACGCCGCACAGTATTTACAGTCGCTGGATAAATCCCGCAACGCTTTTATGGTAACGGCGATCTTAAACGAAATACAGCGGCAGTCAACCACAAACGGGTTATTGCTGGATGATATTCGGCAAGTCATACGGGAGGAATTGCAGGAGGTGTCGTTTGCTGCGGTACCTCCTGTCTTTGAACCGGTACAGACGGAGCTGACCGAGGAACAGCAAGCCGAAAATGAAAAGAGCGTGCTGGATGACCTTGAAATGTTCGGCTGAGCCAAAACGCAAATATGTGGCTCAAATCGCAGTATTTGCAGCAGAATCAGAGCCACTTTGGCGCAGAAACAAGAAGTGCCCTAAGGGACAAGAAGCGGCTTTCGGTATTGAACAGCGCGGAAATACGCTGAAATCTTTGTATCTGACAGCCGCTTTCCTTTATGCCCTGCGGGGTGCGTCTCACTGTATAGCAAGCAGGGACTTTGTGTGCCACAAAAGTCCCAATCACAGCCGAAATCGGCTGACTCTTTGGGGGCACAGCCCCCAATCCCCCGAAAGGAGAGATGTGTATGGGGAAAGATGTTCGTATTGCCGTCCGCGTGACGGTAAAAGAAAAGGATAAAATCCAGTCCAAAGCCCGAAAATGCGGGCTGAGTACAACCGAATATGTGAAGCAAAGAGCGTTGGGGTACGAGCCGAGAGCGGTCCCGCCTGACGCTCTTTTTGCTTGCCTTGAAAAGCTGGGCGAGCTTGCGGATAAAGCCAGTTCACCGGAGCTGTACAAAGAAATTTGCACGGTGCTGAAACAGATCACAGCAGAATTCCTGCTGCCGGGAAAGGGGTGATGCGGTATGGCGGTAACAGGATTCTGGCCTGTGTTCAAAAACCTGAAAGCCACACTGGATTACGCCGACAATCCTGACAAAACTACCGCCCCGGAATATCTCGACGAGGATTTGTATGCTGCCCTGCGCTACGCAGAGAACGATGACAAAACCGACCGCAAGATGTTCGTGGGAGGCATCAACTGCTCGGCACAGAACGCCTACGCCGAGATGATCGCCGTCCAGCGGCGGTTTGGGTTGCGTGGCAAGGTGGTGGGCTACCACGGCATCCAGAGCTTTCGTGAAGGCGAGGTCACGCCGGAGCAAGCATTCGCCATCGGCAAGGAGACAGCAAGAAGGATGTGGGGCGATCGGTATCAGGTGTTGGTCACCGTCCATCTGAATACCGACAATGTGCATTGCCATTTTGTTGTGAATCCTGTGTCCTTTAAGGACGGCGCAAAGTTCAAAAACAAAATCGGCGACCACAAGGAGCTGCGTAAAATCTCCGATGAGATCTGCCGGGAGCACGAGCTGTCTGTGCTGGAAAACAGCGATTTCTACTCCAAGGGCAAGAAGAAAGAGTACTGGGTCCACAAGGCCGGCAAGAAAACCCATCGAGACTATCTGCGGGAGGATGTGGAATACTGCCTGTCCTTTGCGACCAGCCCAAGAGAATTTGAAAATCAGCTTTATGCGCTCGGTTATACGCTCGACCCTGTGCGCTTTTCAGTCAAGGCAAAGCATTGGGAGCGAGCCGTGCGGCTGAATAGTATGGGCTTCTCAAAGGAGCGTGTCAACGAGCAGCTACGGCAGAACGCCGAAAACCGCTATCGACTGTTCACCTTGGAGTACCGACCGCCGTACAAGCCGAAGAAATTTCCGTTGGAGGACGAGCTGCGAAAGCTGGATTTCTCCGTTGAACACAGCTATGACACTGCCACCGTTTTGGTGGATGCGGTGTTTTATCTTGTCATAACGGCGATCCAAATCGTAGCCGAGCTTGCCGATGTGATGCTGCTGTCACCGGATCTGCGGGCGGCGGAAAGGGATTTGAAGGAGCTGGTTGCCTACTATCACTTCTTACAGGAACACGGTATCCATACGGTAGCCGACCTGCAAGCAAATATTGAGCAATCCAAGGCAGAGCTTTCCGCTTTGGAGCGTGAGCGCAGCGACATCAGCAACCGCATACGCCGCCCCAAGTCGCCGGAGGAACAGGCGCAAAACAAGAAACGCCGCAAGGCAGTATCCAAGCAGATGAAGCCTGTTAGGGAGCGAGTGCGCTGTGCGGAGCGGATTTTAGAAAAATCTCCGCATCTGTATGAATTGCTAAAACAAGAGCACGAGCTGGAGAAAAAAGCCCGTGCAAGATACAAGGAAAGAGGTAGATAAAATGAAAAATACGATGAAAAAGCCGGTGGCAATTCCGGTAGAAAAATTGCGACCCTTTGACGGTCACCCGTTCAAGGTCAAGGACGATGACGAGATGAATACGCTGATCGAAAGCATACAGACGCAAGGTGTTCTCTCGCCGCTGATCGTCCGACCCGTAGAAAATACAGAGGAATATGAAGTCATAAGCGGTCACCGCCGCTTACACGCCGCAGTTAAGGCAGGGATAACAGAAGTCCCTGCCTTAATTTATGCTCTCGACCGAGATTCCGCTGCTATTGCGGTAGTGGACAGCAACCTACACCGGGAGCATATTCTGCCCAGCGAAAAGGCGTTTGCCTACAAGCTGAAAATGGAGGCGCTTTCACATCATGGTAAACGGACGGATTTAACTTCGACACAATCTGTGGCGAAGTTACGCACTGGGGATATTGTTGGGGAAACATTAAACGAAAGCCGTGAAACAGTACGCCGTTTCATTCGCCTAACCTACCTTATCCCCGAACTGCTTGACCTGATGGATGAGGGCAAAATTGCGCTTATGGTCGGCGAGGCCTTGTCCTATCTCGGCGACGAAGAACAATATGCCGTCTTGGAGCAATGCGAAATAAACGATTGCACACCGTCCTATGCACAAGCCGTTGAAATGAAAAAGAGGTATCAGGCTGGAAATCTCACGGCTGATAATATTAGCACAATTCTCTCCCGTGAAAAGGCAAATCAGAGGGAAAACATTAAAATCCCAACTGAAAAGCTACGGAAATATGCACCAAATGCGGATGCAAAACAGCTTGAAGATTTTATTCTCAAAGCCTGTGAGCATTACCGTAAATTCTTAATCCGTCAGCGTAATCGGGACGAAAGATAAGGAGGACGAGATAATGAAAAATCAAACAAATTGGATCGTTGGCATATCCGACGGCAATCCGCACGAATACAAAATCGGCAATGTGACCTTTACGGTGCTTTCGGAGTTTCAGCCGAAAATATCCGGCGTAACAATTAAAAACCGCTTTGAACGGACAATTGTCGGTGATTTCACAGATTTGACCGGAGAAATTTTCAGCGATAAAATGGCAGCGGAATATGTGTGTTCGACTGCCGGGAAGGAGGACTTATGCAGTCGAAAAAGAAAAACGAACAAACAGGGATAACGGCGCTTTATTGCCGCCTGTCCCGTGACGACGGTGGGGACGGCGACAGCAACTCCATTGTCAATCAGCGCAAAATGCTCACGAAGTATGCCAAAGAAAACGGATTTACCAACACTCGTTTTTATGTGGATGACGGTATCACTGGCACTCGCTTTGATCGCCCCGGCTTTCAGGCAATGCTTGACGATATTGAAATGGGCTATGTATCCACGGTTATCGTCAAGGATCTATCCCGACTTGGGCGTGACTATGTTACCGTCGGGCAATACACGGACATTTACTTCCCGGATCATAATGTTCGTTTTATTGCAATCAACGATTTAGTTGACAGCAATGAGGGAGAGAATGAGATTGCCCCATTTAAGAATGTAATGAACGAAATGTATGCCCGTGACATCAGCCGCAAGGTGAGGTCAGCACACCGCATCCGTGGCACTTCCGGAGAACCGTTATCTCAACCGCCGTATGGATATATGAAAAGTCCCGAAAACAAAAAGAAGTGGATCATAGACCCCGAAGCAGCGGCTGTGGTAAAGGATATTTTCAAAATGTCCTTGGAGGGAAAGGGCGCCGAAACGATCGCCCGCATCTTGCAGGAGAAGAAGGTGCTTGTCCCAATGGCATATTGGCAAAGCAAAGGGCTGCCGAGAGGCGGAAAGAAAACGCAGCCGAATCCGTACAAATGGTGTAAAACAACGGTATCTAAAATTCTTGCACAGCAGGAATACTGCGGGGATATTATCAATTTCAAGACCTGCTCTAAATCCTTTAAGAACAAAACACGGTATGCTAATCCTGAGGACAAGTGGGCGATTTTCAAAAATGTCCACGAACCGATCATTGACCGTGAGGTGTTTGAACAGGTGCAAAAACTGATCGGCAAAACCCGCCGCCGTAATCCGAAGCCGGAAAATTGGGAACGCAATATGTTCTGTGACTTGCTTTACTGCGCCGATTGCGGACGGAAACTATGGTTTAACATTAAGCACGATAAGGAAGATATTCCGTTCTTTATGTGCGGCAATTATCACGGCAACCGAGGAACTTGCAGTTCGACCCATTACCTCAGAGCCGACGCCATTGAGCAGGTGGTAATGTTAGAACTTCGTTGCTTATCCAAATGTCTGTGCAATGACGAAGAAAGCTTTGCTATGCTGCTCGCTGATAAGACCAATGCAGATATTCTCAAAGAGAAAAAACACATTGAGGGCGAACTGCAAAAGTGTATTGTCCGCAGTGAGCAGGTAGCAGAACTGTGCATTAAGTGCTATGAGGACAATGTATCGGGCAAACTGAGCGACGAGATGTTTATGCGGTTTTCGGGCAAGTACGAGACGGAGCGGTTGGAATTGAAAGAGAAAATCTCCGCATACCGTAAACGCTTGTCGGAGGTGGATGAGATGCAGCTTGGAAAAGAGAAATTCATTGCCGCCGTTCGGAAGTTTATGCAGATGGATAGGCTTACTGCACCGCTCTTGCAGGAGCTTATTGACCGCATTGATGTGTACGAGGTCACAGGCACCGGCAAAAACCGCAAACAACAGATAAAGATTCACTACAAGTTTGTGGGGTATCTGGAACTGCCGAGTCTTGCAAGACAGCACAATTACCGGGAGGAAACCCGAAAAGGCGTTGCCGTAGAGTATGTTCCAAATGCTTTACCGGCATAACAAAAAAGAGCAGGACAGCTCCTGCTCATACATACAAAGAGGCACAAAAGGGCAAAAAGAAATCGAGTGTCCTCATCCAACTCCCAGGTTGGTTAAGAACACTCGATATGGTCGAGGTGACAGGACTTGAACCTGCGGCCTCTGCGTCCCGAACGCAGCGCTCTACCAAACTGAGCCACACCTCGTTATCTTGCTAAATAATTATATTCATTTAATCGGGCATTGTCAATACCTAATAACAAGGAAAGGTTTAACCCTTCCTTGTTTTTTTATGCGGTAACTGTACAAGTATTATTGCGGCGAACATTATAATGCAGCCAATGGATTCCCGCAGGATCATTTTTTCGTTAAGTATAAACGCGCCGCCGATTACCGCAAAAACTGATTCCAGACTCATAAGCAGGGAAGCTACAGTAGGGTCAGTAAACTTTTGCGCAACAATTTGTAAAGTATAACCTATGCCGCCCGATATAATACCGCAGTATAAAATGGGGACAGTGGCAGATATAACCTTGTCGACACTCGGAGTTTCAAAAATAAAGGCCAAAATTGCTGAAATAACAGCTGTTGTTAAAAACTGCATGGCAGAAATTTTTATGGAGCTGCCCTTTTGAACAAAGTAATCACAGCATAAAATGTGACCGCTGAATAAAAAGGCGCAAACCAGAATAAGCGCGTCTCCCTTTGTTAATGTAAATGTTTCGCTTACGCACAGCAGATACATACCGAGAACACCTATAAGCACGGCAAACCATACGAACAAAGGGTATTTCTTTTTAAATAAAACAAAGCTTATTATGGGAACAATCAGCATATACATTGCAGTAATAAAACCCGCTTTGCCCGCGGTGGTATATACAACACCAATTTGCTGAAAAAGGCTTGCAAAGGTTAAAAACAGTCCGCAGCAAATGCCGCCTATTATTGAATATTTATTATATTCTTTTTGCTCTGCTTGTGTGCGCGTGATGTTGCGCTTGTCTTTTTTATCAAAAATTATAGCAATGATGCCTACAAAAACGGCTGCCAAAGCCATACGCGCCGCCGTAAAGGTTATTGGTTCAATACTTTCCATACCGACACGCTGCCAGGCAAAGGCTGTACCCCATATCATTGCGGTAATAATTAAAAGAAGGTTGCCTAATGTCTTATTATTTTTCATAATACAAACATCCCCACAATTTTATTGCAGAGAGCATTATACTATGAATTAATAAAAAATGCCACCATTAATTGAAAAAGTCCGGTAAAAACGGACAATATAAAAAACACACCCCCTTTATGGCAGAATGGAAACAACAACAACCATAAAGGGGGATTTTGTACTGTCCTCACAATTTGGTGCAGTCCAAATTGTGGCGGCATTTTTGTTTTTTATATTTCTGTTCTCCATAAGCCGTGCTTATTACAGTAAGCATAAACGGCAACGGGGCTTTCATCATTTAATAAAAAAGTTACCGCAGGGGTACTGTTTTCTTCAAAGCATTTACGCTGACCGCCCCTGTCGGTTTGCAGATATGCCCACATAATGCTGTGGTCACTTTCCATCGGGTGCGCTGTCTCGCCGATTTTTGCTTTGACGGCATTCCCTTCAATCTTTATCACGGGCTTGTGTTTTTCTTCAGCTGTATCAGCTTCGTTAGGCTGCAGGTGGGTCATTTGCTGACCGCAGCACATCATAGGTACACCTGTATCGTTAATCATACCTATAAGATTGCCGCATTTTTCGCACAAAAAAAATCTGTTTTCGTTCATAAGGCACCTCCGAACATTTTTAAATATTATTGCTGTTCAGAGGTGAAATTATGCAAATATTTTATTGTTTTTTCTTTTTATCTCTTTTTTTAATAAAGGGCCACAACAGTATAATTATCTGTGCGGGGGCGCCTAGTAAATATATAAGACTTACATTTATGCCGAGCATCAGCACCGTAAGGTGTGAGCATACAAGCACTGACCACATAAGCAAGGATATTATAAAATAATTTCGCAGGCGGTTGAACCATATACTGTTCATAACAAGCCATACTATTAATGATACGGGAATGGCATAAACGAATGTCATCCATTGGAACGGCTGGGGACCGTTTGCAAAGTATAAAACAATGTATACAAAAAGTGCAATCAGCCATACAAGAATCATAGAAGCGGCGGTTATTACAGACGGGCGGTATCTGAGCGGCTTTTTTTGTTCTGTGGGAATGTGCTCGTTTTCGTCGTGCTGGCGGACGAGATAGTCAAGCGGAACGCCGAAAAGGTCGGCGATTTCGACCAACACATTCAAGGCAGGAAGAGAAGCACCGCGTTCCCATTTGGAAACCGATTTGTCAGAATAATTAAGTTGTTTTGCAAGCTCAAGCTGAGTTAAGCCCTTTGTCTGACGCAAAGCGGTAATGTTTGCGGCAACAATATAATTAATATCCTTCATAAAATCTTGCCCGTTCCATTTAGAATATATAATAATTATACTGACTGTAACGGTGTTTGTCAAATAAACATCGGTGACAAAAAGTTAAAATAAAGCATATAAATAATAGATTTTTAAATTTTTACTAAATTTTAGTTGATATGCGATGAAAAATGGTATAAAATAAATTGGATTATAAATAAAAAGAAGGGATTTCGATGAACGCAAATAAAAAACGCGTTTATGCAGATAATGCAGCGACCACACGCCTTTTGCCTGAGATTCTTGAAAAAATGATGCCTTACCTGACGGATGTGTACTCAAACGCATCAAGCCTTTATGCTTTCGGCTCAGATGCGAGAACCGCTGTAGAACAGGCAAGACAGACTATAGCAACAGCTCTTGGCGCCAAAGCGCGCGAAATATATTTTACAAGCGGCGGCAGTGAGTCGGACAACTGGGCAATCAAAGGCACTGCAGCTTATATGAAAAAGAACGGCAAAAAGCATATTATTTCTACAAAGTTTGAGCATCACGCCGTTTTGCATACCCTTAATGCGCTCAAAAAGCAGGGCTTTGAGATAACCTTGCTTGATGTACATTCTGACGGTATTGTTCGCCCCGAGGAGCTTGAGCAGGCAATCCGTGAGGATACAGGCCTTGTAACAATTATGTATGCAAATAATGAGATAGGCACCGTACAGCCGGTAAAAGAGATTGGACAGATATGCAAAAAGCATCACGTGCTGTTCCATACAGACGCTGTTCAGGTTGTGGGACATCTGCCTGTTAACGTTGAAGAAATTCAGGCTGATATGCTTTCGTTTTCAGCTCATAAATTCAACGGTCCCAAGGGTGTGGGCGCACTGTATATAAGACGCAACGTAAGAATACCCAACCTTATCGAAGGCGGCGCGCAGGAGTTTGGCAGACGCGCAGGCACAGAAAATACGGCGGGTATTGTTGGTATGGCTGCGGCACTTCGGCTTGCAGTTGATAATATGGAAGAAAACGCTGCAAAGCTTTGCAAAATAAGAGATTATGTTATTGATAATGCACTCAAAATTTCTCACAGCCGAGTTAACGGCGACCGTACACACCGTCTGCCCGGCAATGTAAGTCTTTGCTTTGAGGGCATTGAGGGTGAATCGCTTTTGCTTATGCTTGATGCAATGGGTGTTTGCGCATCATCGGGCTCTGCTTGCACATCAGGCTCTCTGGACCCCAGCCATGTGTTGTTGAGCATAGGACTTAAGCATGAGGTTGCGCACGGTTCGCTGCGCCTCACCTTCAGCCATGAAAATACTATGGAAGATGCACAGCACATCATTAAGGTTCTCGGTCCTATTATTGACCGTCTGCGAGAGATGTCACCGCTGTGGGATACTATTAAGGAGAAATAAATTATATGTACACGCAAAAAGTTATGGACCATTTTATGAATCCGCGCAATATGGGTGAGCTTGATGATGCCAACGGTATCGGCGAAGTAGGCAACGCAAAGTGCGGTGATATTATGAGAATGTATCTCAAAATTACCGATGGTAAAATCGAGGATGTTAAATTTAAAACCTACGGTTGCGCTTCTGCAATTGCTACAAGCTCAATTGCAACCGAAATGATTAAGGGTAAAACTATATCCGAAGCACTGGAGCTTTCAAACAAGGCTGTCGTTGAAGCTTTAGAAGGTCTGCCTGCACATAAAATACACTGTTCTGTTCTGGCAGAGCAGGCAGTTAAGGCGGCAATTGCCGACTATTACACAAGACAGGGCATTGACCCCGAGCCTATTGTAGGCAAAAATGTTGGTTGCTCCTGTGAGGATTGCCATTCTTGCACCCGCCACGGCGATTAATACTTATTTATAGCCTGGTCTAAGGTAATAAAGTCAGTTCGCAAAATCCTGACTCAAATAAAAACTACGGAGTGATTAATATGAAAAAAACAGGGAAAGCAGTATTTTTAACCTACAGTGCGGTAATAGCTGCGGCCTACACGGTTTTAACCCTTGTAAGCGGAGCATTAGGCTTGGGCTACGGAGCAATACAGCTTCGTATATCCGAAGCACTAACCATACTGCCGATATTTACTCCCGCGGCAATACCGGGGCTGACGGTTGGCTGTATAATTGCAAACATTTTCAGTTTTAATCCTGTTGATATGCTTGTGGGCACCCTTGGCACCCTGATTGCCGCAATACTTACCCGCAAAACAAAGCATATAACCTTTAAGGGTGCGCCGCTGCTTGCGCTGTTCTGGCCCGTTATTATCAACGCGGTGCTTGTGGGAGCAGAGCTTGCGCTTTTATATTTCCCCGCAGACGCCGTTGCTTCCGCATTTGCGGTGTCGGCATTACAGGTAGGAGCGGGACAGTTTATTGTTTGCTACGGTCTTGGACTGCCGCTGTACTTTGCTTTGAGACAAAAATTATTGAAAGTGTAAAAATTAAAAGCGCTGAACAATTTTATTCAGCGCTTTTAATTTATTTAGAATATTTTTCTACAATCTTTTTCATCTGGCACATTTTTTCTTCCATATCTGCCACAAGCTTGAATTGTGTACGGCAACGGTCAAGATTTTGTCCGTCATAATGAATTCTGAAATATGTGTCACCGTTAAGATAGTCGGTCAAGAAGCGCATACCGCATTCAAGAGTAATAAGCTTTGCGGCAAAGGGCAGCATTTTAATCTCGTTTTCTGTAAGCATATGGCCGCAACGTTCAAGATAACCCTTTGTAAACTGCTCAAACAACTCAAGATCGCAGTAAACCTTGCTTAAATCCTTTTCGTCCTCGGCGGCGGGGTTAGCGCCAAAGCGTATGCTGTCACCGAAATCATAAAGAGAAAGACCGGGCATAACGGTATCAAGGTCAATAACACATACGGGATCGCCTGTTTCGGCATCGAGCAGAACGTTATTAAGCTTGGTGTCGTTATGAGTAACGCGCATAGGCAGTTCGCCGTTGCGCAGCATCTTTATTAAAACGCCGGTATCATCACGGCGCGATTCTGCAAAGGCAATCTCTTCTTTTACAGAATCAGCACGGCCTGAAAGGTCATACAAAATGGCGGTCTGCAGTTTGATGTAACGGTCTGCTGTATTATGGAAATCGGGAATAATCTCCGCAAGCTTTTCGGCGGGATAATCGGCAAGATAGCATTGGAACTGACCGAAAGCCAGACCTGCGTTATAGAAATGATGGGGGTTTTCTATGGTTTGATAGGTTATTGTGTTGTCAACAAACTTATAGCAGCGCCAGAACTCACCGCGGCTTTTTTCGACATAAATCTGTCCGTCCTTGTGCTGTAAAAAGTTAAGACAGCCGCGTTCAACATCGCCGCCCTGTTTTGCAATGGCGTTACGTATGTGTTCGGTCACGCCTTTGATGTTTTCCATCATTGCGGGAATATCTCCGAAAACTGAGCTGTTTATGCTCTGCAGAACATATTTTGTTCCCTTGTTTGTTGTAACAATAATTGTCTGGTTAATGTGTCCGTGGTTGCAAATTTTGCCTGATATTGCTTTGCCGTCAATGGCAAATTCGTTTGCAATCTGAAGTGCATCGTAAGTCATAAAGTCAGTCCGTTTCTTTTAATATTTTTACTCTTTAAGAAAAATGCTGTAATAATTATATTTTTGTGCAGTACAGGCGGGTAGATAAAAATTAAAGCTTGCGCTGCCACTTTCCTTTTCGGCGGCGGTAAGCAGAGAATAGTCCCTGTCGTATGCGTGGGTGGCTTCAAGCTGTTTGTCGGTAGTATTGAAAAAATCATAAACAGCAATATCACCTGCATCGTCCAAGGTTACATCGAGATTATAATACTTGCCGTCAATTTTTACCTGATTCCACATATGGCCTATGTAATCAACGCCATTGTTTGAAGCACTGCCGTAAACCAAGTGACAGTCAATTCCCTGTGTGCCGCAAAGCAGTTGCATAGCCCGAGCGTACCCTTCACATACAGCGCTGCCGTTTACCAACGCGCCGTAAGCGGTATAAACCAGATTATCAGAAATATCGTTTGCGTATTCAACATTGACGCATAGCCAGTTGTGATAATAAAGTTCTTTTTCAAAATCGCTCATATTGGCAGAAATACCCCGGTTAATTTCATCTACAACCGCAGAAAGGCGGTTTTGCGCATTTTGCTGCTGATGCTGAGGTATTAAATAGGACACGTCCCGATACTCCAAACCGACAGAAACTGCTCGGTTTTCATCTTGGTAAAGAAAAATGCTTTCGGGAAGCCAGAAAAACTCCGGACGGTCGGACAAAACCGCGCGGCAGGATAAAAACACATCTTGCCGGCTGTATTCACCAAGCGGTATAAGTCCTATTTGCATACTTTTTGCGGCTTCAAGCGCTTTTGTGTAAATTTCCTTTTGGGTTTCATTCAGGTGCTCATAATACCAATAGCTTGCCGCAACAGTATCCTGCGGGGGATTTTCTTTTGCTTTACAACCGTAGTTAAACAGCAGACAAACTGCAAGTAGCAGTAAGGCAACGGTTTTTTTTACGGTCATAATTATTACCCCTAACTGATGACGGTCAGCTGTGAAAGCCAGTCCTTTGAATAATAGGCTATATTATAAAGACGCGAATATGAAAGACCCTCACAAATACCATTATCAAGTATAATATATATTTGATTGTTTTGCAAGCCAAACATAAAAGCCGTATAAAAGAACTCGTGCAGCAGTTGCTCGCGCAGGATGCCGTCGCCAAGGTGTAAAAACTGCCATACCTGGTTGCCTGTAAGCCGCCAGTTTCCCGCTTCAAGCAGGGGAGTATCGTAATTTAATGTAAGATTGATGCCGCCTGCGCTGTCGGCAAGAGTGCTTACAAGGCTTTCGTTTATAATGATTTTTGCAGTAGGCGTGTACCCAAGCTCATCGGCAGACTCTTTTTGCAATGGCACAAGAGATGCGCTTCTTAGCTCAAAATCAAGAATAAGCATAGCGCTGCTTGTACATTCGGCACAGTCAATTAAAATATACTCTGTATCCTGTGCAGGAGGGGTGTACTCAATTTGTTGTGTTTTTGTGTCTGATTTTTGGGCGTCTGGGTTTACCAAAACGGCAACACATACGCATAAAAAACACAGTGCGGTTGCAACTGAAGCAAGTACTATTGACAAGTCTTTTTTAAGCTTTTTTAACATTTAGCTGTCCTCTTATATAAAAATTTATGTACACCACTTGCTGATATGTGTTTTTTGTGTTATTATAAAATAAATATTGCTATTTATACATGGTATTTACCTCGGGGAGAGATTTTATGAGTGAAAATAACAAACGTATTTTAAGCGGAATTCAACCCAGCGGAATGCTGACCTTGGGCAACTATATCGGCGCGCTTAAAAATTGGGTTAATCTGCAGGATGACTTTGACAGTCTTTATATGGTGGCAGACCTGCACACCGTAACCGTAAGACAGGACAAAACCGCTTTTCGTCAGAATATATATTCAACTTGCGCGCTTCTTTTGGCGCTTGGTCTTGACCCTGAAAAATCAATCATGTTTGTTCAGTCCTCTGTGTCTGCGCACAGTGAGCTTGCTTGGTTGCTTTCCTGCTACACGCAGTTTGGTGAGCTTTCCCGTATGACACAGTTTAAAGATAAATCCGCAAAACACGCAGACAATATCAATGCGGGTCTTTATTCTTATCCCGTGCTTATGGCGGCTGATATACTGCTTTATAACTCAGCGCTTGTGCCTGTTGGAGGCGACCAAAAACAGCACATTGAGCTTACCCGTGATATTGCAATCCGTTTTAATAATCTGTACGGTGATGTGTTTACCGTGCCTGAACCGTATATTCCTAAAGCGGGCGCAAAAATAATGTCACTTCAGAACCCCAAAAACAAAATGTCAAAATCGGACGAAAACCCCAACGGCTATGTTGCAATACTTGACAGCCCTGATGATATTATGCGCAAATTTAAGCGTGCCGTTACCGATAGTGAATCCTGCGTTAAACGCGGTGAGGGCCGTGACGGCATAAACAATCTTATTACAATATATTGCGCCGTTACGGGCAAAACACCCGATCAGGTTGAGTCCGAGTTTGAGGGCAAGGGCTACGGTGAGTTTAAAACTGCTGTAGGCGAAGCCGTTGTGGAGGAGCTTCGTCCCGTGCGCGAGAAGTATGAACAGATAATAAAAGACAAAGCCGCTTTAGAACAGATTTATAAAATGGGCGCCGATAAAGCGTCATATATTGCAAACCGTATGGTTTCAAAGGTAAAGCGCAAAATCGGATTTGCTTTTTAGGGAATAAAAATGGTAGGTAATAAGGTTGTTTTAGAGACTGTTAATGCAATGCTCGCAGCGGACCGTTTGCCCCATGCCATTATTATTGAGGGCGAAAAAGGACTGGGCAAGCGCACTCTGGCTATGCACATTGCAAAGGGTGCGGTTTGCAGGGAGGATAATAAGCCCTGTGGCAGTTGTAAAGACTGTCATCTGGCAAAAGCCGGCTCACATCCTGATATTACGGTATACGATGAGAATACAAAATATTCCGTTGAGATGATACGCACCGTGCGTCAGGAAATGTATCTTATGCCTCACATGGCAAAGCGGCGTGTGTTTATTTTCTGCGGTGCGCAGAATTTGTCTGAAGCGGCACAAAACGCTATGCTCAAGGTTGTGGAAGAGCCGCCTGCAGCGGCAGTAATAATATTTGCCCTGCCATCTGCACAAACCCTGCTTGAAACTGTTCGCTCGCGCTGTATAACCTTTACGCTTTCCGCTCCGCCGAGAGTTGAGGCTGCAGAATATATTGCAGGCGTAACCGGCAAGCCTGTTGCTGAAATTTATCCTGTATTGGATGCCGCAAACGGCAATATAGGATATACGCTTGACAGCCTTGATGACGGTAAAGCACAGACGGATAAACTTGTCGCGGCACAGCTTATTGAGCTTTGCACAAAAAAAGATACCTACGGTATGCTGAAAACTTTATATGAGTATGATAAGGACCGCTTTGCTATAAAGCGTTTGTTTGACGCTTTAAAGGCTGAAATTGTGTTAAAAATTAAAAATCCGTCACAAACGGAACAAAATAAAATCGCGCTTGTAAAAATGTATGATAAGGTAAGTGAATTTGAGCGTGATAATGAAAGAAACTGCAATATTCATTTGCTTTTTACAAATATTTGTATAGCATTTAACAGCTTGCTTTAGTTTTTGGAGGTTAATATGATAGAAGTCGTTGGAGTAAAATTTAAAACCGATGGCAGAGTGTATTATTTTGACCCTGCGGGCAGTACCTTAAATCCCGGTCAGTATGTGGTTGTTGAGACCTCGCGCGGGGTTGAGTGCGGCGAAATTGTAACAGGTAACCATAAAGTGAGGGATGACCAGGTGGTTCAACCCTTAAAGCCTGTTATCCGCAAGGCTGATAATAAGGATATGGATAAACTGAGCGACCACGAGCAACGTGAAAAGGAAGCTTTTAAGTTCTGCGAGGAAAGAATAGGAGAACTTAAGCTTGAAATGAACCTCGTTGATGTTGACTTGTTTTTTGACGAGTCAAAGATGGTATTTTATTTTACCGCAGACGGAAGGGTGGATTTTCGTCAGCTTGTTAAGGATCTTGCGGCACAGTTCCACATAAGGATTGATTTGCGTCAGATCGGTGTAAGGGACGAGGCAAAAATTTTAGGAGGGTTAGGCGTATGCGGAAGGGAATTTTGCTGCTGCAGTTTCCTAAACGGATTTGAGCCCGTATCCATTAAAATGGCAAAGGAGCAGAATCTGTCTTTGAATTCTGCAAAAATTTCGGGTGCTTGCGGCAGATTGATGTGCTGTCTTAAATATGAGCAGAACGCATACGAGGATTTGCTCAAGAATACTCCCCAAAACGGCTCGCTTGTACAAACTCCGTCAGGCACAGGCATAGTGTCAGAATCCAATCTGGTTTCGGGTATTGTTACAGTAAAGCCTGAAGATTCCGATGCCGCGCCTTTAAAATTCCACCGAGACGAATTAAAGGTTTTAAGACCTCCCAAAAAGAAAAGTCAGAAGAATCAGGACGAGGATAACATAGAGCCGGAACAATAAAATTTGCGGTTTCAGCAATATTTGCTTGATTTTTGCAATAGTTGCTGTTAGAATGAGTGTATAATTATTTGGAGGTGTTTTCAGTGGCATATAAAATTTCTGACGAGTGCATCAAATGCGGCGCTTGTGCAGCTGACTGTCCGTGTGAGGCTATCAGCGAGGGCGAAGATCAATTCAATATTGATCCTGAGCTTTGCTGTGATTGCGGAGCTTGTGCTGAGGGATGCCCTGTTTCGGCTATCGCATCTGCTGAATAATTTGATGCAAGGGGAACTACATACCCCTAAAAATATAATAAGCAGGTCTTAAAAATTTTTAAGACCTGCTTATTTTTTACTTGAAAAATCCGGTCTATAGTATATAATAATACTTGATATATTATATATTGATTTTTCAGGAGAGATAAATTATGTCAAACAAAGTTTTAGTTGAAGTTTCCGCACGTCACATTCACATTACCCAGGAGCATCTTGAAATACTTTTTGGCAAAGGCTATCAGCTTACTCCCAAAAAGGACCTTTCACAGCCCGGTCAGTACGCTTGTGAGGAGAGAATAACTGTTGTAGGCCCCAAAAAAGAGCTTGCAAATGTTTCAATTCTCGGTCCCACACGTCCTGCAACTCAGGTTGAGCTTTCTCTTACTGATGCACGTTCCATCGGCGTTGCAGCACCTGTTCGCGAGTCAGGCGATATCGCAGGCAGCGGTGCTTGCAAGCTTGTCGGCCCCTGCGGTGAGGTTGAAATTTCCGAGGGCGTTATTGCAGCAAAGCGTCATATCCATTTAACCCCTGCTGATGCTGAGGCAATGGGTGTTGAGGACAAGCAGATCGTTAACGTTAAAATTACATCTGACGGACGTTCGCTTACCTTCGGTGATGTTGTTGTTCGCGTAAGCCCCAAGTTCAGCGCAGCAATGCACATTGATACTGACGAGTCTAACGCAGCAGCTCTTCCCAGAGACTGTATGGGTGAAATAATTGCATAACCCTCTGGGCATTTACATTCATGTGCCTTTTTGCAAAAGCAAATGCGGTTACTGTGACTTTTATTCGTTGTGCAACAAGGACACGGATTCCTATGTGCAAAAAATAAAACAACAGCTTGAAATATGGGGCGGGCGCATAACCCGCCCTATTGATACTTTATATTTCGGCGGCGGCACTCCCACTATGCTGGATGACAGCGTTGCCGATATTATTAAAACTGCCAAAAAGCATTTTGATTTTCAGTCGGCAGAAATAACGGTTGAAGCCAACCCTGCCGATAATTTAGAAGAGTTTTTTGCGTCTGTAATTGAGGTGGGCGCAAACCGTTTATCCTTGGGCGTACAAAGCGCCGTCGACAGTGAGCTTGAGCTTTTGGGCAGACGTCATAATTTTGAAGCCGCGCGGCAAACAGTTAAAACGGCACGGCGCGCAGGCTTTGATAATATATCGGTTGATTTGATGTTGGGCATTCCAAACCAGACAATGCAAAGTTTAAACGCTACACTTGAACGTTTTTTTGAAATTGAGCCCGATCACATTTCAGCCTATATGCTGAAAATTGAAAAAAACACTCCTTTTTATGAAAAAAAGGAGTTACTTAATTTGCCAAGCGATGACCAAACGGCAGATTTATATATACAAGTTTGCAACACTTTGCAAAGTGCGGGATATTTTCAGTATGAAATATCCAACTTTGCAAAGAAAGGCAAGCAAAGCAGACATAATCTTAAATATTGGAACTGCGACGAATACTTGGGCCTTGGTCCCGCCGCACACTCCTTTATTGACGGCAAAAGATTTTATTTTGAAGCCGACCTTGAGAGTTTTATGGAAAATCCCGTTATGACCCAGGACGAAATTGGCGGCAGCGCACAGGAATATGCAATGTTAAGGCTGCGCCTGAGTTCAGGTCTTGTTTACAGTGAATTTGAAAAACGCTTTGGCAGAATGCCGTCGCAAGAATTCATAAAAAAAGCGCAAAGCTTTGCCGCAAACGGCTTTATGGAATGTGATGATAATTCCGCGCGGATTACAAAAAAAGGTTTTTTAGTTTCAAACACTATTATCGGAGGCCTTTATGAAGACATATAAAATCCATCTTATAAGGCACGGCCTTACCGAAGCAAATGAGAAGGGAAGATATATCGGCAAGACCGACCTTGCTTTAACAAAAGAATCGGTAAAGGAATTAAAGGACTTGCGCGCATCTTACACCTACCCAAGTGCAAGCGTTATTTATTCGGGTCCGCTAAAGCGTTGTGTACAAACGGCTCAGATACTTTATCCCGGCAGGGAAATTCAAACGGTGGATAACTTAACCGAGTATGACTTTGGTGATTTTGAGGGCAAAACAGGTGCTGAGCTTGACGGACGTCCCGATTTTACCGCCTGGGTAAGCGGTAAAATGCCTGCCCCGCCCAACGGCGAAAGCAATGAAGACTTTCAAAAAAGAGTGCTTTTGGGCTTTAACCAAATTGTGGTTGACTTAATGAAAAAGGGCGAAACCTCAGGTGCGGTTATAATGCACGGCGGTGTTATGACAACTCTGCTTTCAGCTTGTGCTTTACCGCAGCGCAGAGCGGTTGAATGGGGCTGTGATGCAGGCTTTGGCTACACGCTTTTGGTAACACCTACCCTTTATCAGCGCAGCGGCGTTGTTGAAGTTATAGACTTAATACCCTATCCCGATAAAAATTAACAGGAGTAAATATGAACAGCTTTGAACAAATGGCACAGCTTTTGCTGCTGAACTGTAAAGAAACCGAATATTACGAGAATATGTATCCGAAAAGAGATTTGCCTGAGGGCGCACGTGTAACTCGCGTTGCACCCAGCCCTACGGGATATTTGCATTTGGGCGTATTGTATATGGCGCTTATCAACCGAATTGTTGCGGATACATCAAACGGCATTTTCTATACCCGTATAGAAGATACCGATAAAAAGCGTGAGGTTGAGGGCGGCGTTGAAAATATTATAAGCGGCCTTGAACGCTTTGGCGTTAAAATTGATGAGGGTTTTGTAACTTCTACAGAAATCTGCGGTAATTATGGCCCCTACCGACAGAGTGAGCGCGGGGAAATTTACCACGCTTATGCCGCAAGCCTTATAAGACAGGGCTTGGCTTATCCCTGCTTTTGCACTGAGCAGGAGCTTGCCGATATACGCGAACAGCAGGAAGCACAAAAAGTGCGAACAGGCTGTTACGGCAAATGGGCAAAATACCGCGATATTACTTATGAGCAGGCTAAAGAACTCATAGAGCAGGGCAAACAGTTTGTTGTAAGATTAAAATCCCCGGGCAGTGAGGAAAACCGCGTGGTTTTTGAAGACTGCATAAAGGGCAAAATTGAAATGCCTGAAAATGATGAAGATTTTGTTATTTTGAAATCTGACGGTATTCCCACATACCACTTTGCGCACGCGGTGGATGACCATCTTATGCACACCACCCACGTTATCCGCGGTGACGAGTGGATATCTTCAACACCAAAGCATTTACAGCTGTTTAAGCTTTTGGGCTTTAAAGCGCCCAAATATGCACACGTTGCACCCTTGCTGAAACCGGACAACGGCGGCAAACGCAAAATTTCAAAGCGTAAAGACCCCGAGGCGGCTGTTATTTACTTTGCCCAGCGCGGCTTTGAGCCTGAAAGTGTTACCGAGTATTTGATGACCGTTATGGCGTCAGATTTTGAGGCCTGGCGCAAATGCAACCCCGACGCACCCCGCAAAGATTATAAATTCTCCTTTAAAAAATTAAGCGTTTCGGGTGCGCTGTTTGATGAAAATAAGCTTATTGATGTAAGCAAAAATATTGTCTGCCGTATGGATTCCAAAACGGTTTATGATTGCCTGACAAAATGGGCAGAGGAATTTGACAAAGAGTATTATAATATTTTAACCGCAGATGCAGAGTATTCTAAAAGTGTGTTTGCCATTGACCGTGACGTTCCCAAGCCCCGTAAGGATATAGCAAAATGGGACGAGGCTAAAGCCTACAGTGCATATTTCTATTCACAGCTTTTTGAAGAAATCGATGAAATACCTGAAAAAATTGAGCCTGAAGATGCAAAAAAAATTCTCGAAGCATATAAGCGGGTTTATACTGCATCAGACGACCGTCAGCAATGGTTTGACCGAATAAAAAGCATATGTGCTCCCTTGGGCTTTGCGGCTGAAACATCCGAATATAAAGCAAACCCACAAAATTATAAGGGCAGCGTCGGCGATGTAAGCACGGTTATCCGTATTGCAGTAACAGGCAGGCGCAACACGCCCGATCTGTATTCAATAATGCAGGTGCTGGGTGAGGACGTTTGCAAACAGCGCATAACTGCAAAAGCCGACAGTATAAAACTTTAGGAGGACGGCAAAATGGAAGAAAATAATTTATTAAACCCCGCAGCCTCAAACTTCATACACGATTTTATTGACGAGGATTTGCGTGAGGGCGTTTATGACCGCGTACAAACCCGTTTTCCGCCCGAACCTAACGGTTATCTGCATATCGGCCACGCAAAAGCAATTTGTATAGATTTCGGCACCGCACAGAAATATAACGGCAGCTGTAATCTGCGCCTTGACGATACCAACCCCACAAAAGAGGACGTTGAGTATGTCGATGCCATAAAGGAAGATATTGAGTGGCTTGGCTTTAAGTGGGACAATGTTTATTACGCGTCCGACTATTTTGATTATATTTACGAGTGCGCAATCAAGCTTATTGAAAAAGGATTGGCTTTCGTTTGCGACTTGACCGCAGACCAGATGCGCGAATACCGCGGCACTTTGACCGAACCCGGTACTGAAAGCCCTTACCGTAACCGCAGTATAGAGGCAAACCTTGACCTGTTCAAGCGTATGACCGCGGGGGAGTTTGAAAACGGCGAAAAAGTGCTTCGCGCAAAAATTGATATGGCCTCTCCCAACCTTAATATGCGCGACCCCATTATCTACCGCATAATGAAGGTGCCTCACCATCGCACAGGTGATAAATGGAGCGTTTACCCTATGTATGACTTTGCGCATCCGCTTTCCGACGCCAAAGAGGGCGTAACACATTCTCTCTGTTCGTTGGAGTTTGAAAATCACCGTCCGCTGTACAATTGGTTCTTACAGGCATTGGATATTCCCACGCCTCCGCGCCAGATTGAGTTCGCAAGAATGAATGTAAACTATACCTTAACAAGTAAGCGTAAATGTTTAAAGCTTGTTAATGACGGTCTTGTTTCGGGATGGGACGATCCCCGTATGGCTACCATTTGCGGTATGCGCCGCCGCGGCTATCCCGCCGAGGCTATTCGCGCCTTTGTTGAAAAAATAGGCGTTTCAAAGGCTTTCAGCGTTATTGACTATGCCCTCTTAGAGTCCTGCGTACGTGATGATTTAAATATGAACGCACCGCGCGCAATGGCTGTGCTTGAACCCCTGAAGGTTATTATTGAGGAATATCCGGAGGACAAGCAGGAGATCGTCGAAACTGAGTCTAACCCCAACAACCCCGATGCACCTAAAAACAAGTCCCTTTTTACAAAGGAGATATATATTGAGCGCAGTGACTTTATGCTTGACCCGCCAGGCAAATATTTCCGTCTTTGCCCCGGTAAAGAGGTAAGACTTAAAGGTGCTTATTTTATAAAATATGCTTCTCACGAAACCGACGCCAACGGCAACATTACCGCCGTACATTGCACCTATGACCCCGAAACCTTCGGCGGTGAAGCTCCCGACGGACGTAAAGTAAAAGGTACAATCCATTGGATAAGCGCCGCCGACAGTGTTGTGGGTGAGGTTCGTCTTTATGACCGCCTTTTCAATGTTGAAAATCCGTCGGATGAAGAGGGTGTATCTTCTTTTGCTGATAATCTTAACCCCGATTCCTTAAAGGTGTTGACCGATTGCCGTTTGCCCAAAAGCATTGTAAGTGCAAAAGATATCACAACCTATCAGTTTATGCGCCAGGGATATTTCTGCATGGATAGGGACTCGACTGAGGATAAACCCGTATTCAACCGCACAGTTGCGTTAAAGGATTCTTTTAACCCCAAGGGTGCAAAATAATGACAGTAAGTGATATTTTTAACGCGCTTGATAAAATGTTTCCCTTTGATACTGCTTGCGATTTTGATAATGTCGGCATTCTGGTGGGGGACAGCAGACAGACCGTTACCAAAGCCGCCGTTATGCTTGACTGTACTTTATCGGGCATACAAAAGGCAAAAGAAATGGGTGTTGACCTTATAATCTCACACCATCCCGTTATTTTTGACCCTCTTAAAAGCGTTAATGAAAACAGTGTGGTTTATGAGCTTATAAAAAGCGGCATTGCTCAAATTTCCGCCCATACCAACTTAGATATTTGTGCGGGCGGTGTTAATGATTGCCTTTGCAAAGCGCTCGGCTTTAATGAGTTTGAGCCCTTGCATTGCGCTGACGGTTATCAGGGCAGACTTTGTTGCTTTGATAGACATAAAACCGCAAAAGAGGTTGCGGCTATTGCAGGCAAGGCGCTTGGCACAACCGTAAAATATACAGGCGATAATCTTGTTAAAACGTTGGCGGTATTTTCGGGCAGCGCAGGCGGTTATTTGTATGATGCAGTAGTTTGCGGCGCCGACGGTATTTTGTGCGGTGATATAAAGCACAATATTTTTGTTGATGCTCATAATATGGGTATAAGCGTCTTTGATGCAGGCCACTTTGCAACCGAGGCGGTTGTAATAAAACCGCTTTGCGACGCTCTATCAAAACAGTTTGCAGATATTGAATTTATACCCGTATTAGAAGACTATATAACATTTGAATAAAAAAACGAGTGACATTTAGTTGAAATAGTCAATAGTTAGTAGACACAAAAAAACGATTAAGCTGCCAGTTCAATTCTGTATTGGACTGGCGGTTTTCTATTTAGTTTGCGAACAGGTCTGTTGTAATTGAAGTAGTAAACAGTGTCGGCAACGACCTTCGTAATTTCATCACACTTCCAGTACTTGAAGTGTGATGAAATTACGTCTTTGAATCTGCCGAAGAAAGATTCGATCACAGCATTATCTCTTGGTGTTCCGGCTCTTGCCATTCTTTGAGTTGTGTTGTATGATTTAAGCAGGTTACAATAACCGGCTGAAGAGTACTGAACACCCTGGCCGCTGTGCAAAAAGATTGGGGTGCCGGTGCTTTTTGCTTTTTCTTCTTTGTTTAGGAGCTTTTTGCCTGTGGAGTCTTTGCGTAGAAAATTCCGCCGAAACTCAAGAATCCTATTGATTATTGCGCCGGAATGTTTTATAGTAATTTAGTAACAATATATTTTAGGAGGTATTACCTATGAAATCTTATGGCAAACGGCTGCTGAGCCTGCTGCTGTGCTGCGTGTTGCTGCTGGGGCTGCTCCCCGTCGCGGTATTCGCGGAGAGCGAGCCGGAGTCGACCGTCGATTTATTCGACGGTTTCGCCGCACTGACGGCTACCACCACCCTCCCCGCCAGCTTTGACTACACCCTTGGCAGCGAGGATCTTTATTCCTACACGGTTGGCGGAGGCACCTACAACTTCTACGCCAAGCTGCTGAAGATCGATGTCGCGGAAGCAAATTTCCGGTTAGTCGCCAGATTTATCGGCAAGGACGCGGACCTGGATGTGGGAATTGAGCTTTTCATTCAGGACGGCGACACCTTTCAGCAGATTAACAGCGCCAGAAATAATCTGTCCGCGACCCTGCCCATAGCGGGTACCTACTACATTGCCCTTGCGGGCGATGACGCGACCGTCACCGGCGACTGCCACGCGGAACTGTCCCTGGCGCCGCCCGCTGAGGTCATCCCCATGGTGGACGGCTTCAAAGCCCTGACGGATACCACCACCCTCCCCGCCAGCTTCGACTATACTCTGGGCAGTGAGGATACGCTTTATACCCATACGGTGGATTACAACGGCTATACATACACCAATACCGTTTCCGCCAAGCTGATGAAGGTGGAGCTGGAAGCAAACTCGGTTTTGAATATCCGCTTTGCCGGAGCGCAAGAGTCAGTCGATACCACCCTCTGGCTTTTCAGCGAGAGTGAAGGCGTCTTCACCCTGATTGAACTCGTCGATAACGATTCGCTGAACGAATACGGTGAGTCCGCGCAGTTTATTCTGGGGGATGCTGGCATCTATTATCTCGCCCTTTCCGGCTACGATGCTAATAACTACGGTCCGTGCCATGGGGAATTGTCCGTAACCACGTACCCGAACGCATACCGGGGCAACCTTGACTTCACAGTGGACCCGGTTCCCGTACCGGCGGAAGGGGACAAGTGGAGTTGGGATCCGGAAACCAAGACCCTCACCCTGAAAGACGGCTTCTCCATTTTCTGCCCGGACGATGACGCAATCATCCTCCCCGACGGCTCCGTCGTTGTGGTGGAGGGGGAAGCATCGATTCTCTCCGGATACGGCGAAGGCATTCAGGCCGGCAACCTTACCGTCCGGGGCCGCGCCGGTTCCCGGCTCATCATTTCCGCCTCATACGACGGTATCGATTGCAAAGATATCCTGATCGAGGATTGCGAGCTGAACATCCAGGCCGGCAGTGACGGTGTGTACGCTTATGGCAGCATCACAGTCAGAAGATCCGTTCTGGATATCACCTCCGAGAATGAAGGTCTGGACAGTGCTTACTCCGAAAAGGCCGTCACCATTGAAAGCAGCACCCTGCGGCTCGTGTCAGGCGAGGAGGGCATTGAAACCAACGGAGGCGATGTCACCATTACTGACAGCGATGTGAACATCGACACCACCTCCGACGAGGAAGGCATCTACACAACCGGAGACGGCAACATCACCGTCACCGGCGGCAGACTTATGATCGCGGCATGCGAAGAAGCGCTGGAGGGCAACCGGATCACATTCTCCAATGTGGTATTCGATCTGCGCACCGTGGACGACTACGATCTTCTGAACATAGACAGCTCCGATGGCTTCTCCCTGCCCGGCACCTTCCGGCTGTATGACAGGGCCGGCAATCTGCTCTACGAGGGCGAGTGGAAGGACGAGCTACTGAACGGCACCCTTTATGTGGACGGTACCCGGGTGTTCCGTGCCGTTTCCGTTCAGGAGCATACCTGGAGCGAGGACTGGACCACCGAAGACACCCACCACTGGCACGAGTGTACCGATCCCTACTGCATGCTGACGGAGAACGCCGACAAGGGCGGCTACGGTGAGCATAAGGGTGAGCTCAAGAACGCAAAGCCCGCCACCGCCACCGAGGACGGATACACAGGCGATACAGTCTGCAAGGCCTGCGGAAAGCTGCTGGCAGCGGGTCAAGTGCTCCCCGCCACCGGCGAGCAGCCCAGCAATCCCAGCAACTCCAGCAATCCCAGCCAGTCTACCGATTCCAAATCCCCCTTGACGGGCGACAGCAGCCGTTTGCTCCTGTGGATCGTGCTGCTTCTGACATCCTGCATGGGCATCGTTGTGACCACGGTCAGCGTCAGAAAGAGAATCGTCAAGTAAACGCCATAACCCCATAAAGCACAGCAATTTTTTCTGACTGCGCGTGCACCCCAAAGCCGCCCCTGTGTAAGGGCAATGTCATCTTTTACCAAAGGAAAACCAGAACGACTGGTGCGGTTTGTAAAGGAGAACTTCCTTGTTAGACGGGCTTTCTGGAACATTACTGATCTAAATCGTGCAGCGCTGGAATGTTGCAATAGGCAGAATGGTTTCTAAGAAAGTGATGTGGGTTGATAAGCTCGGTCACGAATGGACTGTTTCAGTAAAAAGCAGAGTTCAAGAAACCGGCTGCCCCTATTGCGCTCACAACTTGGTACTGGCAGGTTTTAATGACTTGGCAAGTAGATTTCCTGAAATCGCTGCCGAGTGGTCGGAGCGAACTCTGCATTAAAAAAGCGTTCAGCTTTTGCTGAACGCTTTTTTGATTATTCTTCATCGGGTAGCTTACGGTAAAGGTTGAACCTGAACAGCAGCGTTTCATCCTCAGGGTTTGTGCAGCGCAAGCTTGCTTCGGAAATTGAAGCACCCTTAAGTATGGTTGTAAGACCGACGATCTGGCAGAGCTTAGACTTCAAATTAAGCACATCGCCATCAGTCGTTTCCAAAAAAACATCGCCCTTGCAAGAATCAATTGCTTTTATAAAATCATCAAAATTGATATCGTGCATTTTAAATACTTCTGACATTAAAAATTACCTCCTTAGAAATAACAATTACAACATAATACTATATTTTTTATATGCCGTTGTCAAGAAAAATCTTTTAAAATATGCTTTGACGTTATATCGGTAAGGCAGTATTTTTCACTGTCCTTTGTTTTAAGGTATGCACTTTATCTATGCAAAATTACTTTTGCAATAAAGGAATTTATATTTACATAGTTTAGCAATATTATCATTATCTTAACGGTGACGGCATTATGCGGTATTTTGAAGCTAATAGCTTTATCAAAGTGCCAACCGTACAAAGTGCAAAACACTGCAATAAGCCCCAGGTAACCAAAAAGCGTTTTACCGTTAAATCAAAAATCGAAACGTATCTCAGTATTAGATAAATTATTAGAAATCACAAAGCAGTTTTTGACACAAAAGCCTTGACAGAGCAATTTGTGTAGTCTATTATAATATATTGATAAAATATTATATTATTTTAGGGTGTGCAAAATGAAAAACTGTGAAAAGAGCATGGAAACAATAGTAGCCTTGGCTAAAAACAGAGGCTTTGTTTATGCCGGCTCAGAAATCTACGGCGGCCTTTCAAATACTTGGGATTACGGCCCGCTTGGTGTAGAGTTAAAAAACAATGTTAAAAAAGCCTGGTGGAAAAAGTTTGTACAGGAAAGCCCTTACAACGTAGGTCTTGACAGCGCAATACTTATGAACCCGAAGGTATGGGTTGCATCTGGCCATGTAGGCGGCTTTTCTGATCCGCTTATGGACTGCCGCGCTTGTAAAACCCGCCACCGTGCCGATAAGCTTATAGAGGACCACGGCGCCAACCCTGCGGGCTGGAGCTTTGAGCAGATGAGTGAGTACATTAAGGAAAACAACATCACCTGTCCCGACTGCGGCGCTGCTGATTTTACTGATATCCGTAAATTCAACCTTATGTTTAAAACCTTCCAGGGCGTTACAGAGGATGCTAAAAATGAAATTTATCTGCGTCCCGAAACTGCTCAGGGTATATTTGTTAACTTTGCAAATATTCAGCGTACCACACGTAAAAAGCTCCCCTTTGGTGTTTGCCAGATTGGTAAGTCTTTCAGAAATGAGATTACCCCCGGTAACTTTATTTTCCGCACAAGAGAGTTTGAGCAGATGGAAATGGAATTCTTCTGCACTCCGGGTACAGACTTAGAGTGGTTTGCATACTGGAAAGAATACTGCAAACAGTGGCTGCTCGGTCTTGGCGTTAAGGAAGAAAACCTGCGCTTGCGCGACCACGAGAAAGAAGAGCTTTCCCACTATTCCAACGCCACTACCGACTTTGAATTTATGTTTCCGTTTGGTTGGGGTGAGCTTTGGGGTATTGCTGACCGTACCGATTTTGACCTTTCATCACATATGCGTGATTCGGGCAAGAGCCTTGAGTACTTTGACCAGGAAACAAACGAAAAGTTTGTTCCTTATGTAATTGAGCCCTCACTCGGCGCTGACCGTATGCTGCTTGCTTTCCTTTGCGAAGCTTATGATGAAGAGCAGGACGAAAAAGGTGACACAAGAGTTGTTTTGCATTTACATCCCGCACTTGCGCCTGTAAAGGCAGCAGTGTTGCCGCTCAGCAAAAAGCTTGCCGAGCCCGCAGGCGAAATTTTCAAAACTCTTGCGGCTGAGTTCAATGTTGAGTATGACGACGCAGGCTCAATCGGTAAACGCTATCGCCGTCAGGACGAGATTGGTACACCTCTTTGCATTACTTACGACTTTGAGTCCCAAGAAGACGGCTGTGTTACTGTCCGCGACCGCGATACTACTAAACAGGAGCGCGTTAAAACAGACGAGCTTGTCGAGTATATCCGCAACAAAATTAAATATTAAAAAATGACCGCGAAAGCGGTCATTTTTTGTTATTTCATCATGCTTTGAATACCGTCTACAAAATCGCCCACGGCACGTACTGCTTTGCTGGTACTTTTTGCAATGCTGGGGTTTTTCTTCATAACCATTCTCCCAACCGTTGCAATAACTGCACCTGCGGCAATACCTGTACTCATACCCTTAACAAAGTTCATTGAGCTTTTATTCATAATTTTTTCAACCTCCCTGCAAAAATATTATGTCCGCAGGGAATAATGTTTATACTTTAAGGAATTTTTGAATATTTTTGTTTTTAAGCAGCATCTCGCTGCAAATTCCTGTAATCGCACCGCAAACGACGCCGCAAAGAACAAGTATAGGCAAATAATAGAAAATACCGCCATTGTCAAAAATAAACCTTGCAACAATGCACTGTGCGGTGTTGTGTGCAACTGCACCTAAAATACTTATGCCAACTGTACCAAAAACCTTTATTTTTATAGCAAAAAGCATTATAATAAAAGAGATAATTGCGCCGCAAAGCGCATAAGCCAGAGAAAGGGCGCCTGAAAACAACAGGCAGGATAATAATACACGGCAAATATTTATGAAAAAAGCCGCTTTTTTGTGTTCTGTAAAAATAAAAAGCAAAACCACGCAGTTTGCAAGTCCCGGCTTTACGCCCGGTGCAATAAAGTCAAAGGGCAATATGGCTTCAATGTAAGAAAAGCATAAAGCCGCCGCCAGCATAAAGGAATAAACAGTCACTTTTTTTGACATAATTTTCACCGTATTTCCACATAAACCTTGTTAGGCAGGCAAACTATGCTTTCACCCTTTTTGCTTACAGCTGAATGGCGCTCGCAAATTTTAAGCGGACAGTCGGCGCTTTGCATTTTTGCGGTACCATTATTTATTATTACAGTATTGCCGTCAAGGCTGATGGTTTTATTTTCATAAAGACTGCAGCTGCAAACTTGCTTGTTGTTAACGCTTATAATTACTGTTTTGCCCTGCGGCAAAGCGTAGTGCAATAAAAAAACCATAGCAAGTGAAACTATTGTTATGGCAAAAAACAGTATAATATCATTTTTCTTTAAAATTTTCATAACTAATTCCGCCCAAATAGGATTGATTACAATGAAAAAATTAATTGTATTGACAGTTGTTATTTTATTATTGCTTTGCGGCTGTGATAGCGCGCAAAGCAATACCCGCTTTTTGCTTAACACAACCGTAACAGTAACGCTTTACGGTGAAGATAAGCAATATCTTGATGACGCTTTTGAGCTTTGCAGTCAGTATGAAAAACTGTTAAGTCGCACAGACCAAAACAGCGATATTTATAAAATAAATAATACACAAGGCGCCGTAGCAGTAAACGAAAAAACCGTCCTGCTTATAAACGCTTCAAAGCAATATTATAATCTGACCGACGGTAAATTCGATGTAACGGTGGGCTCCGTATCGCAGCTTTGGGATTTTGCCGCAGGGGTTTTGCCTAAAGCTTCGGATATTGCTGCCGCAATAGAAAAAGTGGATTTTAAAAACATCGAAATTAACGGTAATACCGTTAATGCCAACGGCAGCATTATAGATCTAGGTGCAATTGCCAAGGGTTACATATCCGACAAAATTAAAGAAGAACTTAAAACTAAAAAAGTTGAAAAAGCCGTGTTAAATCTTGGCGGTAACGTTACCGTATGGGGAGGGGAATACACCGTTGGCATACGCCGTCCTTTTACCGATAATGATGTTATAGCAAAGGTTGCGGTAAACAACAAAACAGTTGCAACCTCGGGCGTGTATGAGCGTTGCTTTGAGCAAGACGGGGTCAAATATCACCATATACTTGACAGCAAAACGGGGTATCCCGCTAAAAGCGACCTGCTGAGCGCTACCGTTATTTGTGAAAACGGTGCGGCAGCAGATGCCTTTTCAACCGTTTGTATATTAATGGGCAAGCAAAAGGCTATGGAAATTATAGAGCAAACAGAGAATACGGAAGCTGTTTTTGTTGATAAGGACTATAATGTTATAACCACATCGGGCCTTGAAAACCGAAACGGCAAATATATCCCGCTTACCTGATTTGCCCGTTGCCCTCAACCAAATATTTATAAGATGTTAAACAGTCGATACCCATAGGACCGCGTGCATGTATTTTTTGGGTGGAAATACCGATTTCCGCGCCAAAGCCAAACTCGCCGCCGTCGGTAAAACGGGTTGAAGCGTTAACATATACCGCCGCCGCGTCAATTTCTTTTTGGAAGCGTGCGGCGTTTTCGCTGCTGCTTGTTACAATACATTCGCTGTGACCTGATGTGTAGGTTTTTATGTGCTGTATTGCCTCGCTTATATCGTCTACAACCTTAACGGCAAGAATGTAATCTAAAAATTCTTTTGCATAGTCGTTCTCACTGGCGGGGATGGCGTTTTTTATTACCTCGCAGGTAAATTTACAGCCGCGTATCTCGGTATTGCGTTGTGCCAGTTTTTCGCACATTTTGGGCAAAAATTCTTTATAAATGCTTTTGTGTACTAACACCGTTTCCAGCGCGTTGCAAACTGACGGGCGGGAGCATTTTGCATTAAAAATAATATCGGCAGCCATTTGTAAATCTGCACTCTCGTCAACAAAGCAATGGCAGTTGCCTGTACCCGTTTCAATAACGGGGACGGTAGAATTTTCAACAGTCGCTTTAATAAGCCCTGCGCCGCCGCGGGGGATAATAACATCAATAAAACCGTTTGCTTTCATCAGTTCAACCGAAGATGAACGATTTGTATCCTCAATAAGACAAATGCAGTCTGCAGGGAGATTAACACTTTTCAAAGCACTTCGCATTGTGTCGGCAATAGCAATGTTAGAGTTTATTGCTTCCTTGCCGCCGCGCAGTACGGTACAGTTGCCCGATTTTATGCAAAGCACAGCTGCATCACAGGTAACATTGGGGCGTGCTTCAAAAATAATGCCTATAACACCAAGCGGCACGCTCACTTTTTTAATGTTAAGACCGTTGGGACGGGTGTCCTTATATAACACCTTGTCTAAAGGATCATCCATATCGGCAACCTTGCGAGCACCGTCTGCCATACCGTTAATGCGTTCGCGGTTTAACATAAGGCGGTCAAGCAAAGAATCGGTGAGACCGTTTGCCTTACCGTTTTGCAAATCCTTTTTGTTTGCGTCAAGTATAATATCGGCATTTGCTTGGAGCGCATTGGCAATAGCAAGGATTGCACGATTTCGAGTATCGTTATCAGTTATACCAAGTATGTTTGCGGCTGTTTTTGCCTTTTGGCATAAAGTTTTTACAGTTTCCATTATTTTCACTCCGCACAAAAATATGTACCGACAGATTTTCCTTCGGCAACTTCATACAAAACAGTGGGGTCCTGTCCCGAAAGCACAACGGTGGGAATACCCGCTTCTGCGGCAAGGGCGGCGGCTTCTAACTTTGTTTTCATACCGCCTGTGCCCACATCGGATGCGGTATTGCCTGCGCTCTCAAGCATTTTTGGGGTTATTTTTTCAACACGCTCAATTAAATGCGCGTTACTGTCTTTTCGCGGGTCGCGGTCGTAAAAGCCGTCAATGTCGGTTAAGATTATCAGTTTGTCGGCTTTAACCAGAGTTGCAACTATGGCAGAAAGTCTGTCGTTGTCACCAAACATAAGCTCTTCAATTGCAACCGAGTCGTTTTCGTTGACAATCGGCACAGCACCCATTGAAAGTAAGGTTTCAAAGGTGTTTATAACATTTGTCTTGCGCTCGGAATTATTTACAATATCGCGATTCATCAGAATCTGAGCTGCAACATAGCCGTATTCTGAAAAAGCACGGTCGTAATGGCTCATTAAGTCACACTGGCCTACGGCGGCTGCCGCCTGCTTTAATTTAACTTCGTGCGGACGTATTTCCATACCGAGCCTGTTTCTGCCAACGGCAATAGCACCGCTGGAAACGAGCACAACCTGTCTGCCTGTATTTTTAAGTTCTGATATAACGCGCGAGAGTGAATCAATACGGCGCAAATTAGGCCGTCCTCCCTCATGGGTCAGCAGGGAAGAACCTATTTTTATTACCAAACGGTCGGTATTAGAAAAACTCATATCAAAATACGACACCTTTCGTAACGGAAATATAGAGTAATTGTATCACATATATTCTCAATTTACAAATTATTCTTTATTTATTTTATAAATATGTTATAATAACTTTAAACCGACGGCGGTGGTACGCCGCCGAAATGCCGCAGGCATTTGAAAACTTGCGTTTTCGTTTAAAAACATTGAATCATTAAATACTGTCGCACTGCGGTGCGGCGACGGCTTTGCCGTTTCAAAGGCAGACGCCTTTAGATTTATGATATAATAACTTTAAACCGACGGCGGTGGTACGCCGCCGAAATGCCGCAGGCATTTGAAAACTTGCGTTTTCGTTTAAAAACATTGAATCATTAAATACTGTCGCACTGCGGTGCGGCGACGGCTTTGCCGTTTCAAAGGCAGACGCCTTTAGATTTATGATATAATAACTTTAAACCGACGGCGGTGGTACGCCGCCGAAATGCCGCAGGCATTTGAAAA
>CAKSST010000020.1 GCA_934489895.1 uncultured Eubacteriales bacterium | reverse complement strand
GTAAAAAAGCATCCGAGACTCACAACTTTTGGTGAATCTCGGATTTTTTAGACTGTTTTTTACAGCCCCTTTTTTTAATAATTAATAATATATTAATAATAATATTATTGACAAAAAGAAAAATAATGGTAAAATTATACATGCAAAAGGGAGTAGTTGGTGCCATTAAATTTTGGCATTTTCGGTGATCGTCATCACGAACAGTATTGTTCCGGTCCCGAACTCAAAGGTTTTTAAACGAGACTTTTGCAATCATGATTTTGTGATTGCAAAAGTCTTTTCTTTTCATAAGGCAAATATTTTCAAAGGAGAAAATTATGAAATTCTATCTTGAAAGCATTGAAAACGTGCTTAAAAAGACCGAATCAACCGCAAGCGGTATTACCGATAAGCAGGTAAATGAGCGTCTTGAAAAGTACGGCAAGAACAAACTTGATGAGGGTAAAAAAGTTACTCTGTTCAAACGCTTTATTGACCAGATACTTGACCCTATGATTCTTGTTCTTATTGGCGCAGCAATTATTTCTGCAGTTATTTCCATTGTTGAAAACGAACCGCCGACAGATGTATTTATCATTATGTTTGTTGTAATACTTAATGCGGTTTTAGGTGTCGTTCAGGAAGCAAAAGCAGAAAAAGCTATTGACGCACTAAAGGAAATGACAGCAGCAGTCTCAAAGGTTATCAGAAACGGTAAACAAATTATCGTGAAAAGTGAAGAGCTTGTTGTAGGCGATGTTATTGTTCTTGAAGCAGGTGACGCTGTTCCGGCGGATGCGAGAATTATTGAGTCCGCTTCGCTTAAATGCGAAGAAGCAGCCCTTACAGGTGAATCTGTTCCTGTTGAAAAACATGATGGTGAGATTGCTCCCGCAGCTAACGGTGATGTTCCTTTAGGTGACCGTGCTAATATGGTATATATGGGCAGTACTGCAGTTTACGGTCGAGGTAAAGCTGTTGTTTGCGCTACAGGTATGCAGACCGAAATGGGTAAAATTGCCACTGCGCTGACAAATGTTGCTGATGAAAAAACTCCGCTTCAGATAAAATTGGGACAGCTTTCTAAAATACTTACATGGCTTGTACTTGTAATATGCTTTGTAATTTTCGGCGTAGGCATTGTCCGCGGTATAATTAACGGAACAGGTATTGATTTTTCTACAGTAATTATGCCTACTTTTATGGTTGCTGTTAGCCTTGCCGTTGCAGCTATCCCAGAAGGTCTTGCCTCGGTTGTTACAATTGTATTATCAATCGGTGTTACAAAGATGTCAAAGCGCTCTGCTGTTATTCGCCGTCTTACTGCTGTTGAAACCTTGGGTTGCACACAGGTAATATGCTCTGACAAAACAGGTACTCTCACACAGAATAAAATGACTGTTGTTGAAGAGTTTACCTATGACAGCAAGTTGCTTTGTACTGCTATGTCGCTTTGCAGTGATGCGCAGCCTGATGAAAATAATAACGCAGTGGGTGAGCCTACCGAGTGCGCCCTTGTAAACTACGCTACAAAATGCGGCTATTTAAAGCCTGAGCTTGAAGCAGAGCAGAAACGTATTGGAGAAGTTCCTTTTGACTCAATGCGTAAAATGATGTCAACAGTTCATAAAACTGCTGACGGAATTGTACAGTACACAAAAGGCGCTCCTGATGCATTGCTTAAATGCTGTGACCGTGTTCTGACAAATGACGGTATTAAACCTCTCGATGATGCGTCTATGCAGGAAATTTTAAATAATAACAAGGCCATGGCTGAAAAAGCACTGCGTGTGCTTGCGGCTGCATATAAGCCGCTTGATGATGTTCCTGCTGCTTATAGTGCTGCCGATTTGGAAAGCGGTCTTGTATTTGTCGGCCTTTGCGGTATGATTGACCCTGTTCGCCCCGAAGTGGTTGACGCTATAAAAATTTGCCGTGAAGCCGGTATTCGTCCCATTATGATTACGGGCGATCATAAGGATACCGCTGTTGCTATTGCAAAAGATTTAGGTATTATAAAAGACGCTGCTCAGGCTATTACCGGCGCAGAGCTTGACCGGATTTCTGACGAAGAAATGGAAAAGGTAATTGATAAATACTCGGTTTATGCGCGTGTTCAGCCCGAGCATAAGGTTAAAATTGTTACCGCTTGGAAAAAACGCGGCAAGATTACCGCAATGACAGGTGACGGTGTTAATGATGCACCTTCAATCAAAACTGCCGACATCGGTATCGGTATGGGTATTACGGGTACAGATGTTACCAAAAACGTTGCCGATATGGTGCTTGGTGATGATAACTTTGCAACAATTGTTTATGCTGTTGAAGAGGGAAGAAGGATTTACAGCAACATAAGAAAAGCCATTCAGTTCTTACTTTCTTCTAACATGAGTGAGGTTATCACAATATTTACCGCTGAAATGATTGGCTTTACTATCCTTAAAGCACCTCATTTGCTCTGGATTAATCTTATTACTGACTGTTTCCCGGCGTTAGCGCTTGGGATGGAAGAATGCGAAAGTGATATTATGCAGCAACCTCCGCGTAACAGCAAGGACGGTATCTTCTCAAACGGCTTAGGTACTGATATGATTTATCAAGGTGTGCTTGTTTCAATTCTTACTCTTGCCGCTTACTTTATCGGTTCATTAATTCAACATCCCACCGGTTGGTATTTTGGAATTGAGTCTGACCATGGCATTACTATGGCGTTCCTTACAATGTCAATGGCTGAGATTTTCCATTCATTAAATATGCGTTCACAGCGCGGTTCAATATTCAAGATTAAGACCCATAATAAGTTCCTTTACGGTGCCATGGTTGCAGCGTTCCTACTTACAACCGTCGTTATTGAGGTTCCTGTGATTGCTAATTTGTTTGGATTTACGCCTATTGACCTTAAAGAGTACCTAATTGCATTTGGACTTTCAATCATAATTATTCCTATTGTTGAAATAGTTAAGCTTTTTCAACGTAAAATTTATAAATAATATACTATCAGTAAAAACCCCTAAAATGTCTTAAAACGCATTTTAGGGGCTGATTTTTATAAATATAAAGCCGACATGTCATGGCATTTCTGCTTTTTACATATGTATTGCAAATAAAACATTAATTGTATATAAATAAGGATATAAGACAAGCCGCAAACATAAAAGTTTGCGGCTTTAAAAAATTATTTAGATTTATTCTTTGTTTTAACAGGGAACTTTTCAACCCACATAACCCACAGCGGACCGGAAATTGTAAGAGAACTTACGCAACCGGAAACCAAGCTGAACAGAATGGGAATTGTGAAGGTACGCAGTGAGGTTAAGCCGAATATCTCAGATACAACAAGAATAGTTACCATTGCAATGATAGTTGTAACTGTTGTGATAATGCTTCGTGTTTTAACCTGATTGATACTTTCGTTAACAATATCGCGCATACTTTTTTCAGGAAAATAAAGTTTGTTTTCACGCACACGGTTGTAAATAACAATTGTATCGTTAAGAGAATAGCCAAGTACAGTAAGTATAACCGCAATAACATTTGTATCAAACTGTAAGCCGAAGAATACGCAGACACAAAAGGTTACAAGTATATCAAGTACAAGCGCAACAAGTGCGGTAATAGTTGCTCTGAAGCCACCGATATTTCTAAAGCGCCAGCCCATGTAAATCATAACGCCGACACCTGCAATTATAATTGCAACAATTGCTTTTGCAAAAAAGCTGGAAGCGACAGTAGGACTTACGGTGTTAGAATCACCAAGCAATATGTTGTTATCAGGATATTTTTTCTGCAATGACGTGAGCATAGCTGCCTGTGCAACGGCATCAAGTGCATCTTTTTCCTGCAGTGAAACAACAAGCTTTTTGGAGTCTTCATTCAAGGCTTTACTTGTTGTAACAGTAACTTCTTTATTAATAGCATCTTCAATAATGCTTTCTGCCTCGGCGGCCGGAATCTCATCACTGTATGTAAAGGTGAAACGGCTACCACCACTGAAATTGATATCAAGCTTAAGACCGAAGATTGAGAAGGCAATAATACCGGCAATAATTATAACGGCATATAAACCGGCAAAATATTTGAAATTTTTATTAAAATCAAACATTATTATTCACCCTCCTTAACATTCTTTTTTTCGCTTACGGCACCGTATAACCAGGGATTGCGCAGCTTTTTGAAGCGAGTGAGGCTCTTAACCATAAGACGTGTTGCAAGCACACCGAAAATAAAGTTGAATACAACACCGATAAGCAAGGTATAACCAAATGAATAAACGCTGCCCGAAATTGATGAGCTAAACATAAACAACAAGGGCTTGAACAGTTTTGCAATAAGGCTGTCGGGTGTACCGAAAGCGCCCATAAGAACAATTGAAATAATGAAAACCGTTACGTTACCGTCAACAATTGAGCTTAAGCTGTTTTTAAAACCTGCGTTTATAGCACCGTCAAGCGACTTGTCTTTTCTAAACTCATCACGAATTCTCTCAGCAGCAATAACGTTTGCGTCAACACCGATACCGATTGAAAGAATGATACCGGCGATACCGGGGATTGTAAGAGTAAAGCTGTCAGCACTCGGGAAGAAGCCTGAGGTTGCGGCAATGATGCCTGCAATCTGACCGACAAGTGCAATTGAAGTAACAACACCGGGCAGACGGTAGCGCAGTATCATAAGCATGCAAACAAGTATAAGAGCAATTGAACCGGCAAGTAACATAACGTTTAATGCTTCGCTACCTAAAGTGGGGGAAACCACCTGAAGCTTAGAGTCATCAATTGAAAGCTCAAAGGGAAGGTTACCGGCGTTAATTTTATTTGCGAGGGCATTTGCTGACTCAGCATCGAAGCTGCCGGAAATGTAACAGGTTGCAGAGTCAATTCGCTTGTCAACAGATGCGGCTTCAAGCATTTCATCGTCAAGCCAGATTGAGATATGATTGTCGGTGGCGCCGGAAACGCGTGCTGTTGCCTCTGAAAATTTAGCTTGTCCTGTTGATGTAAAGGTTAAATAAACAACATTGTTACCTTTTTCATCATAGCCGGCAGTAGCCTTTTCAAAGTCATTATCCTTAGCTGAAAGGATAATTTTATCCTGTGATGATGAACCCTCACAGAATGTGAGCAATGCAGTTTCGCCCAACTCCTTAACAGCAGTTGTGGGGTCAAAATCACTTTCGTCCGCGCTCCAGGGGAATCTTACGATAACTTGCATATTATCAACATCGGTATATACCTCATAGTCAGTAATATTGTTGTTTATAAGGCGGGTTTCAATAATTTCTTTAGCAGCAGCCATATCTGTTTTGGCATCTGCATCAGAATATGTATCTGCGTTTTCAATAACAGGTGTAAATACAGCTTCAACACCGCCGCGGATATCAATGCCCCAACGGATGTCGTTTGCGCCCTTAATGATAATATTGCGCGTATCACCGTAATAGGTTTCAATTCCAAAGAAGGCTGTAAAGGTCAGCGCTGCAATAAGAATTAAAACTATAAAGAAGGTAGATTTACGCGCTCTTTTTGAAGATTTCATCAGCTATACCTCCATATAGTATAATACCAATTTATTATATTCTTTTTAAAGTACAAAGTCAATCAAAAGATAACTCATATATAAATAATAATATAAATTTATAAAAATATACTTGACATACAATGTATGCAAAGGTTAAAATACAAGTGTTATGTATTGTGGTATAATTTTAGTTACATATATTGTGTATTTACTTTTTGCTTCAAATGTAACCCGGTTTATCAGCGTCCGGATCAAACGCATATAAATATAGGAGGTGTACTTATTAATGGACAATGTAATATTTGCAATTATTGCTGTTGTAATTGCCGTTCTGGCATTTATTATAGGTATGATTTACCGCAAAAAGTTTGCAGAGTCATCGATAGGTTCCGCAAAGGAAGAGTCTAAGCGTATTTTAAGCGATGCGATAAAGAACGCTGAAGACAAGAAAAAAGAAATTTTAATTGAAGCTAAGGAAGAAATTCATCAGCTTCGCACAGAAAACGAGCGTGACCAGCGTGAAAGGCGTGCTGAAATTCAGCGTCAGGAGCACAGGTTACAGCAAAAGGAAGAATCTTTAGACCGCAAGACAGATGCTATCGAGCAAAAGGAAGAAAGCCTTGCCCGCCGTTCTAAAGAAATTGATGCAAAAGTTGAAGAAACAGAAAGAATTAAAAAAAGTCAGCTTGAAATGCTTGAAAGAATTTCGGGATTTTCTGTAGAACAGGCAAAAAAGCATTTACTTGACATTCTTGACGGAGAACTTACTCACGAAAAAGCTCTTAAGATTTCTGAGTTTTCACAACGTCTTAAGGATGAGTCAGACAAAATGGCAAGAGAGGTTGTTGCACTTGCAATTCAGCGCTGTGCGGCTGACCATTCATCCGATGTAACGGTTTCTGTTGTACCGTTGCCCAATGATGAGATGAAAGGACGTATTATCGGCCGTGAGGGCAGAAACATACGTGCTCTGGAAAACGCAACAGGTGTTGATTTGATTATTGATGATACACCTGAAGCAATTACTGTTTCAAGCTTTGACCCCGTACGCAGAGAAATTGCACGTCTTACTTTGGAAAAGCTTATTCTTGACGGCCGTATTCATCCCGGCAGAATAGAAGAAACTGTTGCCAAGGTTACTGCTGAAGTTGAAAAAACCATTAAGCAAAAGGGTGAACAGGCAACACTTGATGCCGGCATTCACAATTTACATCCTGAGCTTGTTAAGCTACTCGGACGTCTTCATTTCCGTACAAGCTATGGTCAGAATGTTCTTAATCATTCTCTTGAAGTTTGCCATCTTGCTGGACTGCTTGCTGCTGAGCTTGGAGAAGATGTAACTTTGGCAAAACGCGCAGGTTTGTTGCATGATATTGGTAAAGCGATTGACCACGAGCGTGAGGGTACACATATTCAGCTTGGTGTTGATATTGCTAAAAAATGCAAGGAAAGCCAAGCAGTTGTTCACGCAATCCACGCACACCACGGCGATGTTGAAGCAAAGACCGTTATTGCTTGCCTTGTACAGGCTGCTGATACAATTTCTGCTTCACGTCCCGGTGCACGCAGAGAGAATATTGAAAGCTACATTAAGCGTCTTGAAAAACTTGAGGAGATTGCAGATTCCTTTGCAGGTGTTGAAAAATCTTTTGCAATTCAGGCGGGCCGAGAGGTTCGTATTATTGTTAAGCCTGAGCAGATTACAGATGACCAGATGGTTGTTATTGCAAGAGAAATTGCTACAAAAATTGAAGACGGTCTTGAGTATCCCGGACAGATTAAGGTTAACCTTATCCGTGAAAACCGTGTTGTTGATTACGCAAAATAGTAAGCTTTATAATTAAAAACCCGCAAGCAATTGCCTGCGGGTTTTTAATATTTATTTAGAACAATTCACATATTTCTTTTGCTGAATACTCTTTATCATTATAAATGTAAACGCGTGGCACACGCGGGGTAATACCGCAGGTTATTTCGTATCTTATGGTATCTGCAAGACTTGCGGTTTCATAAATAGGTATTTGTGAGCCGAATAAAATAACTTCATCGCCTATATTAACTGTACCGCAGTCGGTTACATCAACAATAAATTGATCCATGCAGATGTTGCCTAAAACCTTTGCTTTTTTATTATTTACAAGAACATAGGCTTTGTTAGATAATGAACGTCTGTAGCCGTCGCCGTAACCTGCTGAAATAGTTGCAACCATCATATCCTTTTTTGCAACAAATGTTCTGTCATAGCTAACAGCGTCGCCCGATGATATTTTTTTAACCATGGATACAACAGATTTTACTGTTATAATATCCTTGTAATAATTGTTATCAAAATCCGGATTTTTACAGTAAAGTGAAATCCCTACACGGCATAAATCATTGTGCATTTGGGGCTGACGGTAGGTTGCCGTGCTATTACAACAATGTGTAACAATTGGGGAATATCCTTTGCTTTTAATTAAACTTACGCCTTTTTTGAATAACTCATATTGCTTTAAGTTAAAATCGATATCACAGTCAGCGGTAGAAAAATGGGTAAAAATACCTTCAAATTCAAAGCAGTTAAAGGATAATACATTAATAACATCATTGAGTTCGTGAAAATCCTCTGTGCGGCAATTAAAGCCTATGCGCGACATACCGGTATCAAGCTTTATATGAATTTTAATATTACCTTTTGAATACTGCATAAGTTGATAAGAGTAATCATAAGAAAATACACATTGAGAAATATTGTATTTGGTAAGCAAGGGAGCACATTCGGGCGGAGTATAGCCTAAAATTAAAATATGACCGTTAATTCCATTGTTTCGCAGCTCGAGCGCTTCTTGTAAATTAGAAACAGCAAACCACCCAACCTGTAAGGATTGAGCAATGTGTGCAATAGGGACAGCACCGCAGCCATAGCCGTTAGCTTTTATTACCGCAAAAACTTTATTATCACTAATACGCTTTGCCGTATTAATATTATCAATAAGAGAATTTATGTTAATTTCTGCCCAAGTGCGTTTTAAATAATCCATTATAATTCACCGAACCTTAAGTTTTGTTAAAAATATTGACAAATTGAAATTATAGTGTTATAATAATTCCAAAATTATTAACAAAATAATTTTTAGAATTATTGGTTTTTGGAGTTGTAATAATTATGATAAATATTGACAATAAAGTAAATAAAGGAAAAACAATTGCCCTAAAATATGTTAAAAAGCGGTTTGAACACGATTACTCCGAATGCGAAATTATTGTTGAAGATAACGGTGTGTTTTGGGTTGTGATTTTCAAAAGTGAATGTGAAAATTTAGAATGTCCCGAAGTTATTATTAAGAAGAGAAACGGCAAGGTAGTAAACTGCTTTATAAACAATAGACCAAAATATTAAAACAAAGCCTGATTAATTTCAGGCTTTATTATTTTATACATTGAATCTGAACAAAACAACGTCGCCGTCTTTCATAACATAGTCTTTGCCTTCACTGCGCACAAGACCTTTTTCCTTTGCGGCGGTCATTGAACCGCATTTAATAAGATCATCAAAACTGATAACCTCTGCCCGTATAAATCCGCGCTCAAAGTCAGTGTGAATTTTACCGGCAGCTTGCGGAGCTTTTGTGCCTTTTTTAATAGTCCAAGCTCTGACTTCGGGCTCACCGGCAGTGAGATATGAAATTAAACCGAGAAGAGAATAGCATTCTTTAACAAGACGCTCAAGACCAGACTGTTCAAGGCCTAAATCTGAAAGAAAAATCTTTTTCTCATCTTCACTTAAAGTTACAATTTCTTCTTCGATTGCTGCACATATAGGCAGGGTAGAAGCACCTTCAGCCAGCGCTATTTCATTAACTGCATTAAAACGGGGATTGTTTACAGCACCGTCAGAAAAATCATCATCGCTCATATTGCAAGCATAAATAACAGGTTTAGAGGTTAACAGGCCGTAGGTTGAAAGCAAATGCTGTTCGGTTTCGTCAGCCTCAACTGTACGGGCTGTTTTGCCTTCTTCAAGAGCAGACTTAATTCTTGTTAAAAAATCAACCTCTGCCTGTATTGATTTATCGCCCTTTAGCAGCTTTGTTGTTCTGTTAATATGCTTTTGAACAGTTTCTAAATCGGCAAGAATAAGCTCAACATTTATTGTGTCAATATCACGTGCGGGGTCAACTGAGCCGTCTACGTGGACAATATCATCATTTTCAAAGCAACGCACAACATGAACTATTGCATCAACCTCGCGAATATGTGAAAGAAACTTATTACCGAGACCTTCGCCTTTTGATGCGCCGCGAACGAGACCTGCAATATCAACAAACTCAATAACTGCAGGAGTTATTTTTTGGGGGTTGTACATTTCAGCAAGTTTATCAAGACGTTCATCGCGAACGGCAACAACACCTACGTTAGGTTCAATTGTACAGAAAGGATAGTTTGCTGATTGTGCGCCTGCATTTGTGAGTGCATTAAAAAGGGTTGATTTACCAACATTGGGAAGTCCTACAATTCCTAGTTTCATATATCTTTATATCTCCTTATTTTTCCATATAACTAAAGGGTTTAGCAAACAGTGTTATGATTTCTGATCAATTTTTATGTATTTGTGTGTGCTTGAAGCAATTTTAAACTCACTTATTATTTTTTACAAAAAACCTCTGTTAAGTGTACAAAACGCTTCGCCGTAGTCTTGATGCCTGCATGACTAGTCAACTTTTGCAACACCATTTCGTAACTAATAAGTATTTAATGCGACTATAATATTATAGCGTATTGACAATGTTTTTTCAATATGAAACAGAAAATTTTAATATTGACAAATCAAATTATTAACGTGTTGATGAAAAATTGCTCAAATTTTTTGCTCTTCTTCAACTTCTTAGCACTAATAAACCCAATAAAGTGGAAGTCCGGGGTTTGCAGCATATAGTAAATTTTGTTGATTGATATGTTGCTGAACATTGTTGCCTATTTTATCATTAATGTTTAATTTTTTACACAAAAAAGCACCCCACGAGCTGGTAATAGGGTGATTTAGTTATATATTACTTTTGTGCGTCTTCTTTCTTTTTCTTAAGAACAATAATGCCAAGCAGAGGTCCGTTGCTTACAAAGGCAAGTGTCATCCATAACCACAGATTAGAGTTGTCGACAGTCGGGGAGAGAAAACTGTTCCTGCACGAACTTCAACATTAAACAAGAAATTGCTGTTGCCTAAAATAGTCTTGAGTTCGACCGAATAATTAGATAATTAATGATCTTCTGAATTGGAATTGTTAGATATTGTAATAAACTTCAAGATTTCTCAATTATCGATATTATTTCGTTATTAGAATTATTATTAATGATTTTAAAAATTACTCTTTAAAATAGCGTTAATATATTGTATAATTATATAAAATATATAAATATGGGGGTTTGTAAGTATGCAAACACAGTTTTCTGTTTCAATTTCCCGCATAATTAAAGAGTTTGCCGCCGAGGTTTTATTTATGCCCGGAAATCCTGATGAATTAAATGTTACTTCAACCGAGGTTAATCGTCCGGGTTTGCAGTTTGGCGGTTACTTTGATGTTTTTGATGAAAATCGTATTCAAGTTATTGGTAATGGTGAGCATAGTTATTTAAAAAGCTTTTCTGAGGACAAGGCAAAAAGTAATATTGAGGGCTTTTTTTCAAGAAAGCCCGTTTTGGTTGTAATTACCCGCAATAAACAGGTGCCAAATTATTTTATTGATTGCGCTGAGAAATATGACGTTCCGCTGCTTCGTACAAAGGAAGATACGTCAAGCTTTATGGCGGCGCTTATTGCGTTTTTAAATTTGAATCTTGCACCGAGAATTACACGCCACGGTGTTTTAGTTGAAGTTTATGGCGAGGGTATTTTGCTTTTAGGTGAAAGTGGTGTTGGTAAAAGTGAAACTGCTATTGAGCTTATTAAGCGCGGCCACCGATTAATTGCTGATGATGCTGTTGAAATAAGGCGTGTATCTTCAAAATCACTTGTTGGTACCTCACCTGAAAATATTCGTCATTTTATTGAATTGCGCGGAATAGGTATTGTTAATGCAATGCGTATTTTTGGTGTTGGCGCTGTTAAAATGACTGAAAAGATTGACCTTGTTGTTAATATGGAACTTTGGAATTCAACCAAAACCTATGACAGAATGGGTCTTGAAAAGCAGCATACCAACATTTTAGGTCTTGACATTCCGTCGGTTACAATTCCAATTAAGCCCGGACGTAACCTTGCAATGATTATTGAGGTTGCTGCTATGAACAACCGTCAGCAAAAGCTTGGCTACAACTCAGCAGAAGAGTTACTTCAAAGGCTGGGTATGTCTGATAATGAAAATAAAGAAAAACAAGAACCCAGACCTTTTGAATAACAATTAATTTGCGGTGTGAATAATTAAAAGGAGCATCATTTATGTATAGAATAGGCATTGACCTTGGCGGAACAAATATTGCCTGCGGTGTTATTGATGAAAACTATAATATTGTGGGCAGAAGTAATATTAAAACCAACAGAAGCGTTAACTCCTATGAAATTATCAATGATATGGTAATAGCGGCAAAACTTTGCGTAGAGAACGCAGGTATTAAAATAGATGACGTATCTTATTGTGGCATTGGTATTCCCGGTTGGGTTAATAAATCTTCAGGCTTTATTGTGCATACAACAAACCTTGATTTATCTGAAGTTCCGCTTGTTGAGATAATGCAGGACAAATTAGGCGTAGAATGTGGCATAGAAAATGATGCGAATGCCGCCGCCTTCGGTGAATATATTGCAGGAACAGGTAAAGGAACAAAAGTTTTTATTGCTATTACACTTGGCACCGGCGTGGGAAGCGGTGTAATTATTGACGGAAAAATACTTTCAGGAGTTAATTCTTCTGCCGGTGAGTTTGGCCACACTGTTATTAAGTTTGATGGTGAGCCTTGTCCTTGCGGCAGACGTGGATGTTACGAACAATACGCGTCAGTTTCTGCGTTAATACGACAGACAAAAGCTGCTATGAATTACGCGCCTGAAAGCCTTATGTGGAGTATGTGCAACAACGATATAAATGCAGTAAGCGGCAGGACTGCTTTTGATGCTCTGCGCGCTGATGATGCTGTTGCAAAACAGGTTGTTAACCAATATATTGAGTATATTGTTGTTGGAATAACAGATATTATTAATATCTTTCAGCCTGATGTTATCTGCATAGGCGGCGGTATTTCAAAAGAAGGCAAATACTTAATTGATCCCATTCAAGAGGGAGTAAAAAAATATAGGTTTTCCGGAAATTGTGATAAACAAACAAAAATTCTTGCTGCCGTATTGGGCAATGATGCAGGTATTATTGGCGCGGCTTTTGCTGACGGTATTTATTAACTTATAAAATTTTGGAGGCGCTAATGGATTATTCAGATCTTTTTAATTTTTTAGATAAGCTTAATACGGAATATTTAATTAACGAACCTTTAGCACGCCATACTTCTTTTAAAATCGGCGGTAATGCAGATGTTTTTGTTAAAATTCGTTTTGAGAAAGAATTGTGTGAAATTTGTGCTTTCTGTAACGGTAAATTTGAAATTTTGGTAATTGGAAACGGTTCAAATTTACTTATAAGTGATGCCGGATACAAAGGCATAGTATTGCATATCGGATTGATTTTTGCTGATATGAAAATGATAGATGATACATCCCTTATTTGCAACGCAGGTGCGCCGCTTTCCACTGTATGCAATTTTGCGTTGTCACAGTCACTTAGCGGTCTTGAATTTGCTTACGGTATACCGGGTACACTCGGCGGTGCTGTGTATATGAATGCAGGCGCTTACGGCGGCGAGATGTCTGATGTTGTAAAAAGTGTTAACTTTGTTACAAAGGACGGCAAGCGCGGCAGTTTTGATGTTGATGAAATTGATTTTGCGTATCGGCACAGTGTCTTCAGCGGCTCAGATAAAATTATAACATCTGCCGTTTTACAATTTGTAAATAAGCCTAAATGTGAAATATCCGCATTAATGAAAGAAAATATGATAAAACGAAAAATTAAACAACCGCTTGAGTTTCCAAGTGCCGGAAGTGTATTTAAACGTCCCGAAGGCTGTTTTGCAGGCTCACTTATTCAGGATTGCGACCTCAAAGGCTGTACCGTTGGCGGTGCGCAAGTGAGTGAAAAGCATGCAGGTTTTATCATTAATATCGGCGGTGCTACTTGTAGTGATGTTTTGGCGCTTATTGAGATAATTAAACAAAAGGTTTTGCAAAAATTTGGTGTTTTGCTTGAAACGGAGATAAAATATATTGAATAAAGTTTGGGGTGGGGAAAATGTCGTTTGCATCGCAGGTTAAAACTGAACTTTGTGCTGTAAGAGCAAGCGCTTGCTGTTCAAAGGCGCAATGTTACGGTATGTTGCTTTTTGCAAAAAGATTTTCTGTAGCCTGCATATCTTTACAGACGGAAAATATTGAAGTTGCTGATATGTTTTCACGTCTTTGCGGTGAATGCTTTAATGTGCGTACACGAATTACACAGGGGGGCGTAAAGCGGGATACATACCTTGTAAGTGTTATAAGTCCTTATGACCGTAAAAAAATTATGCTTAGCTATGGTGCGGTTGACGGCAAACGTCCTGACACAATTAACAGCGATATAATAAAAAAAGAGTGTTGTAAAGCAGCTTTCATCCGTGGCGCTTTTATAAGCTGCGGCGGTCTTAGCGACCCCAATAAAGCATACCATGCAAAATTTGTTATTAAAGATAAATTTCTTGCTAATGATTTTTACGTAATTCTATGCAAAAGCGGTTTAACCCCAAAAACCTATATAAGCAAAAACAGCGTTCATTTGTATTATAAAGACAGCCGGCTTATTGAAGATTTACTTACTAAAATTAATGCCACAAAAAATACACTTGCTGTTATGGATATGGGCATCATAAAAACAGTTAAAAACAAACTTAACCGTCAGGAAAACTGTATGATGGCTAATCTTGATAAAACAGTAGAAGCATCTGTTAAACAGCGCAATGCAATTAAAATATTACGTCGTAAAGGTATTTTGGAAACCTTGGGCGAAGAAATGTGCGATATTGCGGCTTTGCGTGAAGAATATCCGGACAGTTCATTATCAGAGCTTTGTGGATACTATAGTCAACCAATTACCAAATCTGCCTTAACACGAAGACTTAACAAGCTTGTAGAGCTTGCCGGGGAAACAGAGGGTGAGAAGTAAAATGGATTTTGTTCATTTACATGTTCATACCGAGTATAGCTTGCTTGACGGCGCGTGCCGTATAGGCAGGCTGATTGAATCTGCTGTTAATAAAGGACAAAAAGCACTTGCCATAACTGACCACGGCGTTATGTATGGCACTGTTGATTTTTATAAAGCGGCAAAGGCTGCAGGTATTAAACCTATTATTGGTTGTGAGGTTTATGTTGCAAAAAACAGCCGTTTTGATAAAGACAAAACAAAGGATAATGAGTATTATCACCTTGTTTTGTTATGTGAAAACGAAGAGGGTTACAAAAATCTTATAAAAATGGTCTCATTGGGCTTTACAGAAGGTTTTTACTCTAAACCGAGAATTGATAAAGAACTGCTTGAAAAATATCACAGCGGATTAATAGCGCTTTCTGCTTGTCTTGCGGGTGAAATATCGCGCAATTTGTGCAGAGGAAATTATGAGGCGGCTAAAGCGGCGGCTGAGTATTATGACGGTATTTTTGGCAGAGGCAATTTTTATTTAGAGCTGCAAAATCACGGTATACGGGAGCAGGAACAAATTAATCCATATATAATTAAAATTTCAGAACAAACGGGTATTCCGCTTGTTGCATCCAATGATGTGCACTATATTGAACCCGACGACCTTAAGATGCAAAAAGTATTAATGTGTATACAGATGGGCAAAAAACTCAATGAAGAAAATTCTATTGAATTTAAAACCAATGAATTTTACCTAAAAACTGCCCAGGAAATGTATGAGCTTTTTGGACATGTTCCGTCTGCGTTGGAAAATACCGAAAAAATCGCCGAGCGATGTAATTATGATTTTGAGTTTGGCAATATTAAACTGCCATACTTTGATATTGGACCGCGTGACCATTACGAATATTTTCGCGAGCGTTGCTTTGACGGATTATATAAAAAATACGGTACTGATCCTGAGAAATTTATAATTGACAGATTGGAGTATGAGCTTGATGTAATCAATAATATGGGTTATGTTGATTATTATTTAATAGTGCAGGATTTTGTTAATTATGCAAAATCAAAAGATATTCCCGTGGGCCCCGGACGTGGCTCGGGCGCGGGAAGTTTAGCATCTTATTGTATTGGAATTACAGATATTGACCCTATAAAATATAATCTCATTTTTGAGCGATTTTTGAATCCCGAACGCGTTTCAATGCCCGACTTTGATATCGACTTTTGTTATGTAAGGCGTCAGGAAGTAATTGATTACGTTGTAAAAAAATACGGCGAAGACCACGTTGCGCAGATTGTAACCTTCGGTACAATGGCAGCAAGGGCTGCAGTGCGCGATGTAGGCCGTGTATTAGATATACCGTATTCTGTTTGTGATGGAGTTGCAAAGCTCATACCTAATGAATTGAATATAACAATTGACAAAGCTTTGGAAAAATCTTCTGAGCTTGTTGCACGTATGAATTCAGACAGCACCATAAAAGAACTTATTGAAATGGCTAAAAAGCTTGAAGGTATACCTCGCCACGCTTCAACCCATGCAGCAGGTGTTGTTATTGCAGACAGACCTGTGAGCGAATATGTTCCGTTGGCTAAAAATGATGAGTCAGTAGTAACACAGTTTCCAATGACGACTATTGAGTCATTAGGCTTACTTAAAATGGACTTTTTAGGTCTAAGAAACCTTACAGTTATTGCTGATACTCAAAAGCAAATACGCCAAATTCAACCTGATTTTGATATAAATAACATTCCGCATAATGACAAAAAAACAATGAAAATGATGTCAATGGGATATACACTTGGCGTATTTCAGTTTGAATCGGATGGTATGAAAAATGTGCTTAAAAGCTTTTGCCCTGAAAGCATTGAAGATTTAATTGCTATTATATCTTTATACCGACCCGGTCCTATGGACTCAATACCAAAGTATATAAAGAATCGCCATAACCCTGAACTTATTGCATATTCTACCGAATTATTAAAGCCAATACTTGATGTTACATACGGCTGTATTGTATACCAGGAACAGGTAATGCAGATATTTCGCTCTCTTGCAGGTTTTTCTCTTGGCAGAGCAGATATTGTGCGTCGCGCAATGTCCAAGAAAAAGCGTGATATTATGGAGCGCGAGGGAAAGGCTTTTATTTACGGCGAAACCGATGAAAACGGCAATATAATATGTGACGGTGCAATAAGGCGCGGCGTTTCTGAAAAGGCTGCAAAAGAGATTTTTGACAATATTTCGTCATTTGCCTCATATGCTTTTAATAAGTCGCACGCAGCCTGCTATGCTATGGTGGCTTACCGCACCGCATATTTAAAATGCCATTATCCTGCCGAGTATTTTGCGGCTTTACTTACAAGCGTATTGGATAATGCGGGAAAAATTTCGGAATATGCCGTTGAATGTCAGCGCCTTGGCATTAAAATATTGCCGCCGCACATAAACGTCAGTGGACTGCAGTTTACTGTGGATAACGGCAACATAAGATTTGGTCTTCTTGCTATTAAGAATCTTGGACAAGGTTTGATTGAAGCACTTATTGCTGAACGTCAACGTGAAGGAAAATATACTTCACTTTATGATTTTTGTTCAAGATTGCATAAATCACAGCTTAATCGCAGAGCGCTTGAGGGTCTTATTAAAGCGGGCGCTTTAGACGGTCTTGAGCAAAACCGCTGCAGTATGCTGCGCGCGATTGATATTGTTATTAACCAGGTTGAACGTGAGCAAAAGTATTCAGCAGGCGGACAAATGAACTTGTTTGGCGATGAGCAGAACAATGATTATATTTTACCGGTTGTTGATGAACTGCCGCGCGCTGATTTGCTTGCTTTTGAAAAAGAATCATCAGGTCTTTATCTTTCGGGACATCCGCTGGATGATTATTCATCAGTTTATGAAAACAATGCTTTTACAAAATCTTCTGATATTATTGGCGGAAAGCTTCCGGACGGAAGCAGGGTAAAATATTTTGCAATTATTTCTGATTTTAAGATTGTGTTAACAAAAAGCAATCAACAAATTGTTACAATATTCGCTGAAGATAAATATTCTGTTATCAATTGTATTCTTTTCTCAAAAACCTATTCTGAGTACAGGCATCTTATTACAAAGGGTAATATTGTTGTAATACACGGTAAAATATCTGCCCGTGAAGATAGAAATGCAGAAATTATTTGTGATATTATTGAAAGTGTTAATTCTGCTGTTTTGTCCGCTAAAAACCGCAGTAACGTTAAAAGCGGTCTTTACATTAAGGTTGACACTATAGATTCACCTATGTTTGCCAAGGTTAAAAGTATTTTGTCAAGATATAATGGCAATTATCAGGTTTATATTGTAACTGCTGACGGCAAACGTTTTGCAGCACCAAACAATTTATGTATTACACCCTCTGATGAATTAATTAATGTTCTTTCAGACTGTGTTGGTAAAAACAACGTCTTATTTATAAAATAAAAGGAGTAATTTGTTATGGAAAAGGAATCAATTGCGGTATTAACAAGTGGCGGCGACGCGCCTGGTATGAACTCTGCCATACGTGCGGTTGTTCGTGCTGCAGCCTCCTACGGTCTTGAAGCAAAAGGCGTTATTAGAGGCTTTGACGGTTTAATGGATAATAATATAATAGACCTTAATATCAGGTCGGTATCTGATATTATACACCATGGCGGTACTATGCTTGGTACGGCACGTTCACCCCGTTTCAAAACTGAAGAGGGCATGCAGCAAGCTGTTGAAGTATGTAAAGAGCGTAATATATCCGGTGTTGTTGTTATAGGCGGTGACGGCTCTTTCCGCGGTGCGCGCGATTTGTCCGAAAGGGGAATACCCTGCGTTGGAATTCCTTGCACTATAGATAACGATATTGCTTGCTCTGATTATTCTATTGGCTATGATACGGCATGTAACACGGCTATTGATATGGTCGACAGGCTGCGCGATACTATGATGTCCCACAGCCGTTGCTCTGTTGTTGAAATTATGGGTAACAAGGCAGGCTTTTTAACCCTCTCAACCGCTATTGCTGTTGGCGCAACTGCTATTATTGTGCCTGAGTTACCTTTTGATTTTTATCACGATATCATTGAAAAGATTAATGTTGCAAAAAAGAGCGGTAAACGTCATTTTATCATTGCGGTAGCTGAGGGCATTGGCCACGTTGAAGAGCTTGCACATGACATACAAAGAGAAACGGGTATTGAAACAAGGGCAACCATTCTTGGCCACGTGCAGCGCGGCGGTGCGCCTGACGCAAAAGACAGAATTGTTTCAACAAAGATGGGTTATCTTGCCGTGCAACTGTTGGCGCAGGGAATAGGTAACCGTATTGTTGCAGTTAAAGACGATAAAATTGTTGATTATGATATTTTTGAAGCATTAAATATGAAGAAAAGTCTTGATTTAAATGAATATAATATGGCACTAAGAATTTCTTTATGATACAAAAAACAGCGGCGAGATTTGCCGCTGTTTTTTGTATTCGTCTTTATAAAAATCTTATAAGTTTTTCAATATTTTCCTGCTCAGTATTAAGTAATTTTTCGGCAAGTCTGCGCTCTTTTTCTGTTATATTGTTATTTTCCCGCATACCCTTTGCAATTTTATTAATACCCATAGTACTGCCTTTAATCATCATTTCAGCGCAATGTGCTACACCGATATCAGAGTTAACATTCGCTTTAACAGATATATCAGCCATCTTTTTTGAAAACGCATTAATTCCTCTTGGATGAGTTCCTTTTTGTTTTAACATATTTTCTGCTTCGTTTTTGATCTCTTGATACTCATTTGCCTGGTGTTTTATTTGTTCACGAAAGGATTCATTTTTACTGCCGTTTTCAAGCAATTTGTAAATGGATGTAATGCCCATATCAGTATTATTGTAAATGCTGTTTAACAAATTATAGCTTTCTTTCACATTATCACGTCCTTTTAAACTTATTATTAACAGAATTATAATAAATAATCTAGCTAAGCTGTTAACAAGTCTGTAAATTAATAAATAAAAGTATTTCTTCTATGGTAAAACTTTAAAAAACCATAGGAGAAATTTTGTATTTTACGGAATACATTAAATAAATACAAAACTGATTTCGTTTGAAAAACGAAATCAGTTTTCTTGATAAATCTATATTTTATATATTATTGTTGTTATTTTTTATGTCTTTATAAATTTGAAAAAATCTATCTTTTCGAAAGAACGTCTTTTTCATACTGCTTAACTTCGTCAAGCCAAGCGGTACCAACAGGAACACCGTTTTTCTCGCAAAAATAATCCCAAACAGCGCCAAAGGGATATGTTTTATACTCTTCGGTAAGAGCGAGTCTTGATGTGTAATCACCGTCAAGCTCAATCTTTATCATTTTGTCAATAGGTGTGAGAAGAGCTTTAAGCAAAGCTTTTTGCATATTGCGCATACCGATAACCCAAGCGGCAATTCTGTTAATGCTTGCATCAAAGAAGTCAAGACCGATGTGGGTGCGGTCAACAAGGTTGTTTCTTACAAGAGAATCAGCAATAGCCATAAGTTCGTCATCAAGAATAACAACATGGTCACTATCCCATCTTACAGGACGGCTTACATGAAGCACCAGACGGTCTGTAAAGAGCAAAACAGTAGGTATTTTATCAGAGATAACCTCTGTGGGATGGTAGTGACCTGCGTCTAAGCAAACAAGCTTGTTGTTCGCTACAGCATAAGAAACACAGAATTCGTTAGAGCCAACGGTATAGCTCTCAGCGCCAATGCCGAATACTTTACTTTCAATAGCCTCAACCAAGTATTTGGGATCAATATCCTCGGCAAAAACTTCATCAAGAGCTGATTTCATACGAGCGCGGGGACCCATACGGTCAACCGGGATATCCTTATAACCATCAGGGAACCAATAGTTAATAGCGCAGGTTTGACCTAACTCTTTACCAAAATATTCACCGATTTTACGGCAAGCAATGCAGTGATCAATCCAGAATTTACGTACTTTTTCATCAGCACTTGAAATGGTGAAGCCCGAATCTGCCATGGGATGAGAAAAGCAAGTAGGATTAAAGTCAAGACCCATATCGTTTTTCTTAGCCCATTCAACCCAGCCTGCAAAATGCTTAGGCTCTAATTTATCAAGGTCAACCTTTTCGTCAGTATCAGCATAAATTGCGTGAAGGTTTAATTTGTGTTTGCCCGGAATAAGAGAAAGCGCTTTTTCAATATCCTGACGCAGCTGTTCAACGTTTTCAGCCTTGCCGGGATAGTTACCTGTTGTTTGGATACCGCCGCTTAATTCAATATCCTTGAAAAGAAAGCCGCCAACATCGTCGCCCTGCCAACAATGCATTGAGATTTTAATTTCAGAAAGTTTTTTAAGAACCGCGTCAGTATCTACTCCGATAGCAGCATATTGCTCTTTGGCAATTTGGTAAGCTTTTTCAGCATTCATAATATTTCACTTCTTTCAACAAGTTTTTATTAATTTTAACATATATTTTGACCGTTGTCCAGCAGAATATGGTCAATATTAAAAACAACTTTTTTTCATGCTGTAACAATTATATTTTACAACCGTATAATAAAAACGTATGATGTTATTCTTGAATAATAAAGGAGGTTGAAAGATTTGAAAGAGAAGATTACAACACTTGATAAATTGAAAAAAGGACAAAAGGGAAGAGTGTTATATTTACAAAATAAAAATTTTATGAAACGTCGATTAATGGATATTGGGTTAATTGAAGGAGCAACTGTTGAATGTAATATGATTAGTCCTCTTGGTGACCCTAAGGCATATTTGATATGCGGTGCGGTAATTGCATTAAGAAAAGAAGATGCCGCATGCATTGGAGTTTATTTAATATAGGGGTGTGTTTATATGGGCTTGACGGCAAAATCAACCGGTAAAGCTGCTTATTTATCCTGTAAACTTACTGAAAAGCAGGATGAGAATGATATAATTGTAGCGTTGGCAGGAAATCCTAATGTTGGAAAAAGCACGGTGTTTAATGCGCTGACAGGATTAAAACAGCATACAGGAAATTGGCCTGGCAAAACTGTTGCCGGAGCAAAAGGACACTTTAATTATAAAAATAAAGGTTGCACATTAGTTGATACACCCGGATGTTATTCGCTTATGTCTCGGTCAGCAGAAGAAACTGTTACAAGAGATTTTATTTGCTTTGGTCAGCCTGATGCAGTAATTGTTGTGTGTGATGCCTGCTGTTTACAAAGAAATCTAATTTTAGCGATGCAGATAATGCAGATTACATCAAAGGTCATAATTTGCGTTAATATGCTTGATGAAGCAAAGCATAAAGGTGTGTCAATTGATTTTAAAAAACTTGAAAAAGCGCTTGGAGTTGCTGTTGTAGGAATAAGTGCCCGTAATAAAAAAGGTTTAGAAAAGCTCAAAAAACGAATTTTCGAATTAAAAGAAAAATCTAATTTAAAGTTAGAATACAACGCAGCTGTTGAAGAAGCTATAAATAAAATACAGCCGGATATAGACGATGTGTTCAAACATATAAATACAAGATGGTTATCATTAAAACTGCTTGAGCGTGATGAAATTTTTATTGATTCTCTTAAAGAGAACTATAATTTTACTGATAAACAAATAGATAATATTAATTCAACAATAAAACCTGCCGAAGAAATATTGGCAAAAAATAATATTACATCCCAGATTCTTACAGAAATAACCGTAACCAGAGAGGTACAGTCGGCTCATGAATTAACAAAAGACTGTGTATTTTATAAAAAATGCAATCGTTCGCATAATGATGTAATCGATAAAATATTAACCGGAAAAACTTTTGCTATTCCTATTATGCTAGTAATGGTTGCAGTAGTATTCTGGATAACAATTATCGGTGCCAATTATCCGTCAAAAGTAATAAGCAGCTTTTTGTTGGGACTTGAACAGCCAATTTTTTCATTCTTACTTAAAACCGGATTAAATACTTTTATAGTGGACTGTCTGGTTTTTGGCGTATACAGAGTTGTTGCGTGGATAGTTTCAGTAATGCTTCCACCAATGGCAATATTCTTTCCGATTTTCACATTACTTGAAGATATAGGATATTTACCGAGAGTTGCATTTAATATTGACCGTTGTTTTAAAAAAAGTAAAACTTGCGGTAAACAAGCATTAACAATGTGTATGGGCTTTGGCTGTAATGCTGCAGGTGTGGTTGGATGCCGTATTATTGAAAGCAAGCGTGAAAGACTGATTGCTATTATTACAAACAGCTTTATGCCGTGCAACGGCAGGTTTCCGATGCTTATTTCTATAATATCTATGTTTTTTGTAGTAGAAGCGTCAAATGCATCTTTTTTATCTGCCATATACCTTACGGCGCTTATATTATTAAGTGTTTTTGTAACATTATTGGTTTCAAATATATTATCTGTAACTTTATTAAAAGGGGAGCCTTCTTCATTTACTCTAGAGTTACCGCCTTACAGAAAACCACAGTTTTTTAAGGTGATTATACGTTCTTTACTTGACAGAACAGTTTATGTTCTGGGCAGAGCATTAATTTCTGCAGTGCCTGCAGGCCTGATTATTTGGATACTTGCCAATATAGACATCAGCGGGCAGTCTTTATTAATACTTATTTCAAACTTTTTAGATCCATTTGGAAAGCTGCTTGGACTTGACGGTGTTATCATTCTTGCGTTTATATTGGGTTTACCTGCCAATGAAATTGTTGTGCCGATAATTATTATGGCATATACCGCAAAAGATTCACTTATCAGCATCGACGATTTAGGTGTATTGAAGGATTTGCTTGTATCAAACGGCTGGACCGCTGTTACGGCAATATGCTTATTAATATTTACTCTGTTCCATTGGCCCTGTTCAACAACATTACTTACTATTAAAAAAGAAACGCAAAGTTTAAAATGGACAACAGTTTCTTTTATATTACCAATGATTATAGGAATTGTTTTGTGCTTTACAATTAACTTCATTTCAAAGATTATATAAAAAACACCAGCAATAAAACTGATATGCCCCCCAAAAAGTTAGAAACTTTTTGAGGTGCATATTTTTTTTTGCATCAAAAAACCACTCGCTAAGTGAGTGGTTCCGTGAAGGCTTTTGCCGATGAGTAAAAATGAACTACTATAGTACAATGCAAAAGGTCTGCCAACCACAAGCAATAAAACATAGGAGGTCAATTATGAAAATGGCAAAAATAGAGTGGCATGCAGAAGCACTGTTTTCCGCTTACGAAAGTCTTGATTACCGTGAACGCAGTATGGTTGCCGATCATCTCGGTTTTTGCCCGGAATGTTAAGGAATTTATGAACTCAGTAAAGCCGAAAACGGCAATTCGGTCAATCTGTTTCGCAAAAGCAAAGCCTATATAGACCTCGACGCCGAGCATATGTTATTTTCACCCGATACCGTTTTTCAGATTATAAACGGCGCATACGAGAAAATGCGAAAGGAACTGACCGAAAGATGAATGTAAGATTCAGCGGTTCTAAAAACTTGAAAAAAATATTATTTTTGCTATACCCTGTTGACATAGTATAGCGAAAACAGTATTATATTAATGACCATTAACTTTATTGTCAGCGAAGGAGGAAATCTATTGCGCACAGTAAATGAAGAAGCCCGCAGGGCAAAAACAATCGAGATCATGGAAAAATGCTTTGACTGCTATGCGGAAAACGGATTTTCCTCTGTGGGCGTAAAAGCTATTGCGGACGCCTGCGGCTGCAGTGTTGCGAACCTGTATCAGTATTTTGACAATCTCGATGACCTTATCATTCAGTCCACCGAATACTGTATGAGCAAGGTAGAAGATGAGTTTATGGCGAAAGCCCCCACGAATGCGGAGGACTTGAAGCGGTTTATGGACGAGATACCCTATTGGACTGCAAAAAAGCACGGAAAGAAATACCGCCTGATGTATCAAATCTACACCCACCCAAAATACCGAGAGTACGGCAAGAAATTTTTTGAGGGTGCAGACATGAGATATACTGAATACGCAAAAAGTTTGGAGCCAAAGCCGGGTATTCCCTATGAAAAACTCACGCCGCTGATTTTCATTCTGGTCAGAGCCTGCGTTCATTACGCACTGTTTGAAGATGAATTTTATTTGAAATCACAGATAGAAACAATCAAAGAAACTCTTGAACTCTTTATAATGAAATATAACCCGAAAGCAAAACAGGGCACTGTTACAGAATAAGTCAAATTCAAAAACAATCTCTTAGGAGGTAGGTTTCATGAAAAAACGAATTTTAAGCATAGTGCTTAGCATTTGTATGGTGCTTATGCTTGTACCGATTTCCGCAAACGCCATGCAGATTTTTGTAGTTCTGAAAGTTACCGGTGCGGTTAGATTGACGCTTGAAGTGGAAAGCGGCGATAGCATTGAAAATGTCAAGGAAAAGATCAGCGCCCAAACCGGATATCCTGTAACGCAACAGATTTTAATGTTTGACGGTGAAATTCTGGAGGACGGAAGAACATTGGCGGATTACAACATCCAGAAAGAAGACACCTTGACGCTTCGAATGACAGAACTTGAACCGCAGAAGGACGGTTGGGTGGAAGAAAACGGGCAGAAGTATTATCTCAAGGACGGTGTCAAGTTGACCGGCTGGCGCAATGATATCCCCGGTTGGGAGGGTCAGTGGATTTACTTAGACCCTGATACCGGTGTGTTACAGAACGATTGGATACTGGACAATACTGCTCCTGTCATCTCGGGTATCGAAAACGGCAAGACCTACTGCGAAGCACAGACGGTTACCGTTACGGAAGAGTATATTGAAAGTGTGAAAGTAAACGGCACAGCGGTTACACTCGATGCAAACAAACAGTTTAAACTGAATCCGGCAGAGGGAACACAGAAAATCGTTGCCACCGACAAGGCGGGTAATGTATCTGCCGAAATTACCGTAACGGTGAATAACGGACACAATTATGAATGGCAGAGCGAAAACGGACAGTACTGGAAGAAGTGCAAATTCTGTGATGATGAAACTGCGAAAAAGGATATTCCGACCATTACAATAAACGGTGCGGACTCGGTTTGCGTAACGCAGGATTACAAATTCAGCTTTACTTTGCCGGAGGGCGCAACCGACGCCGTCTACGGTTATGAGTTTGAAAACAAAGGCGTTGATGGGCTTCCGGCCATCATCGAAAACAATGAACCGCACGGTGTTGTGTCTTTGGAGTGGTATGAACCGAGCGAAAACAGCTTCAAGGTATACGCAGGTGCAAAGACAGCCGACGGGTTTGAATTCTTTGTAAGCAAGACCGTTGCGCTCATGAGCAAGCATACCGACGCCGTCCCCAAAGACCATATTTGCGACATCTGCGGTGCGACACTCTCCGAGCATACAGGCGGCGAGGCAACCTGCACAAGCAAGGCTATCTGCGAATACTGCGGCAACGAATACGGCGCACTTGCTACGAACAGCCATGCAGATTTGAAACACTTCCCGGCAAAGGCGGCGACCAAGACCGCCGAGGGCAATATCAAATACTGGTACTGCTCCGGCTGCGGCAAGTATTACAAGGACGCTGCGGCAACGAAAGAGATCGCTAAGGCAGACACCGTAATAGCGAAACTGCCCGACGATAGCAAATCTCCGCAGACCGGAGACAACAGCAACCTTGCGATGTGGATTGCGCTTCTCTTTGTCAGCGGCGGTCTGCTGATTGTCACCGTAATCAAAGGTGTTAATACCGAACCGAAAAGGAAAAAAAGACATGAATAAAGTGAAGAAGCGTATTTTGATTGTTTAGTTGGCAATTCTGGCGGTCGTTTTAGTCGTCTTGCTTGCGTTTTCGGGACTCCATTTCACAAGGATCCAGACCGTCGGCAGCATTGAGCAGCTTACGGATTATGCGGATGGATACAATCTCTATCGCATGGATGTCAAATACAATTACAATATTGACGATATTATCGATTACGGCATTAAGGACGATCAGACGATGATCGATGCGATTCTGAAAGAGGCTCTTCCGCTACTGCCTGTGAAGATCAAAGCACCCCATTTCGGCTGTACGGCGTTTACTCTGACTGATACGGACGGCGACGTTCATATGGGACGTAATTACGATTTTAGAAAATATACATCTGCTATGTTGGTTTACTGTGCACCAAAGGACGGATATAAGTCTATTGCCTTAAAGAGCTAGCAAGTCTGACAGCTCCATTTATCTGCCTTGATGGTATGAATGAGAAGGGCGTGTCTATGGAAAACTTTTTCGGTAGGCTTAAGGTTGAAATCTTCTACGGCGAAAAATTCGAAAACGTTAACACTTTCATTGATAAATTAAAGAAATATATTCATTACTACAATAACGAAAGAGTTTCTCTAAAACTAAAAAAATGAGCCCGGTACAATTCCGAACTCATTCGCAAACAATTTAATATTAAATTTTGTCTGAACTTTGGGGTTCACTTCAAACTTTTACTGCTGTTTTTGATTATTGAGCTGCTGAGTTGTCGGATGATGTCTGTGGATGTAAAAATGATGTTACTTTATCCGCAGGATTTTGGGATGTTTCATCATCAGGTGTTGTAATATTAGGCACGGATGCGGAATTTTGCGAACTTGAAGAATTTACTATCGAGGATGAATCTGCAATATTCGATGAATTGAATTGCGCATCTGATGAGGACGTTGTTGTCATATTGTGCTCGCTTTCAATCATTTGATAATATGACGAAATATCATTTTGTTGCTGAATTTCTGAACTTACATCTGCAATGTTTTTATTATTGGAATACGCAGAAGGGTTATACCAGCCTGTTTTATCAATGCCGTTTTTCTCTTTAAATTCTTCGTAAGTCATATCATCATATATATATGCGTGCAAAACATCTTTTGCATACTCAAGACTATAGTAAACAGTTGCGCCGCCGCGCACATTCATACCGCTTATTACATACTTCTGCTGTGGTATGCGCATTTGCGAAAACTGTATGCCGTCAATCATTAAAGCACCGGCGAGATTAATAATTTCAAGATAATTCAATGATGTTTCAACATAAGGTAAGCAGGTTTTAACAAGCTTTGTAAGTTCACCCGTAGAAAGGGTCAATGCTTTATTGAAAAGCTGATTCATAACATAACGCTGTCTGTCGGTACGTCCGTAGTCGTTATTAACGCCGTTAACAGTTGCAACGTGGCGTATTCTTGTAAAACTTACCGCCTGTAAGCCGTTGAGTAGTTGTACGCCTGAATCTTTAATATAAGTTGGCTTAACATCCTGTTCTTGTGCCATATATTTAATATGAATGTTTGCGTCCTTTACCTCAGCGCTAGTAAGCTCGACCTCGATACCGCCGACAGCATCAATTATTTTAGACATGCCTGAAAAATTAATTGTGGCATACTCTGTAATATTAAGACCGAAGTTCTGATTTAATGTGTTGATGGCAAGAGTAGGTCCGCCTTTTGCGTAAGCAGAGTTAATTTTGTAAGGGGAGTACCCTTTTATTTTTACAAGGCTGTCACGCATAATAGAAGTAATTTTGATTTTTTTATGAACGGTATCAACGCTTAATATCATAATAGAATCAGTGTTGCCCGTAAATTTGTTTTTTGAACGGCTGTCTACGCCGAAGAGGGCAATGTTTGTAATACCGTCTGGAAGATTTTCTTCGGTAACACCTAATTCAGAGCCTGATATACCAAACATACTGTTATATTTATATCTGAAAACAATAAAAAATGTACTGATTGCTATGATTAACAAAATCAGTAAAACTGCAACTATTGAAATAACAATTTTTTTAGTTTTGGAATAACTTTTAAATTTTTTAATCATTTTTTTTAAAATATTCAAAACATTACCTCCTGTTTCAAGTTAGATTATATTATATACCTTAATGTTTGTTTTTTCAAGTAAATAATACAAAAGACGCAAAATATTAAAACCACTTGACTATCGCGTGGTTTTCGCTATACAAAAATCGCGCAAAGCTTTGCTTTGCGCGATTTTACTAATGAAAATTAATTTTTAACATCGGTTTCAATGCTTATTGAAACAACATTATAAACCCAATCTTCCTTATTATAATCACCGCTGATTTGCGGGATTGGAAGCACTAAAGAGCCATTTTTCATAACTGAAATCATCAGCTCGGGGAAATAAATATCTGAAGAATTGATTGCATTTTTTAAATCCTTTTGTGACATATTTTTGTTAAGCTCAACGTCAAGATAGTTTGAAAGCCTGTCAAGCTGGAAATCCATATCAACATCATAGTTATACTCAACACCGTCAATATCTTCAACAACCATCATAAAATCCGTTAAAGGTAAGTTTATACCAAGTTTATCAAAGGTTATGCCCTCAAACTCGGTTTCTCCGCTCTGACCGGCTGAATCTGTCCAGATATAATTTTGTTTTACGGTTTTAAATTTATTTAATTCTTTTTCAGAAAACTGCCGTTCATAATCGTTTACAGAAAGAGAAAGGACAATTTTTTCTGAAATACGATCAATTTTTTTAACATCATAAACCCATAAGTCTTTGTTTACCATATCAATAGTAAGCTGAGGGTATATTACAGAAAAAGAGGTATTATCATTGTTAAACGCAATAAACGGAGAATAATTATCTGTACCTTTATTGTTTATAAGCTTATCATAAATATGTTTTTCTTTGCTTGCATCTGTGACAGTGTAGGAAATATTGTTGAGGCCGATTGCATCGGTGTAAGGTATAAGAGAAGAAAAATATATTCCTTTAAAAATTTCATTACCCGTCTGACCGTTACTATCAAGCCAGGATACGGAAATCTTTTGGGTGACTAATGCAAGTAAATCGTCAATTGAATACTTGATTTGCTCTCCGTTATTGGATACTACAAGAGCGGTTTCGTTATCCAGGCAACCGCCGCAAACAAGACATACAGAGAAGGTAAGAGCAATCACAAGAATTACGGACAAAATCTTTTTCATAACAACACCCTTTACGATTATTTATATACTGATAATAACACACATAAATATAAAAAACAATACTAACTAGTCAAGTTCGACCGTGCCATTATATAACTGATAATATCTGCCTTTTAATTCAAGCAGTTCCTCGTGAGTTCCTTGCTCAATAATGCTACCATGCTCTAAAACAATAATACAGTCTGCATTGCGGACGGTAGAAAGACGGTGAGCAATTATAAATGTGGTGCGATTTTTCATAAGACTGTCCATACCGCATTCTATAAGCTTTTCTGTTCGGGTATCAACCGAGCTTGTAGCTTCATCCAGAATAAGAATAGGAGCCTTTGAAATAGAAGCTCTTGCGATATTTAAAAGCTGTCTTTCGCCCTGGCTTAAGTTTACACCGTCTCCTTCAAGCTTGGTATTATAACCGTTTTCAAGACGCTCAATAAACCAGTGTGCGCTTGCAATCTTTGCGGCTTCAATAACTTCTTCATCAGTCGCGTCAAGTCTGCCGTAACGAATATTTTCCATAACCGTATCAGAAAACAGATGCGTATCCTGCAAAACCATAGTAATATTTCGTCTTAAAGAATCACGACTTATGTTTTTAACATTGATACCGTCAATATAAATACTACCGTTATCAATGTCATAAAACCTATTAATAAGATTTGTAATTGTAGTTTTGCCTGCGCCTGTAGAGCCAACAAAAGCAACTTTTTGTCCGGGTTTTACGTGAATGTTTATATTATTAAGAACAGTTTTATCGGGATTGTAGCCGAAGCTGACATTTTCAAGCATAACTTCGCCTTTAATAACAACAGCATCATCATAAACGTCGTTTTCAGAGCAAATGCGTACAGCGTCAGGGCTGTCAGGTGTTTCGGGTGCTTCATTTAATACATCAAACACACGTTCGGCGCCTGCCAGCGCGGAGAAAATGGTGTTCATAAGCATTGAAAGCTCGCTTATAGGACGGGAAAATTGGCGTGAATAGTTTGTGAAAATTGTAAGACCGCCTATATCAAAATTTGATGTGAGGCATAATATACCGCCTACCGTACCCGAAAGAGCAAAACTTACCTGACTTAAATTGCCCATAACAGGTCCCATTATACCGCCAAAAAACTGAGCTTTTCTTTGTTTTTGATGTAAATCATCACTTAAAATACCAAACTCCTCAGAGGCAACATCCTCGTGGCAAAATACTTTAATAACCTTTTGTCCTGTAACACTTTCCTCAATATATCCGTTTACAGCACCGAGAGCCTGTTGCTGTGATTTGTAATATTTGCGGCTTTTTTGTCCTATAAATCCGCCAACATAAAATAATAGGGGAACAGTGACAATAGTAATTATTGCTAGTATCCAGTTTGTAATAAACATTAATATAACGGTGCCTACAAGGCTGATTACACCTGAAATAAAGCTTGCAAGCGTATTATTAAGCATTTCACCAACGGAATCAAGGTCGTTGGTAAAACGGCTCATAATATCACCGATTGAATGTGTATCGTGATATTTTATGGGAAGCTGCTGAATTTTAGTGAACAAATCTTTACGTATTCTAACTATTGCTTTCTGAGAAACACTTATCATTATTCTTTGCTGTAAATATGCGCAGAGAATACCCGTAAGATAAATTATTGCCATTAACGCAAGACCTAAAATCAAATCTGTAATTTTTTGTTGTGAAGTTATTTCGGTAGATATAAGATTATTAATTACGGGTCTTAAAACATAGCTTGCACCTAAATTGGCGACAGCGCCGATAATAACGCAAAGAAAAACAATGAACATCTTTTTGGAATCGGAGCCTATGTATCTAAATAATTCTTTTACGGCAGATAAAGAATTTTGTGGTTTACCGCCCATCATTTTGCCGGGATTACCTTTTGGACCGACGTGAGCCCCTGGCATTTTTCCTGCATTGTTATAAAAATTATTGCTTGAGTATCTGCGCAAAAGTTGTTCTTTTCGGTCATTAATAATTTTGCTCATTGCGCAGTCACCTTCTTTTCCATCTGGGAATAATAAATTTCGGTATAAGCGTTGCATTTGTCGATAAGGTCATCGTGCTTGCCGATACCGACTATCTTTCCGTCTTCAATTACAACAATCTTGTCGGCATCAATTACTGAGGAGATACGCTGCGCAATAATTATTTTTGTCATACCTTTTAAATCAGTAGTAAAGCTTTTTCTAATTCTGGCTTCAGTAGCTGTATCGACAGCGCTTGTACTATCGTCAAAAATTAATATTTTAGGACGCTTTAACAAAGTACGCGCAATACACAGACGCTGTTTTTGGCCGCCTGAAACGTTAGTGCCGCCCTGACCTAACTGAGTATCGTAGCCATCAGCAAAGGATTCGATAAATCCGTGTGCCTGAGCATAATCAGCAAAGGCGGCAATTGTAGCATCGTCGGCAGATTCGTCACCCCACAGTAAATTTTCTTTAATACTGCCTGAAAAAAGAACGTTCTTCTGCAGAACAATTCCTACACCTTTGCGCAGACTTTTAAGAGAATAATCCTTTACGTTAATTCCGTCAACTAAAACGTCACCGCTATCAACATCATAAAGTCGGGGAATAAGTGAAACCAAGCTTGACTTTCCGCTTCCGGTAGGACCGATAATGCCAACAGTTTCACCGGGTTCTATAGTTAGATTAATATTATCGAGAACAAGTTTTTTGTTGTTTTTAAAGTATTTGAAACAAACATCCTTAAACTCAATTTTACCGTCAGTTACAACGGCGTCTTTATTGTTTGCCATATCATCGGTTAAATCAATATCAGTATCAAGCACTTCATTAATACGTTTAGCGGATGCCATGGCGCGTGAACTGTTGAGAATTATCATTGAAACCATCATTAATGACATAAGAATCTGCGTAACGTAGTTTATAAAAGCAGTAAGAACACCGGTGCTCATATTGCCTATTACAATCTGATTGCCGCCAAGCCATACTACTGCTAATGTTGTAATGTTCATTGCTAAGTTCATAACAGGCATTGTAAAAATAACAATTTTCATTGCTTGGATGGTTTTTTCTTTTAAATCATAACTTATTGCTTCAAATTTTTCCTCTTCATACTCTTCTCTTACAAATGATTTTACAACTCTAATATTTGTAAGATTTTCCTGAACAGAAATGTTTAGATTATCAAGTTTTTTCTGCATTAAGGTAAAGCGGGGGAATGCGGTTTTAATAATAAAGAAAATTGCCGTTGCAAGAATGGGCACAATAATAAGAATAATCATTGCGAGCTGACGGTTTAAGGTAAATGCCATAATCAGCGCACCGATAAGCATACCAGGTGAGCGTAATGCCATACGCAAAAACATCTGTATTATGTTTTGCAGCATAGTTATATCATTAGTCAGTCTTGTAACAAGCGAGCCTGTGCTGAAGCTGTCAATATTTGCAAATGAGAACTTTTGTATTTTATTGAATAAATCCTTGCGTAAATCATTTGCAAAGCCTGTGGAAGATTTTACGGCAAAATACGCACCGCCAACACCGCCAATCATCATTGCAAGAGCGGTAATTACCATGGTTACGCCTAAAATTATTATATAGGTGGTCCCTTGTCCGCCAGATACGCCGTTATCAATAATTTTACTTAATAAAAACGGCATTATAATCTCGCCGATTACTTCTATAATCATACAAAGCGGGCCTAAAATAAAAGATGATAAATAAGGTTTTATATACTTCCAGTAACGTTTCATTTTTGCGCCTTCTATTATAATTTTATACCAAAAAATTCTAACATAAATTTATATTTTTTTCAATGGCTCATATTATCAGTTAAATAAAATTTTTGTAGGTTTGTCAATGATGTGTTACAAAATTAGAAAAGTTCTCCATTTTGAATAAAAGCCCTAATAAATTGGGCAGGAGATTTCCAATTAAGTGGACGCATCGGAAAGTTGTTATAGTTTCTGTTGTGAACAGAAAGT
>CAKSST010000019.1 GCA_934489895.1 uncultured Eubacteriales bacterium | reverse complement strand
CCCTCCTGTAAAGTTCAGCTTTTCGCTCAAAATCGTTCCCGCAACTATCGCCAAAAAGTTACCGGCACAACGCTGTTTCAAACCGCTTTTCATCGCATCTTTCAACTTCTCCCACAAACGCCGCAACGTTCGTTTCAAGGGGCTGCGGCGGGTACACACTCGGCTTTGCCAACAGGATCGCACACAGCGGCTCACACGCCGAAACAGGGGGCGTTTCGGATGGGGGTGGTATCACTACCCTCGGACCGTTCTGCACGTTCACAAACATCCCCGGGCCGGGTATCAGAACGGCAAGTTTTGCCGCTTTTGGGGCTTGGTCGGGGGTGCTCCCAAAGAACGCAGAAAGCCTTCGGAACAGCGATGCGCTTATGCGCGTCGCTGTTCCGAGGCGTCGCGGCCCCGCTGGGCTGCGTGATCTGTTTGCAACTTGGTGATGTTGCTGTTTTTTCACTCTGTGCGCAGTACTTTCTGAACGTGCGAGGTGGGGGTGGTATCACTACCCTCGGAGCGTTCCACACGTTTCGGAAACCCTGCGTGGCCAGATGTCAGAACGGCAAACTTTGCCGCTTTTGGGTCTTGGCCGGGTGTGCTCTCGAAGAACGCAGAAAGCCTTCGGGACAGCGATGCGCTTATGCGTGTCGCTGTCCCGAGGCGCCGCGGCCCCGCTGGGCTGCGTGATCTTTTCCGTTTCTGTCGAAATTGCGACTTGTATGCCCTGTTCCAGATACTTCTTTCGGTTCTCCAGACGCTCCAGCTTGTGCTGTTCCTGTGCAAGCTGCGTCTCGGCTCGTTCCTTTTCGGTCCGAAGCTGTTCAAGGGTTTTCGGTTTTGTCATTGTGATTGACCTCCTTTTTTGATTTTGGGGATAAAAAAGACCGTCAACTTTTCGCATAGTGCGACCAGTCAACGGTCAGTTTTTGTATTTAATTGTTATATAACTGCTTACTCTACAATTTCATCAGAAACTGTAATTGTCACAGCTATTCCTGCATCACATTCTATTTTTCTAAAATCCTCTGTTATGTCCAAAACTTCCATCCGGTTTGAAGAAGTTCCAATTTTAACACAAATAGGAATTTCTTTGTTCAGCTCTATTGGTATCTCTCGGTCGATTTTTGAGTAGCCAATTCCCATTGATTCTTCAAACAGTGTATCTAAAGAAGGATAACTGTATTTCTCATGACCATTATCAGAAATGTTGTATAGCTCATAGCTGTTTTCGGTCAATCTTATCGCTATTCTTTTACCTAAGGAATCGTTGTTTCCGTGTGTCTTACCATCTTCAAACCACTCACCATCACGATATACCCAAACCGAACTCTCAAAAGATTTCACATTCTCATCGAGCGATATATCAAAGAATTGAATTTCATCATCGAACAGGTCAAGAACTTCCAATGTTTCTTCTGAAAATTCAGTAGGTTTGATAGATATCCCAGATTGTTTATTTTGCGAACAGGCACATAGCGAAAAAATCATTGCTACGGCTAACAGCACACTTATTGTTTTTTTCATTTTCTGTCCTCCGATCAAAACTATTATTTCAAACTTGCTGGCGGCGAACAGCATTTTATGCTGTTCGCGGACGGCAAGTACACAGGGGATAGTCGCTTTAGCGGCACAAGGTGGTGTAGCCACCTTGACGGAACGAAGTGTCGCAACATTCTCGGTCGAGCAGTTTTCTTCTGCTGACCGGGAATGAAGTGACCCAGGACGCACATACTCCCGATAGGAGAGTATAGAAGTGCGTCCTTTAGTTCCTAAAGGGTTTTTATCAGTGCGACAAACTGGAAATTGTTTATTTCTTCTTTTTCGGTTTTGGGGCTGGCAGTTCATCATACATTGCATGAAACAAGCCTGTCAAAAATTCCTTATTATCAACTTCATCTACCAACAACATCTCTTTTGCTCCCTCATAGGGTAATTCATACGGAGCTGTCGGCATATAACTAATTGCTGATTTTACTGGTTTAACAAGTAATCTATCATCATAGATACCACCTACAATCTTGCCACGATAATAAATAATAAATTCTCCCATCATAGCTCGATAAGTAATTTCTTCTAACTCAGATAGCTGTCCTAAAATAAACTCTAAGTATTCCTTGCTTGATGCCATATTTCCACCTCAAATCCCGATTTGTTGCTCACTTTTCGTATTCAAATTATACCACTACATTGTGACCAATTCTACCGCAACTTTGGAATATATGAGAAAAGTCCGAACAGTTTTCTGCCCGGACTTCCTCGCTCAATATAAATCAATTCCACTCTGGAGGTCAACGGTATTCGGCCGGACTGCGCTTGACCCAGTTTTGACCCAGAATGGAATTGGAACGGGCAGGGCCGGACGGAAACAACGGAATATCCGCCGAGCGAATGGTGGCAAAAAGCACAAATCGGAGCCGAAATGACTCCGATTTGCCCTTGAGACAACCTACGGACCAGAAGGTCGTGGGTTCAAATCCTGCACAGCGCGCCAAAAATTCCCAATGATTTAGCATTGGGAATTTTTATTTTTTCATCTAAAACTTACATCTTCCCGTTTTATCAGTTTAAATATAACAAGTAAAAACATATAAATCAAAATACTTATTGTAAAAAAAATAAAAATATAAGAAACATTACCCAAATTAAATTTATTAAGAATACTACTTGCTGTAAAACCTGCAAATAATGCAAAAACCGTAGGTAAAGCAAAGGTATTTATTATATTTGCTTTAAAGTGTGTTATTTTATACATTTTGTAAAAATTTAGTGCAGAGGTATAAAGGTTTGAAAAATACATTATTCCGATAAAAGCGTTTATTCCGCCTGAGGATAAGAACAAAAAAATAAGAACAAGCCGAATAATTGAGTCGGTAACCGAATTTTTAAAGGTTGTTACCTGCTCATCAAGGCTTTTAAGTATAGCATCACTTATGCTGTCTATGTACATAAGCGGCACAAGAGGTGCTAAAATTTTTAATATATTTCCTGCTTCACTATTTTTATACATCAGCTGTCCCAAAGCGTCGCCCGTAAAGAAAAATATCATACCGCAAAAGCAGGAAAAAATAATAGTCAGCTTTATAGCACGCTGGGTTGTATATGCAATATGTCTTGTGTGATTTTGTGCCGCATCGGCAGAAATTTCGGGTAGCAGCAGGGATGTGGTAGCCCCAAGAAGAGCATAAGGAAAAAGCAGTATTGGAAGTGCCATTCCCTTTATAACGCCTATTGCCGATAAAGCCTTGCTTTTTGATGCGTAAAATATGGCAAGCTTTGAGGGAACCAAAATGTTTTCTGCAGCGCGTAATAAGCTGTTTATATACTTGCCGCCTGATATTGGCAGGGCAATGCGTAAAATTTCTTTATATGATGCGCGTCCCCTTAATTTTTCTTTTTTGTTTTTAATCCAAAATATAAACAAAAAAATACAGGCAACCGCTTCGGCGGCAATATCACCTAAAACTAATGCCGCAATTTTTTTTTCAATACTGTTACCCGCTTTATCAATTAAAAAAACAACCGTTAAAATTCTGACACTCTGTTCAATTAATTGTGAAAGGCAGGGGACAAGGGTCTGCCTTTTTGCTAAAAAATATCCTTTAAAACAGGCACAAAGCGATACAAAAGGCAAAGCAAATCCGCAAATCTGTACAGATGCGGCAGTTCGCGCTTCTCCTAACAGATTATTTGATATAAAATCTGCGCCAAAAAATAAAACAGGTATAAAAATGCTGCAAACAAACATACAAAGCAATGCAGCTTTTTTTGTATATGTTCTGCCGCCTGCAGAGTCACCTAAAGCCTCTCGGTCAGAAACCAGGCGGGTAACGGTTGTTGAAATACCTGTTGAAGCAAATGTTGAACAAAGTATGTAAACTGACAGTGTCAGTTGATAAAGTCCCATACCTTCGCTGCCGATTTTTGCGGCGGTCCACACCCTGAAGATAACGCCCGCAAGCCGCAGCAATAGGGTATTAACCGTAACAATTGCCGCATTTTTTAAAAATAATGTTTTTCGCATAAAATTCCCCCACGCTTAAAGGTATGAAAATTAAAAAATTATTATACCCTTGAACAGTTTGGGTTTTAGAGTTATAATAAATAAAATTACAAAAAAGGGGAGAGTATTTATGCCGTCGCCGCTTGCTGACAGAGTGCGTCCCGGGTCTTTAGAAGAGATTGCAGGTCAGCGCCATTTATTAGCGCCCGGTAAAGCGCTGTATAACATTATGCAGTCGGGCAAAATACCCAACCTTATTTTTTACGGTCCAAGCGGCGTAGGAAAAACCACCGTTGCTAATATAATAGCAAAAAATGTCGGTAAATCCATGTACAAGCTTAACGGAACGGTCTGCTCAACGGCTGATATTAAGGAAATTATTGCAAAGCATAACACCTTAGAGGGCCAGGGCGGTATTGTGCTGTATTTGGACGAAATACAGTATCTTAATAAAAAACAGCAGCAAATTTTGCTTGAGTTTATTGAAAACGGCGATGTAACTTTAATTGCCGCCACAACCGAAAATCCGTATTTTTACGTTTACAATGCTGTTTTGAGCCGTTGTACGGTTTTTGAATTTAAAGCGCTCACCCCGCAGGAGATTGTGCCTGTTGTAAAGCGCGCAGTAAAAATAGCAGGGGAAGGCAAAATAAAAATTGATGACACCACCGCCCTTGTTATATCCAACGGCTGCGGCGGAGATGTAAGAAAAGCAATAAACGCAGTTGAGCTTTGCGTATTATCCTGCATTGGTTCAAAAAGCAATATAATAACCGAGCAGGACGCAAGGCAGGTTACACAAAAAAGCTCAATGCGCTATGACCGTGACGGTGATGAGCATTATGACATTGTTTCAGCTTACCAAAAATCAATGCGCGGCTCGGATACCGATGCGGCACTGCATTATCTTGCAAGACTGCTTGAGGCAGGGGATATAGCTTCTGCCTGCAGACGTTTGCTTGTATGCGCAAATGAGGATGTAGGCCTTGCTTATCCTATGATAATACCTATTGTTAAGGCGGCGGTGGATACTGCCTTGCAGGTTGGCCTGCCTGAAGCCAGACTGCCCCTTGCAAACGCAGTAATTCTTGTTTGCCAAAGCCCAAAATCAAACTCATCTTATGAAGCAATAGCAGCCGCAATGCAGGATGTTCAAAAAGGTGATTTCGGCGACATTCCGCGAAATTTGCAAAACAAGCATTTTGACGGGGAAGATGCCCTTGTAAAAGGACAGCATTATTTATATCCGCACGTTTATCCAAATCATTGGGTAAAGCAGGATTACCTGCCAAAACGCCTTAAAGGGAAAAAATATTATATTCACGGTGACAACGCAACCGAGCGTAAATTTAAAGATTATTGGGACAAAATAAAGAACGAAGATTAAAGTTTCTTCGTTCTTTATTTTTTATATAGGAGAATAGCAATGCAATATTTTCTGCCGCCCAAAAACGCAATATTACCGCATTATATACGGTTTTTTATTTTGCTTGTTATATGTCTTATAATACATTTTGTCTTTAAAATGACTCTTACAGCTGTTTTAATTCTATGCGCTGTATTTGCGGGTTTAATTTATATCACAATGAAGATAGATAATTTTTATATGTATATTAAAGGTGACAGGCTTATTATAAAAAGCGGCATTTTTACAAAAAGAACAGCCGCCTTTTCAAACCTGCGTTTAATCTATATAAAACAATCCTGCCCGGTAATTGAGCGGATTTTCGGTATCAGCAACGTAAGTATGCACGGCTACGGAACACATTTTTTGTTTTTCCCGCTTGAAAATGAATCGGCAAAAAACCTTATACACCTTTGCGGTGTTGAAAATGAAGCCAAAGATATATAAAGCCCACGGTGCTGCGATTTATTTTTACCTTAAAAAACGGCTGTTTTCTTTTATTGTGTATTCTGCATTAACGGTGCTTACGGGCAACGCAGTTTATCTCTTTTTTCTTATAACGGCTGTTTTCTTATATCTTATAGCATTAAAGCGCTCGCATTATATTATTCTGCGTGATGATACGCTTATAATAAATAAAGGCTTTTTTGTAAAAAGACTGATTACTTTAAATAAATATGAAATCTGTAACATAAAAGCAAAAAGGGGAGTACTCGGCAGAATTTTCGGATTTACAAAAATAAAGCTATTTTGCGCATATAATGCAATACCCTTATGCGAAATAGTGCTGAATAAAAAGGACAGCAAGGCACTTATTGACCAAATAATATAAATTATGTAAACTAAATAATTAAAATTACGCTAAAAACAGAAAATATAAATATATAATTTATATTATGTAAACTTATGTATAAATTTATGTTTATATGCAGATAATATATACGGTGATAAAATTGGATATTTTTATAAACTGTGTAAAAGCTTTTATTGCGGGCGGTTTTTTATGTCTTATCGGTCAAATACTTATTGACTATACAAAATTAACCCCTGCGCGCATACTTGTAAGCTATGTTGTGGTCGGCGTTATACTTACCGCTGTGGGTATTTATGAGCCTTTTGTTAAAATGTTCGGCTCGGGCGCTTCGGTTCCTCTTACAGGTTTTGGATACAGCCTTGCAAGCGGCGTAAAGCTTGCAATTGATGAGAAAGGCTTTTTAGGAATATTCTGCGGTGCACTTTCTGCTTGTTCTTCAGGAATAACAGCGGCAATAGTTTTTGCTTTTTTAGCGGCGCTTGTTTCAAAACCCCGCGCAAAAAAATAAAATTAAATGTTTCACGTGAAACATCCGGGTTTTTGTTTAACCTTTGTTTCACGTGAAACTTTTTTGTATTACACTCTTTACAAAGTCAATTACGATTGATATAATGAATATATCCATTTTTAAATTTGAAAAGAGGCGAAAAAGTGGGTAAAATTATATCAATTTTTAATCAAAAAGGCGGCGTAGGAAAAACAACCACCGCCGTAAACCTTACGGCAGCATTAGGTGCGGCAGGCAAAAAGGTCCTGCTTATTGATTCTGACCAGCAAGGCAATGCCACAAGCGGTATGGGTGTTTCAAAGCAAAATTTGAACTTAACCACATATCAATTGCTTATCGGACAAGCTACAGCTGACCAGGCAATTATCAAAACGCCATATAAAAATGCAGATATCATTCCCGCAACCTCTGACCTTGCCGGTGCGGAAATTGAACTTGTTTCCTTGGAAAACCGTGAGTTTGGATTAAAACGCGCGCTTTCAGTAGTAAGAGATAAGTATGATTACATATTTATTGACTGTCCGCCGGCATTAAGCCTTATTGCAATAAACGACTTAATTGCGTCTGACAGTATTCTTGTGCCCATTCAGTGTGAGTTTTACGCGCTTGAGGGACTTTCACAGCTGATGGCAACCGTGCGTCAGGTAAAAAGATTACACAATCCTATGCTGGATATTGAAGGCGTTGTCCTTACAATGTATGACGGCAGACTAAATTTAACACAGCAGGTTGTATCAGAATTAAAAAAATATTTCCCGCAAAGGCTGTATGCAACGGCAATTCCGCGTACTGTAAGGCTTTCAGAAGCGCCAAGTTACGGTAAACCTATTGTGTATTATGACCCAAATGGTAAAGGAAGCTGTGCCTATACCGCCTTGGCAAAGGAATTTATTAAGAAAAACAGGAGGTGAGCCGCATGGCACAAAAAGGAGGACTCGGCAGGGGACTTGACGCTCTTTTTTCTGATAATGCTGAAACAGTCAGCGGCGTTACAGAATTAAAGCTTACGGATATTGAGCCTAATATTGACCAGCCCCGTAAAGAGTTTGATGAACAGGCTTTAAGTGAGTTAAGTGAAAGCATAGCAGAACATGGTTTGCTTCAGCCCATACTTGTAACACCCAAGGCAAACGGTGTATATCAGATTGTAGCGGGTGAGCGCCGTTGGCGTGCTTGCCGCCTTGCAGGGCTTGATAAGGTGCCCGTTATAATAAAAACTATGGAACAGCGTCAGCGCGACGAGATTGCACTGGTTGAAAACCTGCAAAGACAGGACTTAAACGCACTGGAGGAAGCTGCAGGCATTAAGTCCTTAATGGATAATTACGGATTAACGCAAGACCAGGTATCACAGCGGCTTGGCAAATCACGTCCGGCAATAGCAAATGCTTTACGTCTTTTAGGACTAACCGATGATGAAAAGGAAGCGCTTTCAAAGGGCAAGATTACGGCAGGACATGCGCGCGCTTTGCTTGCGGTTGATGCCAATGACCCGCGCAGAGAAGCAATGTTCAAATTGGCGCTTTTGGGCGCTACGGTGCGAGAGCTTGAAAAAATGGCAGCATCAAAGGATAAAAAGGCTAAAGAGAGTATAAAAAAGCCGTCGTTTTATGCCGAAGTAGAGCTTGCAATGAAATCAGAACTCGGCAGAAAGGTTAGAATAACACCTACCGGTAACGGCAAAGGAACAATAACAGTTGAATTTTACAGTGAAAAAGAGCTTGCAGAGCTTGCAAAGAAGATAACCGAATAAATAGGAGAGAGCAAAATGCTGGATATTAAAGTAATTAAAGAAAACCCCGAAAAAGTAAAACAAGCCGTTAAAAACCGCAAAGGTAACCTTGACGCTGAAATTGACGAGCTTATAAAAATTGACAACTGTCGCCGCGAGCTTACAGGCGAGGTTGAATCAATGAAAGCAAAGCAGAATGCTGATTCTAAAATAATTCCCCAGTACAAAAAGGAGGGCAAGGATATTGCTGCTCTTATGTCAGAAATGAAAGAGCTTTCTGATAAAATCAAGACAGGCAATACTAAGCTTAGTGAGCTTGAGCAGCGCCAGCGCGAGCTTTTGCTTTGCATTCCCAATATTCCGCACGAAAGCGTTCCTGTCGGCGCAGATGATTCCTGCAATCCTGAAATCCGACGCAACGGTGAGCCCACCAAGTTTGATTTTGAGCCCAAGCCTCACTGGGAAATAGGCGCAAAGCTTGGCATTTTAGACCCTGAAACCGCGGGCAAGGTTACAGGCACTCGCTTCCATTTCTATAAAGGTCTTGGAGCAAGACTTGAGAGGGCAATTATTAACTACTTCCTTGATACTCATACTGAGAATGGCTATACCGAGATATTGCCGCCCTTTATGGCAAACCGCGCATCAATGACCGCAACAGGTCAGCTGCCCAAATTTGAAGAGGATGCTTTCAAGGTAAATAATACAGATTATTTCCTTATTCCTACCGCTGAGGTTCCCGTAACGAATATGCACCGTGACGAAATTCTTGACGGCGCGCAGCTCCCAATCAAATACTGCGCATATTCCGCTTGCTTCCGCGCAGAAGCAGGCAGCGCAGGCAGAGATACAAGAGGTCTTATCCGTCAGCATCAGTTTAACAAGGTTGAGCTTGTTAAGTTTGCCGACCCTGAAAACTCTTATGAAGAGCTGGAAGAGTTAACAAATGAAGCAGAAAAGGTTCTGCAGGGATTAGGCTTGCCTTACAGGGTTGTTTGCCTCTGCACAGGAGATTTGGGCTTCTCTTCGGCAAAAACCTACGATATAGAGGTTTGGATGCCCTCTTACAACCGCTTTGTAGAAATTTCAAGCTGCTCCAACTTTGAGGATTATCAGGCACGACGCGGCGCTATCCGATTTAAAAAGGAAAAGGGCGATAAAGCAAAATGTGTGCATACACTTAATGGCTCAGGCGTTGCAGTTGGCAGAACAGTAGCCGCCATATTGGAAAACTATCAGAACGCCGACGGCACCGTTACCATTCCCGAAGCGTTGGTTAAATATATGGGAACAGACAAAATTGGCTAAATATAATTTTAAAACAAAATTATTGTGTTTTGCGCAGTAATAAAAAAAGCGTGCCGTACGGCACGCTTTTTAATTGTTTATAAAAATGTATGGGTGTCCACTTCCCGCCCGAGAGATTTAAATTCCAAAAAAGTATTTATTGCAGGGGAGATGATATATACTTTCCCGCTATTTATAATTTGTTGCGTAAGGCACACAAAAATTTTGCATTCAGCTACTATTTTTTGTTAACCAAATAATTGTAGATGTCACTTTTTTTGAATCCGCTCTCTAAAGCGGCGGCTTTTGCGGCATAAGTTGGGGAGGAACCCCGGTTTACATAATCTTTAGCAAGCGCTACGGCTTCTTCCATCGTCATTTGCTGTTTTTCCTGCTTTGCACCTGCAACAATAAGTACAAATTCTCCCTTGGGGGCATCCTTTTTATACTTATTAACCGCATCCTCAAGGGTGGTGTTAATAATTTCCTCGTGCAGCTTGGTAAGCTCGCGCGCGACAGCAATTTCGCGGTTTCCGAAAATGCTTAACATATCCTGCAGGGTATCAAGCAGACGGTGGGGCGCTTCATAAAAAACCAAGGTTCGCTTTTGGGTCTTTATTTCTGAAAGATGTATAAGTCTTTCTTTTTTAGAGGTTGACATAAAACCCTCAAAGCAAAAGCGTGAACAATCCATTCCGCTTGCCGACAGAGCGGTGGTTACCGCTGTGGGACCGGGTACTGTTTCAACCGCAATGGATAACTTGCGGCACTCAAAAACAAGCTCTCTGCCGGGGTCGGAAATTGCGGGCATACCTGCATCAGTACAAAGGGCAGCGGTCTGACCCGCTTGTAAACGGTTAATTATATCCGTCCTGCTTTGCGCCTCATTATGCTCGTGATAGCTGATGGTAGGTGACTTTATATCAAAAGCAGATAAAAGCTTTGCTGTAACACGGGTGTCTTCAGCGCATATAAAATCAACCTGCGCCAAAATTTCTTTGGCACGGGGTGAAAAATCGCTTAAATTACCCAAGGGAGTACCAACAATATATAATTTACCTGCCATACTTTCATTTTTCCTTTATATTTTTATAGTGTCAAGAACGGTAAGGCCTGCATTGCCTCCTTTTCTGCCCTCAACCAGTACTAAAAATACCCGCTGCTCTTTTCCTGCCGTTACCATTTGCAGCTTTTTGGGCTCTATTTTGTTTGCACGCATGGCTTCAAATACGTCAACAAGGCGGTCGGGGCGGTGGCACATGCAAAATCTGCCGCCGTATTTTAACAGCCGGGAAGCGCAAGCAGCAATATCAAATAAATTACATTCGGATTCGCAACGGGCAACATATTCGTCTCCTGTCCGCATATCGCCGCTGCCCTGCTTAAAATAAGGCGGGTTGCAGGAAACCAAGGTTACTTCATTTTTATCATGCGGCAGCTTATATTCACATAAATTTGCATTAATAACGGTAAATTTACCGCCGCCAAACTCATCAGCCGTTTTTTGCGCCAGCTTACAAGCAGCTTCGCTTATTTCAATCCCCGTAATGCTTTTTGGCGGGGTATCGCTTGCGAGCCACCGCATAGGTATAATGCCCGTACCTGTGCCAAGGTCATAAGCCGTATCGGTTGATTTAACATTACAAAAATCAGCAAGGAGTACCGCATCTGTACCGAAGCGGTGCTCCTTTGAAATATAAACGCCTATTTTTTCACTGATGTGCTCCAAAGATATATTTTCGCTCATTTTATATCCCCAAACGAGCATTTACCCTTACAAAAGAGGTTATAATCCCCATTTTTTAAAATTTGAACCAAATGTTTATTATCCTTTATTTTATGTTTTGTGGCTATACCGGCTGCAAGTTGATAAATATCGCCGTGGCGGTCACTGCCTGCGGTAAAAATAACATCGGGGTATTTTGCCGCCAAAGCAAGCTCTCGCTCATCGTCTTCAGGAGTGTCGGCAAAATTATATTTTTCCATACCGTCAAAAAGTGACATATCGGGCTCATTTAAATGGGGAATATAAGGGCGTTTACGCATAGGGTGGGCAACAATTATAACACCGCCGTATTCATGCACACGCGTCGAAACCTCTTGAATAGACGCAGTATTGAAATTTTCAAAGGAATAGAGAAAATTAAGGTCAATACCGTAAAGCAAGGCTTCCTTTCCGCCGCCGTAGTTATATTCAAGACCGAAAAGAACAGTGAAATTTTCGTCTTCGGCGGCACGTTTTGCTTCAAGATACGCGCCAAAAAAGGTATCAGCCTGCTCACTCCATGGCAAATTGCGGTCAATGCAGGTGTTGCCGCGGGCGCAATGATCGGTTAAAACAATACCCGAATACCCTGCTGCCTTGTAAGAAAGAGCAAGCGAGACGGGGTCAATACTGCTGCATTTACTGCATGCACTGCTATGGCAGTGTAATTCATAATAAAACATTTAGTTTTTGCTCCACTTAACGCCGTCTTTGGTATCTTCTAATGTAATACCCATATTTTTCAGCTGGTCGCGTATCTGATCAGCAAGCGCAAAGTTTTTGGTTTTACGTGCTTCAGAACGCTTTGCAATAAGCTCTTCAATTTCGGCATCAACATTTTTATCAGCCTTTACGTAGCAAAGGCCCAAAACTTCGCAAAGCTCTTCAAAAGCTGATTTGCAGGCGCAGAGTGTGTCTTTACCCGCGCCCTGAGCAATAAGCAGGTTAATATCCTTAACCAGACCAAACAATGCGGCAATAGCATCGGCTGTATTAAGGTCATCATCCATGCTTTCAATAAATTTATCAATATGTGTTTGTATAAATGCGGGCTTTTCGCCGCCGCTCATTGCGTGAGAAATAGCAAAATCAAGGTCGGCACGGCAGTTATAGAGTCTTTGCAGTGCATTTTTGCCCTGTAAAAGCACGTCAACGCTGTAGGATATGGGGCTGCGGTAATGTGATGATATCATAAGATAACGGATAGGCTCATAGCCAAACTCATTTGCAACCTCACGTACGGTAAAGAAATTTCCGAGAGATTTGCTCATTTTTCTGTTATCTACATTAATATAGCCGTTGTGCATCCAATAGTGCGCAAAGTCACAGCCGTTGGCGCATTCTGACTGGGCAATTTCGTTTTCGTGGTGGGGAAATATAAGATCCTGACCGCCGCAATGAATGTCAACAGTCTTGCCCAAATATTTGCCCGACATTGCAGAGCATTCAATGTGCCAGCCGGGACGGCCTAAGCTGAAGGGTGATTCCCAAGCGGGCTCTCCGGGCTTTGCAGCTTTCCAAAGGCAGAAATCCATGGGGTCTTCCTTAATATCAGAAACCTCAATACGTGCGCCTGCACGAAGCTCATCCATAGGATGATGAGATAATTTTCCGTACTGCTCAAACTTTGCGGTGCGGAAATATACATCGCCGTTTGAAACATAAGCATAGCCTTTGTCACAAAGGGTGGAAATAAGCTCAATAATTTCTTTTATATGGTCGGTAGCACGGGGATGAACGGTGGCTTCTCTTACATTAAGGCCTTTTGAGTCGGTCCAAAACTCTTCAATATATCGCTCAGCTACCTCGGGTACGGTAATGCCTTCCTCATTAGCCTTTTTGATAAGCTTATCGTCAACGTCGGTAAAGTTCTGTACAAAAATTACCTTTTGGCCGCGCCATTCAAGATAACGGCGGAGTACGTCAAACACGCAAAGGGGACGTGCGTTACCTATATGGATAAAGTTATAAACAGTAGGACCGCAGGCATAAATGCGAACAACGCCCTCTTCAACTGTTACAAGCTCTTCTTTTTTTCTGGTAAGTGTGTTGTAAATCTTCATTTATTCCTCACGCAATCCTTTTTCTAATTTTTCAATTTTGCTTTCTAAACGGCACAGCTCCTGTGATACGGGGTCGGGTATGTGTATCTGATCAAGGTCATTAACACGCTGTCCACCAATTTTTACAACCCTTGCGGGAACACCTACAACGGTACTGTTTTCGGGTACTTCCTTTAATACCACAGCACCTGCGGCAATACGCGCGTTGTCACCCACCTTAAAGGGTCCAAGCACCTGCGCGTGCGCACTTATCATAACTTTGTTGCCAATGGTTGGGTGGCGCTTGCCTGTGTCCTTACCGGTACCGCCAAGCGTTACGCCCTGATAAATAAGTACATCGTCGCCAATTTCGGCAGTCTCACCTATTACCACGCCTGCGCCGTGGTCAATAACAAGACGGCGCCCAATTGCGGCACCCGGGTGTATTTCAATACCCGTTTTGCGCGCAGCCCTTTGAGAAATAAGGCGGGCGATAAAAAACATATTATGTTTGTAAAACCAGTTGGCTCTGCGGTGCATTCGTATAGCGCGCACGCCGGGATAAAGCAAAAATACTTCTAAAAAGCTGCGTGCGGCTGGATCGCGCTCGCGTACAGCGGCAATGTCCTCACGGATACGGGCAAATAACAAAAGTGATCACTCCTTTTTATTTAGAGGGGTCAATGCAATCCTTTGATTCAAAAAGATAAATAGCGCCTGAAATAATGCAAAGTATAGCGCTCAGCCACAGCAGTACGCTTATAATAACATCGAAGATACCGGAAAGCATAACGCCGCCGAGATTTAAATCTACAGTAACAGTTTTTGCAAAAAGAGCAAAAATTATTGCAGTCATCTGGCTAACGGTTTTAAGCTTGCCCCAAATGTTTGCGGCAATAACCTTACCGCCGCTTGAAACAGAAACAAGACGGACAGAAGATATAGCAAATTCTCTGAAAAGCACAATAAAGGTTATCCAGGTAATTTCAAAGCCTATGCCAAGTGCAATAAAGCCCAAAAGAGCAGAGGTTGTTAACATTTTGTCAGCAAGGGGGTCAAGAAATTTACCGAAGTTTGTAACAAGGTTATATTTTCTTGCCATTTTGCCGTCCAACATATCAGTAAGCGATGCTAAAATGAATAAAAGCATTGCAACGCCGTAATGAAAGGGAAAATCAATCATCAATGCCGCCATAAAGAGCGGGGTGGCAATAATTCTTGCAATTGTAAGTTTGTTAGGTGTATTCATTATATCTTCTCTCCTAATAAATCGTATTCAAGACAATCGGTAATTTTTATCTGTATATATTCACCGGGTTTTACAGGCCTGTCTGAACTAAAAAATACCTTGCCGTCAATATCCAAAGCATCGGCGGCAGTTCTGCCGTAATACAGTTTTATGTAGCTGTCGTAGCCCTCAACAAGAACCTCCTGCACCGTACCTGCCTTTTTTGCGCAAAGCTCGGCAGAAATGTCTGCCTGCAGACGCATAATGTGGTCGGCGCGGTTTACGGCTGTTTGCCTGTCGGGTTCAGGCATTAGATTCTCTGCGGGAGTTCCCTCTTCAAGCGAGAAAGCAAAGCAACCCAAACGGTCAAACTTAACTGTCTTTACAAAATCGCACAGCTCGCAGAAATCTTCTTCTGTTTCACCAAAGAAGCCTGCCATAAGAGTGGTGCGTATGGTAATATTCGGAACAATTTTCCGCATTTTTTCAAATAATGCGGTAAGCTGAGCTTTATCTTGCGGACGATGCATGGCTTTTAAAACATTTTTGCTGCAATGCTGAATAGGAACGTCCAAGTATTTTACAATTTTCTCCTGATTTGCAATTACCTGCAAAAGCTCATCGGTAATTTTGTCGGGATAGGTGTATAAAACGCGTATCCAATGCAGTTTTTCTATTTTACAAAGCTCTTTTAATAAAAGCGCAAGCGAAGGCTTTTTGTAAATATCCGTACCCCAGTAGGTTGTATCCTGCGCAACAAGAGTCAGCTCGGTAACGCCGCTGTCGGCAAGTTCATTTGCCTCGCGCAGAATATCGTCTAACGGCCGGCTGCGGTATGCGCCGCGGATATAAGGTATTGCGCAAAAAGCACAGCGGTTGTTACAGCCCTCTGCAATTTTTAAGCAAGCGGTGTAGGAGGCGCCGCAAAGCTTTCGCCTTGAGCTTAAAGGCAGGTCAAGTTTACTGCCGTAACAGTTGACATATTTGCCGTTAAGCGCCTCGGTTATTATTTTTACAATATCCTTATTTGAGCCAAGACCGACACACACGTCAACCTCCGGCATTTCCTTTGTAATTTCGTCACGGTAACGCTCTGCAAGACAGCCCGTTACAGCTAAAACCTTTAAATTGCCCTTTTCTTTATGAGCGGCACAGTCAAGTATAGCATCAATTGACTCCTGCTTTGCATCCTCAATAAAGCCGCAGGTGTTAATTATAATAACATCTGCCTCGTCCTCATTGGCGGTAATAGCAAAGCCGCCGTCCTCAAGACAGCCCAGCAAAATTTCGGCATCAATCTGGTTTTTTGGACAGCCCAAAGATACAAGGGCAACCTTATAAGTCATTAATTCAGTCCTCATAGTAAAAGTCGTCATCAAATTTTCGCATAACTGTTTTTATATCTTCAAGGGCAAAGCCTTTACGCGCCAGCGCAGCAAAAACGGATTGTCTTTTTGTTTTTTCTTTCATACGGGCGGCATATTTTTTTGTGATAAGCGCTTCAATGGCAGATATAGCGTCAATATGTGTATCTTGCACCGCTTGCCTTGCAATATCTGCGGGGATTTGCTTTTCATACAGCTTTGCAAGAATCTGCCGTGACGAGTAATTTCTTTGCGCCAAATTTTGCGCAAGGCGTTTAGCATAAGCATCGTCATTTATAAGGCCCAAGCGCACAAGGGTAAGTACAACCTCAAGACAAACAGCTTCATCAAAGCCTGCATGCATCAATTTCCGGCGCATTCCTTTTTCGGAACAGTCACCACGGCTTAAATACCACAGTGCACGGCTTTTTGCCCTTGCAAGCTGTGAAGCGGCGCTAACTTTTTTAAGCTCGTCAGGGGAAATCTCCCTGTTTTCGCAAAGCCCGAAGGTAAGTGCGGTATCACGGTCAAGGTTTATCACTTCTCCGTTATCAAAGGATATGCGCAGCATAGCGCCCTTAATATGCTCAAGCGTTAAAATTTTCATTATTCGTCGTCAACCGCAACGTCAATATTAATGCGGCGCTTGGGAGCTGCAGCCTCGGCCTCTTCGGCCGCATCGGGCATTGCCTCAGGAGCGGGAGCGGCGGCAGCGCCGTTAAAATCAGCTGCCATCGCCTCGCGGATTTTTGTTTCAAGCTCAACAGCGAGTTCGGGACGCTCGGTGAGCAATTTGCGTGCGTTGTCCTTGCCCTGACTTAAACGGTCATCGCCGTAATATATCCAGGCACCTGAACGGCGCAGAATTTCATATTTAATTGCCATTTCAATAAGCTCACTCTCGCGGGAGATACCCGTGCCGTACATAATATCAAACTCGGCAACGCGGAAAGGAGGAGCAACCTTATTTTTAACAACCTTAGCTTTAATGTGGTTACCAACTGTTTCGGTACCGTTTTTAATGGTATCAGTGCGGCGGATATCAAGACGTACGCTTGCATAGAACTTTAATGCGCGGCCGCCTGTTGTAACCTCGGGGTTGCCGTACATAACGCCAACCTTTTCACGCAGCTGGTTAATAAAGATAACAACACAGTTTGATTTTGATATTGCGCCTGTTAATTTGCGTAAAGCCTGTGACATAAGGCGGGCATGAAGACCGGGAAGAGAGTCACCCATTTCGCCCTCAATTTCAGCGCGGGGAACAAGTGCCGCAACAGAGTCAACAACAATGCAGTCAAGTGCGCATGAGCGAACAAGAGCCTCAGTAATTTCAAGCGCCTGCTCACCTGTGTCGGGCTGAGAAACAAGCAAAGATTCGGTATTAACACCTAAATTTCTTGCGTAAACGGGGTCAAGCGCGTGCTCAACGTCAATAAACGCAGCCATACCGCCAGACTTTTGTGCCTGAGCAACAATGTGCAAAGCAACGGTGGTTTTACCGCTGGACTCAGGACCGTATATTTCTACAATTCTGCCGCGCGGAACACCGCCTATACCCAAAGCATAGTCAAGTGCTAAAGAGCCTGTGGGAATGGCGTCAACCTGCATGGCAGAATTTTTGCCCAGATACATTACAGAACCTTTGCCAAACTGTTTTTCAATCTGAGCCAAAGCGTTATCTAATGCCTTTGTTTTTTCGTCAGCCATATATTTTTTCTCTCTTTCTGATAATTATTTAAAAATTGAATAGTGAATGATAAATAATGAATAATTTTGGAGGTGCTTTTACTGCAAATTTAAATATGTTGCTGCAGGAACTCCCTTATTTTATTTAATGCCGCTGACTACGCGAATAATTCCTGATAAATCTTTATAAAAGGTAATGCTTTTAAGCCCTGCGGCTTCAAAAAGTGCTTTTACATCAAAGTGTTGGTCAACACCTATTTCAACTGCAAGCATACCTCCGCCGTTTAGTGACGGCGCCCAAAGTTCTGCAATGGCGCGGTAAAAATCAAGACCGTCTGCACCGCCGTCAAGAGCAGTTTTAGGCTCAAAACCAACCTCTTTTTGCAAACCGATTATATCAGCAGCCTTAATATAAGGGGGATTGGTTACAATTAAATCATATTTTTTGCCGCAAGGGCCGTCAAATAAATCACCGCATACGGCATTTACGGGCAAATTACAAAGCTTTATATTTTCACATAAAAGTGTATAAGCGTCCTTAAATTTTTCAAGGGCGGTAACCGCAAACCCTGTGTGCTTTGCAATGGCTAGCGCAATACAACCTGTGCCCGAGCATAAATCAATAATTTCTGCATTGTCTTTGCTCTTTAAAAAGTCAAGCGCTGTATCAACAAGCGTTTCGGTATCGGCGCGGGGGATAAGTGCGCGGCTGTCGGTTTTTAAGGTGATGCCGTAAAATTCCCACTCACCAAGTATGTATTGCAAAGGCTCGCCGATAATACGGCGTGATACGGCTTCATTTAACCGTTCAGTGTTATCGCAAAAAGCATCAACCAACTGCTTGGCTTCAAAATCAGCCGATTCAATGTCCGCGCCTGCAAGCCTTGCCTTTACTTTTTGGTGCATATCAAAATTACTGCCAGTTATCATCGTTTTCGTTTTCAGGAATGACAGCTTTAAGGGCAACAATGGCAACCTCAAGCATATCTTCGCTCGGCTCTGCAGTGGTAAGGCGCTGCAGCCATCTGCCGGGTGCGGATATAATGCAAGTTAGCAGATTGTCATATCTGCCGCAAATGCGTATAAGCTCATAGCCAAGGCCCACAGTAAAAGGCACAAGCAAAAGTTTTACAAGAACCCACAGCCAACGTATAGAGGTGATGGGTGAGTATATAATCATTACAATAGAAGAAATAAGTATGCTTACTGCAAGCATCAAAATCATAAAGGAGGTGCCGCAGCGGGGATGAAAGCGCTTTTGTGTTGCTGCATTTTCAGGGGTAAGCTCCAGCCCGGCTTCATAGCAAAAAATGGTTTTATGCTCTGCGCCGTGGTACATAAATACCCTTTTAATATCTTTTGTACGGGAAACTGCCCACACATAAAGCACAAATACCGCCATTTTTATAATGCCCTCAAAAAGACCCTTTACAGCGGTGATGCCGCCCGCAAAAACATATTTATTCAACGAATCAAACAACAGAGCGGGCAGATATATAAACAAGCCTAATGCAAGGCAAAGACCTAAAATCAAAGCAACAACGGTTACAATCGTCATCAATCTGCCTGAAAGTTTTTCGGCAGGCTTGTTTTCGCTTTCGGGTTCAATCTCGGTAAAACCGGATATATCCGCAGAACGCATTAAAGCCTTGTAGCCGTAAAATAAAGACTCAACAAATCCCACTATGCCGCGAAGCACGGGCAATGCCAAAATTTTATATTTATCTTTAAGGCGCGCTTCTTTAACCTCTTCGGTTGTAATGCTGCCGTCAGGCAAACGTATCGCCATAACGGTTTTGTGTGGGCCTTTCATCATAATGCCTTCAATAAGGGCCTGTCCGCCTATTGTTGTGCGTTTACTCATTTTCGGTTACCTCTTTTTGTTCCGCTGTTGGAGCTGGTTGCTCGGCAGTGCCTGTGGGTGCAAGCTGTATTTCGTCAACCGATTCCTCATCACCCTCGTAAATTGGGAGCACTATTGTAACGGTAGTGCCGATACCCTCTGTGCTTTCAAGGAATAAAAGACCGTTGTGCTGTTTAATAATTTCATCTGCAACGGCAAGACCAATGCCTGAGCCGCGAACAGACTTGCTGTAACGGTAAAACTTTTCTTTAACGTGGTCAATAGCGACCTCAGGGATACCGGGACCTGTATCGTTAATTTTTAAGGTAACACAGCCGTCCTCTTCGTGCTGTGTAATAAGCACCTGGCCGGTGCCCTCCATATATTTAATGGCGTTATCGATAACATTGATAAACACTTGTTTTATGCGGTTTGAGTCAACAAAAACTTTGCTTTCATCTTTTGGCGGCAAATATGCAAGTTCAACCGAGCGCTGACGCGCAAGCTCAGCATACATTTCAACAGCCTCGTTCATTATGGAAGAAACAAGCATAGGTCTTGCGTCAATCTTAAAGTTACCCGACTGCATACGTGAGAAATCAAGCAGATCTTCAACTAGCTCGGAAAGGCGGGCAGATTCTGACAAAACAATTTCAAGTCCCTTTGCAACAAGATCGGGATCGGTATCAAGGGAAAGCTTTGCGGTTTCTCCCCAGCCGCGTATTGCGGTAAGGGGTGTACGAAGTTCGTGCGATACCGAAGAAATAAATTCGTTTTTAAGGTTTTCGGCGTGCTGCAGCTCGGACGCCATGTGGTTAATGGAATCGCAAAGCTCACCTATTTCGTTATGCCGGTTATATTCAATTCTTGCGCCAAAGTCACCAAGCGAAATTCTTTTTGCAGTATCACGTGCCGCAAAAATGGGATTAACAATTGATTTTAAAAGATAAGAGCCCGACAAAAACGCAAGCAGTATAACACCTATACCTGCAAGAATAATAAATGCGCAGGCAACAACAATTTTGCGGTTGGCCTTTGATAATGATACAATAATTCTTACAGCGCCGTTTGAGCCCTTGCCAAAGTCCGTAAGCAAAGAGGTTTTTGCAATAATGTTTTCACCTGTAGAGCTTTGTCCCTGCCAGGTAGCAGAGCCGGAAGAGGATGCAAGCGCATCAGTATAATCCTGAGGGGTAGGGCGCTCAAAATCAAAGCCTGTAGTGGAAACAATTATTTTGCCGTCACGGTCAATAATTTGTATTTCCATAAGCTCCTTATAGGCAAAGTCTTCAGCGTACTCACGCGCTCTTGCTTCAAAGTCCTTATAATCATAGGTAGAAAGCAGCGAAAAGCCTTTTACATAGGTGTCAGCGCGGCTGATCACGCTATTATAATAATAGGTACGCGACCAAAGGCAGAAGGTTGTTACAAGCAAAGCAACAACAGCAATAATAATAAGGTAAAAGTTAATAAACCATTCGCGCCAAATGCCTTTTTTAACTATGTCAATCAACTTCATGGCTTTTTGCTCCTTTCTGTAAAATTTTTAAGAAAAATTTTATCGGTCGATATTCCACTTGTAGCCAATACCCCATACGGTAACAAGGTGGCGGGGTCTTGACGGGTCGTCTTCAATTTTCATACGCAGACGGCGGATGTTAACGTCAACAATTTTTTCTTCACCGTAATAGTCGCTGCCCCATACCTCGTTTAATATATTGGTACGGTCCAGTGCGGTATCGGGATGGGTTAAAAAATATGCAATAATCTGAAACTCAACTTGGGTGAGCTCAATATTACGTTCACCCTTATGTAAGGTGCGGCGGCGCATATTGAGCGTAAACTCCCCAAGGTGTATCTCGTCGGGGTCAGAGGTTTCGGGCTTTGAATTCTGCATTTCAACACGGCGGTAAAGAGAGTCAACCCTTGCAAGCAGCTCGGTAGGGCTGAAGGGCTTTGTAATATAGTCGTCTGCGCCCATCATAAGACCGCTTATTTTATCCATTTCCTGTGTGCGTGCCGTAAGCATTATAATGCCGAGCGACGGAGAACGCTTTCTTAACTCTTTACAAAGGGAAAAGCCGTCCATACCGGGCATGGTTATGTCCAGCAGTGCAATATCAAAGTCCTTGGTTTCATCATAAATTGAAAGAGCTTCCTCGCCTGAGCCTGCTTCAACGGTGGTATAGCCAACACGGGTAAGGTTGATTGCCTCAAACTCGCGTATGGCAACCTCGTCTTCAACAATAAGGATTTTTTTCATTATTTCACTCCCGATTCAATTATCTTAAAGGAATTTCTAACCTGTTCAATATCAATTTTTAGCTTGCTTTTAGTATCGGGACATTTTGCAAGATAGAAAAGCTCACTTGACTGGGCAATTAAAGTATAGCCGTCAGATATGTAGGCTTTACCGTCGCCAAAGGTGTCCTTTGTTACGGTCATAAGCTGTAAAAGCAAGTCGCCTGCTTCGTTTGTTTTTTTATTAAATGAGTAAAAGTTACGCACGCGTTTTTTGCTGTCTTTTTGCAAGGTAACGCTGTCTTGCCAGCCGTCAGGCAGCTCAAAGCTGTAATAATCGGTATAGTTCATATATGCGGTAAGCTTTTTTATAAGCCCTTTTGGAGTATAGTTGCACCATACCGTAATATATGATTTTTCGCTCTCATTAACGCCGGCCATACCCAAAAATTCAATCTGCATGGGGATATCGGGTATTTCGTCACCGTTTATATCTGAAATGGTCACCGAAGACGCGCGGTAGGTAAGTGTGGAAGCAGCGCTTTGCTGGTCGTAAGCGCCGTTTATAAGTGTTCCGTTGTCAAAATAAAGAACCTCAGTCATCGTGCCTGCTCCCTTTACCGCGTCAATATAAACCGCACAACGTCCGTCAGGCAGGGAAGATAGCAGGGGTATTGTATAAGATGTTGCGCCGCCGTCAAGACTGCAGCTGCCGATAGAGGCAACCTCTTTGCCGTCAAAACTGTAAAGGGTTGCGCGGGATGTAGTCTGCGCGGTATCAAGATTAATTACAAGCAGGCTGTTGTGGTCATCTGAGTTTAGGTTGCAGCACAAGAATGAGGTATAACTTTCCTGCATGCGCTGTAAAAGCGTACCGTTTGAAAAGCTATAAACCGCAATCTGTTTATCGGTGGGGCTTGTTACCCAACCAACAATTATTTCAAGACGGCCGTCGCCGTCAAGGTCGTCAAATAAAATCTGCTCAACACTGCTGGCATAAGCGTGTGAATCACTTACAGCGACCCATTCTCCGTTATTATAGGTTAAAAGGCAAAGCGAAATTGAAGTAACATCATTTGTGGTGGTGGCGTAAAAAGCAACCGCTTCCGGCATGCCGTCATTTGTGATATCCATAAGGGTTACGGCAGATTTATAAATGCCCGATGTGGGGTATTTAAGCGTAAAAGATGTTGCAACAGAGGCGTCAAGCGCCTGTTGAATATCATACATATCACCCGGCAGACGAGGCGCTTTAAGCAAAGGGTCGCCGTCGGGTGTGGGAGCGGTACTGCAGGCACACATAAGCAAACTGAACATTATGCAGAGTAAACTTGCCGCAAGTTTTGAAAAACGCATATATTGTCGCTCCTTTCCGCTAAAAAATAAAAACTTTTAATTTCAATTTAATCAACTTATTATACCATATATTGTGAATAAATCAAACCCTATTTAGCAAATATTTTAAATTTATATAATATGTATATTACGCGCAAAAATACACCGAGAAAAATATGTTGACATATGCTGGCATTTTGCGGTATAATGCTATACTGTCAGGGATTATGCAGTAGTTTAAACTACTATAAGCGTTATTATTTAAAGGAGGTGCCAAGTAATAATGAAAAGAACTTACCAACCCAAAAAGCTTCATCGTCAGAAGGTGCATGGTTTTTTAAAGAGGATGGCTGACCGTAACGGCCGTAAGGTGCTTGCTCGCAGAAGAAGTAAAGGAAGAAAGCAGTTATCTTACTAAAGGCCACAACCGTTTGTGGTCTTTTAAAATTTATGAGGTTGATTTTTTGGCGCAGATGTTTGACACTTTGAAACTAAATAAGGAGTTTCGCAGAGTTTACGGCCGCGGAAAAAGTCAGGTGCAGCCCTTGCTTGTAACCTATGTACTCAAAAGGCGGGCAGGAGGGCTTCGCGTTGGAATAACTGCAGGAAAAAAGGTTGGCGGCGCGGTTCAACGCAACCGTGCAAGACGGATAATTCGTGCCGCTTTTGTTCAGCTTGTGCCGCAAATCAAGGATGGGTATGATATAGTTTTTGTTGCAAGAACACGTACCGTCACAGCAAAAAGCACGCAGGTGGCTGAGGTAATGAAGAGTCAGCTGCAGGCGGCAAACGCTTTAACTCAAGAATGAAAAAATTTCTAATAGCTTGTATCAGGCTTTACAGAAAACACATTTCTCCCGCTAAAATTCCCTGTTGCCGTTTTGACCCCACCTGTTCGCAATACGCCATTGAGGCATTGCAGATACACGGTGTAATAAAAGGCAGCGTTTTAGCCGTATGGAGAATTTTACGCTGTAATCCCTTATGTAAGGGCGGGTATGACCCCGTTCCGCCAAAGAAAACTAAATCACACAGGAGAAAAATATGAGGCTGTTCAGCTTTATCAGCATCCCGATGGGCTGGGTTTTAAAACAAATTAGTGTTATATTTAACGGCAACTTTGCATGGGCTGTGCTTGTTTTTACCGTTTTGGTAAATGCGTTGCTTATACCTTTAAGCATTAAGAGCCAGAAGGCTTCGGTTCAGCAGGCAAGAATAAAACCCAAAATGGATGCTTTAAAGAAAAAGTACGCCAGCGACCCTAAGCGTTATAACCAAGAGGTTCAGAAGCTTTACGCCGAGGAAAAGGTTTCCATGTCGGGCGGATGCTTGCCGCTTATTATCAGGCTTGCGCTTATGATGGGTGTTTACTATGCTATTTACAGCCCGCTGCAGTATGTATTGAATGTGCCTACCGATGCAATCAATCAGGCTATTGAGGCTGCTAAAAACGCAAGCATTACCTTGGCACCGGGCAGAGAGCAGATTGAGCTTATAGGTCTTATTCAAAAGGGAAACGAAATGCTCGGCAACATAATTTCTCCCGAAATGGTAAATTCAGTAAACTTTAATTTCTTTGGCATTGATCTTACAGAGGTGCCAAAATTCGGTTTAAGCCTTTCGGCAATTGAGCTTAACTGGATTATCCCCTTTGCTGCCTTTGCAGCAGCTATGCTTTCAAGTATAATTTCACTTGCAATGCAGAAAAAAGCTAATCCCGATGCGCCCAATATGGCAATTATGATGCTTTCCATGCCTATAATTTCGCTTGTTATAGCATTCTCAATGCCTTGCGCTGTTGGTTTCTATTGGGCTTGCTACAGCTTGATATCCGGTCTTATTCAGGCGGGTGTTCAAAAATGGTACGGTCCCAATGTATTAATTGCAAAAGCACAAATTAATGAAACATTTGAAAGATTCGAAAAAGAAAACAAAAAGCTGAAAAAATCAGCTCACATTGAAGAATAAAACGGACGGCAAAACTAATTTTCCATACCGTCTTTTGAATAGGGAGGACCCGATTTTGATTAAAGAAGCAATCGGAGTCGGCGCAACTCTGGAAGCAGCAAAAGAAGATGCTATTGCACAGCTTAACGCCAGAGACGACGACGATATACAATTTGAAGTATTAGAACAGCCCCGCAAAAAAGCATTAGGACTGTTTGGTTCCACACCGGCAAAGGTAAGGGTTTTTGTTGAACTGCCCGACCGCAAGCCCCAGCAAAACAAAGCAAAAAAACCTGCAAAAAAAGCAGTTAAGGAAGACAAAAAAGCAACAGATAAAAAAGAAGATAAGAAAGAAACTCGCGAAAAGGAAGCCCCCGATACAAACATCTGGCCCGAGGCAACAACGGTCGACAAACTTGAAAAAGGCTCAAAGGCAGAAACCGCTTGCAACTATCTGCTTTATATTTTAGAAGGTCTTGGCTGCAAAAATGTTGAGTTTACCGTTTCGGCACGTGAAAACGGTGCAAAAATCACCATCGACGGTGAGGATATGGGTGTTGCAATCGGCCACAAGGGCGAAACACTTGATGCGTTACAGCATCTTACCTCTTTATCTGCAAACGCAGGAAAGGGCGGTTATTTCAGAGTATTCCTCAATATTGGCGATTACCGCCAAAAGAGAGAAAAAACCCTTATTGCTTTAGCACAAAAGGTTGCAGACCAGGTTAAACGTACAGGACGCAGCCGTTCATTAGAGCCTATGAATCCTTATGAGCGCCGTGTTATCCATACCGCTATTCAGGAAATAGCCGGTGTAATCTCCGCTTCTTCAGGTGAGGGTTCAGCCCGTAAGGTTGTGGTAAGCATTGAAAAAGGCAGAAGAGCCGAGCGTGTAAATTCCGCTCCCAAATCTGACCTTGCACCAAAAAAGGACAGCGATATTCCGCTGTACGGAAAAATTAACTAATAAAGAAGCGAGCCAGAAGGCTCGCTTTTTTATGTATAAAACACAGGACGAGCATTGCTCGTCCTGTTTAGTTATCACCGATTAAATTTTTATATGATTGCAAAAGATTTCATTATTATAAATATCAATAACTGCATAAGATGCAGGACTGTCATTGGGTAATGCGGGAGAGCCCGGATTTAATAAATGTATCCCGTCCTCGTAAGCGTGGTAGGCTGTATGAGTGTGGCCAAACAGGCATAAATGTGCGCCCGCCGCTTTAGTATAATGCTTTATGCGGTCAAGCGAGTGTTTTACGCCAAAACCGTGACCGTGGCAGTAAACAATTTTTTTGCCGCATATTACTGCTTGCTTGACCTCGGCAGATAGGGAAAACCCGTCGCAATTGCCTTTTACCGCATAAAAGGGCAGAGCTGGATAAAAAGTCATAACATGCATAGCGCACTCAAGCCCGTCACCAAGAAAAAACAAAGCGGCGGCGTCTGGCTGCTGCTCAATAATTTTTTCAAGACAACTCGCCCGTCCGTGCAGGTCGGATACGGCAATTATTCTTAAATTTTGATTACATACATTATTAAAATTACTCATATTATGTATTATAGAACATTTTCGGAGGGAAATCAATGAATAATATACCTGATAAAAATAAAATTGTGGATGCTTTGAAGCAGGCGGGTGCAGAAGGAAAGCTTGCTGCAGATGCGGTGCAAAACGGCAAGCTCGACTCATTACTTGGCTCACTGCCGGCTGAAGAGTCGCAAAAAATAGAAGCCATTCTGAACGATAAGCAGGCAATACAGATGATACTGAATTCGCCGCAGGGCAAAAAAATACTGCAGCAGTTTTTCGGAAGTGATAAAAATGGATGATATAGCTGATAAAATTTCTTCACTGTTAAACAGCCCCGACGGTATGGAAAAATTAAAATCTGCCGCCGCCGACCTGCTGGGTAATCGGCAAAAAAACGATAGCGCGGGCGGGCTTGGTGACATACTTTCGGGTATGCCGCTACCTGAAAATATGGGCGCGTTAATGGAAGCGGCAAAGGCAATGAGTGCAGGGCAAAACGATCCGCGCGTAAAATTATTGCTTGCATTAAAGCCGCACCTGAGTGAGCAACGCGCTGAGCGGGTTGATAAAGCGGTACGCATATTACAGCTTGTAAGCATTGCACCTCTTATATCAAAAAGCGGCCTTTTTTAGGGGTGATGTAAGTGGCAGAATATTCCCGTGAAGAATTTGCAAAAATGCAGGAGCAGGCGGCGAGCCACGCACAGCCCACAATGCAGATGGGCAATAATCGTCAACGAAATTCACAGCAGCAAAAGCCCCGTACACAGCAGCCCCAGCAAAACCCGGTACCCGAAGAACCCCAGCAAAATCCGGCATCTGAAAAACCGCCGCAGCAAAGCCAACCGCCAAAAAAGAAAGGCAGAGATTTGCTTGAAATGCTTAATTTCAAAAATCTCGAGCTGGACAGTGACCGTATAACTATTATTGCTTTAGCATTGATGCTCTCGGCAGAAGAAGCCGACGAGCTGCTCATTATGGCGCTGATTTATATTATGCTATAGCGGCGCAAGAGCGCCGCAATGAATTGCCTGACGGCATGAATTATTACGGACCGTCGGGGACGCCGGTCCCTACAAGGTGCATAAAGATAATTCAATTCATGTGTAGGGGATGGCGTTTACGACATCTCGTTACATTTTATGGCGCTGTATTGATAATTTGTAGGGGACGGCGCCTTCGACGTCCCGCATTTATATGTTGACGGCGTAGCCGACACGTTAATTGTTCATTAATTTTGTAACGGGACGGATAAATCCGCCCCTACGGTTAATATGCAAATAAATTATATATCGTAACGGAAGGCATTTATGCCTTCCGCTTTTTTGTTTTTGTGACCTTTATATATAAAAATGAAACATATTATAATGAGTGTGTCGAAAAACAAAGATATTTGTATTGCGATTTGTAACGATTTCCAAAAACGAAAGAACGTTTTTGTATATATATACAGATTTTGTTGCGTTCTGTTGAAAAGGATACCCGTATATGCTATGTTAAAAACAGGAAAAACAATATTTTCCATGTTTTTAAAATTTGTCAGGGGGTGTTTGACATATGGCATTTATCATTTTATCTGAATATCAATATAATGTAAAAGAAGATAATTATGAAAAAATTATTGACAATTTTGTTTGCTGTATTGATGGTTTTAGCACCGTTTTATGTTTATGCTCAAACACAGGCGAACCTGACAGAAAACATCGCCGTTGAATAGCAGGCTATTACAGAGGAGCCGATTACCGTTCTGGATACCTCAACGGTTTCACCCTCAGGCAGTCTTGATGTTGTGTCGGCAATACAAATCGGCGGTTGGGCTTGGCGCAGTGATATTCCCAACACACAGCTCAATGTTCATCTGTATATAAGAAAAACGATCGAAACCACATCGAAAATTATCGGTACGCTTGCCAGCAGTTATCGTTCAGACCTTGCAAATTTGGGCTACGGCAACGGCAATCACGGCTTCGTTCATGCTATGGATTGGAGTACCTTGCCTGAAGAGCTGCTTACCGTTGAGGTTTATGCCGTTGACGGCTCAGGCCATCACCCAAGAATTTATGTAGGAACGTACGAAAATCGCAAGCCGATTTATTTGCTGGGTGCAACAGATGAAGACGGAACAGATTATTCTGATTGGATGACGTCTACAGTAAGAGATTATTGCTATGATATAGGCTGTTCGGAATGTATTAAATGGACGGGATTTAATAATAATGCTGCCATGAGTGCAATAGCAAACAGTTCGGTTTGTGTTATTGATACACATGGAGGACCAGATGGTATATCGTGCTATTATCAAGGAGAAAAGACCGATTTAACATCAAGTATGATAACAAATGATACAACCCGTGATTATTCAACTACAAGATTTGTTTTGCTTTTGGCATGTTCTTGCGGAGGACAAACAGATGATAATTCTGTAAATTTTGTTAATGCTTTGCACAACAAAGGTGTTCAAACCGTTTTAGGGTTTAGTACAGAAATATTCAGTGTTGTGGTAGATGCAGAAATAGAAGAACTTATTATAGATCAAGGTGCTTGTCTATGGGCAAAATATTTCTTGGAGTTCTTGGGACAAGGTTATACTATCATAGCGGCTTATGAAGATGCACTTGGTCTTGTTTTTGAAGACTGCGGAGAAACTTACGGATTAGAGAATAAGGTGTTTGCAGGAAACCAAAATCAAGTTGTAAAACACTAATTAAACCGCATTATAAAGGAGATGTGTTTTTATGAAAAAAATTTTTAATTCGAAAAAGAAAATAATATTAATATCAACAATAGCAATAATTGTAATATTAACCGGTTGTTTGGTTTTGCCTCATGCTTTTGCTTCAAAAGATGAGGGCGGCGAATTGATAGAAGTGGGTTCTTTTATTGAAGGAACAAATATCAAAGGAACTGCCGAAGATGATAATGCAAGCGCAGAACAAAACTCTACGGAAAAAACCGATACAGAAGCCGAGAAAATAACTACAAATGAACCCGCCAAAACAATAACCCAAACCGTTTCTGGCAAAAAAGTGACCCTTAAATATCAATCCACAAAGGACGGAAAAGATTTCTTTTATGATACGAACGATAGATATATTTATCTGAGCGATAACAATGAAGAAATAACTATTGATAGCAAAACAAAAGAAATTATATCTATAAAATTTAAGGATTTATCAAAAGATTCAAGTAAAGCTGTTAAAACAACACAAAAAGAAGCGGAGCAAATTGCTAAAGAGTTTGCAAAGCAATATTGTGATTTGTCAAAATATGATAAACTTGAGGTACAAGAACGAAGTTCGGGATATATGTTGTCATATATAAAGACTATCTCTGGTTTTGATTCATCAAGATACGTGAATATTACCATAAAAGGCTCGAATGTGACCTCGTTTTATATGACACCCGATATGTTTGAGGGGATAGATGTTTCAAAAATATCAATTACTGAAGAAGAATTAATCAAAAAGATTAAACAAAATCACGCACAAAAACATGGCGACGAATTTTTTAATTTTAGTCTTGATAGTGTAATGATCGTCGTTAAAGATGGAAAACTTCAAGCCAGAGTATATTACCAAGAACTTGACGAGAAGGGAAATATAATAAGCGTAGGAGGACTTGTGCAAATCTATATAGATTTATCATAATAAAAAAGCGGCGAGAATTTTCTCGCCGCTTGCTTTATATTCGTGCGCAAAGCGCACACATTAATTCTGCATAGCCTTCTCCAGTTGGAGAAGGGAGGCCTCGTTAGCGGGGGACGAGGTGTATACGCACCCCGCTCTATTTCGCCAAATTCTTCAGCTTATCCAAAAAGCTCTTTTTGCGCTTAAAGTTTTTCTCGCTGCAGGAATTATCAAACTCTTGCAGTATTTTCTTTTGTGTATTTGTCAGGTCTTTGGGAATTTCAACCACAATTTTCACGTACTGGTCGCCCTTGCCGCCGTAATTGAGGCGCTTGATGCCCTTGCCGTTCAGCTTAAACTCGTCACCCGGCTGAGTGCCCTCATGAATTTTAAATTTAACCTTGCCGTCAAGCGTGGGCACCGTAATTTCGTCACCCAAAGCCGCCTGCGTAAAGGAAACAGGTATCTCACAGAACACATCAAAGCCGTTGCGCTCAAAAATGGGGTGGGGACGCACATTAACACTTATGTTAAGATCGCCGTTCGGGCCGCCGTTTGCACCTGCGTCACCCTCGCCGCGCACTGTGATAAACTGGCCGTCATCAATACCTGCGGGAACATTAATCTCTTTAGTTGTGGTCCGGCGGACACGGCCTTTACCTGCACAGGCAGAGCAAGGTTTTTCAATAATTTTACCTGTTCCGTGACAGTGGTCGCAAACTTTTTGAGTGCGCATTGCACCAAACGGAGTGCGCTGTGTCGCAGTAACCTGGCCTGAGCCGTGGCAGGCGGGGCATTCCTTTGCAGTACTGCCTTTTTCGGCACCGCTGCCGCCGCACTCTGAGCAGTTTTCAATACGTGTTATTTTTACTTTGCTCTTACAGCCCTTTGCCGCCTCTTCAAAAGAAAGATTAATGGCGGCAGTTGCATCGTTGCCTCTGCGCGGAACATTGGCTCTCGCTTGACGGCCACCGCCAAAGCCGCCGCCGAAACCGCCTCCGAAGATTGAACCGAAAATATCTCCCAAATCTTCAAAGCCGCCAAAGTCGCTCTGACCGCCTGCGTAGTTTGGATCAACGCCTGCATGACCAAATTGGTCGTAACGCGCCTTTTTCTCGGCATCGTTTAACACGGCGTAGGCTTCATTGACCTCTTTAAACTTTTCTTCAGCTTCCTTGTTATCAGGATTAAGGTCGGGATGGTATTTTTTTGCCATCTTGCGATAGGCTTTTTTAATTTCATCGGCGCTTGCGTTGCGGTCAACGCCCAAAACCTCGTAAAAATCTCTTTTATCTGCCAAAACGAAAACTCCCGTATAATATGTAACTGTAAGGACGCTTTGGCACCCTTACAGTTATATTAGTATTTATTTGTTGCTGTCGTCCTCAGCATCGGTGAATTCTGCCTCGTAAACGTTGGGGTCAGAACCTGCTGATGCGCCTGCATCTGCGCCGCCTGCTGCTTGCTGTGCTTCGGCAGCTGCTCTGTAAACCTTTTCGGATACAGCGTAAATTTTCTTCTGCAGCTCATCCTGGGCTGACTTGATAGCATCAAGGTCTTCTCCCTTAAGGGCTTCTTTTAATTTGTTTGAAAGATCAGTAATTTCGCTTTTCTCAGCTTCGTCAAGCTTGTCGCCAAACTCGTCAACAGTTTTCTGTGCAGAGTAAATAAGCTGGTCGGCGCCGTTGCGAATGTCAATCTCCTCGCGGCGCTTTTTGTCCTCAGCAGCATACTGCTCAGCGTCACGAACAGCCTTATCAATATCATCCTTTGACATATTGCCGCTTGCGGTGATGGTTACAGATTGCTCTTTTCCTGTTCCAAGGTCTTTGGCAGAAACGTTAACAATACCGTTTGCGTCAATATCAAAGGTAACCTCTATCTGCGGAACACCGCGGGGTGCGGCTGCAATGCCGTCAAGATGGAAAACACCAAGTGTTTTGTTATCCTTTGCAAACTCACGCTCACCCTGCAGAACGTGTACCTCAACAGAGGTCTGACCGTCAGCAGCGGTTGAGAAAATCTGGCTCTTTTTGGTGGGGATACTTGTGTTACGTTCAATAACCTTTGTGCTTACACCACCCAAGGTTTCAATACCAAGGGACAGAGGAGTAACGTCAACAAGCAATATACCCTCAACATCGCCGCCGAGAACACCGCCCTGCAAAGCTGCGCCTAAAGCAACGCACTCATCAGGGTTAATGCCCTTAAAGGGCTCCTTGCCTATAAGATTTTTAACAGCTTCCTGAACGGCGGGAATACGTGAAGAACCGCCAACCATAAGCACCTTATTAATATCACTTGCCTTAAGACCTGCGTCTGACAAAGCCTGCTTTACGGGGATGATGGTTGCGTCAACCAAATCAGCGGTAAGCTCGTTGAATTTTGCGCGGGTCAAGGTTGTTTCAAAATGTTTGGGGCCATTTGCATCAGCTGTGATAAAGGGCAGATTGATTTCGGCAGTTGTCATACCGGAAAGGTCAATTTTTGCCTTTTCGGCAGCTTCCTTGATTCTCTGCATTGCCATCTTATCGCCTGAGAGGTCAATGCCGTTTTCAGCTTTAAAACCTGCAACCAGCCAATCCATAATTCTCTTGTCAAAGTCGTCGCCGCCAAGACGGTTGTTACCGGCAGTAGCCTTAACTTCCTGAACGCCGTCGCCCATCTCAATGATAGAAACGTCGAATGTACCGCCGCCAAGGTCATAAACCATAACAAGCTGGTCTTCCTCTTTGTCAATACCGTAAGCAAGGGCGGCTGCGGTAGGCTCGTTGATAATACGCTTTACATCAAGACCTGCAATTTTGCCTGCGTCCTTTGTTGCCTGACGCTGTGCGTCGGTAAAGTATGCGGGAACGGTAATAACAGCCTCACTTACTGTGGTGCCGAGGTATGCTTCAGCATCAGCTTTAAGCTTTTGCAGAATGATAGCAGAAATCTCCTGAGGAGTGTATTTCTTATCATCGATGTTTACGGTATAGTTTGTACCCATCTCTCTTTTAATAGAACGGATTGTTCTTTCGGGGTTGGTGATAGCCTGACGCTTTGCAACAGTACCTACCATACGCTCGCCTGTTTTAGAGAAAGCAACAACGGAAGGGGTTGTTCTGCCACCTTCGGCGTTAGGAATAACGATGCTTTCGCCGCCTTCCATAACGGCAACGCAGGAGTTGGTTGTACCAAGGTCAATGCCTATAATTTTTTTCATAATTTTGTTCCTCCATATATAAAATGAATATTATTAACAGTTTTAATTTGCAACCTTTACCATTGCAGGTCTTAAAACGGTATCGTTAAGCTTATAGCCTTTTTGTAAAACTTCAACAATGCAGTTTTCAGGCTGATTTTCATCTTCAACGTGCATTACAGCCTCATGAAGTTCTGGGTCAAAGGTGTCGCCCACCTGCGCGGTTTCGGTAATGCCTATTGTAGTAACGCTTTCAAGCAGCTGTTTTATTATTAGCTGTGCGCCCTTTATGTAATCGGGCGACTCGCAATCAGCCTCGGCTGCGCGGTTGGCGTTATCAATAACGGGTAAAAGTGTTTTTATCAAAGCGGCTTTTGCGTATTCTGCGGTCATTGTTTTTTCGCGCTCGGTACGCTTTTTGTAGTTATCAAACTCAGCCGCGGTGCGAAGCAGTAAATCCTTTTGTTTTTCAAGCTCAATACTTAAGGTTTCAAGCTCGGCATGCAAGTTTTCAAGCTCGGTGTTTTCAATGCTTTCGGTATGGGCTTCTGCTTTTTTGCTGTGTGCGGTTTTAGAAGTTGCTTCCGCATTTGCTTTTGCAGAGGTCTTTTGCTTTTGGTTTTCCTTAGTTTCCATTCTGATCCTCCATATCTCTCAAAGCCTGTGTCATTATGGCGCTCAGTCGGTCAGCAAAGTAATGAACGCTTGGAATAAGCTCTTCATACGACATTCGCGTGGGGCCGAAAACGCCCACTCTTCCCAAATCGTTGTCACCCGATTTAAATCTTGCAACAACCATTCCGGAATCATGCAGCTCATCAATCTCGGTGTCGCTTCCAAAAACCACGTCAACGGGCTTGTCAATGGAAGACATTATTGATAAAACGGCGTCGCGTCTGGTTATAAAGTCCAACAGCCGTCGGGCTACCGCTTCGCTGCGATATTTGTCATAAAGGGCCGCTTTACCGCGAAGCTTTACGGTTGAACGGCGTATATCCTCTATCATTTCAAAGGTTGTGTTCAGCAGGGAAATTATTGCAACCCCGCTTGCGCCCGCCTGAATAATAAGCTTTTTCAAAAACTCCGCATTTAAAGAAGTAAGGCTTTGGCCGATAATGTTTACCGAAACAATGCGGTCAAACAGCATCAAGGTGTCCGCCGTAAGATCGTATCCGCAACGGCAAATGCGACTGCGTGCCATACCGTCAGAGGTTATCATAAGTAACATCATAACCCTGCGGGAAACGGGTAAAAGCTCAACGCGTTTTACATAAGCATCGTCACGCGGTACGGTTGCAAGCAAAACAGGTAAGCCTGTTATATTGGAAAGAACCTCGCCCGCCGTGGAGGGAAAATTCTCCGGGTCGGCAGATATGGCGTCAAGCAAAGAGTCGATAGCTTTTTTGGTTGAGCTGGAAACACGCTCGGGCTTCATAAGATGGTTAACGTAGGTACGGTAACCCTTGCCCGTGGGTATTCTTCCGGCCGAGGTGTGCGGCTGCTCAAGATAGCCAAGCTCGCACAACTCAAACAACTCGTTTCTTATAGTGGCAGAGGAAAGACCTATGTCAAGCAGTTCGCACAGCGCTTTTGAACTTATAGGCTCGCCTGTGTTGATGTGATGCCTTACCACAGCCGAGAGAATAAGCTGCTTGCGCAATGACAGCTCCAACGCGGTCACTTCCTTTCAATATCCTTATCAGCAAGTTAGCACTCTTGAAGTTAGAGTGCTAACTTGCAAATATACTTTAACACCATAAGGGACTAAAGTCAATAGTAAAATTGTTAAATATTTATTAAGCATTTTAACAATTTAATTTACATCTATAATGTACGCGCGCGTACATTATAAAAATGAATAAGGTTAACTGCAAAAGATATGCTTACCTATGGTTGCAATAACAGGACGTGAGCGTATCCACTTGTTTGTAGCGGTTACGGGGTTGTAGTAGTATATTGCGCCTCCGCTTGGGTCCATGCCGTTGATGGCATCACGCGCTGCGCTGTAAGCGCTGCTTGCAATCGGCTCATAAAATTGCCCGTCATCCAAACAGGAGAATGCACCCCTTTCATATATAACGCCCGAAAGACTGTCTGGGAAGGAGGGGTGCTCAACGCGATTAAGCACAACCGCACCTACAGCAACCTGTCCGGCATATGGCTCACCTCTCGCTTCGGCAGAAATTAGCTGGGCAAGCAAATTGATCTCACTGTCGGTCCAGCTTCCCCCGCCGCTCGAGGTCACTCCCAAAGCCTCAAGGGTGTTTTTGCCCGCAATACCGTCGGCGGTCAGCCCGCGGTCGCGTTGGAATGCAATTAGAGCTTCCTTTGTGCGCGAGCCGAATATTCCGTCAACCCTGTCATTAAAATATCCCAGCTCTTTAAGACGGGTTTGAATGTTACTTACCTCGCTGCCGCGTGAGCCAACCTTGGACAGAGCAGCAGGTTGTACGGCAAAAACCGTAAACACCAGAACAAGTATAATACATAAAACCGATATTTTTTTCATAAAACCACACTTTCTATTTTAAAAGATAAAAACGGTGCAAAAATACACTACTATATTTTGTGTTTTTTCTACCAAAAAATACAACTAATATGTCCAAAAAATTTCTTTTAAAAAATCTTCAAAAAAGTGTTGACAAAGGGCGCATAAAGTGGTAATATAATCAAGCTGCTCTTGCAGAGGGCTGCATTCGGACCTTG
>CAKSST010000018.1 GCA_934489895.1 uncultured Eubacteriales bacterium | reverse complement strand
TTACCTCGTTAGGAATTGTCAATATTCTTGGTAATTTTCCTTTAAGTGTTCCTGCGTTACCTACACCATTATCACTTGTTGAATATGGCATATTCGCTGATGTAGTACTCAAGCCGCGATATTCGGGTTTAAGATATATTATTCCAACATCTGTAATGCCAAAAAATCCATTATCGGCAGACGCACTTATTGCCTCTGCTACCGCTATACCGCTTTGAGCATTTGTGCTTGTTGGGTCGTAATGCTCATCAACTTCACACATTGTAATATTTGCATTTAAATCTGCAATTGAGTTTCCGTTATAATAAATCATATTCATAACCTCCCTTAACACAAACCCATCAATTTTGTGATACGGACGCTATCATCAGTCTCTATTTGATATGTTGCTGAGTTATGAATAGGATTGCTTTCCTCAATGTACACGCTATACACTGAAACTGTTCCTGATGCAGTACCTTCTGTATCTACCTCAATAGTTAATGTTATCCCATAGTCAATCATTGCTGAAGAAGCACCAATTGGAGGAATTAAACCGAAATGTGTTGTATCACCCGTATATGTATATGTTTTTATTCCCGACGAATCATCCTCTTCAATATTATCAAGCGTTAATAAAATATTAATCAAATTATTTAACGTTGTTGGCAAATATCGGATAGTGGCATTAATGGCTGTGTATTTTGTGGTATCATTTAGGATATTAGCAATGTCTGAATAAACTTGGCCGGAACCTACTATATATTTCCACAAAAGCTTTCCTGGTTTTGCTATATTGCCATCTACAACAATGCAAAATGTATTTTCCGGCTTTGTTTCTAATGCATCGTATTCTGTTTGTGTACCTGCCCAAAACTTGAACTTTTCACCGTTATTTTGTTCCTTAAGCGACTCAATAAAGCCCCCCTCTTCAACCTCTTTTCTTACTGCGGCCGCATCGTCAGCCGCTACATTAGCTTTTTGTGCCGCACTGTTTGCACTGTCAGCCGCGGCATTTGCATCGCTTGTTGCCTTTAATACCGCCTCAATGGTTGCCATTGTTAAAATATTTGAGATACCCACGCTGATTGTTTTGCCGTTTGCATACTTAACAAATAATTCACCGTTGTCATTGATTGCTGCCGATTCAATCATATATCCCTTGGCTTCGTTCAAAATGCCGCCTAATTCTGATTTAAACTTATCATGCTGTAAACTGCTGCGGGATACATGGCTGAATTGAATAAACGCCGTTTCAGAGCAATATATCATTTCCTCAGCGCTGTTCTCGTCCATTCTCGTTGCAACCACTGTAAGCTGACAAGTGCCGCCGATTGACGATACATCATACGGGATACTATAAATCAAATGGTATTCTTCTGTGCTGTCTGCAGATAATAACGGCTCTATCGTTTCTGATACGTGATAACCGCCCTCGCCGTCAACAGCATCCACTCTGAACAATACGCTTTTGTTTTCACCAATACCATTAATCAAGGAATATAATTCAAACGGAATAACAAAATCAACGCTCGTTGCATTATGTTCATACTGTCGTCCGCCTTGTTGGATTGTATGTGGTTCAATTCCTTTTACAGAGAGTAAATATTGTATTTTTCTTACAGACATATCCATCTACCTCACATATTTAATATAATCTTTTCTCAACCATATAGGATCATAATTAACACCCGCTATGAATTTTTTCTCATCTTCATTGTCATATGATGTCTTTTTATTTTTCCATTCAACATAATCATCATATTCAATATTTGCTTTTGACAAAATGCCAATGCACTCAAAAGCAGATAATCCGTATTCTTTTTCCGCCTGCGCAAGCTCCCCAAAAACCGTCGATAATTTCTTCGCACTGTAATTACCTTTGTAATTATTATAAATGTCTTTAAAGTTTTCCTTTAAATACTTAATTGCTTCTTTTCTTTTGGAAGTAGAAGTTGAATTAGCTTTTTCCGCAGCTTTTTCCGCAGCTTTTTCTGCAGCTATTTTAGCATCTTTCTCAAGTTCCATCCTCTCAGTTTCTGCTTTTAACTCTGCTTCGTACAGTTCTTTTGCTTGTTTTTGCGCATTAGCAGCATATTCTTCCCTCACTTTTATCTCATTATCAGATTTCTTACCCAACGCCTGAGATACATACTGTGCGAGCTGTGTTTTCAGTGAGGTTATTGCCATCTGCTCTTTATATTCCAACGCCGATTTATTGTTTGAATATGATAGTTGTACAGCGGTTTGTTGAGTTTTGTTTAATCCGGAATCCGTCAGTCCAATATTTGAAATTTTTTCAGCTATAGCTTTCTGATTAACAATTTTTTGCACTTCGTTTAAATCATACAAAGACTCATAATCATTTTTAGTCTGAGATATTTTGTCATTATAAATTTGATTCTGATCCGCAATTTCTTGATCTATCACATTATTGTATTGCGTTATTTTCTGATTTAACGCAGTTTCATTCTGCGCCTTAATTTCCTTAAGCCATTCTTCATAAGATTTTGCCATTACATCACACTCCCCAAAGGTTTATAATTGATTGTTATGCCATCCAAACTAAATACTCCTTCACATTCCATCATTATTCCAAACCGTGAAATGTGCGGCAATTGTGGTAAAATTCTCAAAGTCTCAATATCGCCGCTTTTAATTTTCTTAAGAATCTTACAATCGTATACATCTTCCTTATCTGTGTAAAACACTACGGTTACAGGTTTTTCACAGTTGCCAAGTTGTATGTATATTTGATATATCTTTTTGTTGCAGTCTGCGCGCTTAAAGTCAAAAGTTTTAGTTTGCAACATACAGCTTATATCTTTTTGCGTTTTATGCATGATTTCGTTCATGTTAGTATCTTTGCCTACAGTCATAAACATGTTACCAATCTCACATTCCAGCAATGTATCCTTATATTCATTATCAGAAAATCTAAACACCGTAGTATAAGAAAACCTGCTCGAACCTGTATCCTTTATAAAAACAGATGCTGCAATTAATGCAAGTCCGCAAGAAGCAATCATATCAATACAACAAGGCAATTCCCATATATACCAGGCAAGACGTTTAACCGCCGAATCATATCCACCATATGAAGCCATATAAGACAATCCGTTGTTGCCGTAATCAAGAACGAACACCCTATTTTCAACTGCGATATAATAATGTTCATCACAATCTGCTGCACAAGCAGACTTAAGCGTTTTGGAGCCAATCTCTCGTAGTTTTTGTCCCAACAGCCCTGATATTTCAACTGCGTTAAGTTCACTGTACTGATTGTTGTTTGCAAGTGTATAAACCTTACCTGTTGATGTTACCCAAACAAGCCTGTTTTGGCACAGCGCTACGGTACCCGGACAATCGCACCCTATCTCCGAATGTATCTGTATAACAGGGAATGTTGCAGAATTTGCCGCCAAATCAATAACTTTTTGATTTATCACATCCTCTGCCGTTGTACTGTTACCCGGAACATAATAGGTGTAATAAATTTCGCGCTCTTTAAAAATAACGAGCATCTCACCTTGCTTGCCAAATGCCGTTACAGCCTGGTCATCATTTCCTATGTAGGCATAATTATTTTCGGGGAAATAAAGCGGATTGTTTAAATCAGACCAAAGTATTCTGTTCGGATGCTCACTGTCACCTGCAACAAATAATCTCGTGCCGCCATTTAATCCCGATGCATTGCCGCCGTACCAGGTTGAAAATTTACATCTTGCCACGTCACAATACAAATCCTTTGTGTATACGGTAACCTCAATGTTATTGTCGAGTCCTGATTCATTTGAAAAGCCTTCAACCTCCTTATTGTCTGCATCAATAAAATATATTGCAATAAGGTCCTCTTCGCCCATATTGGCAACAACAAGACGTACACCGTCATCTTGCACACCTGTCGCACCGAGGTAAGCCCATACACCGCCGCCCATATCGACCGTACTATGCTCAACAGGAATACTGCCCAAATCCCAATTAAATGTATGAGTGTAGACATTTTTATCTGCAGCGGTATGTTTAACCTCAATCTTTTTGCAATTTGCAAGAGTAGTAGGCAGCACAAAACGGGTGTTTCCCGCGTCAGCATAACCGTCAAAATACACTTTATATTTATTACCCAAGAGATTATAGCTCTCGATCATATCTCCGTTAGTTGAATATTTTTCGTTATTAACAATCATTTTTTGTGCGGTACCGTTTATAAAAATTGTCGGTGCATAAAAATCTTCATCAGATAAAACCTTCCAGACATCTGCCTCAAAATCGTATTTGAATCCGTTTGGCCTTACATCATCTGCCTGTCCGCCATATTGAGTAAGTAACCATAAATCATCACCGTTCATAAAAGCAATACAGTTTTCCAAATCGGGACACTGTTTTAAATCAGATGTTACTATGTACGGCAATGAAGATAAACGGGCAACGCTTCCGTCTTCACCAACAAAAGCAAATTTAACGCGGTCCGGATGCATCTTTTCATTTTTTACAAACGCCATTATCAGCCTTTGCTTCACGCCATTGACTGTTCTGTATACATCCGTTGTTCTTACATCTGACGTTATCTCGTTAAGTTCTGTATCGTCATCGTACAGTATAGTAGCAAAATAATTATCCTCTTCAGTACAAAGCCCGGGTCTTGTGCGTAACATTGCCTTTTGGTACCACATGTTTTTAACATCAGTCAGTTGGTTATCATCAACCAAAGAAAAACTGTCTCTATAATTTACACCTGTTGAAAATTCAGGAATTATAACTCTGTATAAAGGCGTTCTGTTTATTTGCGGATACATTAATAATCACTACCCTTCGGCAAAACATCCTCCACGCTCTTTGCCGCGCGGACGGATGCCCTTTTTTTGTTATAAATACTCGCATACAGTTGTTGTGAATCTGCATCATTCTCACTTTGCGATATAAGCATTGCCACGCCATATGGCATAACATCATTCAGCACTCTCTCAGGCAATTCTACATTTTCTAAAGAATTATCCAGCATTTTAAAGCCTTCGCGGCCCAGCGCGTAAAACAAATCAGCATATATAATATTAACCGTTGCAATACAGCGTTTTTTCAGCTCATCATATCCTGATATTTCACCGTTTCCGTTTACATATCCCAACAAAGTCAATGCTCTTTTAAAAATATCATTTGCTGTCATTTTGCTGCCTCCATTACTGCATGCTCAAGCATTTGTTGCTGTTCTTCATAAGATAATCCATTAAAAATCTCTTTTTCTTCTTCTGTGAGCGCTGAAAGTATTTTATTAAAGTCAATTTTGCCGTCTTCAGCCATATTTTTCTGCTTAAAATCATTTTTAAGTCCGTCTATATCAGGGACCAATCCTTTAGGTAAACGATCAAAATACTGTTCGGGAGTAATGATATTATTTGCAAGAAGATTATCCAGGGTACTTATTACCTGTGCCTCACCCCATAATGTAGAAGCGCCGACATCCACCTTAACCGAAACAATTAAATCACGGTATCTTTTGCTATCAAACGGCAAATACCAAACTCCCCTGTTGTCCGAAATCTTAATTTTCCTATTACCATACTTATGTACCCAAAAATCAAGCCATATACGTGCAACATCCTCACAAAGCTGATAAAATCTGTTTTGCACAGTCTGCAGCGGCATCAAAGCCGCCTCTCTTACGGCAACAATTGCTGATAAATTATCGGGTCTTACATTACCCAACACTGCATCATTTGCGCCCGACTGTGACAACGTATTAGTTATTAAGGACTGAATCATATTATCAAACTGACCGCTGAATGACGGCGGAGTTAGATAGCTTATTGCTCCTCCGACACCTGTGCCGCCGCAATTTACGTCAATAATTTGTCCGGGCATATTTGTGACATTACCGCTTATTACATCCGCGTCTTTTATAAGTATTGGCATACCCATAACTATCATAGACCATACTGACGCTGTGAGCGCTCGATTAATTGCTATCTGATTTGGTATTAAATAAGTGATTTCGCTGTCACCGTATATGGATGAGCGGCGGCGCTCCCAGGACATTTTTGCTAAAGGATAATTATTTAGTCCCAAATCCCATTCGTCGCGTATTACAGCATTTTCGGTAACTCTTATACCCTTAACCGAAATTTTTCCGTCACTATTCTGCTCTTTCCATAATTTTGTTAAAACAACCGCTTTTTTAGAATTTTCAGGTTCATTCTGCGCTCTTTGTCCTGCCATTCCGTCAAAATCACGGTCTCCTCTTATGCTATCAATCTCATATTTCGGACGATGATTGTTTTGTGCTTCAAGCTTTAATTGTTCAACACCTTTTCGCTGCGCAATTATTATGTAAGGTTGTGCTTGTACGTTATCATTATTAGGATCGCCGAATGTGAGATTTTCTATGTCCAAAACTTCACAATTTATATCTCCCTTTATAGTCAGTCTGTGTTCATAATCAGCAAACAAACCTGTCGGGACAGTTTCATCCCAATATGTGTATATCACGCAGGTACCGGAAATATATGCGTTTCTAAGTGCCTGCTCCTTAATATCTTCAAGTTTAACTCTTTCAGCTGTAACATTAAAATAATCCGAAAGAGTAGACATAATAAAATTAATTTCTCTGTTATCAGGTATCGCATTTAAATGATACTCGCCTTTTAAAATGGCATTTTTTGTGCTTTCAGAATCATTTTCTTCAATAATATTGGGAATTCCGTCTGCAGAGAAATTCACAGCTATCGGATTTGCACCAATAACCGCTGTTTTGTACTCGCCTATTCTTTTAATTATGTTATGTCTTACAAGGGGTCTTTCGTTTCCACATTTAGCTCCGTGCCACTGGTCGCCTACATAAAACCTCTCATTAATTCTGCTTTGCTCATTAAGCCCCTTGTCACCAAGATGCATTTTAAAACTATTGCCCACGGCATACTCATTAAAAATCTGTTTTGGTAGTTTATTAATCATATATCCTTCTCCCACCGTTTTTTAACACCAAAAGGAGAGCTCCAATTTTTCAGAGCTCTCCTTTTATAGCCTTCAGAATCAGTTATTAATCAATAATAACTGTGTAAACACTGCTTTCCTTGGCAAAATAATCATCAACAGTAACAACACAATATACGTAATGTGTACCGCTTGAAAAATAGGAATCAATAGTCAAAGTTTCAAGCGTTGCGCCTACTATTTTCTGTGCGTTTGTCTTGTTAATATCATCAGCATGGTACCACTGATACTTTATTTCGGCATTCTCACTGCTTGCCTGTGCCTCAATTGTTATAGAAGAACCTCTGTTTAACGGGGTGGCTGCATCTACATTGCTCGTAATAACAACATCAGCCGAATCAACATAAGCAAAGACCGAATCAATATATGAGGTTTTTACAAAAACATCATAGTAAATTCTGTAATCAAACTTGTATGCATCCGCCTTTAAGTTCTGATCAGGTGTAAACATTCTGATTTTTTCGCTCTTTTTGATAAGCATTGCCGCCTTTTTAGGAAGCATAAGCATACGGATTTCCTTAGCATTTTCCGCGGGAGTAAATCCGCCTGCGTTGTCAGCCGCAAAGTCATAAGCCGTTTTCATTCTTGCGGAAGACACAGGTATAATAGGAATGCCGTCAATAGAACGTACTTTAAGATTAATTTCACCCTGTTTAAACTCGGAAACATCTATTGTTTTTGCAATCTCGCTTGATTTTTTAAGAGCAGCCCAATATTTTGAATCAACAAAAGCAACCAACTCCTCGTCAAAACCAACAGCTTCCTGAACATTGCTCTGCATATTAATAAATGCTTCATATACGTTAGCAGCTTCAGCAGCTGAAAGTACGTGTCCGCGGTTAAACGCAACACCCGCAAGTTTTGAAATTGCGTAAGCATCTGTTTCAGGGCATACCTTTGAACGCACAAACTCGCCCAACACCTCGCCGGCAAGATTAGCTATTCCGGTCTCATCCATATCCTCACGGTCAATTTGGAAGGATCTTGCTCTGTCCTGCTTCATTTCATAAGCAGTATTTGAAACAGTTACAGTACCCTGTAAAAATCCGCTGTCACGGTCATAATTTCCTAAACCCTGGAGCTCTATTGAGGGAATTTTAACTGTTTTTGCACCCACAAAATTTGCATGGAATGCGTTATCTGTCAAAAAACCTACTGCAGATTTTTGTACCAATACTTTGTCAAGCTCACCTGTAAAACGTGTAGCAGTCTCAATTGAATTAATAGCCATATTTTTATATCTCCTTAAATTTTTTAATTTCTGTTCCAGATGCCTTTAAGCAAAGCATCCTCTAAAACATTTACTCTTAATACTCCGCTCATCTGTGAACCTGCGGAGCTTTGTGCAGCAAGATTATTATCCTGCTGCGCTGTCATCAACTTTGCGTCTTCATAATGTCGATATCTGAGATATCCATCAAGCAAGCTTATATTTTTTTGTGCTGCAATTTCAAAAACCTGCTGCGGCACATCACTCACTTTATCTATCTCAGGAAACTCCTTGTTAAGCTCAATAAACTGATCAGCAAGCTGTTCATTTTCGGCGTTTATTTTTGCAAATTCATCTTCTTTTTGTGCCATAAACGCTCTTTCAAAAGCTGTCTTGTGCTTGTTGTGCTCATGTGTAAGAAGTTTCGAAAACAGCACCTCATCATCACCAGCCATCTCACGTAACCTTTGGGCAAGCTCGTTTTCATTTGATTCAACAAGAGCATCCACAAGCTTTTGAGTGCTTTTTCCGGTAACTGCGCTCAAATATGCAAGCTTGTCCATCACAGAGCGCATATCGTCAAATTTCATCCCTTTTTGTGCAAGCTCGCTTGCCTGCTCAACACTCAACTCAATCTGTTGCTTATTGTATTTTACGGGGATTTTTATTTCGTCAGCCTGCTGCGGATTGTTCTCAACCTGGTTGGCAGAATCCTCCGCACAATCCAAATCGCCATCACTCTGACTATCGGTTTGCTTTGTCTGCTCTGTCGGTGTGGTTTCCTCTAAAGCAATTTCATTTTCCATTTTCATTTCTCCTTTTCGGTATGGTAGCCGAATAATATATTTTTTTGCCGTTTTTTCAGCAAATAAAAAAGCGGACTAAAGCCGCTTCTTTACAGTTACATTATATATCTAAAAGCCAAATTTTTTGTCCACTATTTTTCCACGCTTCATTCCTGCGCCGTTCCGTCGTAATTAAACAAATTTTCTAGCTCTTTCATAAATTTCTCTTGTTCTTTATTGTCATTTATTTTTAAATTATCTCTTTTTTGCTTTTTTTCTCCACAGTAGTTTTTGTGCATTATAATTCCTCCTATAACATAACAAAAAACACAGCTTATAATCCATATCATCATTAAAATTGCTATATTAATCATTAATTCCATCCTCCAATAAAATCGTTCGGTGTCACCACCTGCGAACCGTAATATTTGTCAATTCTATTTTCCTTGATCTCGTTGGGATTAACAGGTCTGAACAGTTTGATATCCTCGAACGCATATCTCAGCGCATCCATCAAGTGATTATTGATGTCAATAGGTTTGTTCTGCGTCTGTTCCCTTTTGTTTTTTTGCCAACAATATGACGATAGTTCTGCAATGGTATTCTTACAGTCGGGATGTACAATTATGTCATATTCCTGTATCTGTGCAATACCTGCCCGTATGCTGTCAGGACCCTTTTTGCAAGCCGTTATCCTGGTCAAACCCATACGCCGCAAATCATCATTAGATTTTGGCTCAGCACTATCCGCAAAAATACGCTCTTTTGCAAAACCTTTTTCTTTAATCATCTTAGCAATGTCACAGTTAAGCATTTTGCGCTGATAATGCTCGTCATATATATAACAAATCCTGTCTTGCGGATTAACCGCAGCGGCAATAAAAGCAGTCGGATCGTTGGTATATCCGTAATCCAGTCCGAAAATATGTCTGTACTTCCACGAATTATCAACTATCCTGCCATTTTGGTCCACATTTTCGCCTATTTTTGTCTTGTCAAATGATTTAACCTGCCATCTCTCAAAAATAGTACCTTCTGTAACACCCCATTCTCCCATACCTGCAACCGCATATCTCCTGGGATTTTCCTTTTTCATCCTTTCAAAAACCAACTTATCGGTCTTATCAAGAAATTCATTATCAAGATATGTCGTGGTATATGTAGCAGTGCTTTCATCTTTTTTATCAAAAAATCTGCTTTTCAACCAATGCTTTTCACTCCACGGATTAAAGGTCAAAGTAGTTTGCTTAAATAACGGCGGCGGCACATTACCTCTCGGTATTGATAAATCCAACTTATCAAATTCTGCTTCATCCGATATTTCAAAAGCTTCCTCAATCCACACCCAGCATAAATACCCCGTTTCAACAGTTGTTGAGGCAAGCTTAAGTACGTCATCAAATCCACGGAACATAATTTTTTGTCCGGTAGGTATATAAACAAGCTCCAACGGTTCTAATGTTGCGCGCCACTTTTCATCAACACCAAGCTTGTTTATTGCCCATTTTAACTGTGCAAAGGTTGAACTTCTATGCGTTTGCATAACCTGACGTATAACCATTAAATTAGAATTTTTATATTTCATTAACCGATATATAAAATTAAGTGCAGTTGTTGCCGATTTCTTACTTCCTTTACCTCCTTTTAAAACCCTGTATCTTTTTTTGCAAAGCCAATAATCGTCATAACCCGTTCCAACGGTTTCCCTTAAACTTATATCTTTAATTAATGTCTTCAATAATGTTCACCACCACATTACTTTTATTATCATCTTTTTCCTGAGACATTCCAAGATATTTTGCCAGCTGCTCCAGCGCTTTTATAGCACCTCTGCTGTCAAATGTGTAAACCCCGGTTTCAATGTTTTCTTTTTTAGAAGCATCCCATTTTGTCACCGGCTTGGCTTCAAGACATCTTTCAAGTAAATCTACAAGTTTTTCAATTACATAAGCTTTTATAACATCTTCATTTTTATAATCAGTTAAACTGGTTATATGTCTTTTGATTTGCTCATTTTGTAAAAGCTTCCTGCCAATATTATTGGCGTTTTTCTTGCTGTAGCCCGCAAGCAACGCAGCTTGCTTTTCATTTTTACAAATATTGTATTGCTTACAAAATTCCTCTTGCTTTTGTGTTAACCCCTTTTGCAAATAAATCACTTCCATATAAAAATCCTGCAGAAATATATCCTGCAGGATCAAAAATTTTATAATAATATTTTATCACTATAAGGGCAAAATATTGTCCGCAGTTTTTCCATCAGAACTCTGTTATTCCATACATAAATTTTGTAAATTTTTTTAACGCCTCATTCCGTAATGTATATATTTTAGACTTTTCGTATGCCAAATTTCTCGAAAGTTCAATTATTGCGTTCTTTTTATCGTTTATAACCAACTGCACTATCACCATTCTCTCATTATCATCAAGTGACTGCAGTCCTTGCTCAATGCGCTCAGCGAGTATTTCATTTGCTTTTAAAGTAAGTGACAGCCTTTCTCTTTGCGCAATATTCTCAATCATTTTATCATCGATATTCTTTTTATTGCCTCCCTGAACTTTCTGCTCTGAAAAATCTCCCGACTTAATAGCCCTTAAATTATCGTCAAGAATTCTTATTCTAAGTTTAATGCTTTTAATTCCTTCTTTAAGATTTTTATAATTCTTTAAATCTTCAATAGCTTCTTTTTGCCAATTCATATTTTACCAATGCTCCTCATGGATACAAAATTTCCGTAACTCATATCTGCCGCAGTTGCCTGCTTTATAAGGTCTTCAAGGGTTAAATTATCAACCTTTCGTTTTCTCCATCTGCCAATTCTTACGCGCGCCGCGTCCCTCCTTCTTGCAGCCTCTTTTCTGCATTCATCCGAGCAGTATTCAGCCTGCTTATATTTGGTTTTAAATTTTTTACCGCAAATTCTACAAATATGTTCTTCCATAATTTTCCTCCAGATCATCAGAAACTTCTTCACAAGGACTTTCCTCGTTTTCAAATTCGTCATAGCATTCCATGCATCCATCGCATTCGCCAACAGATAAAATACATCTCGCCATTTAACAGTTTTCCTTATCAAGAAATTGCCATGATTTAATATTTATTAAACAGACAATTCCATTTTCAAAATTCTAATCCAAATCTATTGCTCGATTTTAATCACAGCAAAAGACAATGATATCAAAAAAGAAAAACAATCATAAAATTATATTATCTCTTCTGTTATTTTTTGTATTAATTTCCATTTTTTTCCATTCGGCTTTTAAAAAAAATAAACCTTGTGGTATTTTTAAGAAAAAAACACTTTTGTCGGATTCTTAATCCTCAATAACTCTGAAAGCAAATAAGCTTCTTTTGTATTCAAATTATTGCTTTCAATTTTCTCATATAGTTTTTCTTGGCTTATCCCAAGCTTTGAAGAAACCTGCTTAAAACTCAAATCACTTTCAAGAATAATTGGTATCAGCCTTTCTTTTAAGTCCATATTTGTCCTCCCCTCTGCTTATTCTATAATCGCAAAATAACAAAAAAAATAACAAAATTCTGTGCTTTTCTCTCTTTACGCTCAATATAACATCAAGCTTGTCCCGTGTCAAGTGACTTTTTATTTTTTTTTAAAAAAATGTTGCATAACAGGTGATTATTTGCTATAATTCCAAACGAAAGGAGTTGTTAAAGTGAATATCGGTGAACGCCTGAAACTTAAACGTCGTGAAAAACATATGACATTAGAGCAAGTGGGCAAATTGATAGGTGTAAGTAAACAAACTGTACAGCGTTACGAAGCAGCAAAAATTGAAAATATTCCTCTGTCCCGGCTTGAAGAACTTGCTAGGGTTTTAGGAACAACGCCCGGCTATCTTATGGGCTGGGAATCTGAAGATATTGATAATTATGACAGCATAAAAAATCTTCTTGGAATAAACTAAACAATAAAAAATGCTGTACAGCAATAAATCTGTACAGCATTTTTTATCTTTGATAAATTGTTGTATATTTCTTCAAAATACCTGCAAGCCAATCATTTGCCCAACCGTCAGCAATTCTCCAGGTCCAATTGCCTTGCGCAGTTCCGGGCACATTCATTCTGCCATCGCTCTTTAGCGAAATTAAATCCTGCATAGTCAGAATACAGGTATCTGCTGCGCTTGCAAGCGCGGCTTTCATCATGCCCCAGTTATATTTTTCTTGTTCATTCAGGCGTAAAAATTGTTTTGCATAATCAGTTTGTTCTTTCGGTGCATTTTCCATCCAGCCAAGTATTGTATCATTATCATGCGTACCTGTATAAACCACACTGTTTGCCTTATGCTTGTAGGGCAAATATGCGCTGTCGCTTTCGGGGTCAAAAGCAAACTGTAAAACATTCATGCCGGGAAAACCGGTTTTATCTAAAAAAGTTCTCAGTTCAGGTGTTATATATCCCAAATCTTCTGCAATTATCGGCAGCTTACCCAGTTTCTTTTTTGCCGCATTAAAAAGCTCTATTCCAGGGCCTTTGTACCATTTACCATTAATAGCACTGTTACTTACGGCATCAATTGCGTAATATGCTTCAAAACCTCTGAAATGGTCAATTCTCACCACATCAAATAAATCAAAGCAATGCTTAATTCTGTTTGTCCACCATTTATACCCGTTTTTTTTATGATATTTCCAGTCATAAATTGGGTTACCCCAAAGCTGTCCGCCCTCACAAAAACTATCGGGCGGCACCCCTGCCACCATTGTAGGGTTACCGTTATTGTCGGTAACAAACAATTCCTTGTTAATCCAAAAATCTACGCTGTCTGCAGAAATATAAATAGGCAAATCACCAATTATCTTTATTCCCGCATCATTAACGCATTTTTTCAAGTCAAGCCATTGCTCGTAAAACCAAAACTGTACGGTTTTGTAAAACTCTATATGTTCATAAAGCTCTTGTGTTATTCTGTCAATGGCAGTGCCTTTACGCAATCGTATATCATCGTCCCACTCAGATAAAGGTGCGCCGCCGTTTTGGTCTTTAATAGCAGCAAAAATTGCGTAATTATCCAACCAATCCGCATTCTTTTTACAAAAGCTGCTGTAATCAGGGCTATTTTCTCTGTCAAACCTTTCAAAAGCAATCCGCAAAATCTTCTTGCGGTTTTCATAAAGCTTTCCGTAATCAACTCTCTCAGGGTTGCTGCCCCAGTCAAAACTTTCACATTCCTGTTTTGTAAGCAGATTTTTATCACATAATAATTCAAGGTCAATAAAATACATATTGCCCGCTTCGCTCGAAATTGACTGATAAGGAGAATCGCCGTAACCTGTCGGACACAAGGGCAAAACCTGCCAATATTTCTGGCCGGCTTTCTTTAAAAAATCTGTAAATTCGCGCGCTTTTTTCCCAAAAGTACCAATTCCGTAAGGCGACGGCAGACTGGAAATATGTAATAAAACACCACTGCTTCTCATTAATATAAGACTCTCCGTTTACAATTAATGCGTCGGGCATAACTGCCCGACGCGTTTTATAAATATTAATAGTTTTCGGCTTTAATTTGGAAATAGCTCTGGGGATGTGCGCAAACAGGACATACCTGGGGAGCCTTTTTGCCGATATTAATGTGTCCGCAGTTCGTGCACTGCCAGATAACATCATTATCTCTTGAGAAAACAATCTCATCGTTAATGTTTGCAAGAAGCTTGCGATAACGCTCTTCGTGCTCTTTTTCAATCTTTGCCACCTGCTCAAACAAGAAAGCAATGTGGTCAAAGCCCTCTTCCTTTGCAACCTTAGCAAAACCTTGATACATGTCGGTCCATTCATAATGCTCGCCGGCAGAAGCATCCTCAAGATTAACTTTTGTGGTAGGCACCTCACCGCCGTGTAATAGCTTAAACCACATTTTTGCGTGCTCTTTTTCATTATTGGCAGTTTCCTCAAAAATGTTGGCAATCTGTACATAGCCGTCTTTTATTGCTTTTGAAGCATAATAAGTGTACTTGTTTCTTGCCTGTGACTCACCTGCAAAAGCAGCCATCAAATTAGCTTCTGTTCTTGAACCTTTTAATTCCATTTTTAAAACCCTCTTTTTAAAATTTTTCTATGGCATCGGCCATATTATTAAGCCAATCACCCTCAAAGTCCTCTAATTTACCCATATCGCAAAGGCTTGCAATCTGAGGAGAAATAGGCAGCTTTGATACATACTGTATTCCTTGTGACTCGGCAATCTCATCAACATTTCCGTTACCGAAAATATTATGCTTCTCACCGCAATCGGGGCATTGGAAATAAGACATGTTCTCAACCAGTCCCAATACGGGAATATCCATCATATTTGCCATTTTAACTGCTTTTTGAACAATCATCGAAACCAACTCCTGCGGAGATGTAACTACAATTATAGCCTTAACAGGAAGTGATTGAAAAACAGTCAACGGTACATCGCCCGTTCCGGGAGGCATATCAACAAACATATAGTCAACATCTTCCCACAAAACATCTGACCAGAATTGCTTAACCGTGCCTGCAATAACAGGGCCGCGCCATACAACAGGATCGGTCTCATTTTGCAAAAGCAAATTAACGCTCATAACATCAATGCCCATTTTCGTCTTGGCAGGTATAATAACATTTTCGTCTACAGTTGCCTGGTCTTTTAGGCCAAAAACTTTGGGTATTGATGGCCCTGTAATGTCAGCGTCCAGAATAGCAATTTTGTGGCCGCGTCTGTTCATAACAGTAGCAAGCATTGAGGTAACAAGGCTTTTACCAACGCCGCCCTTACCGCTGACAACGGCAATAACATTCTTAACGCTTGAACGGCCGTTTAACTTTTCCTTAATGTCAACAGGCTCTCTGTCGGCACAGTTTTGGCCGCAGCTTGAACAATCATGATTGCAACCTTCGCTCATCTTTAATCATATCCTTTCCAAAAATCGCAAATTGTATTTATTTTTATGTAATTTTAATCCATTATTTTATCGTAGCCCGCTTTAAAGTGCTTAAAGTAAGGTGTAAATTCGATTTTTCTTTCAAATAGCCAACCAAAAAACGCTATCAGCGGAGCATTTACAATTGTCGTTATAATAGTACCAGCACCGATCATATTGGTAGCAAATTTGCCAAACAGGCAGAACATAAGAATAATTGCTAAGCTGAGTGAAATAAAATCATAAATCCACTTAACCTTGTTCAATTTCAAATTGAACTTGTTGGAAATTTCGCTTACAACAAGCTCATATCCCTCTTGCGGCAAATATGTTCGAAGATATAACGCAACAGCAAATGCTACAATTATTATTCCTGCAACGCAAGAAATAATACGGTGAGATAATTGTGTATAAACCTCTGCACCAAAAATCGTTCTCCAAAAGTCAAGTACTGCAGAATATAATACTAACGTAACAAATGAAAGCAGATATTTCCATTTGAAACGTCCCACAATAATTGCCGTTAAAGTTATAATAAATACCTGAAATACATATTCAACCATACCAAATGTAATCCAAGGCAAAAACTCTGAAAGCTTATTATATAATACAAAAGACGGTGCAACAATCATTGATACGCCAAATCCGCTTTTGGTAGCAAAACAAACACCTAACGCACAGGTTACTGTAGCAATAAAAAAAGATATTTCGCCAAACCCGCCTATTTTTATACTATTTCTCATCGTTCTTCAACGCTCACTTGATAATCAGGATCAACATTTCTGTCATCAGCATCAAAAGTTTCACAAAATCTGCCTGCAGGTGACGGCTTAACACCGTTTGCATAAAGGTGTGAACAATCGCTGAATCCACAGCAGCGAAAACTTACCGTCCCCTCTCGCCTTTCCTCAGTATATAAGGTAGTAACAGAAGTAGGCAGCGCAATCATATTTTGCCATAAAACGTGCGGCGCGCAGTTAAATAAATGTGAAAGCAAAACCGCTTCAATTCCAAAATGGCAAATAAACGCAATCGTGTCCTTGTTAGGTCTTACAGCCTTATATATCAGACCGTCACGTTCATATCCGTGCTGCGCTAAAAGCTCATCAAAATCTTTGCAAACCTTTCTATACTTTTCGTATACACCGCTTTTTGCCATTGCCTCATTTTCAAACCATAACTTGCGGTCTAAAAGCATTTCCTGTTGGGCATAGTATGAGGGCAGTAAATCCCACGGAACACTCTGAGAGCTTTTATAAGGCAGCTCAATCGTGTGTGCAAATTCTCTTAAAAACTCAACAGTCTGCGCAGGCGTGTCTGCTTTTGCAAGATACGGTGCGGCGGTTGCCAGAGCTCGGCCTAACGGAGAAATATAAACATTCATAATATTCTCTTTACACAAGCGTTCAGCCAATAATTCCGCTTCTGTTTTGCCTCTTGCGGTAACCGTATCATTAACATAATCGGGGTCACCGTGTCTGATAATTAAAACCCTCAACCCTACACATCCTCTGCAATACATTCTAGACAAAAATTATACTACACAACAATTGAAGCGTCAAGCCGATAAATTACATATTTCCCTCAAATACGCATACTGTATATAAAGTTCCAACGTGTAGCCGTATCAGAATTCTGCACAGCAAAATACCGAGGGTTTTTATAATACGTTTTGCAAATGCGTAACACAATAATTTTACTTTATGTTGCGCCGAGCTGTTTAGACAATCTCTCCCCATGGTACAAATCTGGGTATTAAATAAAAAATAAGGAACACATTTTTGTGTTCCTTATTTTTGGTGATCCATCGGAGATTCGAACTCCGGACACCTTGATTAAAAGTCAAGTGCTCTACCGACTGAGCTAATGGATCACGAGCCGAACACTATTATATCAATAGTATCACAACTTGTCAAGCAAAATATTTATAAAGATTAAAATATTATTATTGACAAGTGATTATTTGTGTGATAAAATAACAAAGCTGTACGGAGAGGTATCGAAGCGGTCATAACGAGGCGGTCTTGAAAACCGTTTGGCGCAAGCCACGTGGGTTCGAATCCCACCCTCTCCGCCACATTTTTATATAGACAGTTTGTTACCATATGGAGAAGTACTCAAGTGGTGACGAGGCGCCCCTGCTAAGGGCGTAGGTCGGGTAACCGGCGCGAGGGTTCAAGTCCCTCCTTCTCCGCCATAAAAGGGCTACAAAATAGATGCAGCCCGTGAAAACCCCGATTTTATCGGGGTTTTCACCGTTTTATACGGCAAAATTTCAGCGACCGATTTTGTAGATGTAAATCGGTCGTTTTCCCTTTATGTAAGGTTTTGAACTCTCACACAACCGAATAATGATACGCAAGGCAGATAGAAATCAAAAATCTATCTGCCTTTTTTATTACCCTCAAAAAAGGAGAAATCAAATATGCTGCAGAAAGAATTAGCCAAACGCCTCAAAGTTTGGTACGACACCAAGACGGACGGAAGCGGATGGTTAGAAGTATCCTCGGACGGCATCCCCCTCTGCCGGATAAAATACAACGGTCAATACACTTCCCGAAATGCAGGCAGCCTGTATTTTTCACAAAGGATCCTATCAGACATTTTCGGAATCCTATGAAAGGGTTCTGAAGTATATCGAAGAAAATGGGTATGAAATTGCCGGTGAGATCCGGGAAAGTTATATTGATGGGGTCTGGAATAAAGAGGACGAAAGCCAATGGCTGTCGGAGATACAGATACCTATAAGGAAAAAACCTGAATAATTGCTGAAGTGCAGCCAGGTCAATAGACCTGGCCGCTATTTTGGGGTATAAAGTGCATTTTTTCTCAATGAAGACAACCACCCTGCACCTTTTCGCGTTTCTTTGCCCCTTTACGCACCGTTTACGCGCTCTTTGGCATCTGAGAACACCATAACCCCTTGGGGTTGGACATCAATGGTGTTCTCTTTTTTAACATAAATATAAAAGCGGCTTTTGGCAGCCGCTTTTATATTTTATCTGAAAGACATAACAGGTTTGAATTACTATTGTTACCCAATTAAAGCACAGGAAGGAATATTCGGCGTTTGAGAATATAAATAATCGGATTAATTTGGCTTTTAAGGGTATTCTCCAGCATTACATGCGCTTTAGAAACCTGAATCATTTCTTCCTCATTTGGTATGACGCCTCCATAGCAAAGAGCTTCGCATATTTCAACTGCCATATCCAGCAGTATGCGGTCTTTCTCTTTTAAAATGTCATAAATCTCAGCGCTTTGCTCTCTAAGTGTTTTTTCTATATGACCGCCAAAGCCTAAAGCAGAAAGCTGTCTTTCAATATCCTTTAGATAGTATTCGCACTGTTTTTGGGTTGTATCAAAGCGCCTTGAAACAAATTTATAAGCATATAGCCTATTTGCCCAAATTCCGCGTGCAATTAAGTACAACAAAGCCAACACCAAGAGAATCAGCACAATACCAAAGTTAATTTTTCCTGACTTTGGACGATTAGCGGTGCGCTCATCACCTTCTAAAGCTTTAAACTCTTCTTTTGTCTTAGAGGTCTCATTTAAAAAAGATGACAACTCTACATCAAATCTAATTTCGTTTTCAGGCGAAGGATCAAAGCCAATCCAACCTAAATTGGGAAAATAGCACTCTACCCAACAATACGGATAATAACTGTCCACAATTTGAACATTATCAGCAAGCTTAATCGTTCTATAGCCTGCCGCCAGTCTGCAAGGAACCTTTAAATGCCTTAAAATCGCAATAGCCGTGGACGAATAGTAGACACAGTGTCCCTTTTTTGTTTTAAAAATTTCACTAACAACATTGCTGCTTTCATCAAACACCAATCCATCAGTTGCATAGGTAAATCCGTTTTCCTTACTGAAAAATCCCGTGATTTTTCGTGCAATATCATAATTATTTTTAGATTTAATTCCGATTTTTTTAATTAAAGCTTCCATATCACCGTCAAACTTAATCGGACATTTAGTATAGTGAGCGACAAAGCTTTTAGTATAAATGGGATCCTTCTTTACAATCAATTCATTAACTAACGATACATATTTTTTTGATAACGCAGAGTTAATATTAAAATTCAGAGTATCCAGGCTATAGCTGTAGCCATTTTCTTGACCATAATAGGAAAACAACTGACCCGTACTATTAAAAAAATTAGGATTTATACTTTGAGATTTTTCTGTGAATCTGTAGGTTTGACCTATTGTAAACAAAAAAACAGTATCAACATTAAGAACAACTTTAACCTTTTTACGCGATACGAAGCTTTTCAAACCAAGAAGAGACTTAGACCTATTAAAAGAGTTGTTTGCTAAATACTGATTTTGTTTTTCCTCAAAATGCCCATTAATTCGGTAATTGTCCTGAAAGCTTGTTTCCCAATTCTTTCCTGTAAACTTATCAAATGCTGTAACCTTAACATTGTACGATTGGTTTAAATCGGTCGTTGCCAATAGCAAGTGATCCCTTTGGGGCAAATCGCCTCCTATGCATTTTTCATTCCCCTGTAATCCCAAATCATAAAGGGATATATTTAAATCCCGTTGTTCCTTAGTGTAAATACCTGTGAGACTTTGAACATCTGCCGCAATTTCCGAGCAAGTCCGATTTCTGAAATCATACTTTTTATTATTATCAAGAGCTATTAATGTGCTTCCCGATATAAGTAAGCAAAGAATAATCGACGCCGCAGGTACTATCCAACGCTTACCTAAAACAGTAAAGTTTTTATTACTGCCCAAATGTTTGCGATGCTCAAACTTATCGACTGCACAAAGTGAAAAAACACCCGAAAATATAAGAAGTATTATAATTCTGTTGTACTGAGTAGTTCCGGTGATATAAACCAAAAAAATCAGGGCTATAGATATCAAAACTGTCAGTCTGCTTCTGTAGGGGGTGCGTCCTACAAAAAACAGCAAACTGCAAATACCTATATTAATCAATGTATGAACTATATCGACCGCTTTGGGTGAATACCAAGGCGAGTCTTGAGGCATTTGAGTGATTAACCAATTAAAGAATGAAGCCACATCACCTGCTTCACCGATTTTAAGCTGAGAAACGCAATACATAATAACCGACAGACCCACAACTGTTCCTGCAATAGCGGTCCAACGGGTAAAAAGCATTATTGTCATTGCTATGCAGATAATAAAAACCTGAACAATAATTTCTTTAATATTTAATTGACTTTTAAAACCGGTACCCATTAAAATTGCAAGCCCGGTAGCATTAAGAAAACAGCTAATACATGTACTGAAATATACATAAAGGCGGTTGTGTTTTTTCAGCATAAAACAGCACCTACCTTTTGTGAAATTTCATCACTACTGTTTAATACTGTAATGTAAGGACTTTCTGCAAGCTCGGTTAATGCTGCTGTTTTCGGTGTTATAACTGCCACATACAAGTCTTGACTGTTCATAATTTCACTTGCAGTTATAACTGAATTATGAGGATTTGAAGTTATAATAAAAATACGGTCTCTATCGTAAAAATCAAAGTCATTTAAAGGAATATCAGTCAGTCCTGATACATCCCTTTTAAAGCATATGTCTGCTAAATCTAATGCCAAATTTGACAAATCAGTTATGTCGCTGCAGGTAAATTCTACCCCTAAATTTTCAGGTCTTAAAAGGCAAACCGTTACATCATTCTTTTGACCCGCAAAATATTCAGCAATAAACAGTGCGGTTTCGCGGTAAATGTCATCACATCTTCCGCGGTCTTCCAGCGTGTAGTAATCAAGTGCAATAACAACCCTTGATTTTTTAGGCTTTTCGTAAAGACGGGTAATAGGTTTGCCAATCTTTGCACTCTGCTTCCAATTAATGCGTCTAAGCGGGTCACCCTGACGATAAGTGCGGTTATCCTCAAAGACCTCTCCCAATTCGGAATTGCCGAATGCAAGACCGCTGTAATTATCAACTGCGCCCGCAGTTTCCTTTGAGTTTTCCTGCCAATAAAATTTTGGCGTTACAGTAACTCTATCCGTACAGTTTTGGACGGCGGTAAATAAGAGCGGAGTCTTGAAAAAACCGAATATATCGCACACTTTAATCCTTTTTATACCTACACTCCAATTTCCGGAATGAGGACAGTTTATCATAAAATCAAAGCATCGGTTTAATTTTAAAATATCTAAGACTATGTTACTGTAAATCGGAACCGTAGCCTTTCGGCGTTCTTTAAACGGGGTGCGAAGAGCTGTTTGCAAAACAACCGGCAAAAGCAAAATTCCTCTGATTTTAAGGGTGAATTTTATGCTTTGCTCCCTTTCGCAAGAAGAGTGTTTGAAAAAAGTGGAAAACCGTAAAAATAACATTGCCCATAATACAGAAAAAAACGATAACACTAACAGGCCGCCTAAACAAACGGCCGAAATTAAAAATTCTTTGATTTCAGTTCCCATTACCATTATAATCAGCCCTGCTTCTAATAAAATGGCAATGATTCCTCTAAAAGACATAATACTGCTTCTCCATTAAATTTATCTTATTTTGGGGACTGCAAGAGAACCGATTATTTCTTTAATTACCTCTTCTGAAGTTTTCCCTTTTTCACTCCGATGCTTTTTCATAATAATTCTATGCGCTAAAACAAAGGGCGCAAGATATTTAATGTCATCAGGCAAAACATAATTTCTGCCATTTAAAAAAGCTAACGCGCAGGAAGCCTTAGTAAGTGCAATAGAGCCTCTGGGACTTACGCCCACAAGCACTCCCTCATAATTTCTTGTTGCAGTTACAATGGATACTATGTAATCTAAAAGGCAATCATCTATATAAATGTCCTTTAAAGCATCTTGAATTGCCACAATATTCTCAGCCGTTGTAACCGAGGATAACTTAACCTTTTTGTTGACGCTGATATTTGCACGAACAATGTCTGCCTCCACCTGATTAGAGGGATATCCCACACTTAGTTTCATTAAAAATCTGTCAATTTGAGCTTCAGGTAAAGGATAAGTTCCTGCCATATCTACAGGATTTTGTGTTGCCATTATCATAAACGGTCTTGGTAAAGGATATGTAACACCGTCAACAGTAACCTGCCCTTCCTGCATGGCTTCTAAAAGTGCAGACTGGGTCTTCGGACCTGCACGGTTTATTTCGTCCGCTAAAATAATTTGATTGTGAATGCTTCCCCTTTGAAAACGAACCTGTCCTGTTTTTATATCAAATATATTAAATCCTGTTATATCTGAGGGCAGAACATCCGGCGTAAACTGAATTCTTTGAAAATCACAGCCCAATGACTGTGCCAATGCCGAAGCCAAAGTGGTTTTACCCAATCCCGGAAGGTCTTCGATAATAATATGTCCCGAGCAAACCAGTGATACCAGCATTAAGTCAATAATTTCATCTTTGCCCTTTATAACCTTTTTAATATTTTCTTTTACGCTTGATAAACAGTTATTAGCCATAAATAATCACCTATTCATAAACACATTATTATATGTTAATTATATGGTATTATTAGGTAAAAATCAAGGCAACCATATAGCGAACTAATGTAAAAATATAAAACGAAGATTATATTCTTTATTTTGCGTTTAATTATGGCTCTATAATGACTGTCGAAACCCAACAAATGTTCGCAAAGCCGTTTTTACGGTTTTAAGCAAAATGTAAATTATTTAGCCGGTAAAAGCAAATAGGCGCTATAAGCCGTATGAACTTTGTGTATCGCAAGAGGGGTGCGCAGCATTTTAAGCACTTTTTCTCCTTATCAATAACAAAAACCATCGCAAAACGATGGTTTTTTTACTTTATTTTATCAATTCATCAATGATGTCTCTGTAATATTCTGCGTTATATTTTCTCACAACATATCTATGTGAGCCGTTTTCATCCTTTTCAAAATAATTAAGCCCGCTTTGCTTATCCACGGTTGCTTTTCCGCAAACAAAATCATATCCTGCTTTTCGCTCGTCACCCTCAATCGCCAATGCAACAAGCATCGGGTCCCAGGAAAAGCGTCCGTCGGCTGCTCCGTAATCACATAGTGCTTTGTAAAGGATATCATCTTTATCTAATTTTGTGCCTGTAACAACATCTTTACCTATCTCAAATCCTAAAAAAGTTATCGGCACAGGACATAATTCGCAGAAATCATGCGCAGCCGCGCATGTATTCTCGTTGCAAGAAAAATTATACTCCTTACCGCCATGCTCATCCCACTTGCCGGCCATAACCCAAAATTTTGCAACTTTCTCTTTAACTAGCTCAATACCCGTTTTATCGCTTATATCATCCTTGCCGCTTTTAAGCAAAGCTGATACTATCTGTAAAAATCCAACTTCCGCAATTTCAACCATATCATCAGCATCAGCAAGAATTTTTCTGTAAAGCCGTACAGCGTCCATTGCACCATCATTGGTTTTATACTTCCTTGCATACTCTTTCAGCCCGTTTTGATACGTAGGTCTGCCGCCGAAAACTGCATTTCGGTCAATGCCTATAGGAACATCATATATTTCTTCAGTATTTAAAAAGCCTTCAAGCGATTCTATAGAATTCTCCATACAATTATTGATAGCTATTCCCGCAATTTGTATCTTTCCCTGTTTGTGGGCTCTTGCAAGTATCCTTACCGCAACAGCATCATCACAATCGGTACCCCAGTCAGTTCCTAATATAAAAGTTCTCATTTTGATCACCGAATTTATCAAATTTTTTAATTATAGTATCACTAAACATATATTATTGCAAGTAAAAACCGCACAGTATTCTAAATGTATACTGTGCGGTCATATTATTTGATAATTTGTTCAATTTTCGCTTTATACTTTTGTGCCGTTTCTTTTTCAATATAGCCCGCTTCCATATAGAATTCCAAATTTTCGTTAGGTCCGAGCACTTTAAGCTGTCCGGTCTTTTTAGCATGTTCATATCCTATGTGCTCTGCCGTCGCGGGAAGCACCATACCCATAGCGTCTTCATTCTTTGTCCTCGATATCCAACGAACACCGTTGCAAAGCACATCGGTCGGGTGTGACACAAAACAAGCTCCGTCATCGGTATATTGCATTGTATAGGCCCTACCCTGCTCATCAGCCAAATATTTTACACAGCAGCATATTTCAGGGTCATAGCACTGTTTGCTATCACCCACAATATTCATAACAGCGGGATTTTTTACGATCTCATCCATATAATCCATAAGTTCTTTTGAGCCGCCATTATTATAAGGCACAATATGCTCAGCATCACATTTAGCACTGCAAATAAGCTGTGCATTGTCAATAGGCGCAAAATTTATATGGCATAAATACATATATTCCATATCATACGCGCGCATATTTTCAATACGGACATTTATTTTAAATAAACTGCTGTTTTCATACAATTTTATCTCTGGTGAAAATTTATATTTTCTTACAAAAGCAGTATCATGATTGAGTTCACCGCCCAAGCAGATATATCTGCCGCTCTCATCTTCTCCGCAACAAATGTATGCGCTGTCGTACTGAGCATTCGGTATCTCTCCGTGCTGGGGATGCAGACCGTCCGACACTCCCATTGATATCAAACCGCAATGATACAAAAAACTTCCGTAATTTTCAAGATATACCGTTTTATCGGTAGGCTCTTTTACAGTAGTTTGCATAGACAGTTCTTTGCCGCCAACCTTAAAATGCCATATCTGCTGACCTTTAAAGGGCGTAAACACAAAAGAGCACTTGGTATTACTGATTTCCAACGCTTCAACACCTGAAGCATATTTAAACGCAACAATTTTAAAACCACCGCAGCTTATAAACTCTTTTTTATTTTCTGTAAAAAAATTTTTTTGTAAAATAATTTTCATAATCAAACAATTCTCTTTTCTAAATACTCAAGAGATTTTGCAACCATTTCATCACCGATTTTTGCAGAAGCTTCAGCGGCGCTCTTTGTAAACCAATGGTCGACATCACCCAAGCGCTCAAGCTTTACGGCATCGGGATAAAGTGACATTAGAACTGAGCACTCATACTTGCCTGCATGGTCGTAACCGGTAGCGTTCTGAACATCTGTGCTCATTGTAGGTATGACCTTGATCCAGGAGAATGGGTCATCTCCGCCGCCCAAATTTTCATAGTAAGCTGCGTAATTTTCACTACCCCACCATCCTTTACCCTGCGTCTTTTCAAGATATCTCATGGTGGCACGCTTTGCAGCCTTCATATAAGAAAGTGTCATAGGCATTAAATTTTCCTGCTCAAACTGGTGATGTATTACCACATAAATATTGCGCAGACCTGCATCAAGCATATTTGTAAATATAGCAAACAAATAGCTCTCAAATACATCTTCTTCAACATGTACCGTACCGCTTTTTTCATCGGCAACCGCATAGCTCGAAGGACTGTAATATATTGTAGGAGCTATCATTATTTTCTTTTTCTCAGCCAGCTTCTTTATAAGACCTTCTGCTATCAATGTATCGCATCCGTACGAACAATGCGGTCCGTGATACTCTACTGTACCGCCGCAAATAACAAAAGGTATTCTGTTTTCTTTTACTTCATTAAGCTCCCTGGGAAAACTCATATTAAATTCCATATTGCATTATCTCCTTATTCCGCATATCCGAGAGTGGTGTAATATGCCAGATTTGTCTGCCTGTTATCCAATCTGCCATACTGAACAACTATCTCCGTATTAGAAGAAAGCTTCATCGCATACTGTGTCTCATAAGGTACTTCAAAGCCTGACATATCTTCCGGTTTGTTCATTCTGAAGCATCTTACTCGGTTAGCTCCAACCGTCCACTTAATATTATTATAAGACTCTTTATCGGTAAAATAAATTTTAACATTAATTTCAGCGTCAATGTCTGAATCATTTACAACAATAACAGACTCATGTCCTTTAAGCACTCCTTCGCCTTCATAAGATAGCTCGCAATCTGGAATTATCCATAGCTTTTTTCCTACTGCCATTTATTATCAACCTTTCATCTATAATTACACAAATCGCCGGACTATAAAGTATTTTATAACCCGGCGATAATTCAACTTTTAGAAGTCTAATTCAATAACACCCTTATTAAGATAATCGGTCATAGACATACAACCGTTTTCGGTTACGGCAATACCTTTTTCCCAACGCACACCAAAACCGTCGCCTGAAATAAAAGTATCTACCTGGAAGGTCATATTGGGCAAAAGATTATAGTCTGTGTTAGTTTCCATCCACGGTGCTTCAACTTCGATCATACCTGTGCCGTGACAGGGACCGTAAACATAATTTTCCTTCATTCCATTGTCACAATAAAGCTGATAGAATCCCTTTGCAATATCACTGGCCTTTACACTGGCTTTAATTTGCTCGGTTGTCCAGTTATGTGCCTGCAAGCAGAAATCAACCACTCTTCTTCTCTCGCCCTCAAGCTTGCCCATAACAACAGGCAGACCTATAGCAGGTGAATAACCGTCTATTTTTGCGGATAAGTTAAGCTGAACAATATCACCCTTATTGATAGTTCTGTATGTTGAACGGCTGATTGCGTGGCTTGTGGATTTTTCGCTGAAAACATACATCGGCAGACCTTCGTATTCGGCACCTTCTTCATAAATTACCTTCTGTGCAATACCAACCATCTGCAACTCGGTTACACCGGGCTTTAAGTTTCTGATTACTTCGTCAGTTGCAACTTCAATAATGCGGAAGCCTTCTTTAATGCAGGCAAGCTCATTAGCACTCTTTATCTGTCTTAGTTCTATCATAATATCGTTACATTTTGAAATTTCAGCTTTGGGGAAACTCTCCTTCAAGCCTTCGTAAATCGGCAAGGTGCACTCAACATAACTGCCAAGACCTATTTTAATATTTTCACCGGTTACACCGATAGCCTTAAACACATCCTTGAATGTGTCTGCGTGCAGCTCGGGATAAGACGGGTCGGCTGACTCTCTGAATTCTCTAAGACAGAAGATCTTTTCAATCTTGGCAACATCCTGTGCAAATATAATGCATTCGGGTCCAACCATCAATGCAGCCTCTTCTGTTGCGGAAACGGCAACACCGGCACGCTCAAACAGCGGCCAAAAACCGCTGAAATATCTTGCGTTGGCATAGTCAGACTCTGTGGATACTACCACCATAACATCTAAGCCCTTTTCACGCACAAGTTTAGCAGCCCTTGACACTCTTTCCTTGTATTCATAATCAGGTATGCAAATTCTTGACATAAAAATATCCTCACAATATATAATAAAATATTACAATTGATTATAGAATAAATTTACCTTTATGTATTTAGAAAATAGTCAGATATTTTTGCATAATATTAAATACTGTTACTTTTATATACTTGACATACTGTCTGTAAATGTTACAATAAAAAAGAAAGGTTCCTTTTGGGAAGGCGGGGATATTTTGGAATATAAATTAAAGCGGTTTTCCCGTGCTATTTCAGTCACAAAAATTGCTAATATCCATTATTTTGAGTTCACTAACCGTTATCGTACTGCCAGAGACAAGCATGCCTTTCGGGAACTATTGTATATTGACAGCGGTTTTATAACTGTAGAAGCTGATAACTACTCGGGAATAATTAAAGAAAATCAGCTCATTTTACATCAGACTAATGAAACTCATTCTCTCTCCTGCCCTGTCGAAGAAGCCTGCAATGTTATTATAATTGGTTTTGAATGTTCGACACCTGAGCTTGATGTTTTCTCCACCGCTCCGGTGTATATTACTGAAAGCCAGAAAAGGCTGCTGACCGAAATTATAAGAGAAGGCCGAAACGTTTTTTTACCTCCGTATGACTTGCCCGGTCAAAAAGATATGAAAAAGAGAAAAGAATATCCCTTCGGCGCTGATCAGCTTATAAAAATCAAGTTGGAAAATTTCTTTATTGAGCTTATACGCAGCAAAAACAATGTTTTAAATGAAGAAAACGGCGAACCGACTGATGACAGAATACAGGAAGTGCATCGCTATTTAAAGGAAAACTATAAAACAAAAATCGATCTTTCAGAGCTGTGCTTTTTGTTTAGAACAAATAAAACTACGCTTTGCAACAAATTCCGCCGGGTTTACGGTGAAACCATTATATCCTATATAAATAATCTGAGAATAAAAGAAGCAAAAAAACTGCTTAGAAGCCAAAATTACAATATTACAGAAATTTCCGGAATGGTGGGCTTTTCATCCGTTCACTATTTCAGCAGAATTTTCAAGCAATATGAAAAACAATCACCAACTGCTTATATAAAAACTATAAAATCAAGGCTTATGATGTAAAAAATATCCGATGCTTTATTCAGCATCGGATATTTTTTTAATCAAACTCTATTGTAATTGCTCTGGTAAATAATTCCTTAATAAGTACACGCGGCTTCTGCTGTTCATAAAGCGCTCTGTAAACCGCTGTACAGATAGGCAGCTCCACATTGTATTGCTTTGAAAGCTCATATATGGCTTTTGCAGTATAATAGCCTTCCGCCAACTTGTCATACTTTTCGCCGTTCACAAACATTTCTCCATACCGTCTGTTTTGTGAAAAAGTTGAAAATACAGTAGCCTCATAATCTCCGAGATGGCAAAGACCGTAAGCAGAAAACGCATTACCGCCCATAGCTTTAATAAGACGCGATATCTCTCTTGTGCCCCTGGACATAAGCGCACCCTTTAAGGTTGAAAGCTTAAGCCCGTCAAGCATACCTGCCGCAATACCTATAACGTTTTTAGCCGCAGCACCTATCTCGTTGCCGATAATGTCCTGACCGTAATAAAAACGTATAAGCTCGCTTGAAAATTCCTTAACGAGCTTTTTTTTGGTTTCTTCACAAAGACTGTCAATAACCATACAGTTGGGCACACCTGCACAGAATTCCTGCGGATGGCCGGGTCCAATCCACACAGCAACCTTACAAGTCGGGTCAGCATTCTCGCCTGCAATAACAGATAAACGCTTGCCTGTACCAATCTCAATACCTTTCATGCAAAGCACAAATATTTTATTCTTAAGATTGTAAGCCTTCAACTCATTCATAAGACTGGAAAGGTTTTGTGAATTAATTGAAATAACAATAACCTCGCTTTCGCAAAGCTTGTTATAATTATCGGTTATTGTAATGCTCTCACCAAAGGTAACCATACCATTGGTACGGGTTTTAATCAGGTTTTCATATGCTGCGGGCATTGCGCAAACAGTAACGTTGTGACCAATATGGTCAAGATACCAAGCAATAAATCCACCCCAACGTCCGCTGCCTATAACTGAAATTTTCATAATATACCAAACCTCTGTACGAATTCATAATTATTACAAATATTATATTATTACTATATAACTAAAAACCATTTTTGTAAAGTAAAATTTAACAAAAAATAAAATCCCAAGAACAAATTGTTCTTGGGATTTTGGTCCGAGTGACTGGAGTCGAACCAGCGGCCTCTTGAACCCCATTCAAGCGCTCTACCAAACTGAGCCACACCCGGATAAAAATGCCACATTCGGTATTGTATCACGAACAATCAGCAAATGCAAGCATTATTTTTTTGTTTTTAATAAATCTCGGTTAAAAACCGTGTAACTTATATATAACCAAATAAAACACTGTTAATAACATCATTTTAACTTCTGAAAATCAATCAACAAGCTCTTCAGAAACCAAAGCTACCAAACCTTCAACAGCCTGCTGCTCATCAACGCCGTCAGCAATAATACGGATGCTTGTGCCGCCTACAATAGCAAGCGAAAGCACACCCAGCAAGCTTTTAGCATTTACTCTGCGCTCATCCTTTTCAACCCATATGGAAGACTTAAACTCATTAGCCTTCTGGATAAAAAATGTAGCAGGACGTGCGTGCAAGCCAACCTGATTTTTAATAACAACATTCATATCGTACATAATTACTTCTCCTTGATGGCTGAAATATGCATAAAGAAAACAGCAGATTATTAAGTGTAACTATTTTCATTATATCACAATATGTCATATCGTCAACTAAAATAGTTAAGTTTCTCTTTTTTCCCCAAACTTACAAGCCTGATATTATGGATTGTTTGTGAAAAATGATAGGTGAATTTTGTGATTATTTGTTATTTGTTTTGTCCACTGACTTTTCCAACATATCGGGTCGCTTTTGCTTTGTAACCTCAAGTGATTGCTGCACTCTCCACTTTGCAATATTTTCGTGATGTCCTGACAGCAAAACCTCAGGTACTGCTTTGCCGTGCCACACGGCAGGGCGCGTGTAATGCGGGTACTCAAGCAGCCCATCAAAATGGCTTTCGTCCGTAAAGCATTCATCGTTTGAAAGCACACCCGGTATTAGCCTGCAGACTGCATCTGTAACCAACAATGCGGGCAACTCACCGCCCGTAACAACATAATCTCCTATAGATATTTCCTCGTCAACAATTTCGTCCAGTACTCGCTGGTCAACACCCTCATAGTGTCCGCAAAGCAAAGCTATATTATCCATTTTTGATAGCTCAACTGCGCGCTTTTGCGTAAAGGTCTTACCTTTAGGTGAAAGATAAATCAAATGAGGTTTTGCGCCGTCCTTGCATAAGCTTTGATAGCAATCATACACAGGCTGTGCCTGTATAATCATACCGTTACCGCCTCCGTAAGGCGCATCATCAACTCTGTTGTGCTTATTATCGGCAAAATCACGTATATCAATGCAGGAAACATCAATTATTCCCGCCTGCCTTGCCCTGCCTATAATACTTTCGCTAAGAACTTTTTCGCACATATCGCAAAACAAGGTCATTATACTAATCTTCATCAAAAATTCCTTTCATAGGTGTAATATTGACAACCTTTGCGTCAATATCCACACCGTCAAGAACGCCGTCAATAACGGGAATAAGATATTCTCTCTCCCCGCTTTTAATTTCCCAGATATCATTAGCGCCTGTATTAAATACATCGCTAACTTCACCATATTCGCGGCCGTTTGCGGTATCAAAAACCTTACAACCCAAAATATCTTGAACAAGATATTTGCCGTCTTCAAGCTTGATATCCTCACGGTTCACATAGAGTATTTTACCTCTCAACTTACCGGCCTTTTCAATGGTATCAATACCATCAAGCCAGACAATCATTATATTTTTTTGCGCGGCGCATCTTACGCACTTGTAAGCCGCTTCACCGTCTTTTGATAAATATAAATAATTAAAGCCGACAAAAAAGTCTGCGCTGTCACACCAGGGCTGTACCCTTAATGCGCCGCGCACCCCATGTGTGCCGACTACTTTTCCAATTTCAATAAATTTCTTTAGCATAAACAAAACCTGCCGGTAAAATGTCTCACAAAAGAAAAATAAAGGGCAATATGGATAAAAAGAAGATTGCCCTTTATATTTCCTTTAACCGCATTAATCAGTCAATTTCAACTGCAACCTTTTGGTTGTTGCGGTTAGCGCCGGCGCGCATAACTGTACGAATTGCTTTGGCAATTCTGCCTTCCTTGCCGATAACTCGACCTGTATCGCCTTCCGCTACGTGAAGATGGAAAACAATAACACCCTCTTCATTAGGTTCATCTGCGGTAACGACTACCTCGTCAGGTTTCTCAACAAGACCCTTTGCAATTGCAGTTAACAGTTCCTGCATGGTTTTCCCTCCTGTCCTTAATTAAAGAACACCGTTCTTTTTCAACAATGCTTTAACCGTGTCAGTAGGCTGGGCGCCCTTAGCAATCCACGCTTTTGCCTTATCTCCGTCCAGCTTTACTTCTGCGGGGTCGGAATTAGGGTTGAAATAACCCAATTCCTCTATGAAACGGCCATCACGGGGAAATCTGGAATCGGCCACAACAATACGGTAAAAAGGTGCTTTTTTAGCTCCCATACGTCTAAGTCTGATTTTTACTGCCATAAAGTATTCACCTCCGTAAGAAATACTAAAAAATATTTATGAAACACTTTTGTGTGTAACATCATAAGTTAAACCCCGGCGGCAGTCCGTTCATACCGCCCGGAATTCTGCGTTTTGAGCCCTTAGAATTCATCTGCTTGAACAGTTTTTTCATCTGTTCGTACTGCCTTAGCAGCTTATTGACATCCTCAACAGTCATTCCTGCACCTGCGGCAACACGTTTTCTGCGTGATGCGTTAAACAAATCCGGGTTTGCGCGTTCTTTAGGTGTCATTGATTTTATAATGGCTTCAACACGCAACAGCTGTCGGTCGTCAACATCAACATTCTTTAACTGCTTATCCATACCGGGCAGCATTGAAAGCACCGATTTTAACGGTCCCATTTTCTTAATGCTCTGGAATTGTCCAAGCAAATCATTAAGGTCAAACTTGTTTTCCTGCAAACGTTTTGCAGTACGCTCAGCTTCTTTCTCGTTAATCTCATTTTCTACCTTTTCAATAAGAGAAAGCATGTCACCCATACCAAGAATACGGGAAGCCATTCTGTCGGGATGAAACTCATCGAGATTGTCAAGCTTTTCGCCAACACCCGCAAACATAATCGGCTTGCCTGTAACCGCTTTAACTGAAAGCGCAGCACCGCCACGGGTATCACCGTCAAGCTTTGTTAATATAACACCGTCAATTTCAAGCTGCTCGTTAAATGCCTTTGCGGTATTTACTGCATCCTGACCGGTCATTGAGTCAATAACAAGCAAAATGTTATCTACATCAACCGCCTTAGTTATACATTTAAGCTCGTCCATAAGCTCGGTATCAATGTGCAAACGGCCGGCGGTATCAATAATTACATAGTCATTACCGTAATCGCGGGCATATCTTATAGCCTCAACAACAGTTTTTTCAGGAGCTTGTGTGCCCCTCTCAAAAACAGCAGCGTTTGCCTGCAAACCCACAATTTTCAACTGTTCAATAGCAGCAGGACGATAAATATCGCAAGCAACCAGCAAAGGCCTGTTTCCCTTTGCCTTTAAGTACTTGGCAAGCTTTGCGGCGTGGGTGGTTTTACCGGAACCCTGCAAGCCGCACATCATTATTACCGTAGGTATCTTAGATGCGATTTTTAACCTTTTCTGCTCCCCGCCCATTAGAGCGACAAGCTCATCACGAACAATTTTAACAACCATCTGGGAAGCGTTAAGGTTTTCCATAACCTTTTCGCCAATACATTTTTCAGTAACAGTTTCTGTAAACTGCCTTGCAACCTTATAGTTAACATCTGCCTCAAGTAAAGCAAGCCTTACCTCGCGCATAGCAGTTTTAACATCGTTTTCGGTAAGCTTTCCACGGGAGCGCAGCTTTTTAAAGGAAGCAGCTAATTTTTCGGTAAGATTATCAAAAGCCAAATCCGCTTACCTCCCATTATAAATTATCAATTGCATCAAACAGATTTACAAAATTTGCTTCTGAAGCATCTTCTCTGCAAACGCGTGCAAGCCTCTTTAAAGCATCGCTTTTACGCACAAGACCAAGCTTTTGCTCAACCTCTTCAAGCTGACACTCAGCACGCTTTATTGAATCCCTGACGCCTTGTTTGGTTAAACCTTCGTTCTCGGCAATCTCTGCAAGAGATAAATCATCATTATAATAACATTCGGCGAAAAAGCGCTGCTTGTCAGAAAGCAATTTTCCATAACAATCAAGTAAGGTACACATTTTAAGATTTTTAGACACGTGAGAGTACCTCCGTAAAGTTATTTTCTTTACGCCCCGATTATAACACTCTTACATAATTTTGTCAATGCTTTTATTTACTTGAAAACCATGACGATGTAATATATAATTAATATGACACATTTCTACAAAAGTTTTACCTTAAATTAAGGGGTTTATATAAAAATGTTAAAATCAATCTTCAAAAAAACACTCGCAGCCATTATTTGTCTTGCTGTTCTCTTAACACTGTGCAGCTGCGGCGACAGCTATGATGATTCTGCCGCACTTTACGTTGATCTTGACTCCTCCCCCACAATATTGGATCCACAGCTCGCCTCAACCGATAGCGAACTTATTATTGTACGCAACCTGTTCGAAGGGCTTATGCGTTATAACAGCGAGGGCACACTTGAATGCGGCGCGGCTGAAAAATACGAAAAAATAGGTCTTACATACACCTTTACCCTGCGTGATAATTTAACCTGGTCAAACGGCGATGTATTAACAGCTGAGGATTTTGTTTTTGCTTTCAGACGCGCGGTTAACAAAACCACAAACGCCCCCTTTGCAAGCAAGCTTTTCTGTATTTCAAACGCACAAAGCATATATAACGGCGAAGCTGACAAAAACTCTTTAGGTGTTGCCGCAAATGACGATAAAACTCTTGTCTTTACCCTTTTGTACGATGATAATTCCTTTTTGCAGACCTTGTCGCAGGCAATAAGTATGCCTTGCAATCAGTCGGTTTTTTATGACGCTCAAGGTCAGTACGGCTTAAATGATGATTATATAGTTTCAAACGGCTCATACCGTCTGCGATCCTGGGATACCGAAAGCAAAACCGTAAAGCTTGTACGCAACACAGAATATAACGGTATCTATGCCGCAAAAAATTATTCGGTAATTATCACAAACTCACAGGATGAAAACCTATTGCTTTTAGAGGAAAAAAGAGTTGATACCGTGCTTTTAAAATATAATGAATTTGAAAAAGCAAAACCTCTTTACAATATAAACGGCCTACAAAACACTGTTTGGTTTTTAATGATCAACAAAAACAGTTCTAATCTTGCAAACCCAGCTGTACGTGAGGCATTTGTAAAATCAATTGATTTAAACTCACTAGCAGACACCTTTTACAGTAACTCACTCTCTGCTGTCGACAATGTTTTTCCTGAAATTCTGCTTACAAACGAAACTGAGGACGAAGAGGAAACCCAGATTGCATATGATACCGAGTATGCCCGGCGCCTTTTCCTCGATGCTACATTAAACCAAAAAATTACCGATTTCAAATTACTTTATCTGCAGGGTTTTGAAGACACCGCAAGCTGTATGGCGGCAAATTGGCAGCAGTTTTTAGGCGCGGTAGTAAATACCGAAGCTGTATCTAATTTAACTGAGCTTAATAGCCGCATTTCATCATCACAGTATGATATAGCGCTTGTTCCTGTTTCTACCGACAGTAATGATATATACAGCTATTTGCTTAACTTTACAAGCAAAAGTGTATGCAGCATAAACAACTCATCCTTTGACAGCCTTGTTGCAACCCTTAACGGCAGGCAAAACAACAGTATTGACACCAACACAAAAGCACAGATAAATAACCTTCTTTTAGCTGATTACTTACTTTACCCCATAGCCTCTTCCCTTTGCGGTATCGCCTCAACCGATACTATAGTTACACAAAACTATTCTTTAACTGAAGGCTATATGGACTTTGCCTTTTTTGAAAAATCATAAATTAATAGGGAGGGCATTACCCTCCCTGTATTTAAAACAAAATAATCCCTGCAACAACTAACGCAACAAACGCCACAGCTCCTGCGGCGAAAAACAAAAGCTTCTTTTTGCGATTTTGCTCGGATTGACGCAACGGTATTCTCAACGTTTGACTTGAAAGCGTACGTGAAATTTTTGCAAGCTCTCTATCCAGATTTCCTGCATCACCGCTGTAACTTGCTTTTACAAATAATAGTATCCTGTCAAAATATTCGCTTTCGGTATTATTAATCTCAATTATTGTTTTATTTACACCTTTAACCAATATATTTTACCTCCGTTTGTATTTTTCACTTTTATTTTTGACAAACATTGGTATTTATATTCGGTTAACATAAAAATGTTAATAACTCGGTTAAAAACTAATGTAACTCCGCTAGATACAAGCAAAAAGTTCTTAAAAGTGTCGAATAATTAAATATTATGTAAAGTAAATTAAAAATATAATATAGCAATTATGTTCAATTTAATGCTGACATGGGGTGATAATATGAAAATTTCTAAAATAAATGAAGGCCTGCTTATTTCTGACCTTGAAAATTTTGACCTTGCTCTCACTTTAGACTGCGGACAGGCTTTTCGCTGGTCAAAGGATGAAAACGGTTGCTGGCACGGCATCGCAAACGGTCGCCTTCTTAAAATAAAACAAGACCACAATGGCGTATTGCTTTACAATACTTCAACAGAAGATTTTGAAAATTTCTGGCGCTCTTATTTTGACCTTGACCGCAATTACCAGGAAATAATCGATAATATAAGCGCTCACCCTATTTTAAAGGAAGCGGCTTCAATGTGCGGCGGTATTCGCATTTTAAAGCAGCAGCCCTTTGAGACGCTTTGTTCCTTTATCATATCCCAAAACAATAATATACCCCGCATTAAAGGTATAATAGACCGCCTGTGCACCGCCTTTGGTGAAAAGGTAAACGACTATTATACTTTTCCCAATGCACAAACCCTTTCAAAACTCACATTGGAAGACTTAGCGCCCCTGCGCAGCGGCTTTCGCGCAAAATATATACTTGACGCGGCACAAAAATGTGCAAACGGTCAAATAGATTTCGATAAAATAAACATTCTTCCCCTTGACGACGCCCGTGCAGAGCTTATGAAAATAAAGGGCGTCGGTCATAAGGTTGCCGACTGTACCCTGCTTTTCGGCTTTGGAAAAACCGATGCTTTCCCGCAAGACGTATGGATAAAACGCGCATTGCAAACACTCTTTGACGGCAAACTGCCCGACTGCGCTCAGTCTCACGCAGGCATAGTCCAGCAATACATCTTCCATTACGCCCGAACAATGAAT
>CAKSST010000017.1 GCA_934489895.1 uncultured Eubacteriales bacterium | reverse complement strand
ATTCCTCCTTAGCTCAGTGGTAGAGCATTCGGCTGTTAACCGAAGGGTCGTTGGTTCGAGCCCAACAGGGGGAGCCAAGATAAAAAAGTCGACATTTTCGAGAATTTCGAAGATGCCGATTTTTTTGTTTTTAATTATTTGGCAACAACACTTGACAAATTGGCAAGAATGTGATATGATGTATTTAGTCAGTAAAGGAGGTACTATATATGGGAAAGGAATTAGGTCAAAGAATCTTAAGTGCTATACGAATAAGAGGCATTTCTCAAAAAGAGTTAGCGGCAACGATCGGGGTTACCGAGGGAGTTATTTCAAGATATGTGTCCGGTGAACGTGACCCTAAACCTGAAATGATTGCGAATATAGCCACTGCATTGCATACTACATCAGATTATTTGCTTGGCATTGAAAAGGATGATTTTGATTATCCGAGAGTTCGCAGGTTGATTGCTCGAAATGCATCATCTATGACGGAGTTGGAAAAGAAAGAACTTATCAATGCTTTGTTTGGGGAGGAATAACAAGTGGGAATATCTTTATCTCATCGTAGATATGAAGAAATAAAAAGAATAATAGTTGATTTATTTGTCAAGTACGACGTGACTTGCGTACCGGTAAACGGATTTGAGTTGGCTACAAAAATGGGTATTAAAATTATTCCGTATTCCGCCATTCCTTTTACAAAGAGATATTTGCTTTTCAAAAAAAGCGAAGATGGATTTTGTGCAGAGAAAACACTTGGAGAATGGTATATCTACTATAATGATGAAATGGATTATGGGCGATGATGAGCGTGCGATTTTGGATGTAGACGGAGCGTATATGTGTTCAAGGGTATTTTTCAATGACAACCATATGGCTTTTCATCCATACGGATATACTCCTTTTTTAGTGGATTTAACTCCGAAAATGAGAAAAAACAGACCAAACAAAATCGAAATAACAACTCAGAATATTCAGCCGTCCACCCGCTGGTATTCGGGTTCGGGAATTTACCGCGATGTGTTTTTGTGGACCGGAGGCAAGGTGCGTGTAGAACCGTGGGATGTTTTTGTAAAAACCGTTTCCGCAGATGATGAAAGGGCGGTTATTTCAGCAATAGTTGAAATAACTTCCGATGTTGACGGATAAATTATTTTAAACACATCCGTTTCGGACAAAGATGGAAAAACAGTGGCGGTTGAAAGTAATTTGATGACTGTAAAAAAAGGAAAAACCGCCGCAGAATTTACATATAAGATAGAAAAACCGTCTTTGTGGAGTCCGGAAAATCCGTATCTTTATAGTTTAAACACACAAATAAGTTATCTTGGTAAAAGCGAGGATGATTATGAATTAAACTTCGGGATAAGAAACATAAGTGCTGATGCTAAAAAAGGACTTTTGATGAACGGAAAACAAATTAAGCTGTGCGGAGGCTGTATTCACCATGATCATGGTGCTTTGGGAGCAGCGGCTTTTCCTGCGGCAGAATACAGAAAACTTTCAAAACTTAAAGAGGCAGGATTCAATGCGGTGCGTACGGCACATTATCCTCCGTCGCTTGCATTACTGGAAATATGCGACAGTCTGGGAATTATTGTTATGGATGAAGCTTTTGATATGTGGAATATATGCAAGAGCAGACTTGATTATAGCATGTGGTTTGCGGACTGGTGGCAGAGAGACATCAAAAGTATGGTTTTGCGTGACAGAAACCATCCCTGTGTAATATCATATTCAATAGGTAACGAAATTCCGGAAAGAAACGGTCGGTCTGACGGTGCGGAGTGGTCGCAAAAACTGAGCGACGAAATCCGCAAATATGATAATACAAGGTTTGTGACAGCGGGAATATGCGGAATATCGGAACAGGTTGACAAAAACGCACCCGAGGAATATAAAGAGGACTTTATGATGGGGTATTCGGATATTGGCGGGGGCGGTATTAACACCAGTTGGGATAAACTCACCGAGGATTATATAAAACCTTTAGACATTATAGGATACAATTACCTATATGAGCGATATGAGCATGACCATAAACATTATCCTGATCGCGTTATTTGGGGTTCTGAGACGCATTCAATTAACTTCTATCATTCATGGCAATCGGTAATGAAAAATAATTATGTCTTGGGAGATTTCACATGGACGGCATATGATAACCTGGGCGAAGCCGGAACAGGACGCTCTTTGTGGGCTCGAGACGGCGTAATAAACGGAATAAGTTTAGCCGAATATCCATGGAGATGTTGTTATCAGGGAGATTTTGATATTTGCGGTTACCGCAGACCGCAGTCATATTTCAGAGAATCAATATGGAAAAGCGATTGCGAACCGAAAATATTCACCACTCATCCGGAGCATTACACAGAGGGATTCAGCGGTACGGGCTGGCATTGGTATGATGTAAGCGAAAACTGGACTTTTGACGACATATACATCGGTAAGCCGGTAAAGGCCGAGGTATATACCGACGCAGATGAAATACGTTTTATATTAAACGGTAAAGAGGTTGGGGCGGCAAAGCCGAAGTCAGGGGTGCTTCGTTGGATATTCCGTATGAAAAGGGAGTGCTTACTGCTGTATCTTATAAAAACGGGAAAGAAATAAAGAAGTCGTCATTGCATACTGTGGATTTGCCGAGCAAAGTAAAATAATACCGGAAAAGACTGAAATTATGGCAGATAACCGAGATTTATGTTATTTTGAATTGTATGTGTGTGATGAAAATGGCAACAAAGTCCCCTTTGCAGAAAATGAACTTACGTGTATATGCAGCGGCGGTGAGTTAATGTGTGTGTTTAGCGGAAATCCGCGTAATGAGGATTGCTATACTTCGAAAAAATGTCATGCTTTTGAGGGCAGAGCCGTAGCGGTTGTGCGGGCAAAAGAGAGGGGAAGCATAACACTTACCGTAGACGGAAAAAATTTGAAGGGAGATTGTGTTACGGTAACATCGAAATAAATATGAAAATCGGTCTTTCCCCGTTCCTTTTTGAACGAATAACACACTGATAAGCAGCGAATTTTCAAAAAATCCGCTGCTTATTTTTTATCTACACTTGACCGGTTTTATAAAAATAGCCCTTAAAAACCAAAAAGAATTTCTCGCAAATTTTTTAGAAAATAAAACCACAATTCAAAACAAACCACATAAAGACACAAAAAACGGTATAGGGAAATTTCCTCATACTGTTTTTTTATTAAACTTCTTGCTGAAAGTGTAATAGTTATCATTTTTATAAACACGGTCAGCATATTTTTAATACGTGGCTTGCCGGATGTTTTATGGAGTGAAAAATAATTCCCTCAATTTCCCTTTAATTACGCATATTACCAAATGGCAGAGTAAATAATAATTTGGCTTTTAAAACCCGAAATTTCACTTGACTTATATTGTTATGCAATACCTTTTTAAAATATAAACCTTATTCGTCAAATATGGATTTTGTTTTTTTATAATCACCCATTAAATCCATTATTTTACAATACGCTTTGACAAAATTGTATATAGTTGCTGTTCTATAATAATCTACACCAAGAAACATACCGGTATGAAAGGCTTTCAGCCTTTAAATAAATACAAAGCCAAACCAAATAAGGAGTTAGAGAGTATGACAACCACAAGAATTTTTGGGCAACGATTTATGAGCGTTTTTCTTACCATAGCCGTATTGATGACGATGCTGTCGCCGCTATCGGTTATGACGGCTTCAGCGGAAGGCATAGACAACGCAGTTCGCGTTGCCGATCCGTCCACAATGAATGACTGGACAAAATACTTCCCCAGAACCGGAGAGATTTCTACTGAGAATGCCGGCAGTGTATGGATGGACAAATCTGTTTTAACCGATGCAAAGGCGTTTGCAGGAATAGGAATTACTCAGGACGATCCGAACAGCTTCCTGGTTGCACTGTCTGCAATGGCCTCTAATATAAGCGTTACAGGCATGTCAAATGTTCCGACCGACACCATTTTGGTATTAGATGTCAGTGGGTCGATGAACGACGATAATGGCCATAACGATGTTGCTGAAGATCTGGTGGATGCGGCAAACGAAAGCATAGCAGCTCTGCTTGAAACCAATAAGTACAACCGCGTAGGAGTTGTTCTATATTCCGGAACAAGCTCAAGTACAACAAATTACAGTGACGCTGCGATTCTTCTGCTTCCCCTCGGACGTTATACAACCGGTACGGACGGAGAGTATTTAAACTATTCCGTTACGACTGCCGGCGGCAGACGTCCCGGTCAGGACAGCGATGAGGGTGAAACCACCGAAACGGTTTCTCTGGACACAGATGTTGTTTATGAGGGCACACAAACAAAGCCCGCCTCTGCCTCAAAGACGGTTGTTGGCGCGACCTACATTCAAAGAGGTATAATTACTGCAATGAATGAATTTGTTGATGAGGATAACGATATCGCAGTTGCGGATTTCGCTATGGGTGCTCTAAAACGAAAGCCTGTTTTGGTTTTGATGTCTGACGGCGCACCTACATTGGGCAGCACCATCTTTACCAATCCCGGTTACGGCCAAGACCGCGGATACAACCTCGGTAATGGGTCGCATACAAGCGCAGCGCTCGGCTTTGTCAGCCAACTCAGCGCAGCGTACGCAAAGGCGATGATTGAGCAGAAATACGGTACCGACGCATTGTTCTACACTCTTGGACTGGGTATTGACAACGATAGCGTTGCTATTGGTGTGATGGACCCCGACAATGCTAACGCTTCTGCTGCGCTCGATAATTTCTGGGATTCATATAACGCTATCGATACTACAGACAGCTTCACAACAAATGATTATGTGACGGTTCAATCAAAGCCCCGCAGAACGGTTGGGCAGGCTGACATTGCGTTGGAAAAGAACTATGTGGATAAGTATTTCTCTGCGGCAAGCGAAACTCTTCCCGACGGAACAGTCGTTACGATGGCAGATAAGCTGAAGGCTGCTTTTAGGGATATTGTAATCGCTATCCAGCTTCAATCCGCCTATTTTCCGACTCTCATTTCTGAAAACCAGGACTTTTCCGGTTATATTTCTTTTGAGGATAAAATCGGTCAGTATATGGAAGTGACCGATATCAAGGGTATACTCATTAACAATCAATTGTTCTCCGGCGCTGACCTTGCAAGCAACTTTGTTTCCGGCAGCGGTAACCTTGGCACATATGATAACCCTACCGAACTGGGCATTGAAATGATTGCGGCAGTTCGGGCAAGACTGGGTCTGGACAGCGATGATACCGCAAGAACTTTGATTGGCCTTGCGTATGACTGCGGTCAGCTCAGCTATACCAATGAAAACAATTACTCCAACTATATTGGCTGGTATGCCAATGCACAAGGGGAGTTCCTTGGTTTTTATCACGAGGGAGTAACCGTTCTTCCCGAAGCTACCGGCAACCAAGCGACTGATCCCGCGTTTGTGGTCAAGACCTACGGTTATCTGGGCGCTGTAGATGAAAGCCTCGGTGTCAGCAAATCGGATATGATGTATGCCGCCGTGCATGTTCGTGAGGACATCGCAAACGGCGAGCAGCTTGTCACTTTCGCTGTTCCTGCAGCACTGATCCCGGTGGTCACATACAACGTAACGCTGGATAAAGACGGTAATCTTTCCAAGCTTACCGCAAGAGGTGCAGAGCATCCCATCCGCCTTGTGTATGAGGTGGCACTGCGGGACGGTATCAACTCCTTCAATGTAAAGGAAAAGGTGTCTGCAGAATACCTTGCGGACACTAACAATGTGAACGCAGACGGCTTTGTTAATTTCTATACAAACCGGTGGGATTACGAAAATACCACCGGCTTGGGAACGGTCAACACTTACAGTTATTTCAATCCTTCCAGACAGAATAACCGATACTACTATCTGGACGACACCCTTGTGTACTCCGATACGGACGGAACACTTTACACCGGTTCGGCTCAGCCCTCCGGCACGATGTACCGAGCCCATACCGTATATAAGAGCAACGGAAGACTAAGAACCGAAACGATATATCGCAGCATTTCAGCCGAGGCTTTGGCAACTGCGGTGCCAAAAGGAGATGGTTTCTGGTACATCCCGAAGAGCACTGTGCTTGTAAACCTTGAAGAATATACCGCCCGTAAGACTTCCAACCCGACAGAAACACTTACTGAGGCCAACATCCCTTTTGTTGATACCCATAATCACTCCATAAACGAAGAGGGATATGATTATTATGTGGGTGCCGTCCTTGGTAATAACGGCAGACTTACATTGCCCTTAGAAACGGGCATTAAGTTGTCCAAGAAGATGGCAGAAGGTGCAACCGCACCTAATAAGGCATTTACCTTTATCCTGACCAACATCTCCAACAGTAGGGATAACAAAGAGTATCCCGCCTGGCTTATAAAGGCAAACGGCAGCGAGGACAACACACCGGTGCGGTTTACAAACGGCAAGGCTACCGTTCAGCTTAATCCGAACGATACACTTTATATCGGCGGTATGGCTGCGGGAACCGTGTTTGAGGTCACCGAAGAAGCAGGCGCGGAGTACATCGTGGAATCCGCCTCCGGACTGTCGAATGGAACTGTAACGGCAGAAGCGAATACAATCAAGCCGGTTGAATTTGTCAATGCCGATAGGGGTACCGGCAATCTGACCATTGCAAAGCAGGTGGAACACGATTTCGGCTTGGATTATCAGATTCCTGCCGACAAGACCTTTGATATGACCGTTACCCTGAGTGGTATCGGCACTGCTAATGCCACGTTCAGTGCAGAGCATACCAACGGTCAGTGTCCTTGCGAGATCGCCACCGATAAAAACGGTCAGTTTACGGTGACACTGAAGCATGGTGAGCAGTTTGAGCTGTTTGGACTTCCTGCAGGAACAACGGCAACCGTTGACGAGGCTGAGTATTCCGGCTTTACTCCTGCCTATTGGGATAACGGCGAGAAGGGCGATGGCATCGTAACGGTTGTCAAAGATTCTACAGTGTCCGTAATCGTGGTAAATGACTATCTTGCTGAAGCAGTATCTCCAGTCAATCTAAAGGTTAGCGGCACCAAGACCGTAAACAATGAAAAAGGTGAACCGCTGGACGATTGGGGCAGCTACGAATTCAAAGTGATTCTTGAACGCTGCGGTGCAAACGGTTGGGAACCTATGGCGGACGTCACTTTGAACAATAAAGACAGAAGCTATCGGTTTAACCTTTCTGAAGAAGAGTACAGCACTCCCGGCGTGTATTCTTATCGTGTTTATGAGTATAAACCGGCAATCGAAGAGAGCGGACGCATTGACGGTATGGTATATGACCCGACCCTGCATACCTTTTCGGTGTATGTAGGCGATGATGACATGGACGGCAGGTTGGAGATTATCAAGGTGGTCAATGACCGCACCGGCAAAGAAATTGCAGAGGTTGGAAACAGCCGGGAGGTAGTTGCTGATTTTGTGAATACTCAGTCGGAAAGCATTCCGGCATTGGTCACAGTTGAAATTGCCAAAGACCTGAAGGATAACTCCAAAACGGATCCCGGCTCAAAGGCGGGCTATCAGTTCGGTCTGTATACCAATAAATCCTGTACCAAATTGGCAGATACAAACGTTCCCGGAGTCAGCAAAGTGGAACGCTTCGCCACTGATACAGCAGGAAAAGGCAGGATTGACATCGTCTTTGACGAGGAGGGAACCTATACCTTCTACATCAAGGAGATTGATGGCAGAAAAGCAGGAATGACCTACAGCCCCACCGTGATGAAGGCGGATATCGTTATAGAACTGCAGGGAACGGCTTATGTTGCAACAGATGTTTCTTACACAAAACTGACTGCAGCAGAGAAGTTTGATGCTGATGGTTGGAATGAAAACGGATATCTGCTCTTCACCAACTACTATGATCCTGTCGATGCCGAGCTTCCTATCCGCTTTGTCTCTAAGCAGATAATAGGCAGAGCTTTCAAGGCAGATGATAACTTTACCTTCCAAATTGCAGAAACAAACCTGCCCGAGGGAAGAAATGCTCATAAGACCATTACCGGTTATTTGGGAAGTGATACCGACGGCGACAAAATTGCGGATGTCATCTTTTCTGAGAACCTGCATTTCAATGCTGTGGGAATCTACTTTTTCAATATTACCGAGAAGGGCGACGACAAAAACGGTATCACCATTGATAAGACTGTCTGCCGTATAGTTGTAACGGTCACTGATATCGGCGGAGAACTCTCCGCAAGCTATCAGATTGTAAATGCGGCCTCAAATACTTTCCTCTTTTGCAACACCTATCAGGCTACTCCCGCAAGCTGCACCATTTACGGCGAGAAGGAGCTGACCGGCAGAACCCTTCTCAATGATGAGTTTACCTTTGTTCTAACCGAAGTATCGTTTAACGGCGAAGCGATCAGCAATCCTGCAAGCTTTACCACAAAGAACTTTGCAGATGGCAGCTTCCATTTCCCCGAAATCACATATGATAAGGCAGGAACCTATGTTTATCGGGTAACCGAACAGAAGCCCTCCGACAGCGAGACCTATGGTATTACCTACGACACCGCGGTTTACGAGATTACGGTAACGGTTACCGATGATTTGAAGGGTTCGCTGGCAGCCTCTGAGCCGGAGATTCGAGAAGTGGGAGGAACCGGAACCGATATTTTATTTGAGAATGTTTACAAGACTAATAGTATATCTGCGCGGATCGTAGGCGACAAGGAACTTGTCGGCAAGGTAGACAACGGACTGTCGGGCGGTGAATATACCTTTAAGCTTTACACCTCGAATGCTGACTGGACCTTTGATGAAGAGTCCGAGCCTTATCAGACCGTCGAGAACGGAGCGGACGGAATTATCGAGTTTACGGCGGTTGAATTTGATAAGGCCGGCGATTACTACTATATTGTCACTGAAGATAAGCACGGCCAGACAATCGACGGCGTGACCTACGATGATACGGTATTCCGTATATACGTTGATATAGACGATGACCTGAAGGGACAGCTTAACGCAACGGTTCACATCTATGACGATGCAAACATTCCTCAGGATACCATTCAGTTTGTCAACGAATATGATGTGACCGGAAACATCACTCTTAATCTCTCCGGTGAGAAAACAATGGAGGGACGGGAGCTTACCGAGGACGACATATACCGCTTTGAACTGTATAAAGCTTTGGATAATGAGTTTAAAAATCTAAGCTCTTCTGCAGAGTACACCGCAACCGCAAATGCCGAAAACGGCTTTAAACTCAGTTTCAACATTCCGTTCAGTGCCGATGATGAAGGAAAAATCTTCCGCTATGTTCTGATAGAGGAGAACGCAGGCAAGACCGCTGACGGCATAACCTATTCCAATGCACGCTACAACATTCTCATTAAGGTGAAGGATAACAACGTAGGCGGCATTATGACCGAGGTAGATATTACCGACCGTGAAGGAAATCCTGTTGAAAAGGATGCTTTGGATTTTGTCAATACCTACAAGGCAGTCGCTGCGGATATTGACTTCAAGGGCAGCAAGACCCTTGACGGAATCCGCGAGTTGAAGGCAAACGACTTTACCTTTGACCTTTACAAGGCAACCGAGCAGTTTGCTATTGACGGTGAGGCCGTTGCTTCTGTGAAGAACGATGCCAACGGCGACTTCCTGTTTGAAAATATTCCTCTGGATAAGGCCGGTGTACACCGCTTTATTATTAAGGAAAACAGCCAGGAGCCCATCGGTGGAGTGACATATGACAGGACGCAGTATCATATCAGTGTTACGGTAGTGGATAATGGCAAGGGCAGCCTGACTGTACCAGGTGCGGCGACAATTTTCAAGGTAACCGGAGAAAACTCCGAGTCGGCAAAGGATATCACTTTTGTCAACAGCTATAACCCAGACGATGCGACCGTATCGCTTGGCGGTAAAAAGCGCCTCGATGGCAGAACTATGGAAGAGGGAGAGTTCCGATTCCTGCTTTATCCGGCAAACAGTGAATTTGCAGTTGTTGAGGAAGCTGGTGCACTGCAGGCTGTGAACAACGCAGAAGGGCGGTTTACCTTTGATGCATTGACCTTCAGCGAGCCGGGCACCTACTGCTATGTGATCCACGAGGATAGTACGGTAGATGCTCAAAGGATTACCTTTGATGACAGTGCCTATGGTATCACCGTAACAGTTACCGATAATGGAAACGGCAAGCTGACTGCCTCCGAGCCGACAGTTGTGAAGCTTAAAAGCACTGACGCAGTCTCTGAGGCTGAGTTCCGTAACATCTTTACTCCTAAGCCTGCAGATCTTATTGTGAACCTTGATATTCTTAAGACGGTTTTCAACAAGGGCAGCGATAAGATCGGTCCGGAGAACTTTGAGTTCCTGCTGGAGTCTCTTACAGAAGGCGCCGAGCTTCGTCGTGTAAAATCTAATGCAGATGGCAAGGCAGAGTTCGCCCTGACCTTTACTGAGGATGATATCGGCAAGACCTACACCTACAAGCTGACCGAAGTAAACGGCGGCAGGGAAAACGTTCAGTATAGCACCGCCGAATATACCATTATGGTTACGGTTTCGCTGAATGCAAACAATGAGTTGGCTGCAACTATTACCAAGAACGGCGAAAATGTAACCGAAGTTGTTGCTCAGTTTGAGAATGTTTATGACTATACTCCTGCTATAGAATATTCCTGCAGCCCAAAGACCGGCGACAGCTCAAATCTCCAGCTTTGGTTTGCACTATTATTTGTAAGCGGCGGTGGTATCATCGGTACGGATATTTTTTGCAAAAAAAGAAAAGAAGAAAAAGAATAAATAAGACTCTTTAATCCTAAATGACTACGGGAGGCCGGCATTTTATGCCGGCCTCCCGCCTATTTAAACCTCCAAAAAAGTAAGAACCGTAAAAAACAGATAAGCTTATTTGTCTATAGCTTTTCTATTACGCCGCAGGCAATTTTGGTTCCCGCGTTACCTGATGGCTGTGTTATAAAATCATCAGGATTACTGTGAATAATAACCGTACGGCCGATAATATCGGATACTTTAAAACGGTTGGTCAAGACTTCAAGATGGGCTTTATCCCCGCAAAGCATTAAGGGCGGCAGATCGCCTGAATGGGCGGGGTGGGGAGTGTTTTTTGGATTGTAATGAGCTTTGCTGTCTGCAAAGTTGTCACCCGTGCAGGAGGTACCCTCGTGGATATGAAAGCCAAAAAAACCTGTATCGGTTTTGGGCAAGCCGTCAATATCGGCAACTATCAAAACACAACTGTCTTTTTGGTAAAATTTAACCTTACCGAAAACGGAAGGCGCTTCCGGTCCGCCATATATCAAAGCCATTGCTTTGGAACTGTTAAAAATATTCTGCATACTATCACCTCTTATATAGGCTATGTTTTATAAATTATTTTGTGATAGCATTTGTGTTATCTGCCGATAATATAGCTAGTCATTGTCAGTCTTGTCACCCTAAGAATGAAAATCAGACAAAATTGATTAAAGCTAATTGCTGTAAAATAAAAAAGGAGCCAATTCATTGGCTCCTTTTTTATTAATCATCAAATTATATACCGGCAGGCTGTTCTATATCAGCAAGCTTTCGCCGGCAAAAGCCTAAAGGAATGCTGAATTTTACAATAAAACTTTAAGCCTAGGCGCCTATTCCTGCCGCAATATCAGAAAAACCTTTTTGATACTTAATTGTCATATTCCCAGTCGCCGGGAATGCTACCGGAAATGCTTGTGCCGTAAACAGCGGTAATAACTGTATCAGCAGAAATGCTTGCAAGTGAAGTGTCCCAATTTTCAAAGTCATAACCGTCAGCATTCTTTGTGGGAATTACTGTGGGAACAGCCTTAAAGCCGCTGGGAACTGTTATGGTTTCAAGCACGGTGCCGTCAGCATCTTTAAAGGTTACGTTGTGGGCAAGCATACCTTTTTTGGCGGTAATAATGTATTTTGCAAGCAGAACAAGGTCGCTTACCGTAACAGAACCGTCGCCGTTAAGGTCAGCAGCGGATGTTGCTGCTTCAGCGTTTGCAACAATCCTCTTTATTCGGACAATGTCTTTGATGTCAGTTGCGGTGTCGCCGTTTGCATTACCTAAGGTTAAAGCAGTGTAAATAACATGCTTTGTGCCCAATATGCCATCAAGCCTTGCAGGATTGCAAACGATGGCAGCAGAATCACCAATGGTAATGTAAACATCTGCGCTTAAGTTAACACAAGTGTAGCTGAACACATAATTGTTACCTTCAGCAACAGAATCTGTAACAACGGTGGGAGTATCGTTTTGTGTAAAGGTGACAGCAAGCTCGGGGTTTGCAGAAATTAAATCTGCAGGAACAACTGCTGCAAATAATAAGCCGCTATTGGTAGTAGTAACCTCAACAGAGGGAGCGACTCCGGATGCGGTTGAATCAGCACTAACAACTATAAAAGACGAACAAATGAAAACAAGAGAAAGAAGAATGGCAAATAATTTTTTTATTTTCATACAAAAACCTCCTTAGTCATTGTTTAAATATTATAACATATTAATAAAAATAAAACAATACCTAAAATTAAATTTATGAAAATTGTGCAAAAACGATAAAAACCTGCCGAATTTAATTTCGGCAGGTTTTATTACTGATTGTATTTTAATGCTTAATTTTCGCCGTCATATGGCCAATCTTCAGGCACAGAATCGGAAACATTATTGCCATAAACAGCAGTAATAATCGTGTTGGCAGAAATATTTGAGAGTGAGCGGTCCCACCTGTCAAAAATGTTGCCGTTTTTATCTTCGGTTGGGATAATTCCTGGCACAGCTTTAAATTCGTTTGGAACAGCAAGCTCTTCAAGCACGGCGCCGTCGGAATCCTTAAAGGTTACGGTATGAGTAAGCATACCTGTTTTTGCGGTAATAATATACTTTGCAAGCAAAGTAAGATCGGCGGCAACGATTTTTCCGTCTCCGTTTATGTCGGCATCATCTGTTGCGTTGGCAGAGCCGGCAATGGCTTTTTTGGTACGTACGATATCTTTGATATCAATGCTGCCGTCACCGTTGGCATCGCCGTCAAAACGCGCAGGGTCTAAGTTTAATGTATAGGATGCATCGCCAACCGAAAGAGCAATTTCTTTTGCGGTTTCGGTAATCTCGGTGGTCGTATCTTGAATTTCTTTATAAAGATTAAGATCAAGGCAAAGTTCTATCTGACCGTTTTCGCCTATTGCTTGTTCAACGGCCGCCTGTTCGTCAGCAGCAAGGCTTTGCTGAATATCTGCGGAAAGGGTAATGTTTGCGGCAGCTTTTTCATCAAGCAGCTGCTCCATATTGTCTTGCAGAAGCCTGTTTACAAGCTCTTCCTCGGTGTTAACAAGGGTGATATTGGGAGCGCCTTCGGTAATTATGCTTTCGGCGGTTACCTGATTGGGATCTATCGAGAAAAGCACAAAGCCTACCTGAATAACCTCATTGCCGTCGTCAAGATAGCATTCAAACATCTCAAAGCCAAAAAAGTCATCGTCGGCGATATCCTGTTTGCTTACCGTAATGTTTGACCTTGTGGTCGCCATCGCCGTCGGTGTGGTATTAAAGCTTTTGTTTGTACTGATAAGTAAAATAATAGAAAATACAACACAAAATGCTTTAACAAAGCCGACAAATCCGAATCCGCCTAAAATGGCATAGCCTTGGCTCACTTTTGATATTGTATAAAAAACTACCCGAAGAAGAGTTTTAATAAGTTCTTCTTCGGGTAGTTTTTATAGTTGATCGGCAATATCCAAAATTAATTTTTCGGTCTTTTCCCAACCGAGACAGGGGTCGGTAATTGAACAGCCAAAGGTGTGCTCTTGCGGTTTTTGAGCGCCGTCAACCAGGTAGCTTTCAATCATAAGCCCTTTAACAAGGCGTTTAATATCGTTGTTCTGGCGGCGGCTGTGAACAACATCGCTTGCAATACGTATCTGCTCCAAATATTTTTTGCCCGAGTTGCAATGGTTGGTATCAACAATTGCTGAAGGGTTAACAAGACCTGATTCACAGTATAAATCGTGCAGTTTAAGCAGGTCTTCATAATGATAGTTGGAGGTGCTTTTGCCTGCATAATCCATATAACCGCGCAGTATTGCGTGGGCGTAGGGGTTTCCCTTGGTTTGCACCTCCCAGCCTCTGTATATAAACATATGGCTGCTCTGTGCAGCGTGAATAGAGTTCATCATAACGGTAAGCTCGCCGCTTGTGGGGTTTTTCATACCGACAGGTATTGCAAGACCGCTTGCGGTAAGACGGTGCTGCTGATTTTCAACCGAGCGGGCGCCAACGGCAACATAACCCAAAAGGTCGGATAAATAACGGTGGTTTTCGGGATAAAGCATCTCGTCGGCGCAGGTAAAACCGTAGTCGCGCAGTGCCGTCATATGTAAATCGCGTATGGCAACAAGACCCTTTAACATATCGGGTGAGTTTTCGGGGTCTGGCTGGTGAAGCATACCCTTGTATCCCTCGCCGGTGGTACGGGGTTTGTTGGTATAAATGCGCGGGATAATAACAATCTTGTCTTTGACCTTGTCCTGAATAACCTTGAGCTTTGAAATATACTCAAGCACAGGCTTGGGCTGGTCGGCAGAGCAAGGGCCGATTATCAGCAAAAACTTTTCCGAAGTTCCGTCAAAAATCGCCTTAATCTCCCGGTCGCGTTGCTGCTTTATTTTTAACATAGCGTCCGATACAGGATAATCTGCTTTAAGCTTTTTTGGTATTGGTAGCTTGCGGTAAAATTCCATATTCATAAACAGAAGTCACACTTTCTTATTGAATTGACGGCGGCGAGCTGTTGACAAGCGCATCATTTGGCGTATTTGCTCGCGCTCTCCGTTTTTTATATATTCATACAGTTTGTCAAAGGCGGCGCGGTAAGCGTCCATCTCTGAAAGCAGGGCATCCTTGTTTGTTAAAAACAGCTCGCTCCACATTTCGTCGTTAATATCGGCAATGCGGGTTAAATCCCTGAAAGAGTCACCCGTGTACTGCACCAAATCGGGATTATCGTTTGCGCACATCAAAGATACGGCAATACAGTGAGTAAGCTGGGACAAAAAGGCAATCATACTGTCATGCTCTTTGGGGGAGAGCACCGAAATGCGCGCAAAGCCTAAGGTTTTACCCAACGCCTTGCATATTTCAATGCCGTTCTTTGTGTTTTTTTCGGTTGGCACGACAATGTAGTTAGCGCCTGCAAAAATACGGTCATCACTGTACTCAATGCCCGTGGTTTCTCTGCCTGCCATGGGGTGAGCCGAAATAAATTCAACACCGTCGGGCAGCAGGCTTTGGATATCGTAAACAACCGACTGCTTAACACCGGTAACGTCGGTTACAATTGTATGGGGCTTTATCAGGTGTCCGTATTGTTTTATCCATTCGATAAAAATATGGGGGTAAAGCGCAAAAACAATAATATCGGCTGAGCCTATCATTTCGGCATCAAGGTTAGTTGTGCCCTTGTCAATAAGCTTGTGCTCAAGAGCATATTCAATGGTTTGTTCTTTGCGGGTAATGCCCCATACGGTATAGCCCTGATTTTTGAGCGCCATTGCATAGCTTCCGCCAAGCAATCCTAAACCAACAATTAAAATCTTGTTTTTCGGGTCAATCTTCATTTATAACAAGTCCAATCTTTAAGTCTTTTAAAACATTGTAAAAATCGGGATAGCTTTTTTGCACTGCTTCGGCACAGGCAATGGTGCCGCCAACCTTTGTGCAAAGCAAGGAAAGCGACATTGCAACGCGGTGGTCGTTATGGCTGTAAAGCAACCGGTCAGGCTTTTGCAGACTGCCACCCTTTACAGTCACGGCATTTTCATATATCTGAACTTCTATGCCGAATTTATTTAATTCTTCCGCCATAGCAGCAGCGCGGTCGCTTTCTTTAATGCGCAGTCTTGCGGTGCCAGTAAACTTCGCATCGCCAAGATATGCGGCCATTGCAAAACAAACAGGGGCTAAATCGGGACAGTCAGATAAATCAAAAGGCCCGCCTTTAGTATTTAAACCGTTAAAAATATCTTCATATACTCTATCGCCCTGTAAAGTGTCGGGGTTTAAGCCGTTTATATCTACATTGCCGCCAAGTAAATTTAAAGCTTCTAAAAAAGCAGCATTGGAGCAATCGCCTTCAACCGTGTGGTTATGGCTATTATACCTCTGACTGCCTTTTATGTAAAAAACATTATTGTTTCTTGTTATTTCAATGCCGAAGTCTTTGAGTGCGGCAAGGGTTAAATCAATGTAAGATGCGCTTTCAAACCTACCCGTAACGGTCAGGGTGCTGTCGCCGCAAAGAATGGGAAGGGCAAACAGCAAGCCGCTTATAAACTGGCTTGAAATATCGCCCGGGACAGAGTATTCGCCGCTTTTTATTTTGCCGCATACAGTCAGGCTGTCAATGGATTTTGTGAAGGTGATGTTTTGCGCTTTTGCAATATCCTCATAAACTGTAAGCGGACGTTCAAATAATCGCTTTGCACCCCATAAGGTAACGGGTTTGCCCGCGCACATACAAAGCGGAATTAAAAAGCGCAGTGTGCTTCCGCTTTCATTGCAAAACAGTTTTGCGTTATCGGGGATGCTGTTTATATCCAAACCGCCTAAAGCGGCGGTATTGTCATTTATTTCACAATCGGCGCCAAGCGCTTTAAGACAGCTTAGGGTTGCTTCAATGTCCTTTGAAAAAGCAAGGTTTGAAACAAGGCTTTTTTCTGACAAGGCGGCACATATAAGCGCCCTGTGCGCCATACTTTTTGAGGGAGGCGCGGTGACACTGCCGAAAGCTACACCGGGATGAATTGTTACATTCATTTTCCCGCCTCCGTGCAAAGAATGTTCATAGCCTCTAAATAGCCCGCAAAACCGTGCCCTGCAATTGTTGTAAGACAATATTCACGCACATAGCTTATCTGTCTGAAATCTTCCCGGCGGGATAGGTCGGAAATATGCACCTCAACGGCGGGAATACCAACGCTTTTCAGCGCGTCAAGCAATGCGACGCTTGTATGGGTATATGCGGCGGGGTTAATAACAATGCCGTCAAAATTGTTATATGCGGCTTGTATTTTATCAACAAGGGCGCCCTCGTGATTGGACTGATAAATTTCCACCTTAGTACCGATAATTTTAGCGTGGCTTTCAATTAAAGCGCATAAATCCTTGTATGTTTCTTTGCCGTAAATATCGGGCTCTCGGATACCCAACATATTAAGATTGGGACCGTTAATAACTAACAGCTTCAAGCCAGAAGACTCCTTTCAATATCGTTTGCGGCATCTGCAGGTGTACTGTTTGAGCAGATTTTGTAATCACAGCAAGCCAAGTATTTATCATATCTTTCGTTATAGCGTGCCTCAAGTGCCGCGCGGTTTGAGGATAAAGGACGGTCTGAGGTGGCGGCAAGCAGGCATAAATCGCGGTCCAAAAAATACAAAACACCGTTTTGTTTTAATGCCATAACATTTTCCTGCCGCAAAATAGCGCCGCCGCCTGTGGCTATTATACAGCCCTGCCTTACAGAGACTTGTTTTATAACATCGCTTTCAATGCTTCTGAAAACGGCTTCGCCGTGTTTTTCAAATATTTGGGAAATAGTGCAGCCCTGCTGTTTTTCAATTAAGCTGTCGGTATCAATAAAGGGCATATTTAATTTTTTCGACAGTATTTTACCAACGCTTGATTTTCCGCTTGCGGGCATACCTATAAGTACTATATTCTGCTTTTGCGCTAAAATACCCTTATAAACGCGGTCAATTTCGCTTTTGGGAACGGTAACGTCAATAAATTTTTCTGCCGCAAGCGCCGCCTGGGCAATAAGCATATATAAACCGCCTGTGGAATTAATGCCCCTTTGTTTTGCTTTGCATACAAGCTGTGAGCAAAGCGGATTATAAATTGCGTCAATCACGGCTTCTAACTTATTAAAAGCATCAATATCAATGGGACTTTCGCAGGTGTCGGGGAACATACCGCAGGGAGTAGTGTTTATAATTATCTCGGTATCTTTTTTCTCCTGCGCCTGCTTGTAAGAAATTTTACCGCCGCCGCCGTTTCTGGATACAATATCAAGGTTTTTGCAGCCTAAATGGCGGGCAACTGCAACAGAGGTTTTACAGGTGCCGCCGCTGCCTAAAATAAGTACTTTTTTACCTTTAAAATCAATACCCGCTTTTTCTATAAGTGAGGTCATACCGAAAAAGTCTGTATTATAGCCGTAAAGCTTGCCGTTTTTGTTTACTATTGTGTTAACGGAGCCAATGCTTTTTGCGGTGTCGCTTATAAAATCAAGGTAAGGGATAACCGTTTCCTTATAAGGAATTGTGACGTTTATAGCTTTAAATTCTTTTTTAAGCATAAAACCCTCAACCTGCTCGGGCTCTAATTCCAAAAGTTCATAATCATAATCAAAAAGCATATTGTGGACAATTTTTGAAAAACTGTGCCCCAATTTTCTTGCTATAAGTCCGTAGGTCATTTATTCACCTAACCAATCTGTGCCAAAACGGCCGCTGAGTATATCCGCAAAAACCAAGGCGCAAACACAGTCCACAACAATGCGGGCGCGGTGGACAATGCAGGGGTCGTGTCTGCCTTTTGACGCAAGCACAGCTTCGTTTTTGGAAGAAATATCAATTGTATTCTGTTCGCGGCTTAAAGTGGGGGTAGGACGTATCGCACAACGCACAGTAACGGGCATACCGTTGGTAATGCCGCCGTTTATGCCGCCGCTGTTGTTGGTGTGTGTGGCAACTTTGCCGTCTTTAATGCAAAAAGTGTCATTTGCATCTGCGCCTGTCATTTCGGCAATAGAGAAGCCTGCGCCAAACTCAACGCCCTTTACTGCGGGAACAGAAAATAATGCGTGTGAAAGCATGCCTTCAACCGTATCAAACCAAGGCTCGCCTATACCTGCGGGAAGACCGCAAATAACCGTTTCAAGTATACCGCCCACACTGTTGCCGTCAGCCTTTGCGGCGCGTATTTTTTCTTGCATTTTTTCTCCCGCAGCGCTGTCAAGCACAGCAAAATCGGAATTATTTAATATTTCGATATCTTTTTCTATTGTTTCAAAGCTGCGGTCGGCAATGCCGCCGATGTTGGCAATATGCGTAGCAATTTTTATTCCTTTTTTCTCTAATGCAGGGATAATAACAGCGCCTGCGGCAACCAAAGCGGCAGTAATACGTCCGCTGAAATGTCCGCCGCCTCGGTAGTCCTCAAAACCGTGATATTTGCAGTTTGCAGTATAGTCGGCATGGCTGGGACGGGCAAGATAACGGATTGAGGAATAATCTTCCCCGCGGGTATCGCTGTTTTTTATAACAATACACAAGGGTGTGCCTGTGGTTTTGCCCTCAAACGCACCGCTTAAAATCGTAAATTCGTCCTGCTCATGTCGGGCGGTAGAAATAGCGCCTGCGGGACGGCGTTTGACAAGGAGCTTTTCGATAAAAGCTTCGTCAATTTCAATTCCCGGCGCAAGACCGTCTAAAACAGCTCCGACGGCGGCGCCATGGCTTTCACCGAAAAGGGTAATGCTTAAATTGTTTCCGAAAACATTTTTCATTACTGTATCACCTGCATAATAAGTTTTTCATACTCAGCAAAATGTAGTTTTTTAAGTTCAAAGCTACCGGCATTTTCTACGGTTACTACTGTTATAAAATCACCGGCGGCTTTTTTGTCGTGACGGCAGGCTTCTATAATGCTGTCAGCGGCTGCGTCAAACTTCGTGGGAAGCTCCAGCTTTTTCAACACGGAAACAAGTCTTTGACGCACGCTGTCAGAACACATCGGTAGCATACCTAAAGCAACGCATTCACCGTGAAAATAGTTTTGCATCCGGTTTACACTTTCAATGGCATGGGCAAGTGTATGTCCAAAATTCAGTATTTTGCGCAGACCTGCCTCGTGCTCATCAGCTTCTACGACCGAACGTTTTATAAGCAGGGAGCCTTCAATAATTTTATCAATAACCGCGTTGTCCCACACATCTGCCGTTTCAAAAAGCTCAAACAGACGGGCATCGCTTGTAAGGGACATTTTTACAGATTCGGCAAGGCCGTTTGCAATTTGCCTTTTGGGCAGGGTTTTTAGTGTATCAGGGTCAATAATAACCCGCTTTGGCGGCCAAAAGGCACCGACAAGATTTTTAAGTCCCATAAAATCTATAGCGGTTTTGCCGCCAATGGACGAGTCAACCTGTGACAAAACGGTTGTGGGAATATTATAGAAATCAATACCGCGCATAAATGCGGCAGCGGCAAAGCCTGAAATATCTCCAACAACACCGCCGCCTACTGCAACAATGCAGTCGGTACGGGTAAAGTTGTTTTCAACCAAAGCACTCAACAGCGTTTGCCAGGTATCAAGCGTTTTTGACATCTCGCCTTGCTCAATTGTTACAACAACGGGTGCTCTACAGTGTTTAGCAACTGCCTTGGAGTACAGAGCGGGAACGCCTGTGTCGGTAACAATTAAGACTCGGCGGTCTAAATTCAACAGCACACCCGCTTCTTTCAGCGCGCCGCGCCGAAGAATAATATCGTATTCATCTGTTGAGGTTTTTACGGGAATAATCATTTTTTGCTCCCCTTAAATGTGGATTTCTTTTTCAAAGCTGCCGAGAATTTTCAAATGGTTACAGCATTTCTTTAATTCCTTGAGCATTGCTTTGCCCTGCTCGCTGTTAACGTCGCCCTCGCCCTCAACATAGAAGTAATAATCCCATATAAGCTCCTTTGTGGGGCGGCTTTTTAAAGCGCGTAGGTTAAAGCCGTGTTCGCCTATTACAGAAATGGCGCGGCCGAGAGAGCCTGCGGCATTTTTAACCGTAAACAGCATAATAAAATGACGGTCGCTTGGCGTATGGCTTTTATCGGCGCGGGTAAAAACGGCAAAACGTGTGGTGTTTGAGCCGCTTTCGTTAATATGACCCTCAATTTTTTCAAGGCCAAATTTTTTTGCAGCCTCTTCGCTGCCGATTGCCGCAATGTCGCGGCGGTTCATTTGCGCAACCTTGCGGGCGGCAACGGCTGTATTAACCTCTTCCACAGCCTCAAAGCCGTGTTTACTTATGAAAGCGGCGCATTGGCCCAGCGCTTGCGGATGGCTTATTACCTGCTTTATATCTGCAAGAGTTGTACCTTTTACGGCAAGCAGATTTTGTATAATATCAATCTCATATATTCCTGTAACAAAAAGCGGACCGAAAAATGCCAAATCAAGCACTTGACTTACGTCTCCGTTATGGCTGTTTTCAACGGGCAGCAGCGCACAGTCGCATTCGCCGTTAACCACAGCTTCGTATGCAGCTTTAAAATCTCGGTGGGAAACAGCAGCGGCGTCGGGAAATATACGCTCGGCGGCAATGTTGGCAAAAGCGCCCTCAACACCGCTGTAAGCAACCCGCATACCGTCAATCAGACGGTGCTGCAGCTTTTTGGAAAGACCAATAACGTCCTGTAAAAAGTTGATGTAATAAGAGAGGTAGCTTTGGTTTTTCACAAGCTCGGCATTGCGTTTTAAAATCTGCGCCTCACGGGTAAAATCGTCTATAGGTAAGCCGTGCTCTTTTTTATAGGCAGCAACCGTTGCGGCGGCGTCCATACGTTCTTCAAAAAGGCGAATCATTTCCTTATCGGTTTTATTAATAATTTCTCTTGCTTTTTCAAGGTCGTTCATTTTTTATTCCTCCAAAAAAAAACCGCAATCGTCTTTTGCTAAAAATAAGCATAAGCGGTTGCGGACTGTCCGTTAAAAACTACGGCTGAAAGAAAATTTACTTCTTACAGCAAGAAAACGGGCAGTCCTGTTTAAAATAATAGTAATAATACTTGTAAGAGAAGAACATATCCCGTTTCACCTCAAAAAAATAGTATATATATTTTATATATCAAAACATATTATATGTCAAGGAAAAAGTTAAATAGTGCATAAAATTTGCATAATTATGTCAATACTACAGACATATTCTACTGTCGGTAGAGAATAAGTTTTGTACGGTAGAGAAGCTTTTTTTTACAGTAGGTTGACTGTAAAAAAAGATATGTGTACAATAATCGTGTGATTTTTTTGAAAAGGAGAAAGTTGTTATGCCTGATACAAATTTTGTAATTTTTACAGATTCCGGTTGTGATATAAACGCGGAGCTTTTAAAGAAATGGGGCGTTTTAAGCCTTGACTTATCTTTCAGATTTGACGGCGAGGATAAGGAATATGCAAACTCAGATATGTCTGTTAAAATGTTTTATGATAAAATGCGGGGCGGCGCTGTTGCAAAAACCTCAGCAATTAATACCGCAGTTTTTGAAGAGGCCTTTGAAAATATTTTAAAGCAAGGCAAGGATGTTCTTTATTTGGGATTTTCTTCCAACCTTTCAACAACATATAACTGTGCAAAAATGGCGGCGCAAAACCTTGCAGAAAAATATACCGATAATAAGGTCATAACAGTTGATACACTGGCGGCTTCCGCAGGACAGGGAATGCTTGTGTATTTTGCATCACAAAAGAGAACCGAGGGCAATAGCATTGAGCAAACAGCAGAGTATATTGAAAGCATAAAGCTTAAACTCTGCCATTGGTTTACTGTAAATGACCTTGTATATTTAAAGCGCGGCGGCAGGGTGAGCTCTGCGGCGGCGTTTGTCGGAACGGTACTTAATATTAAGCCTATACTTCACGTTGATAATGAGGGACGCCTTATAAGTAAGGCAAAGGTGCGCGGCAGAAAAATGACTCTGAAATACCTTTGCAATAAATACGGTGAGCTTGCACAGGATAAAAAGGACGGCACGGTATATATTTGCCATGCCGACTGTATTGAAGACGCAAATGTCCTTTGTGATATGCTGAAAAGCAATTACGGTGCTAATGTAGACGTAATAACAGATATTGGTCCCGTTATAGGTGCACACTCAGGTCCCGGTACTTTGGCAGTTTTCTTTATCGGTTACGAAAGATAAAATTTAAAATAAATAACAAAGCAAAAAAGATATGCAGAAACCTTCTGCATATCTTTTTTATTAGGGTAACTTTTAAATTTTGATGTGAAAACAATTGTGAGAGACTGTTTTTTAAAAAAGCTTATTTTGTTCCGAAAATACGGTCGCCGGCGTCACCGAGACCGGGGACAATATAGCAATTTTCGTTAAGCTTTTGGTCAACACAGGCACAGTAAACCTCAACGTCGGGATGGGCTTTTGTTAAATGCTCAATGCCCTCGGGTGCTGCAATAAGGCACATAAACTTAATGTGCTTTCCGCCGCGCTGCTTAATGAGCTTTATAGCGTCTGCCGCAGAGCCGCCTGTGGCTAACATTGGGTCGGTTACTATAATAAGACGCTCGTCAATGTTGCTGGGCAGTTTGCAGTAATATTCGTGAGGCTCAAAGGTTTTCTCATCTCTGTAAAGACCGATATGACCTACCTTGGCGGTGGGTACAAGGCTTAAAACGCCGTTTACCATTCCAAGTCCCGCACGCAAGATAGGAACAACCGCAATGTCGTTACCGTCCAGCATTTTTGTTGTGGTTTTAGCAATTGGGGTTTGAACCTCAACATCCTTTAGGGGCAAATCGCGCATTGACTCAAAGCACATCAGAGTGGTTATTTCCTCAACAAGCTGACGGAACAGACTTGAGCCTGTGTTAATGTCACGCAAAATGGAAATTTTATGCTGAATAAGCGGATGGTCAAAAATTGTTACGTTTTTCATTTTAATTACCTTGATTCTATAAAATTAATATTAGTCGTCCTTAGCATCCTTAACAAGCAGGTTAACAATTATACCAAGGATAAGCGCACAAGCGATAGATGTAATTGTAACTGCGCCAAAGCTTACTGTAAGACCGCCGATACCGCAAATGAGGATTGTGGAGGCAACAAACAGATTTTTATTTTTATTAAGGTCAACGGGCTGGAGCATCTTAAGACCTGACACAGAAATAAACCCGTAAAGTGTAATGCAAACGCCGCCCATTACGCAGTTGGGAATGGAAGCCAAGAAGGTTACAAAAGGTCCGAAAAAGGAAATTATAATTGCAAGGATTGCGGTTGTTGTGATTGTAACGACTGATGCGTTTCTTGTGATAGCTACGCAGCCGACGCTTTCACCGTAAGTTGTGTTGGGACAACCGCCGAAAACAGCGCCCGCAAAAGAGCCAACGCCGTCACCAAGCAGTGTTCTGTGCAATCCGGGCTCTTCAAGAAGGTCTGTATCGATGATGGTTGAGAGGTTTTTGTGGTCAGCAATGTGCTCAGCAAAAACAACAAAGGCAACAGGAACATAAGCTGCTGCAACAGTTGCAATAAATGTGCCGTCAACTGCTTTTATGCCCTTGAAAGCTTCAACAAAGGTGAAATCGGGCACAGCGAAGATGGTCATATTTTTGAAAACATCAAAATTAATAACCTGCAATGCAACATTGTCAGTTAAAATGCCGATAACAGTAAAGATTGCTGCAACTGCATAGCCTGCAACAATACCAATAATAAAGGGAATAAGCTTTGCGGTTTTCTTACCGAAAACAGAACTTAAAATAACAGTCAACAATGTTACAAGACCGCAGATAATGCAAACATAAACAGAAGTGCCTTCAACCTTACTTGAACCTAAGTCTGCAACGGCGTTGCCTGCAAGAGAAAGGCCTATAATTGAAACTGTGGGACCGATAACAACAGCGGGCATAAGTTTGGATATCCATTTAACGCCTGCAAATTTAACAACAATCGCTATAATAACATAAACAAGACCTGCCATTGCAGCGCCGAGGATAAGTCCTGCGTAGCCTGCCTGTACAGATACAGCTCCTGCAAAAGCGGCAACCATTGAGGCTATGAAAGCAAAGGATGAGCCAAGGAAAACAGGACTTTTAAATTTAGTGAACAGCTGGTAAACAATTGTACCTACACCTGCGCCGAAAAGAGCGGCAGACTGTGACATACCGTTGCCTACAATAGCGGGCACCAGAATTGTTGCGGCAAGAATAGCAAGCAGCTGTTGAATGGCAAACACTATTGTTTGGCCAAACTTGGGTTTGTCGTTGATTTTGTAAATCAGTTCCATTTTTAGAGTTTCCTTTCATTTTATAAATTAACCATAAAAAAACTGACAGTTGAAAAACAACAGTCAGTTAAGAACAAAAATAAGAGAACAAAACAAAAGGGCAAAAGCCCTTGAAGCTTATACTGTTAAATTGTGAGTGACGGGGTATTTTCATAATGTTCACCTACGACTTTAACTGCATATTATAATATCAAAATTCGTCAGCTTTGTCAATTATAAAAACATATATTATTGAATTTGACAAATAATTCTTGATTTTTCTGAATTATACGTTATAATACTAAAGTAAATTTAATATTTACTAAGTGAAGTTTTCAGAAAGCAATTGACTGTAAGCGGATAGTACTCTGGAGAAGTCCCGTAAGCGTTTCGGGATGCCGAAGGTGCAAGTACAAAGTGATGTTTTGTATGAATCTCTCAGGCAAAAGGACGGAGATAATAAGAAATCGTCAAAAATTTGTTATTTTTGCAGAGTAATTTTTAAAAGAAAAAGTTACTCTGCTTTTTTTATGAAAGGGAACCTCATAATGGAAATTTTAAAAACAATAGGCAATGCAATTTTAAATTTTGCAACGGGTCTTTTGAATGAAATTGCGTGGATGTACATTCTTTTGCCCTGTGTATTTATAGGCGGTTTGTACTTTACAATACGCTTAAAGGGTATGCAGTTTGCAAAGTTTGGCTACGCAATGAAAAACACACTTGGCAAAATGTTTAAAAAGCGAGAGGCAGGCAAAGGCGCAGTTACACCTTTGCAGGCAATAACAACAGCGCTTGCCGCAACGGTTGGTACCGGTAATATTATAGGTACTACTCAGGCGATAGCAATGGGCGGATACGGCGCAGTATTCTGGCTTTTTGTTGCAGCGCTGCTTGGTATGATAATCAAGTTCTGCGAGGTTACTCTGGCTGTTCATTACCGCGAGCGTAACAAGGACGGCGACTGGGTTGGCGGACCGATGTATTACATAACCAACGGTATGGGCAAAAAATGGAAATGGCTCGCCGTTATCTTTGCAATATTTGCTGTGCTTGCTTCCTTTGGTATAGGCAACTTATCTCAGGCAAACAGCATATCCGACTCAATCAATACCGCAATTACAGCCTTTGTACCTCAGGCAGAAGGTGCGCATTTTACCATCAGCCTGATTGTTGGTATTTTAATAGCAATATTTGTTGGCTTCTCACTGCTTGGCGGCATTAAGCGTATAGGTAAAGTTACAGAAATACTTGTGCCTTTTATGAGCATTTTCTATATTGTATTTGCTCTTATTGTTATTTTCGGCAACATTTCAAACCTTGGCAATGTATTCAAACTTATATTCAGCGAAGCATTTTCCTTTAAGGCGGCGGCAGGTGCCGCAAGCGGTATAGCCTTAAAGCAGGCTGTTGTTTGGGGCTTGCGCAGAAGCGCCTTCTCAAATGAAGCGGGTCTTGGCTCCGCGGCAATCGGTCAAGCCGCGGCAGAAACCAAAAGTCCCGTAGCACAGGGCCTTTACGGCATATTTGAGGTGTTTATGGATACCATTGTTATTTGCACCTTAACGGCTATTACCTTAATAATAAGCGGTGCTGACATTAACTTTGGCGTAAAGCCCGGAGCAGAGCTTATTACAGCCGCTTTTGCAACCGTTTTCGGACACAAGTTTGCATCTTTGTTTGTGGCAATATCACTTTTCTTCTTTGCCCTTTCCACCATACTCGGCTGGTCGCTTTACGGCACACGTTGTATGGAATACCTTTTCGGCAAAAGTGTTACAAAGGTTTATCAGATTATATTTATTATAATGATAGTTGTGGGAGCGACAACCACAATAGAAGTTGCATGGAATCTATCGGATACCTTTAACGGACTTATGGCAATACCCAACTTTATAGCCTTGTTTGCACTGTCGGGTGTTGTGGCAAAGCTTGTAAAGGATTATTTTGAACAACAGCGCAACCCGCTCAAAAAATAAATTAAACACAATAAAAAGCCGTACCTTTCGGGTACGGCTTGAGAGCGTCGACAAAGTCGCCACTCTCTTGGCGGAAATGCTGCTCGCCGAAAATCTAAAGGATTTTCGGACTGCACTCTACTCCCGCCAATACCACCCACGCACCCTTGAAAACCGCCTTGTAAGCGGTTTTCGCTCACAAGGGGTTTTTCCTACGCACCTGTCGCCGGAAAAACAAAAATGCGGCTGACCGCCGCCGACTATTGCAAATAGAGGTTTTTCGACAGACTGAAGCCGTACCTTTCGGGTACGGCTTTTTTTACTGCGTTTTTACATTGGTATGATTACGGATTTTACATTCATATAAGATAATAAATGCGCAACAAGGAAATAAAATAGTAAAAACGGAAGGAAAAATTATTATGAAAAAAATTATAAGTTTATTAACAGCAGTATTATTAGCAGTTACCGCACTTGCAGGCTGCGGCGGCAAGGATAACACCGTTGCAACCGACGGCTCAACATCAATGGAAAAGGTTATAGGCGCCTTGGGCGAAGCATTTGAGCAGGAGACAGGAACAACCTTTACCTACAATCCCACAGGCTCAGGTACCGGTATTACCGCGGTAGCCGAGGGCAGATGCGATATCGGGCTTTCCAGCCGTGATTTAAAAGAAGAAGAAACGGCAAAGGGTCTTAAAGGAACCGTTTTAGCTTATGACGGCATAGCCGTTATAGTAAACCCGCAAAATACGATAGCAGACCTGAGTGTTGAAACCATTGCAAAAATCTATAAAGGCGAAATCACAAACTGGAGCGAGCTTGGCGGTGCAGACGGTGAGATAGTGCTCATAGGAAGAGAAGCAGGCTCAGGCACAAGGGACGGCTTTGAATCTATAACCGATACTGAAGATGTCTGCAAGTACCGTCAGGAGCTTACTTCCACAGGTGATGTTATTACAGCGGTATCACAAAACCCCAACGCTATCGGCTATGCTTCGGTCGCTTCGGTCAAGGATACGGTCAAGGCGGTTACCGTAGACGGTGTAGCGCCCAATGAAGAAACAATAAAAGATGGCAGCTATGTTATACAGCGCCCCTTTGTACTGGTTACAAAGCAGGACACAAAACTGTCAGAGTCGGCACAGCAGTTCTTTGATTTTGCTCTGTCAGATGATGTAAAACAAATAATCACAGACGCGGGCGTAGTACCTGCAAACTAAAAAGGGGTAATATAAGCGGCAAAATTTTTGCCGCTTTTTTCCGTAGGGAGAGAGTTTAATGAAGAATAAAGCAAAGCTTATTGAAAGGTCGGTACACGGTATTTTTTTAATACTCGGACTTATTACGGTTGCCGCCGTTTTGCTTATAAGCGTTTACCTGATAGTTTCGGGTATCCCCGCAATTAAGAAAATAGGTATAATAGACTTTTTGTTTGGTACAAAGTGGGAGTCCACCGCCGCACAGCCCAAATTCGGCATACTGCCCTTTATTTTAACCAGTATTTACGGAACGGCAGGCGCAATACTTATAGGTACACCCATAGGCTTTTTTACAGCGGTTTATCTTGCAAAGCTGGCAAGTCCCGGGATTAAAAAAGCGGTGAGCACCGCGGTAAGCTTGCTGGCCGGTATTCCGTCGGTGGTTTACGGTCTTGTGGGTATGCTGGTTTTGGTTCCTGTCATAAGGAATATTTTCGGCGTGCCCGACGGTGCGAGTTTGCTTGCGGCAATTATAGTGCTGAGCGTTATGGTGCTGCCGTCAATTATAAAGGTATCGCTTACAGCGCTTGAAGCAGTACCCAAAGAGTATGAAGAGGGCTCGCTTGCGCTGGGCGCCACACCGTTAGAAACATACTTTAAGGTATCGGTGCCTGCCGCAATAAGCGGAATTGCCGCCGCAATTGTGCTGGGTGTAGGCAGGGCAATAGGAGAAGCAATGGCTGTTATTATGGTGTCGGGCAACGTGGCAAATATGCCGTCGCTTTTTGAAAGTGTTCGGTTTCTCGCAACCGCTGTATCAAGTGAGATGTCTTATGCCGCGGCGGGAAGCTTACAGCAACAGGCGCTGTTTTCCATAGCGCTGGTTTTGTTTTTCTTTATCATACTTATCAACGCTACACTCAACTTCTTTTTAAAGCGTCAGAAGGAGAACTGATATGGTAAGAAAACTGTCGAAAAAGAGAAAAGTCTATATTATAGTTATGAAAACCTTAATGGGAATATCGGCAGCGATCACCTGTGCTCTGGTGTTATTTATTATAGGATATGTGCTGTATAAGGGTATTTCCAATATTTCATGGGAACTGATTTCCACAAAGCCAAGCTATCTTACAGGCAAAATTGGAATTTTACCCGATATAATTAATACGCTGTATATCATACTTGCAACACTTTTGGTTGTACTGCCGCTGGGCGTAGGTGCGGCGGTATATTTAACAGAGTATGCAAAAAATAAAAAGGTTGTAGGCATTATTGAGTACGCTGCAGAAACCCTTTCGGGCATACCGTCTATAATATATGGCCTTGTGGGAATGTTGTTTTTCTGTCAGTTTCTTAATATGAAAACATCCTTGATAGCGGGTGCGATGACGCTTGTTATTATGAATCTGCCCACCGTAATGCGCACGACACAGGAAAGCTTAAAGACCGTGCCGCAGGGCTATCGCGAGGGCGCTTTCGGACTTGGAGCGGGCAAATGGCGTGTAATACGCACGGTGGTACTGCCCGAGTGTGTGGACGGGGTGGTTACGGGATGTATCTTATCGGTAGGCAGAATTTTGGGAGAGTCAGCCGCCTTGCTTTTTACTGCGGGCTTTGCTCACGCGTTGAACGGAATATTCAGCTCACTTACAAGCTCGGGTGCAACCCTGACGGTTGCGCTTTATGTATACGCAAAGGAGCAGGGCGAGTTTGAGGTTGCCTTTGCAATAGCAGCAATACTTATGGTATTAACACTTGTTATTAACCTTGCGGCAGACCTTGTGGGCTGGGCCTTTAAAAGGAGAAAAAATAAATGAGTATAATTACAGTACAAAACTTAAATTTATGGTATAATACTACACAGGCATTAAAAAATGTTAATATTGAAATAGAACAAAACACAATTACAGCGCTTATAGGCCCGTCGGGCTGCGGCAAATCTACTTTTTTAAAAACGTTAAACCGCATGAATGATTTGACTGCGGGCGTTAAAATTGAAGGAGAAGTGCGTTACAACGGTACAAATATTTTTGATAAAGATCTTGATGTGAATGAACTGCGCCGAGATATAGGTATGGTTTTTCAAAAGCCAAACCCTTTTCCAATGAGTATTTATGACAATATTGCCTACGGTCCGCGTACCCACGGAATAAAAAACAAGGTACAGCTTGATGAGATAGTAGAGCGCTCCCTGCGCGACGCGGCGATCTGGGATGAGGTAAAGGACAGACTTAAAAAATCGGCGTTGGGACTTTCGGGCGGACAGCAGCAAAGGCTGTGTATTGCCCGCGCTCTTGCCGTTAAACCGCAGGTGTTGCTGATGGATGAGCCTACCAGCGCACTCGACCCTATTTCAACTTCTAAAATAGAAGACCTTGCAACTGAGCTCAAAAACAAATATACTATAATCGTAGTTACACATAATATGCAGCAGGCTGTACGTATATCAGATAACACGGCGTTTTTCCTGTTGGGTGAGCTTATTGAATACAGCAATACCCAGCAGATGTTCTCAAACCCCAAAATGAAGAAAACAGAAGATTATATTACGGGAAGGTTCGGTTGATGATATGAGAAACAGATTTGATGAGCAACTGTTGCAGCTTAATAAAAAAATGATTGAAATGGGAGCGCTTTGTGAAAGCATAATTGCTCTTGCCGCCAAAGCTTTGCTTGACGGTGACATAAATGGCGCGCAGAATGTTAAGCTTCACGGTCATGAGATAGACGAGATGGAGCGGGAAATAGAAAGCATCTGTTTAAAGCTTTTGTTGCAGCAGCAGCCTGTGGCAAGTGATTTAAGACAGATATCTGCCGCGCTTAAAATGATTACCGATATGGAAAGAATAGGCGATCAGGCAGAGGATATAGCGGATATAATACCTTTTTTGGGCGGCAGAACAGATTGGGGGCTTGAAGATTTTAAGCCCATGGCACAAACTGCCTGCAAAATGGTGACCGACAGTATTGATGCTTATGTAAAGCAGGATGTAGAACTTGCAAGAGCAGTATTTGAGCATGACGATATTGTGGACGATTGCTTTAGACGCGTTAAAGAAACGCTTATACAAATGATATCGAAAAACGCCGCCGACGGTGAATACGCAGTGGATTTGCTTATGATTGCCAAATATTTTGAACGCATAGGCGATCACGCGGTAAACATTGCCGAATGGGTGGAGTTTTCCGTCACAGGAGTGCATAAAGGAGAATAGCTATGATCTGGTGCGTTGACGATGACAATACTATCCGAGATATTGAGGTTTACGCTTTACGGCAAACAGGCTTTGAAGTACAGGGCTTTGCAAACGGCAGGGATATGCTTGAAGCGTTAAAAACGCAAAGACCCGCGCTAATTGTGCTGGATATTATGATGCCCCATGAGGACGGTATGGAAATACTTAAAAAACTGCGCACATCGCCGGAGCATAGGGATATTCCCGTAATTATGGCAACCGCCAAGGGTACCGAGCCTGATAAAATTCAAGGGCTTGATACGGGCGCGGATGATTACCTTGTAAAACCATTCGGTATGATGGAAATGGTTTCGCGCATAAAGGCCGTGCTTCGCCGTTGTGAGCCTGCGCAAAAGGCACAGATAATTACGGTAGGTGCAATTATTTTAAACGATAGTGAGCACACTGTTACCGTAAATTCCGAAAAGATTGCTTTAACCTTAAAGGAATTTGAAATACTTAAGCTTTTTATGCAAAATGCAGGAATAGTATTTTCCCGTGAACAGCTTTTGTCAAAGGTGTGGGGTATTGATTATCTGGGCGAGTCACGCACGGTGGATATGCACATAAAAACCCTGCGCCAGAAATTAGGCGAAGCGGGACGTCAGATTGAAACCGTTATAGGTGTAGGCTATAAAATGGAGAAACGCGTATGACAAAGAAAATTTTCCGTTCTATAATTACGGTTGCCATGACAGTGCTGCTTGCCAGTTTTGTAATTGCTTGCAGTTTTTTGTATGATAATTTTAATGACCTGCAGGTAAAACAGCTTAAAGAGGAACTGTCTTTGGTGGCTCCTTACGCGCAAAATGCAGGGGATGAATATTTTGACAATCTGGAATCCTCAGTATTCCGTTTTACTCTTGTGGCGCCGGATGGCAATGTGCTGAAGGACACTCAAGCCGATGCTTCGCAGATGGAAAACCACCGTGATCGCGAGGAAATCAAGGAAGCATTTGAAAACGGCAGCGGCAGCAGCACAAGATATTCTGCAACCCTTACAGAAAAAACCTTTTATGAGGCAGTATTGTTAAGCGACGGAAATGTTTTGCGTATTTCTATAAGCCGGGGGAGCGTGGGCACGCTTATTTTAGGTATGATGCCCGCAATCTGCGCAATTGTTCTTACGTCAACGGTTGTTGCTATGGTGCTGTCAGACAGAATGGCAAAAAGCATAGTTAAGCCGTTAGAGGAGCTTGACCTTGAAAACCCAACTGAAAATAAAGCGTATGAAGAGCTTGCCCCAATACTTACAAAAATAAATAAACAGAAAAAGCAGATAAAACAACAGCTTAATCAGCTTTGTCAGAAATCGGACGAGTTTGACCAGATAACTGCGTCAATGAACGAGGGTCTTATACTTCTCGATAAAAAAGGCATTGTTATAAGTATAAATGCGGCGGCTAAAAAAATTTTTGACACAGACGGGTTTGCTGTGGGACATGATTTTTTAACGGTTTACAGGAGCACGCGTATGAGCCGCGCAATTGAAAGCGCTTTGGAGGGCAATAATACTGAATTCCGCGAAGAGAGAAACGGAAGGGAATATCAGCTTGTTATAAACCGTATTGAGTCTGACGGCAGTACAGTAGGCATAGTTGTGCTTTGTTTTGATGTTACGGAAATAGCCTTTGCAGAGCACAATCGCAGGGAATTTACCGCAAATGTTTCGCACGAGCTTAAAACACCCTTGCAGTCAATAATCGGCAGCGCAGAGCTACTGCAAAACGGGCTTGTAAGACCTGAAGATGTTAGTAAATTTACAAACAACATAAAAAATGAAGCGGGCAGGCTTGTAAACCTTATAAACGATATTATCCGCCTGTCGCAGCTTGACGAAAACAGAGAGATGTTGAGCGAAACTATTGATTTGTCAGAGCTTGCCGCCGAAATAAAAGAGGCTTTAAGCGCCTCAGCCCAAAGCAAGAATGTTACCTTTGATGTGGTGTGCGGCTCTTGTGTAATGCAGGGCGTACGCAGATATATTTATGAAATTATTTACAACCTTTGCGATAACGCCATACGCTATAATGTTGAGGGCGGCAAGGCCACTCTAGATATAAAAAACGAAAATAATAATACCGTAATTACGGTGTCGGATACAGGTATAGGCATTGCGCCTGAACACCAGCCCCGCATTTTTGAGCGTTTTTACCGCGTTGATAAAAGCCATTCAAAAGAAACGGGCGGGACTGGGCTTGGTCTTTCAATAGTAAAGCATGCGGTGCAGTACCACGGCGGCAGGCTGGAAATTGACAGCGCTGTCGGCAAAGGTACAACAATAAAAATAACAATATAAAAAAATCGGGACTTGAGAAGTCCCGATTTTTTATATATTTTCAATTTTAATAAGGCTTGTTGTACCGCTGCGTCCGCTGGTGTCACCGCCTGTAATGACAATTTTGTCTCCCGCTTTTAGAGAAAACTGTTTGGCTGCAATCTTTTTGGCGGTATAAAACAGTACGTCGGTAGATGTAAACTGCTCACACATTGCGGGGGTAACGCCCCAGGAAAGCGCAAGCTTACGCCAAGTGCGCTCGTTTGTGGTAAGGCCTATTATCGGCACAGGGGAGCGAAAGCGGGACACCATTCGCGCGGTCATACCGGAAAGTGAGCAAACAACAATGGCTTTTGCATCAACATCAATGGACATGCCGCAGGTTGAGTGTGAAATTGCGTCAATTTGGTTTTTTATTTCAAAAGCGGCGTTACGGAAACGCTTTTTATAATGAATGTTATCCTCGGTTGTTTTTGCTATTTTTGACATTGTTGCAACTGCTTGTACGGGATATTTACCTGCGGCGGTCTCGCCCGAAAGCATAATTGCGCTTGTGCCGTCATATACCGCGTTGGCAACATCGGAGATTTCGGCTCTTGTAGGGCGGGGATTACTAATCATTGACTCAAGCATTTCGGTTGCTGTGATTACGCGTTTGCCTAACATACGGCATTTGGTTATAAGCTTTTTTTGCATTGCGGGCAGCTGCTCAAAGGGTATTTCCACACCCATATCGCCGCGCGCAATCATAATGCCGTCACATTCCTCGCAGATTTCTTCTATGTTGTCAAAGCCTGACTGGTTTTCAATTTTAGCAATAAGCTCAATATGGTCGCCGCCAATCTCTTTAAGATAATTGTACACGTCAATCAAATCTTGCTTTCTGGAAACAAAGGAGCAGGCGATGTAATCAACATCGTTTGCAACACCCAAAGCAATATCTTTTTTGTCCTGCTCAGAAAGATAGGGCTGCTTCATAACTTTGCCCGGAAAGCTCATGCTTTTGCGGTTGGAAAGCTCGCCGCCGTAGATAACGGTGGTTTCAATGTTGCTGCCGTTTATACCTGTTACATCAAAGGTGAGCATACCGTTGTTCAGCAGTATTGTGTCGCCTACGGACAGTTCCTCCGTAAGCTTTGGGTAGTTGACACAAACGCGGCTGTTATCGCCTATTATTTTTTCGGTGGTAAATGTAAATTTATCCCCTGCCGCCAAGGTGATTTTGTCATTTTCAAAGGTGCCTATTCGGTATTCGGGACCCTTTGTGTCAAGCATAATTGCAATTGGCAGCCCAAGCTCCCTTCGCACCTTTTTTATAAGGTCAAAACTTTTTTGATGGTATTCGTGTGTGTTGTGTGAAAAGTTTAGCCTTGCCACATTCATTCCCGCAAGGCATAAGTCTTTAATCACATCTTCTGTGTTGCTTGCGGGACCGATGGTGCAAACAATTTTTGTTTTACGCATAAAAATACTCCTAAAAATGCCTGTTTTTTTATTGCAAAATAAGTAATAAAAAACAGGCATAGAATTTTATATTAAATGTTGTTTTTTAAATTTATTTTACGCTGAACATAAGGTCCGCATAGGACGGATAGGGCCAGAACTCTTTTGCTGTAAGCCTTTCGGTCATATCAACAACTCGCCTTAAATCCTCCATTGCGGGAATAACACTTTTTTGGAAGATATCAATCTTTTCGCAAAGTACGGTTTCTGCCTTTGCCTTTGCCATTGCCTTTTCAAGCTTCTGCACATTTGCGAAAATACGGGAGGTAAGAGTTGACAGTTCTTTAAGCTGTGCATTTTCGTAAGAGGCTTCGGCATCATTATCCGCGCCGTTTACTGCAATAATGGTTTCTGCAAGATGGCGGCGGTAGTTGGTGGCCGCGGGCAGAATGCTTGAGCGGGTCATATCAATCATTGTAAGCACTTCAATGCTTATTACCTTACAGTAATGGTCAAGCATTATTTCGTGACGGGAGCGCATTTCTGTTTCACTGAAAACCTTATTTTCTACAAACAGCCTGATGTTCTTTTCGTCAAGGAAATGTGCAAGAGCATCGGGAGTGGTGCGCAAGTTCAAAAGACCGCGCTTTTCGGCCTCCTCAGCCCAGGAGTTATCATAACCGTTGCCGCTGAACAAAATACGCTTATGCTCGCGTATAGTGCTCTTTACAAGATTGTGAATTTCCTCTTCAAAGTTTTCGGATTTTTCCAAGATATCTGCAAACTTACGCAGGGTATCGGCAACAGCGGTGTTCAAAACAACGTTGGCGTCGGATACCGATGCGGCAGAGCCTATCATACGGAACTCAAACTTATTGCCGGTAAAAGCAAAGGGAGAGGTGCGGTTGCGGTCAGTTGCGTCCTTTGCAAATTTGGGCAGTACATGAACGCCCACACGCAGCATGTCTTTTTCTTTGCTGTCATAGTTTTCATCGTTTTCAATTGCATCAAGTATATTCATAAGCTCGTCGCCGAGATAAATGGAAATAATGGCAGGAGGTGCTTCGTTACCGCCTAAACGGTGGTCGTTACCCGCAGAAGCAACAGAAATACGCAGCAAATCCTGATATTCGTCAACCGCCTTAATAACGGCTGAAAGGAAAAGCAAAAACTGTGCGTTTTCAAAGGGGGTTTTACCGGGATCAAGCAGGTTTATACCTGTGTCGGTATCAATTGACCAATTGTTGTGCTTACCGCTGCCGTTAACGCCGGCAAAGGGCTTTTCGTGAAGCAGGCAAACCATACCGTGATTACGGGCAATTTTCTGCATTAATTCCATAATAAGCTGGTTGTGGTCGGCCGCGATGTTAGTTGTGGTAAACATAGGCGCAAGCTCGTGCTGGGCGGGTGCAACCTCGTTATGCTCGGTAGTGGCAAGTATGCCTACCTTCCAAAGTTCACGGTCAAGGTCTTCCATAAACTCTTTTACGCGGGGCTTTAATGTGCCAAAATAATGGTCATCAAGCTCCTGCCCCTTGGGTGCGGGTGCGCCGAAAAGGGTGCGGCCTGTAAACACCAAGTCGGGACGTGCGTCAAACGGCTTTTTGTCAATAAGAAAATACTCCTGTTCAACACCTGCAGAGGTTTTTATGCCGTTTGCATCCTTATTGCCAAAAAGGCGTAAAATGCGCAGCGCTTGCTTTTGAATTGCCTGCATTGAACGCAGCAGGGGTGTTTTGTTATCTAAAGCTTCGCCGCCGTGTGAGCAGAAAGCCGTGGGTATGTAAAGGGTTTTATCCTTAATAAAAGCATAAGAGGTGGGGTCCCAGGATGTGTAGCCGCGTGCCTCAAAGGTGGCGCGCAGACCGCCTGATGGGAAGGACGATGCGTCAGATTCGCCGCGTACAAGCGATTTGCCCGTAAATTTCATAATAATCTGGCCGTCACTGTTGCGAGAAATAAAGCTGTCGTGCTTTTCGGCAGTAATACCCGTCATAGGCTGAAACCAGTGTGAGTAATGTGTTGCACCGTTTTCAATTGCCCAGAGTTTCATAGCTTCGGCAATAACATTTGCGACGTCCAACTCCAGACGCTTGCCCATACGGATGGTATTTTGAATTGCACGGTAGGTCTCTTTGGGCAGTCTTTTTTTCATAACTGCATCATTAAAAACCATTGAACCGAAAATTTGCATCATGTCATCCATGTTTTTGTCTCCCACATAAATAATAGTTAATTATACAGATTATATAAATATTTGTCAATTATTATGCGGCAATTTTTACCGCTTTTTATTGACAATAAGCCTAAAAAATAGTATATTAATATATCATAAATCTAAAGGCGACAGCCTTTGAAACGGCAAAGCCGTCGCCGCACCGCAGTGCGACAGATTTACTGAT
>CAKSST010000016.1 GCA_934489895.1 uncultured Eubacteriales bacterium | reverse complement strand
AGACTGCTTTCCTATCCTTTTCGGATAAGTTTGCAGTCTTTTTTATTTGGTCTGTTTTTTTACAGCCCCTTTTGAGAATTATATTTTTTTGTTCAGATAAACAAGTGCCAACGCAATATTTTCATATTGTACATTAATGGTATCGGGAACAGTTAACGCACATTGCGCAAAGCATAAAACAGCGAGTATTCCGTTTTGTACAATCCTGTCACAAACCTTCTGCGCATTTTCAGAAGGTACGGTTAAAACACCGATTTTTATTGAATTGTTTTTACAAAACTAATCAAAATTATCCGTTGGATAAATTGGCTTTCCCGAATTAGAATGCTGACATTGTTTCACAGCTATATCAAAAGCCGCAACTATATTCAAACCGTATTCATAAAAGCCGGTATAATCAAGCAATACTCTGCCAAGCTTTCCTGCACCGATAATTACAACATTGTTATGCTGATCAAGCTCAAGAAAGCTTTCTAAAGAGCTGATTAGGTCACAAATTTTATATCCCGTTTTAGGGCGTCCTGCGCCGATTACTGCGAATAAATTTTTTCTTACCTGTACCTACCCAAGAGAAAGAGCTTTTGCAATTGTAGTGGCTGAAATGTTTTCGGTACTGTGTTTCGTATCTTTTAAATACCTAAGATATAACGGAATACGACCAATAGTTGCACGGGATACCTCAAAGTTTTTATAATACCGCCGTTAAAATATGATTAGCCGAATAATACTATCAAAAACTGAGAAACAAGAACAATTGTTAACAGAGAAATGGGATAAGTAGCAGCGTAGGCAGCTGCAACATCTTCTGTTCCTGTAACATTTATCAAAGTACCCAAAGCAGGGGTTGATGTCATACCGCCAGTGATAGAACCAAGGTTATTTAACAAGCTGAGTTTGAGAATATACTTAGCAATAAAATAGCCAACAAACATAGGAATAATCGTCATTAAAGCACCGTAAAGGAAATATACGGGCTTAAAGTACTTAACAAAGTCAGCACCGCCTGCAACACCGGCACCTATAAGGAAGAGCATCAAGCCAAGCTCACGCAGGTTTTCAAGCGTCTTCTTGGGAGGAATAATGTTAATACAACCGATTCTTGAGAAGTGTCCGAAAACCAATGCAGTAATAAGACAGCCGCCGGTTGTGGTAAGTGAGAAGCAGATGCCGTTTAGTCCGGCAGAGGTAAGCGGTACTCTGATGTTGCCGATTATAAGACCGATTAATGCTGCAAGACCGAAAGCGCCAAGACCTAAAGAGTCAATATTAATCAGTTTGCCAGAATAAACCTTTTCGGTACCCATATCAACACTTGCAAGCCTCTTGCGCTCTTCTTCCATATTTGCTTTTGTAAATTTGGGGATAAGCTGTACAAAAAGTACAACACCAACAACGCCAAACAAATATGCAATACCGTGTCCTACAGTAACAGCAACTTCATAAGCAGCAGCCTTTGCCGCATCGTTTGCATAGAAATTCTTTACAGTTTCTTTAGCGGCTGAAAATCCCGGTGTGGTTGTCAGTGAGCCCGAAAGCAGACCGTCAAGCATTGCAATAAACTCGCGCGGGTCATTTTCCGAGCCTCTGCCGATAAAATAGCAAGCAACACAAGTCAAACCGCCTGCAAGAATTATACATACACCCAACAAGATGTAGGATTTAAAGTTCTTTTTAAGATTTTTGAAAAATTTAGGACCTGCAATAAAGCCAACGGCAGTTACAAACAGTATAAGACCTAAATTTTCAACAATTTTGAGGCCGCTTGATGTAATTTCTGTAGTTTTCAAAGCAGCAGCCAAGTCATTATAGAACAGCGCGCCAAAAAGCAATGCAACAATAAATACACCAGCGGTACCAAGCGAAACTCCTTTAATTGTAATACGGCCAAGTAAATAACCCAAAGCTGTAATACATACGATTGACAGCATTAAAAAGGATATCCCCGAAATGCTGATAACACCTCCGAAAATGCTCATAAACCAATTGCTCCCTTCAAAAATCAGATGCCGGTCTTTTTGCCGGTATAGTCAGGTAAAAGTTTGGGAGAAACAACATCTGTTTCAATACCTGCAGCTTCGCACTCTTTATCAAACTTTGCAATGTGGTCAAGTGTGAGCTTGCCTAACTTCACATCCTTTGCAGTAGCAGAAGCATTTTTACCTGCATTACGTCCAAATACTATTATATCCAATAATGAGTTACCCATAAGTCTGTTACGTCCGTGAATACCGCCAACAGCTTCACCTGCAACAAACAAGTTTTCAACATTAGTGGTCATACCGTTAACATTAATATCCAGACCGCCGTTCTGATAATGCAGTGTGGGATATACAAGAATAGGTTCTTTACGAATATCAATACCGTAGCTTGCAAACATACGCATCATAGCGGGAATGCGTTTTTCAATAGTACCTTCACCGCCGATAGCTTCAATCATAGGAGTATCAAGCCATACAGCATCGCCTGAGCCAGTATCAACGCCCTCTTTATGAGAAGAACACTCTCTGATAATAGAAGCTGCAGCAACGTCACGCGTCTCAAGAGGATGCATAAATACTTTACCGTCACGGTTAACAAGCTTTGCACCAAGTGAACGCACCTTTTCAGTAACAAGTGCACCGAAAATCTGCTGGGGATAAGCAGCGCCTGTGGGATGATACTGTAAAGTTTCAGCATAAAGCAGCTTAGCGCCTACACGATAACCAAGTACAAGACCGTCAGCAGTAGCGCCGTAATGGTTTGATGTCGGGAAGCCCTGATAGTGCATACGGCCCGCACCGCCTGTTGCAATAACAACAGTTTTTGCGCGTGCAACCATAAGCTCTTTGGTTTCCATATTCATCAAAACAGCACCTGCAGCTTTACCGTTTACATCCAAAATAAGCTCAATTGCTGCTGTAAAATCAACAACAGGAATTCCGCGGTTTAATACTTCGTCACGTAATGTACGCATAATTTCTGCACCGGAATAGTCCTTTGCAGCATGCATACGTTTGCGTGATGTGCCGCCGCCGTGTGTTGTAATCATTGTACCGTCTTCAGCCTTATCAAACTCAACTCCGAGCTCATTAAGCCACTGAATAGCATCGGGAGCGTCACAAACCAATTTTGCAAGAAGTTCACGCTTTGCAGCATAGTGACCGCCGCCGAAAGCATCAACAAAGTGGATAGCGGGAGAGTCATTTTCCTTATCAGCAGCCTGAATACCGCCTTCCGCCATCATTGTGTTGGCATCACCTATACGAAGCTTTGTAACAATCATTGTTTTTGCGCCGGCGTTGTCTGCTTCAATTGCAGCAGAAGCACCTGCGCCGCCACCGCCGATAACAAGCACATCAACATCGTATTTGATATTATCAAGATCAATGTCTTCTGCTTTAATTCGACTTTTTGCTTGCAGAATTTCGCAAAGCTCGTGAGGGACCTTATCACCCTTATTAGGACCAATTTTCAGAGTAGAAAATTCACTCTTTTTATAGTCAGGATGGTACTCGGCAAGCAATTCTTCTTTTTGCTGAGCTGTCATACGGGCAGGCTCGTAAGCGATGTTTTCTATTCTTGCAGCTTCAACTGCTTTTAAAGATTCTTGAAATTCTTTTGAATACATAACTTAAAACCCTCCCCTTATTTCTCAATTTCTCTATTGTTATAGAGCTCTTTAATTTCATCAATGGGTTTCTGCATTAAAGCTTCAATCAACTCTTTAAAAGTACCGTCATTGATTTCTTTAACGCGATTTGCGAGATGCTCAGATTTTGGAGCCAAGTATTTACCGTTAATACGTCTTGCAAGCATTGCAACCTGAGGATGTGAAATTCCTGCAGGGCAACGCGATGAACATACACCGCACATTACACAGTCAAAAGACTCTTCTGCGCATTTTTCGAATTCACCGCGCTGTGCATAAGCGATATACTGCATAACATTAAGGCTTTGAGTACAGCTTTTGGTGCAAGCGTTGCAACCAACACAAGCATAAATCTCGGGATAAAGCTGCATCATAATCTGCTCGTTAACAGATATTTTTTCAATATCATATACCTGCTTAACCAGCGGAAAGAAAGGCAATGTAGCAATGTACATGTTGTTTTCAACCTTAGTCTGACAAGCAAGGCATGATTTTAACTCAGTATCACCTTTAATACGATAAATTGTTGCGCAAGCACCGCAAAAACCGTTACGGCAACCGCAACCGCGAACAAGCTGATAACCTGCGTACTCCATTGCACGCATAATAGTGAGATTATCAGGAACTGTGTACTGTTTACCAAACAGGAAAATATTTATCATGTTTTCCATATTAACAATTCTCCTTATTAATATTCATCCGGAAGCTCATCTATTTCATCACAACGGAAAACGGGGCCGTCCTTGCAAACATATTTTGAACCAACGTTGCATCTGCCGCATTTACCGATGCCGCACTTCATTCTGAGCTCCAAAGTGGTATAAACCTGAGTTTTATCAAAGCCAAGCTCCTGCAGGCCTGCCAAAGTAAATTTAATCATTATAGGCGGACCGCAAAGGATTGCAGTTTTGTCTGTTGAGAAGCCAAGCTCTTTAACATAGCTAGGAACGAAGCCTACGTGGCCGTCCCATTCAGGCTGTTCACGGTCGATGGTAAGGTGAATGTTAACACCAGTATCATTTGACCATTCTTCAATAATTTCCTTATAGTCAACAAGGTCCTCCATACTACGGGAGCCGTAAACTATATCAATCTTACCGTAGCGATCACGATAATGACGGCAATAGTTTATTACAGAGCGAAGCGGTGCAAGACCGATACCGCCTGCAATAAACAACATATCCTTGCCAACAAATTCTGTATCAACGGGGAATGCATTGCCGTAAGGTCCGCGGATTGTTATCTGCTGACCAACCTCCATAGAGTGAAGCCATTCAGTTACGCAACCGCACTTCTTTATAGAAAATTCCATAAAATCAGTGTTTGTCGGAGAAGATGTAATAGAAAACATTGCTTCACCAACACCTGGAATAGAAAGCATTGCGCACTGTCCGGGCATATGCTCAAAAGCTTTTTTCCCGTCTTGAGTTACAACACGGAAGGTTTTAACGTCGGGAGTATCAATACGTATATCTGTAACAACGCCCACTTTAGGAATAAGAGGTTCTTTAATATCTAACATTATTTTTCCCCTCCTAACGTTTTAATAACTTTAACAATATTCATCTGAATTGGACACTTTGAAACACATCTGCCGCAGCCTACACAAGAAAACAAACCGTCGTTGTTAGTGGGGTAATAGACAAGCTTGTGCATAAAACGCTGACGAAAACGCTCTTTTTGAGTAAGACGGTTGTTGCCGTGTGCCATTCTTGTAAAATCTGAATACATGCAAGAATCCCAGCATCTGAAACGTTTTACGCCATTGCCAGTGTTAAAGTCCTTAATATCATAGCACTGACAAGTGGGGCAAACAAAAGTACAAGTGCCGCATCCAAGACAAGACTGTGAAAGTTCCAGCCACTCAGGCACATCAAAAAACTCGTCGGTTTTCCCCGCACCAAACGCATCAACAGTTAGATCGGCAAGGGGCAATTTTTCAAGACGTTCTTTAATTAATGCAACCTGTGCATCAATTTCTTTTGCGACGGCAGCTTCAGTTATATCCTCTAAAGCTGCAAGAAGCTTTTCTCCTTTTTCTGTTTTTGCATCCATAAATAAAGTATCCTCTGTTTTATGGCATACAATGTCACCTTCGGGCATTGAAGCGTCAATGCCAAAGGTTCCGCAGAAGCAGGTTTCAATAGGTTTATTGCAAGCAAGTGACATTATAACGCCGTGCTCACGGCGATTTTTGTAGTAAGTATCAACGGGCTCTGCAAGAAATACACGATCAAGGACCTCAAAACTCTTAACATCGCAGGCACGCACACCAAAAACAACAAAATCCTCACATTCACTGCGAATATCAACAACTTCAATATTTTTCCCTTCAACTTTAAAATCAACAAGACTTTCGGTTTGAGGAAAAAAGAAATCCTTTGGGCTTCTTACAGTATTTAAAGCTTCAGAAAGATTTGTCCCCTCAGCCCATTTTTCAAACTTTGCGCCGGCTTTTGTATCAACAGGCAAATACAAAGTATTGTTTTCAGCAATGCGGGCAAATAATAAATTGAGTTTATCAAGGGATATTTTACGCATCTGCCTCACCTCTTTCTACAGCATCGCAAGGCTCAATATCATCTGTTGAGTAATTGACAATAGGAGCTCTGCTTCCAACCTCAGCGCCTGCTTGATAATCACCGTAGAAACCGTTAATGTCCTTTATAAACTTACGGTTAAGTAAGTGCAAAGGAATATGCTGTGGACAAACACGGGAGCATTCACCGCAGTCAGTACAGCGGCCAACTACGTGGAAAGCGCGGATGATGTGAAACATTTTTTCCTCAAAAGAGTTTGCAGCAGCCTTATTTTCAACACCGGAGTTGGGGTTATCAAATACACACTTTTCACAAGAGCAAGCAGGACAAACGTCACGGCAGGCATTGCAGCGAATACAACGTGAAAGCTCATTCTGCCAGAATGCAAAGCGCTCATCAGCAGTCATTTTTTCTAATGCTTCAACCTCATCAAAGCGTGCGCTGTTTAAAACCTCACCGTCTTCACCTAAAAGTTCATCATAAGCAACACACTTCTTAGATTTGCAGTTTACGCAACGCTCTGCAAGAACATCTTCCCTGCTAAATGTAATCCTTCCGTCATAAAGTGTATCAACAATAACACAGTCTCCGTCAACAGCTATTGCGGAAATGCCTTCATAGTCAGCCTTGATTTTTGAAACATCAAGCATACCATCACAATTGATGCCTACAACATATACTTTTTCGCGGTCAAATCTATGTTCAGTAAGCAGCTGATTAAAGCTGTATGTATCACAGGGCTTTAAAAAAACAAGTACCTTGTTTTCACTTTTTGCAGTTTCTTTAATAAGATATTTAGAAAAGTTTGCGCCGCAAAAATCATTCCAGACAAAGCTGTTTTCAAGCTCTTCCTTCGTATTGAAAACATAAGGAGTGATATCGTAATCAAATTCACCTGTTTTCCAGCCGAGAACTCGGTCAACAGTACCGTTATCAAGCAACTGGACGGCCTTAGATATGAGAACTTCTCTTTTTATTTTTTGCATCTCAAGTCCTCCAATCTCTTATTTTCACCCAAAGCAGCAACAGTATTGGCAAAATCGTTCATTGTTGCAGCAAACTTTGCGCCCTCAGCAGCACTTACCCATTCAACACGGGTACGCTCACGTTCAATACCAAGATAATCAAGCATTGAGAAAAGCAGTGCCATACGGCGGCGGGTATAGTAATTACCCGATGTATAGTGGCAGTCACCAGGATGGCAGCCGCAAAGGATAACACCATCAGCACCACGCTGGAATGCACGTAAAATAAACATGGGATTAACCCTGCAAGAGCAGGGTACTCTTATAATTTTAACATCTGCAGGATAAGCAAGTCTGTTATTTCCTGCAAGGTCAGCACCCGCATAGGAGCACCAGTTACAGCAGAATGCCACAATAAGCGGCTTATATTCATTTACTTGCATATTGCGTCAACCTCCGCCATAATTTGCTTGCTTGTAAATCCACGTAAATCCATAGCACCGGACATACATGCAACTGTACAAGCGCCACATCCCTGACAAATAGCCTCATTAACAACAGCAATTCTGCGAATTTTAGTTGTTCGGTCAGGCATTCTGAACTCTTTATCCTGATAAGTAATAGCGCCGTAGGGACATACCTTTTCACAGGTTGAACAGCCGTTACACATCATCTCATCAGAATGAGCAATACAAGGGTTACCTGTAAGCTTATCCTTGCAAAGCAGCGCAATAACCTTTGATGCTGCAGCACCTGCCTGAGAAACAGTTTCAGGAATATCCTTTGGACCTTGACAAGCTCCTGAAAGGAAAACACCTGCTGTAGGACTTTCAACAGGACGAAGCTTGGGATGTGCTTCTGTAAAGAAATCATTTGTATCCATACTTGCAGTAAGCATTGTTGCAAGCGGTCTTGCAGATTTATCAGGCTCAATAGCGGCAGCCAGAACAACTAAGTCAGCATCAATATGAAGCTGCTTGCCATCAATAAGGTCTGACGCCTGAACCTTAAGCTTATTGCCTTCGGGAGAAACTTTACCTACCATACCTTTTATGTAATGCACGCCGTATTCCTCAACCGCACGTCGATAGAACTCATCAAAGTTCTTGCCGGGTGTACGCACATCAATATAGAATACATATACATCGGTATCGGGATATTTATCACGGATAAGCATTGCGTGCTTTGCAGTATACATACAACAAATTTTTGAGCAATACTCTTTACCCTTCTGAGCACAAGCCTCACAGCGTGAGCCAACGCACTGAACAAAGACAATTGTGTGCGGATGCTCATTATCGGAAGGACGGAGCAAGGTACCGCCTGTAGGACCTGCAGCGTTCATAAGACGCTCAAGCTCTAAGGAAGTAATAACATCCTTTGACTGTGAGTAAGCAAACTCATCAAATTTTTCCATTGAAATTGGGTTAAATCCGGTTGCAACAACAATTGCACCGTATTTTTCCTCAATAAACTCGTCCTTTGCCTGATAGTCAATTGCACCGGCTGTACATACTTTTGAGCAAACGCCGCACTTGCCTGTTTTAAGCATTGTGCAGTAATCGGCATCAATGGTTGCAACCTTGGGAACCGCTTGTGCAAAAGGAATATAAATTGCACGACGGTTGTCCATGCCCATATTGAATTCATTGGGCACTTTTTTCTGAGGACATTTTTCTGTACAAAGACCGCAGCCTGTGCAAAGGTCTTCTTTAACATATCTTGCCTTACGCTTAATAGTAACATCAAAATTACCAACAAAGCCACCAACATTTGTTACCTCAGAGTAAGAAAAAATGCGTATTTTTTCATTCTGTGCAACATCAACCATTTTAGGTGTAAGAATACAAGCAGCACAGTCTAACGTCGGGAAGGTTTTATCAAGCTGTGACATTTTGCCGCCAATAGTGGGTTTTGTTTCAACAATGTCAACCTCAAAGCCGGCATCCGCAATATCCAAGGCAGTCTGTATTCCTGCAATACCGCCGCCGATTACAAGAGCGCGCTTTGTAACAGGGCTCTCACCGGGAGTAAGTGGTGCGTTAAGGTTAACCTTTGCAATTGCAGCTTTGCCAAGAATAACAGCTTTTTCTGTACCTATAGGCATATCTTTATGTACCCAGGAGCATTGTTCACGGATATTTGCAATTTCAACCATAAAGGGATTAATGCCGGCGGCTGCTGCAGTTTTACGGAAAGTTGCTTCGTGCATACGGGGCGAGCAGGAACATACAACAATGCCTGTGAGCCTGTGCTCAGCAACAGCTTTTATTATAATGTCCTGGCCGGCCTGAGAGCACATATACTGATAATCAGTTGAGAAAACAACACCCGGTTCAGATTTTAAAGCTTCGGCAACAGCTTTAACATCAACTGTGCCTGCAATATTTGTGCCGCAATGACAAACAAATACACCAATTCTTTGCATTAGTTGTTTCCCCTTTCTTATTTACTGTATTTACGCATTGCGCTGACAATAGCCTGCTGGGGCATATCGTCATCTAAAAGCTCTGGAATATCATTTGCTGTCAAATGGTTAGCGCCTTTCTCACGTATAACGGTAAGACGAATTGCTTCAACCAATTTTGCAGGTTCAACGCCTCTGGGACAACGGTCAATGCAGGCAAAACAAGATAAACACTTATAAATTGATTTAGAATTCATAAGCGGCTCTATATCGCCTTTTTCAACCATATATACGAACTGATGCGGATGATATTCCATCTCCTCATATGACGGGCAAGTACCTGAGCACTTACCGCAGCGCATACATTTAAGCGGATTAACACCGCTCATACGGAGAATTTGTTCTTTCTGTCTTTCACGCTTACTTAACATAAAACTAATCCTCCTTAACACCCAAAGCCTCCGCCAGTAATTCAGTAAAGTAAATTACCGGCACAGGGCTGTTGTTTTTTGTTAGATTATATTTGCAAAGCGGACAAGCAGTAACAATAATCTCTGCACCGTTAGATACAGCACTATTGCTTACCTTTTTGCTTTTCTTTTTAGCTGACTCGGCATCCTCCAACGCAACATAACCGCCGCAGCATTCATTTCGCTGGGGATATATTACGGGAGTAGCGCCCAAAGCCTTAATAAAATCTTCAAGAATCTTCGGATTTTCAACATCATCCATCATCATTACTTTACCGGGACGCAGTAAAAGACAGCCATAATATGCAGCAATCTTTTTGCCGGTTAAAGGTTTTGTAACCTTCTCTTTAATTTTATCAAAGCCCACAACATCACGTAAAAGCTCAAGATAATGATATATATTAGTTTCGCCATTATACTCGCAAATAAAATCTTTATCTTGCTTTAAGTATGTATTTACTTTTTTAGCAAAATCAGCATCGGTTTGCATAGCATTATTGGTTTGTTTTAAAACGTTGTGACAAGCCGAACATACCGTAACCAAAGGCTGCTCATGATTTTTAGCATCAAGCAGTGTACGAACGCTTGAAAGCTTTGTAGCAATCTCATCTCTTGCAGTAACAAAAACGCCGCCGCAGCATTGCCAGTTTTCAACCTCGCAAAGCTCAACACCAAGAATCTCGGCGCATTTACGTGCATAAAAATCAAGTTCTTTTGCTTTGGTACGGAGGGTACATCCGGGATAATAACTTACTTTCATATTAACCTCCATTACAAAACATCAAGTTTAAACCATCTGTTCGGGATGGAAAACCTCATCAAATTTTTCTGAAGTAAGGAAACCAAGTTTAACGCAGGCTTCTTTAAGAGAAATATTATCTTTAAATGCCTTTTTAGCTGTTTTTGCAGCGTTTTCATATCCAATGTAAGGATTCAGCGCTGTAACAAGCATTAAAGAATTATGCAAATTGTGGTGCATTTTTTCCTTATTGGCAGTAATACCAACAGCACAGTTATTGTTAAATGAAACAACAGCCTCTGTAAGCAACCGTGCAGATTGCAAGAAATTATATGCAGCAACAGGCATAAATACATTAAGCTCAAAGTTACCCTGAGAAGCAGCAATACCAACAGCGACATCGTTACCCATAACCTGAACAGCAACCATTGTCACTGCTTCACATTGTGTGGGGTTTACCTTACCGGGCATTATTGATGAACCGGGCTCATTTTCGGGGATGAATATCTCGCCAAGACCGTCACGCGGACCGGAAGCAAGCCAACGAATGTCGTTTGCAATTTTCATCATATCGGCTGCCGTAGCTTTAATTGCACCGTGAGCAACAACAAGTTCATCCTTTGAGGTAAGAGCGTGGAATTTGTTGTTTGCTGTTACAAAAGGCATACCTGTAAGTTCTGCAACCTTAGAAGCTACAAGCTCAGAGAAGCCTGCCGGTGCATTAAGACCGGTACCAACAGCAGTTCCGCCGAGCGCAAGTTCATAAAGCGGCTTAACGGAAATCTTAAGTAACTCAACATCACGTTCAAGACTTGAACGCCAGCCGGAAATTTCCTGTGAAAATTTAATAGGAGTTGCATCCTGCAAATGAGTTCTTCCTGATTTTACAATTCCCTCGTTTTCAGCTTCAAGCCGCTTAAAGGTTTCAATAAGAAGCTCAATAGCGGGAATAAGCTTTTTTTCAACAGCAATAACTGCAGAAATGTGCATAGCTGTTGGGAAAGTGTCATTTGATGACTGGCTCATATTAATGTCATCATTGGGATGGCAAAGCTTTTTATCAGCAATCTGGTTAGCACGGTTAGCAATAACCTCGTTGGCATTCATATTTGACTGTGTGCCTGAGCCTGTCTGCCAGACAACCAACGGAAAATGGTCGTTAAGACTGCCTGAAATAACCTCATCGCAAGCATTGCTTATAGCATTAAGCTTTTCAGCCGTCATTTTTTCAGGCTTCAGCTCGGCATTTGCCATAGCAGCAGCTTTCTTTAAAATACCGAATGCGTGAGTAATTTCACGGGGCATAGTCTCAATGCCCTCACCTATTTTAAAGTTTTCGTGACTTCTTTGGGTCTGAGCAGCCCACAGCTTATCTGACGGAACCTTTACCTCGCCCATTGAATCGTGTTCAATACGAAAATTCATATCTTAAACACCTTTCTATATTTTTACAGCTTTAATAACATCCATAAGAGTGTTAGCACTCTTATGGAGTTTAGCAAGCTCGTCATCAGTAAGAGAAATTGAAATGTTATGCTTATATCCGTTTTTGCCCACAAGGCTTAATGTGCTTAAGCACACATCATCTATGCCGTAATCTCCATGCATCATTGTTGAAACGGTCATCGTGGTATCAATACCGCTTAAAATACATTTGCAAATATGACACACAGAAATTGAAACCGCATAGAAGGTTGCACCTTTGCGCGCAATAACCTTACTACCCGACTCTTTAACATACCTTTCTATCTCCTCAAAATTAAGAGAAGAATCAGGCGCTTTAGAACCGGCAAACACAGTATCACACTGTGCAATGGGAATATTTGAAATATTAGCTACAGACCAAGGTACAAATGATGAATCGCCGTGCTCACCAAAAACATAAGCGTGTACGTTTGCCTGGCTTATATTATAAAACTCTGAAAGCTTTGCACGCACTCTTGCAGTATCTAGAATTGTACCGGAACCGATAATCTGTCTTTCAGGAAGTCCTGAATATTTATGGAAAGTATAAGTAAGAATATCAACCGGATTGGATACAATAATGTATGTAGCATCAGGTGCATTTTTTGTGATATCGGGAATAATTGTTTTTGTTACATCAACATTAATTTGTGCAAGCTCCAAACGGGTCTGTCCTGCTTTACGTGCAATACCGGATGTAATAATAACAATATCAGAGCCTTTTGCGTCAGCATAGCTACCTGCGTAAATTGAGCAAGGACCGCTAAAAGGTATACCCTGCTGAATATCAAGAGCTTCGCCCGCGGCTTTTTCGTTATTAATATCAATCATAACAATTTCAGAAGCTAAACCCTGAATTGCAAGAGTATATGCGATTGTTGAACCAACACTTCCAGTTCCTATAATAGAAATTTTATTCATTGTGTACCTTCCTATAAATACTTAAAATTTCTTACAAAAAAATTTTAACATAAATTACGAAAAAATAATAGTGTAATTTATTGTAAATAACTCCAATATTTAAATTACTATTAACGGTGTCACCGAAAGATTAAGATATACTTCAGTAACACCGTTATTTTAATTATAATGCAGCAATTTCTGCCTTGAGTTTTTCAAGCTGTTCACGTAATTCAACAGGTAATTTATCGCCGAATTTTTTGTAATGTTCTTCAATCTCAGCAACTTCTTTTGCCCAAGTATCTTTGTCAACTGTAAGAATGCTCTTCAAGGTCTCAATATCAAAATCAAGTCCGGTAAGGTCAATATCTTCAGCCTTAGGTATATAACCGATAGCTGTCTTTACCGCATCAGCCTTACCTTCGCAACGGTCAATAATCCAGTTAAGAACACGCATGTTATCACCAAAACCGGGCCAGATAAAGTTACCTTCATCATCGGTACGGAACCAGTTAACATTGAAAATCTTGGGAGCCTTGTCGCCAAGTTTTTTGCCCATATCAAGCCAGTGCTGGAAATATTCTCCCATATGATATCCGCAGAAAGGCAGCATAGCCATAGGATCGCGGCGAACAACACCAACAGCGCCTGCAGCAGCTGCAGTTGTTTCACTAGCCATAGCAGAACCAATAAATACGCCGTTAACCCAGTCTTTTGACTGATATACAAGGGGTGCGCACTTTGCACGGCGTCCGCCGAAGATAATTGCAGAAATAGGTACACCGGCACCCTTATCAAACTCCTCAGAAATGCAGGGGCAGTTCTTTGCCGGAGCAGTAAAGCGTGAGTTGGGGTGTGCAGCATAGGTTGACTTATCAGCCTTATCAAACTTAGAAGCATCCCAGGGATTGCCCTTCCAATCAATTGCGTTTTCAGGCAGGTTCTTGTTAAGACCTTCCCACCAAACAGTGTTGTCGTTCAAATCAAGAGCAACGTTTGTAAAAATAGTGTTCTTTTTTGTGCTCTCCAATGCGTTATAGTTAGACTTCTCATTTGTACCGGGAGCAACGCCGAAGAAGCCGTTTTCAGGGTTGATAGCATATAGTCTGCCATCCTCACCTATACGCATCCAGGAAATATCGTCACCAACCGTCCAAATCTTATAGCCTTTTTTGCGCAGATATTCGGGAGGAATAAGCATAGCAAGGTTTGTTTTACCGCAAGCTGAGGGGAATGCAGCTGCAATATACTTAACTTCGCCTTCGGGGTTTTCAAGGCCGAGGATAAGCATATGCTCAGCCATCCAGCCTTCTTTCCAACCCTGGTAAGAAGCTATACGGAGTGCAAAGCACTTTTTACCGAGAAGAACGTTACCGCCGTATGCTGAGTTAACTGAAATAATAGTATTATCCTCAGGGAAATGGCAGATATAACGGTTTTCAGGGTCAACATCACATTTTGCGTGTAAACCGCGAACCCAGTCGTTAGAATCGCCAAGAACCTCAAAAACCTTTTTGCCTATACGTGTCATAATAGCCATATTAAGAACAACGTAAATAGAGTCGGTAATTTCTACACCGATTTTTGCAAGAGGAGAACCAATGGGTCCCATTGAATAAGGGATAATGTACATTGTACGGCCCTTATAAGTGCCGCGTGCAATGTCATAAAGCTTTTTATACATTGCAGCAGGCTCGCACCAGTTATTTGTAGGACCTGCGGTTTCTTTGTCAGTTGTGCAGATAAATGTACGGTCCTCAACACGTGCAACGTCGTTAGGTTTTGTTCTGTGAAGATAGCAACCGGGAAGCTTTTCATCATTAAGCTTTAACATTTCGCCAGTTTTGCAAGCCTCTTTGCGAAGCTCTTCCAACTGCTCTTCAGAGCCGTCAATCCAAACAATATTGTCAGGCTTAAGAAGCTCTTTCATTTCGTCAATCCATTTTAGAACAGTTTTGTTAGTGGTCATATCAATACTCCTTTGAAAAATTATAACTAATCATTAAAAGACTCTTTAGCAGCATAAGTTGTGTGCAGCAATTCATGCGCCCTGTGTGAATTGGGTTCACCGAGATAATCTTTGTACAGCTGCTGAATCTGTGCGTTGTTGTGTGACTGTCTTACGGTGTTTCTTTCATCCTCGGCATAAAGGGCTTGAGCTCTCTTTTCCTTATAGGTATCAAGAATATCGTCATCCTCATTGGGCAGGAAGCAGGGTTTTACATAAGGCTGACCGCCGCCTGCAACACATCCACCCGGGCAACCCATTATCTCAATAAAGTGATATTTGGACTTACCTGCTCTTATATCATCAAGAAGCACTTTTGCATTTTTCATGCCGTGCGCAGCAGCAATACTGACAGTTAAACCATTAATATCAATGCGTGCTTCCTTGATACCGTCGAAGCCGCGGACCTGTTCAAACTTAATTAGGTCATGCTCTTTACCTGTAAGAGTATAATATGCTGTTCTGAGCGCTGCTTCCATAACACCGCCGGTTACACCAAAGATAACACCGGCACCTGTGTAATCACCGATAAGGTCAGAATCGAACTCTTCGTCAGGTAATTTTGCAAAATTAATACCAGAACGCTTGATAAGTTTGCCAAGCTCTCTTGTGGTAAGAACAGCATCTACGTCCTTAAGACCGTTTGTTACAAGCTGATCACGCTCTTTTTCACCCTTTTTAGCAGTACAGGGCATAATTGATACAACGAATATATTAGCGGGATCAATATCATTTTTCTCAGCATAATAAGACTTTATGATTGCACCCATCATTTCATGAGGAGATTTGCAGCTTGACAGGTGGTCTAATAAATCACCGTAATAGTACTCAGCATAATTAATCCAACCGGGTGAGCAAGATGTAATCATAGGTAATGTGCCACCGTTTTTAATTCTGCTAAGCAATTCTGTTGCCTCTTCCATAATTGTAAGGTCAGCACCAAAATTGGTATCAAATACCTTATGGAAACCAAGACGCTTAAGCGCTGCAACCATTTTACCGGTAACAGGAGTACCAATCTTCAAGCCAAACTCTTCGCCAAGAGCGGCGCGTACTGCAGGAGCAGTTTGTACAACAACAAATTTACCCTGTTTAAAGGCTTCGTCAACCTTTTCAATCTCTGATTTCTCCATCAAAGCGCCGGTAGGACAAACAGTTGTACACTGACCGCAAAGAATACAGGGAGAATCAGCAAAAGAGCGGTTTTCAGCAGGAGCAACAATTGTATTGAAGCCTCTGTTCTCAAAGCCTAAAACGCCTTTACCGTGGGCATTTTTGCATCTTTCAATACATCTGCCGCAAAGTATACATTTTGATGTATCTCTTACTATTGAAGGAGTAAGCTCATCAATTGTTGCTTTGGTCTGCTCACCAACAAACATATCTTCTCTTGCGCCGGTAAGACGGGCAACATTAAGAAGCTCGCAATATTCATTTTTATCACACTGCTGACATTTCATTGAGTGATTTGAAAGAAGAAGTTCAACAGAAGCTCTTCTTGCCGCAACAGCTTTATGTGAGGAAATTGTAATTTCCATGCCCTCATTTACAGGATATACACAGGAAGCAACAAGACCTCTCGCGCCTGTAGCCTCTACAAGACATACACGGCAGGAGCCTCTTGAACACTCTCCTTTATTATATGCACAAAGTGAAGGAATTTCGTATCCGCATTTACGTGCAGCTTCAAGTATTGTAAGTCCTTCTTCAACCTGATAAGGAACGCCTTCAATCTTAATATTAATCATAGCCATTATTAAGTCCTCCGATTATTTTTTCTCGATTGCTCCGAACTTGCAAGATGCAACACACATACCGCATTTTATGCACTTGCTTTGGTCAATAGCAAAAGGTTCTTTACCAACAACACCGGTAATAGCATTAACAGGACATTTTTTTGCACAAAGGCTACATTTTCTGCACTTATCTGCATCAATCTCATAGTTCATAAGCTTCTTGCAAACCTTTGCAGGACATTTTTTATCAACAATATGTGCAATATATTCATCTCTGAAATGAGCAAGCGTTGAAGTAACAGGGTTAGCAGCTGTCTGTCCGAGCGCGCAAAGCGCACCGTTTTTAATAGTAGCTGCAAGCTCTTCAAGCTGCTCCAAATCGCTCATTTGAGCCTTGCCTTTGGTTATTTTTGTAAGAAGCTCAAGCATTCTCTTTGTGCCAATACGGCAGGGTGAACACTTGCCGCAGGACTCTTCGCATATAAATTCCATATAGAATTTTGCAACATCAACCATACAGTTGTCTTCATCCATAACAATAGCACCGCCCGAGCCCATCATTGAGCCGCGTGCAACCAAAGTATCAAAATCAATAGGAGTATCGAGGTCTTCCTCGGTAAGACATCCGCCTGAAGGTCCGCCCGTCTGAATAGCCTTGAACTTCTTGCCGTTAGGTATACCGCCGCCAATATCATAAATAAGTTCGCGCAGGGTTGTACCCATAGGTATTTCTACCAAGCCAACGTTATTAATTTTACCGCCAAGTGCGAAAACCTTTGTACCCTTGGAGCGCTCAGTGCCATATTTTACAAACTTAGCAGCGCCTTCTCTTAAAATATAAGGTACAGTAGCAAGTGTTTCAACGTTGTTTACAATTGAGGGAGCCTCCCAAAGGCCCTTAACTGCCGGGAAAGGAGGTCTGGGTCTGGGCATACCCCTTTGACCCTCAATCGAGTTAAGCAATGCAGTTTCCTCACCGCAAACGAAAGCGCCTGCGCCAAGACGGATATGAATATTGAAACAAAAATCTGTGCCGAGTATGTTGTCGCCCAACAAGCCAAGATCTTCTGCCTGTTTAATAGCAATTTTAAGACGGTTAACTGCAATAGGATACTCAGCTCTTACATAGAAATAACCGTTCTGTGCGCCGATAGCATAGCCGGCAATAGCCATACCTTCAATAACTGCAAGGGGGTTACCTTCAAAAATCGAACGGTCCATAAATGCACCGGGGTCACCTTCATCACCGTTACATATAACATATTTTTCCCCATCGGGCTGCGCATATGCAAACTGCCATTTTCTACCTGTTGGGAAACCGCCGCCGCCGCGACCTCGTAAGCCAGAATCAAGAATCTCTTTAATAACATCTGCCCTATCCATTTTAAGAGCATTTGCAAGGCCCTTGAATGCGCCGATGCCGATTGCCTCATTAATATCCTCAGGATTGATTGTGCCGCAGCCATTGAGTGCAACACGAACCTGCTTTTTATAGAAATTGATATCATCCTGCTTTGTTACCTTCTCATTTGTTGCAGGGTCAACAAACAGTAATCTCTCAACAACTTCGTTATTTTTAATATCTTTTTCAAAAATCTCTTCAACATCTTCAACCTTTACAAGACGATAAAGAGTATCTTCAGGGTAAATCTTTACAAAAGGGCCCTGTGAACAGAAGCCAAAGCATCCTGCAATATTTACAGATACTTCATCTTCCATATTATTAGTTTTAATCAGCTCATCAAATCTACTTTTAATTTCTGCAGAGTTAGAAGAAAGACAGCCGGTACCGCCGCAAAGAACAATAGCACGCTTACCGTTTTTTCCTGAAAACTTAGCATTAAGGTTATCGGAGCAGACAGAAATTTTAGAATTAAGTTCTTCGAAATTCTTAATCATATCTTATTACCTCACATTGCACGATAATCTTCAATAATCTTGGAAATAGAATCTACTGTTACCTTGGGATATACCTTGCCGTTAATAGTAACAGCAGGAGCAATACCGCATGCACCGATACATCTTAAAGCATCAAGCGTAAACAAACCGTCATCAGTTGTTTCACCGGCTTTGATACCAAGCAATTCTGAAAATTTATCAATAACCTGCTGTGCACCTTTAACATAACAAGCCGTACCGAGACAGCATCCTATAACATATTTACCGTTGGGTTTTAAAGAGAAAAAAGAATAAAAAGTAACCACACCGTAAATTTCTGCCACAGAAATGCCTGTTTTTTCAGAAACAATTTCCTGTACTTCAAGCGGGATATATCCGTATTCATTCTGGATATCGCTAAGAATAATCATCAATGGGGTCTTTTCGTTTACATATCTATCACAAATTTCAGTAATTTTTGCAACAGAAGCTTCATTTAAGCGAGCCATTGTACTCCTCCTCAAATTTAAGTATATTTAATATGCACAACACACTCATTTATGGTACAACCTTAAAGTTGTTTTGTCAACACAAATCAGCATTTTTTGCGTATTTTTTTAAAATTTTGTCGTTTTATGAAATTTGGTCTCTTTATATCCATATATATGACCGATAGTGAAAATTACCAAGTTAAAAAATTGTGATTATTCCAAAAATTATAAAAATATATTTTCTTTAATAATACTTTTACCAACATAATCAGTTCTGTAGAAAGAAAATCTGCAAAAATATAGCGTGAGGATATGGTTCTTAATATGTATATATAATAAGGACCACGTTTGATATCCACCCCAAAAGTCAGACACTTTTGTAGGTGCATATCAGTTTGCGGTCCTTAATATTTATATTACATCAGTTTGATTTTCCGGATATTCCTGCTGCCCTACAACCGCAATAAGCTCTTCTTTGGTTTTGAGCTCATCAAAGGTTGAATATCTTATGTGCAGCACGTCACCCGTGTAAAGCGTTTTCGCGCCATGGCCGTCAACCTCGGCGCCGTAGGTTTTATCGTGCTGTACAGAAAGTACAAAAAGATTAGCCGGCCAAAAAATGTCGCGTATTTGCTTACCTGCCGCAAAAGAATCCTTCTGCACCGTTACAAAAGTATCTATAACTGTTAATTTCCTACCCTCGTTTTGCGTTAAGATTCTGTTTTCAAGCACACTTTCATTAATTGATTTTACATCAAAAATCTCAGTTAACACATAAGCTACACAAGAAACAATAATTACATAAAGTATATTGTTATAGCAGCTTAATGCTTCAATAGAAAATACGATTGCAGTAATAGGCATTTTCATCATGCCCGCAATACAAGCAGTAATACCAAGCACAAGAACTATTGTATAATACTGGTGGTCAAGCCCGAAAAAATATCCCATTGCCTTACCTATAAACGCCGCCAAAACAACTCCAAGCGTCAATAAAGGTAAAAACACACCTCCGGTTATACCGTTTGAATTTGCGCTTAGCGTTAAGGTAGAGCGTACAAGCAAAATAAGCGCCAACATTAAAAGAGCAGGCGCGCCGTCAAAAAGCGACAGAATAAGCTCATGACCCGTTGATACAAAAGAAAAAGAGCAAACACCAAATAATACAGTAATCGCAAAAACGGCAAAAATTTTATATTCTTGCGGTATGTTAAGCTTTTTATTAAATAACTTGTTTATTAAATTATAATACTTCAAAAATAAAACTGCGAAAAGACCTACGGCAACACCGGTAACAATAGGTATCCAGATATCGTTAACAGATAAATCCATCAGCTGCATTTTAGGAAATAGCACGGTGTTTATTTTAAAAAATTTTTTTAAAATTTCGTTTGTAATATAGGCAAACATAACCGAAGCTGAAGAAACAATGACTATCATAGGCGAAATACGTTGATGTGCTTCTTCAATAGCAAACATTATACCGGAAATCGGTGCGCCGGTAGCAACAGAGAAACCTGCACAAGCACCGCCTGTCATAGAATAGCGTTCCCAGGCTTTATGCTTTTTAAAAAAAAGCGGAACGCTTGCACCGCCAACAGCAGTACCCATCTGTACGGAAGGGCCTTCATTACCTAACGGCACACCAATCAAAAAAGTAGTAAGTGATAAAAAGAAGTTGCCGATAAGATTTTTAAACCAATTAAAAGGAATCACACCTCGCAAAATGCCAATAGATGTTGGTATTCCGCCACCGCGAAGATTGGGAAGCTTTTTGTATATATATGCAAAAAGTAAAGCTACAAGAAACAAAACAATAAGTATGGGCAAAACAACGAGTAAATGCTCCCTTAAATAATGGTAGCAAAACTCAGAAAAAGCTATTACATACTTTGCGCAAACTTTATAAAAGGTTATAACAACCGCCGTTAAAACGCCTGTAACCGCCGCAAATATAAAAGCCGGAAATATTAAGTTTATTATATAACTTTTATGCTTGTTCATTATAACACCTTAATGCAAATAAAATCAGTTATATCACTATTCAATTACGGCAAAGCACACTCCGTTAATTTTTTCAATCTGCCTTCTCAAATCATCAATGTTTTTAACACGCGGAGTTATAACATAAAGCCCTATAGCACCGCTTTGTCCGCTTTTAGGCGAAGTAATTTCTATATTACAGTCATTAGCTAACATATCTTTAATGGTTTCAGAAATATCACCCGAGTGTGAAATATCAGATACTTCTATGTACAAATGGGCAGACATTTTTCTTTTTCTTTCAATACGTGTAAGGAAAGCTGCGGTAAACACACAGGCAATCATAACAATTAATGCTGCGGCGTAAAAGCCCATACCAAGCGTAATACCAATTGTTGCGGTGGTCCACATGCCCGCAGCGGTTGTAAGACCGGTAATTGCATTACCGCTTTTAACAATAATCATACCGGCGCCCAAAAAACCTATGCCGGAAACTGCCTGGGCGGCAATACGAAACGGGTCGCCGTTATAACCAAGTATCTCTACAGAATACAGGCCTGCAAGTGATGTCATAGCAGCACCAAGGCAAACAAGTATATGTGTACGCAAACCCGCTTGGCTGCCGTGACGGCTTCGTTCATTACCGATAATACCGCCGAACAATACAGCAAGTATTACCCTGAACATCACGGTAAAAACATTAATATCATTACTCATTAAAAGAAAATCATTTAAAAAATAATCCATATTTTAGGTTTTCCTTTTATTAAATTTACTCTTCCAGTAAGAGCCGCAAGCAATTATTTCAGCAAGAAAACATATAGGCAACGCCGCAAAAAAGTCAATAACCGAATGTTGTTTTATGAACATTGTAGAAAGGCAAACAAGTATAGTAAAAACAACAACAAAAGTTTTCGCAAATACAGACGCTTGTTTTTCTTTAAGCCATACCGATGTAATGCCTATTGAGTAAGCACAATGCAAGGATGGGCATACACCTGTGTTAGTGTCAAAAGCATATAAAAACGAAACACAGTCTGTCAAAAAATTTTCCCTTGCAAATTCAATCGGACGCAAATCCTGACGCGAGGGAAAAATTATGTAAATTGCCGTTGCCGCAACCTGCGTTACAATGATAAAAATCTGTAACCTCTTAAAATTATTTATATTGTATAATGCAAAATACAAAAGTGAAACAACAATTAGCAAGTACCAGCCAACATAAGGTATCAAAAACCACTCGCAAAAAGGTATAATATCATCCAGCCGACAATGTACAGGCGTACATATTTTAGCAGGGATAATATTTTCAGTCAAAAAATAAAATAAAAAATATCCCACCCATCCAAACAAAAGCTTTAGATGGGAAAACTGCGGGTCATTAATTTTATTTAGTCTGAACTTGCGGTAATCAACTACAGGCTTGCGCATTAATGCTCTTCTCTCTTGTCAATATTACTTGAGTACATTTTTTTAGGTATATTTCTGTACGGCACAACGGTATGTTTTGGCAGCGAGCGGGCTATCCCCGTTACCTCGCACATAAGATAATCACAAATACGGCGACATTCATCATCGGGATTATTATCCGAATTATATTCAACAGCCTCACCGAGATAAATCTTTTTAAGTTTTGGCGCAATATACATCGGCACAAATTTTAATTGTTTCCCCGTGCGGTTATAATATAGCTTTGCTATTTTTATAAAATTGCTTTGAAATTCATAAATAATACTGTTTTTCTTTTTATCGTGTTCAGGGAAAATTATTATATTGTTTCCCTGCTCAAGCATTTTGACTGTTGTGCGAAAAGTAGAAAATATGCGGTTATCGTGATAAACACCGATAGTCCTGGCATAATTAAAAATAAGCACAGATAATGGCGCAATTATGTATGAACAAAGCTTGTAATACCATTGACAGCACTTTGGTTTTTGTGACCAAAAATCATTAAAAGCATAGGAAGGCACATCTTTCAAGTGCATCATCTGTCCTGCGCACCAGGTATAATAATTTTTATCAAAAAACAACTCACAAGCAATAGGCCCGTGCATCTGACAATGATTGCCTACAATAATACAAGGATCATCAGGCAGATTATCCAACCCAACAACTTCCATTTTAGGATAAACAATCCGTACAAAGAATTTTATAATTTTAAATAACCATTTCATCTACTCACCAAATTTTTAACTCATTATTTATTACAATAATATATATTATCACAATTTTACTTGTAAAACAAGACGAGTTGTTTTATAAAATATTAATATTTGTAGGTATACAATTGATGTGAGACCAAAGGTATAGAAAAAAGCAATTGAGTTCATTAGAATAAAGCTACCACACTCAAACTAATGAAAGGTCTCAATCGCTATGTATATAGTAGCACAGGAAAAGAAAAAGAACAAGTGTTATTTGCCCCACATGGCGAATACAAAGGAAGGCGCTGTGAAGCCGTACCGTCAGACAAAGGACGTGGAAGCCACCAAGAAGAAATCTAAGCATTTAGGCCACTACGATACCCATGCAGAATTGGGAAATAAGTGGCAAATGGATGTAAAACATATACCGGCAGCCTGTTATGTGGGCACGGATGGGATAAAGCAAGCAAAGAACGGTTCCTGTACGCATACAGGGAAAATAGCAACTACAGTACGGTAGACTTTACGCAGCGTGCAATGATTTACTTTGGCTATGCACAGGACATAATTCAGACGGACAACGGCGGAGAATTTACTCATACGCAAAAGACAACATGTGTTCATCTTTTGGATGCTTTATGCTGCAAACTTCACATTGTCCACAAGACGATCCGTCCAAAGACAACCTGGCACAACGGAAAAGTGGAACGCAGCCACAAGAATGACCAAGAGCGGTTTTATAATTACCTGAAGTTCTACTCTTACGAGGATCTACTGATTCAAATGAAACGATATTTACAGCGTTCCAACCTAACTCCCATAGCCGTCCTTGGCTGGAAGTCGCCGATTCAAAAGAGGCAGGAGCTGGAAACCGCCCGATTTTGCTGACTCCAGTCGCACTCATCCCTCCTTCCGTCAGCAAAATCACCTTCCTAAACTTGCAACTCTTTTGCGTTTTTCCAGTCTCATATCATTGACAAACGAACAAGTTGTTATTTTTCAGAATTATTTTATTTTGTTTTGCACAAATTCATTATAATATACCGGTCAGCGATCTTCCTTTTCGTGATCTAACGCATATTTTTGTGCGATTTTTGTTGCTTTATCTTCCAATTTTATAACACGAAGGTCCAATAGAAATATCTTTACAAGAAGCAAAAAAATTATAACTACAAATATAAAATTAGACGGTGACTCAAAACCGATAAATCCCGATACTGCATAAACGGTTTTATGAAAAATCGCCATCAATAAAAGAAGCAAACAAAAAAGCATCCAATAAAGGGTATCGCCTATTTTTAACTGAGATTTCCTTATTTTTCTGAAAACGAAAATAGCCGTTAACACACATGCCGATACTAAAGTAATAATAAGACCTCTGTTCAATTCAATTTACCCCTTTCTGAACCATTGCAAAACAAGAATTGAAATAAACATTCTAAACATATAGTTAACAGAATTTGCAAAATCGAGATAACTTTCTCCCGCAATTCGTTCATGCATTTCAACCTGTACCTCGTTGAAGGTTGCACCCTTTCGGACAAGCAATGCCACCGTATCCGGTTCGGGTCCCAGATCAGCGCCGAATGCAAGCTTTTTTATCATTTTTTTATCAAACATTCTCATACCGGAAGTAGGGTCTTTCAGAATCTTGCCGGTGGTCATTTTTATTGCAGCTTCAATGAGATTGTTTCCGAACATTCGAAGCGACTTCGGTTTTTTTTCTTCAACAAATCTTGAACCTATAACTATATTGTATCCCTTTTGAATTTCACCCACCATTTTTTCTATATATCCTGTGTCATGCTGACCGTCTCCATCGAACTGTATTGCGGCATCGTAATCGTTGTTATATGCAAACAACATTCCGGTTTGAACGACTGCTGCAAGCCCCAAATTTACGGGATGACTTACATAATGGTAGCCTTTTTCGATACAAATACTTTCGGTATTGTCACGCGATCCGTCGTTTATGATAAGATAATCGTACTGCGGACAGTTTTCCTTTATCATATTTACAACCCGTTCAATATTTTCGCCCTCATTATATGCCGGTATAATTATAAGGATTTTCATTTTTATCACCAATTATTTTACAATCTTTTCTAACTGTTCTGCTGTCTTTTCCCATGTAAAGCTGTCAACAAGCTTTAAATAAGCTTTTTCGGCAGCCGAATCTCTGTAATCTTTATCAAATGCCTTTTCAAGCGCCCAAAAAATTTCCTCCACGCTGTTGCTCTCTGTTATAATGCCGTACTTATCATTTATTATTATCTCCTTAGCGCCTCCTGCGGATGTGGTGATAATGAAAGTTTTAGTTGCCACCGCTTCTAAAACAGAAGTGGACATCCCCTCAGAAACCGACGGCAGGCAGTATATATCGGATTGGCTCAAAAGCGCAATAATATGGTCAAAATCTATTTGACCCAAAAGAATCACATTATCACCTGCCTGCCCTTTTAATCCATCCGCTTCAGGACCGTCGCCCGCAAAAATCAGATACAAATCACTGCGGTTAATCTTTTTATAGGCTTCAAGCAGTTCGTAAACTCCCTTTATTTTAAGCAGTCTTCCCGTAAAGGTTATTACAACGGCAAAATCCGGTATATTGTATTTTTTTCGGTAATTACAAATATTTTTTTCCTGCGCTGTCTTTATACTGTCCATATCCACCGCATTGTAAAGCGTTCCCTTGGACCTTATTCCGAAGTGTTCCGACCATCTGCCAGCGGCATTTGACACAGCATAATAATCTTTACAGTTTCTTTTTAATAAAGCTGTAATAAAATGCTCAACTACAGCACATACAAAATCAAACACCCTGTTATCAACCGAAAGGTGAGTAGAACCGTGCTCTATTGTAATGCAATGCACATTTTTTCTCTTTGCAAACTCGGCAGCATAAAGGCTGTGTATATAAAAACGAGCATTTATTACAACCAAATCAAAATGTTTTTCGCAAAGCTTTCGGTCAAGTTTTTTAAAATTATTGTCTTTTTTTAATATTGGGTATCTGCCCTTCATCACATTATAGCAGGGCATACGAAATATTTCAATTCCGTCTTCGGAAATCTCATAATAAGGCAAATTAAAGACATTGGATGTAACTACGGTCACGCTGTGACCGCGCTTTATGAGGGCTTTCGAGAGGTTGTAAACGTAGCGTTCCACTCCGCCGAGATTAGGCAGATAGTTAGCGCAAAAAAGGCAGAAAGATTTTTTCATCTGTACACCTCTTTTATATTATTTTGGCCGTGCAAAAAACAAACATATAACCATTTAATGCGCTCAATAAAAACAACAACTTTTTATCAAAGCTCTTATTAAGCTCAATTGTGTTATTTCGTGCAAACAAAAACACTAACGGCATGGCAGGCAAAAAGTATCTTCCCTGCACACCGAGTATCATAGTACTGTCCATAGGAGTATGATCTAACAGAAGCAGTAATTCGGTCAATAAAAAAACGATAAAAAACAACGCTAAAGAGTAAGTTCTTTGAACAATACCCAATGCCGCAGGCTCACCCTTTCTGCGCATAAAGGCAAAGCTGAGAACAACCACATACGGCACCGCCATAAACCATGGTGCTTCGAATTCAAACCAACCGAAATATGATATAAATGATTTAAGATAAAAGTCTCCCAATCCAAGAACAGTTTCAAAAAGCATCTTAACCACTCTGACCGGATTATTAAACACATATCCTATGCTAAACCCTGCAGTTTCAGAATTTGTTACGACATCTGACGCTACCTTTGAGGCATTTCCAACCTGAAACAGCAATATAGAAATAACGGCTATTCCACCTAAACAGAATTTAAAAAATAAATGCCATTTTGGCTTTTTAAACTTATCTTTGGGTATGAGCAACAATATTGCCGCAACACCTATATATACAACCTTTTGCGGAATGACAAGCACTATCATTGCCGTCAAAATCAAAAGCTGTCTCCATCCGATTTTTTTATCTGTACACATTAAGCTGACTATATATGCAAACAATAATGTCACACCGCCGAATGTGAAGCAATCATAAGAACAAGAAGCCATTATATGTAAATTCAACGGAATAAGTGAAATTGTAGCAAGAGCACCCTTGCCGTACGGTATTATTTTTATTGCAAAATATAAAAGCACTATGCACATTGCCGCATTGAATAATCGCGATAATTGAAATGTCCAATAAGATCCGATTCCTATAATTCTTGCGACGGTAATTCCGAGTCCGCTGAAAAAATACGGAACTGCCTTGTTGGTCATATAATCATAGTCAGTATTTACCGTCTGAACATTTTCGGCAAAGAACTTATCGAATCCCTTTTCAGCTACATACCATTGTCCGTAAAGCGAGTTGGAACTGCTATTCATATATTCGTAATCGCATTCGCGCATTACAAGACCGTTTTCTTTGTCTGAAAAGTTTAGCATTTGAAGATTAGAAATATGATATGCGCTCAAATAATGCGTTTTTTCATCAGGAACCGTAAACGGCGGAAATATAAACAAACAAACCATACAAAAGAACGACAGTGTAATTGCAGTAAGCCCCTGAATATTAAAATCAATGAATTTTATAACCACAGCCATTGCTACAAGAAATGCCGTAATTGCTGCGGCTATTATAATATACTTATAATTGCTTTTTTCTTGTCTTACAGTTCTTAAATCTATAACTATGTTATTATTACTGTTGTTTTCGCCGATATAACAGCTGCTGCCTTCAACATGCTGAGATTTATTTGCAGAAATAATTATATTTCCTTTTTTAGCGTAAAACACAATTTTTAAATCGGATTCATTTGAAGTCTGCAGACGTTCATCAATTTTAAAATATGTATAACCGTCCGACAATTTGTCATGAGAAAAAACTTGTTTTTGTGACTGTTTTGTATCAGATATTTCAACCTCTATAACGGCCTCATCGGTTTGAGCATGCGCAATAAATCCGATTTCATTGTAATCCAAACCCACATTTTTGTAGTTCTGCACAAGGGTTTGTCCCTCTTCTAAAAGAACAGTATCATCTATCGAATTTATTTGGCCTATTGTATAACTTTTAACAGGTTTATTGTTCTTGTCTTCAACATTGGTTTTATACATCAGTACCGAAAATACAGCTATAAACAAAACCGTAACGGACACAACTATTATGCTTTTATGCCTTTCGGCTAATTCGAAAATTTTCACTTTTATTTTCCCTCTTTTTGCAAAATAAATATAAACATTACAGCCATCACCGCAAAAAGCAATGCCATTTCACAAAGATAGGCAGAAGCAGCACCCATAAGGCCCATTGTCCTTACCATCATTTCAGGCACAGAGATAGAAAATATGAATGTTCCCGCATAAGCTATCAAACAAAGCCGTTGCTTACGCATAGTAGTAAAAAGCGTAAGCGTCAATGTGCAAGCCGCACTGAAACCGCCTGCTAAAAGCAGAACCATAAATATGCCGCGTTTACCTAAAAGGTCTACTCCGTAAAGCAGTTCAAGCAACGGTATTCCTAAAAAGTACCCCGCGGTTAAAACCGCAGCTGTTGCTGCCACTATCCATAAATAAAGAAGTAAAACCGTTTTTTTAAATGGCTTTAATTCACGCTTAGCCCAATTTTTAGAAAGTGCTATAAGCTGAGGTCGGAAAACAAATATACTTAAAAGATTTATACAAAATACCGGCATTACAAGATATCCATAGTATGACTGATCCGTCTCGGTAAGCACAGCGTCAATAGCATATTTAGGCGCGTTAAATATATATTGATGCAAAAAAGATGAAAGAAAAAGCGGCAGTGCACATAAAAACATATTTTTTTGAACAGTAAAATTAAATCGAGGCTTTAACCCGTCAAAATTATTATTAAACGGAATATCGTAAATAATTATCCATAACGCGACCGAAATAGTCATAAGTATTACAGATATCCATAGCTTTTTAGTAAGAAAAAGCACCACGGAAAAAACAGTCGCTGCAAGCACTACCTGCCCGGCAAGCGATTTGCCCGCAATACTCAAATAACCGTTAATATGCATATTGCCCTGAAAAAGATCGGAAAACGAAAGCAATGACATATAAAGAGTCAACGCAATCATAACAACAAGCTTTTCACCGCCGTACCCGCGCACGGCACAGAATACGGCAAAAAACACCCACATTGCTGCCGTTGTTATTATTCTGAACATTTCAACACATGAAAAAGGAAATTCACCTTTGGCGTCGGTAACCTGTATATTGCGCATTTCAAACATGCTTACCGTGTACATCATTTGAGCGGTAGAATATGCAAGCGAAAAAATGCCGGCTGCCTTGTTGCCGACAATATGGCTTGTGACAACAAGTAATAAAACCGAAACAGCTGCGTTAACAAGGCTGCCTATCATATTAAATATAAAATTTTTCTTTTCTGATTTCTCGGGCAGCTTGTAAACAATTTTTTGCACACCGTCACACTCCAACAATCAAACATAAGTTTAATTGATTATATCACACATTTAACGCCTTTTCAACGGCTAAAATTCCCGTGCTGCTTTCAGTTTGTAGGTATACAATTGATGTGAGACCAAAGGTATAGAAAAAAGCGATTGAGTTCATTAGAATAAAGCTACCACACTCAAACTAATAAAATGTCTCAATCGCTATGTATATAGTAGCAAGGGAAAATAGCAACTACAGTACGGTAGACTTTGCGCAGCTTGCAATGATTTACTTTGGCTATGCACCGGACATAATTCAGACGGACAACGGCGGAAAATTTACTCATACGCAAAAGACAACATGTGTTCATCTTTTGGATGCTTTATGCTACAAACTTCACATTGTCCACATGACGATCCGTCCGAAGACAACCTGGCAGAACGGAAAAGTGGAACGCAGCCACAGGAATGACCAAGAGTTGTAGTATGTTTTGCGCAAATTATAACACTCAAATCTTTGTAATTCGTATTATTTGTGCGAAAACAATCAATTTGGAATGCGTTCAATATATGATCTGACATAAAAAGTCGACATCTTCGATTGCTCGAAAATGTCGACTTATAATCTTGTCTTTCTTGTACGAAAAAGAACTGGGTAAAAAAACCGATTTTCTATATACTTATAATTTATTGAGTCATTTTGATTTCACTTTTGTGTTTTTCTTGAATTCTAAATTTAATAATAGCAACAACTGTAATTATAAATTCAATTCCATAAGAAATCGCCGAGGAAATAGGAGCTTTTGCAAGCAAATTATAGAAAATTGCACTTAAATGAGGGATTAATACCATGTAACGCATTAGCGTAATATTCCGCATAGCAAACGTGATTGCATACATGCAAGATGCAAACATATATAAAACATCCCATGGCGACGATGCTCCCGACAAAACGATATAGTTTATTATTACATAACTTAAAACGTTTACAAGGCATAAGCCCCAAATCATATACCAAGGTACTTTTTTATCATTTTTTTCGTATGTATAACAAATTAATCCCCGACCTATTCCAATCGCAACCGAAACCATAGTAAAATAAGCACCCATAAAAAAATAAGACAATGATAAAAAAACGTTTCCGGTCAACTGTAAAACAAGATATTTCTTTTTATTGTTAAAAAAATAGCTACCGCAATATAGGGCAAGTGCTATTGTGCTCATAAAATAAGATAATATATTCATTTTCATTTATCATTCCTTGTATTTTATTATGAAAAACTATTTTTTTGATAAATTTTAGCATAAAAGCGTTGGAGGTGCAAGGGCGAAGCCAATTATTAATTATTCATCAGCAAACAAAGAGCGGAAACTTGTCAAGATTAATGGACAGATAAAAGAGTGAAAAACTGGTTTGAAATGTAATAACCAATACCCGAATGCAGTCTTTATGAATTGTAATAAAGTTCAATATAATCAACAATTGTTCTTGAAGCTTCTTCGAATGTGAGATGGCTGATATCAGCCATCTCACATTCGAGGGTTTTCCAGAAACTTTCTATCGGCTGATTGTCGCTCGGTATACCTGGCCGTGACATACTTTTTCTAAAACCGTTTTCTTCAACAAGGCGCTTTGTTTTTTTAGCGGTATATTGACATCCTCTGTCGCTATGATACACCGCACCGTTTGGTCTTTTCGGATTTCTTCCTATTGCCATTTTCAATGCATCTTGTACCAATTTCTGTGTTTGGTTTTTGGCAATGCTCCAACCAACGATTCGTCTTGTTGCTACATCTATAATCACACAAACATACAATTTGCTTCTATAACATTTGAGTTCGGTTATATCCGAACACCAAAGATAATTTGCAACTGTTATCTCAGACTTATTCTTTATTAAATTCTCTTCAATGTACTGTTGTTCTGTTGGTTTAGGTGGTCTCGGCTTACCGGTTCTGCCGCTTTTTGCGGCTAAACCGTTCTTATTAAGTATTCTTGCAATACGGTATTCGCTTACATTAATGCCGTTTCCAAGCAGTTCTCTGCGAATTCGTATTCTACCATAATTGCCTTTGTGCTTTTCAAAACAATTAATTATTGCTTTTTCATGTTCCTTTTTTCACTATCTTGCTCTTTGGCAATACGGTAATACTCGCTTCTGGACACACCCAACAGCTTGCATACTTCACTCGTTTTGTAGTTATTTAACTCCGTTTTTGCGAATTTTACTCGTCTGCCGGGTGTTTCGCAAAGTATGCCGCTGCTTTTTTTAGTATTTCCATCTCCATTTTCAATCGTTCATTTTCTTTGCGGAGTTTTCTGAGCTCTGCATCCTCTGAACGTTGATGTCCTTTTCCCACAAAGGCTTCTGCTCCATGAGTTTCATACTCATCGATCCATCGGTAGAGCATTATCTTATTAATGCCCATCTTTTCTGCCACAACAGCGTGCTTAATCCCGTCTTTTAATACTAACTCGCACGCCTTGACCTTAAATTCTTTACTGAAAGTTCGTTTCATTGTGAACACCTCTCTGAATGTATTTTAACGTTCACTCTTCACTGTGTCCACTTTTACTATACAACTTTCTTCCATTTTTCATTATTCATTCGAAAATCCGTTCCTTTTTAATGAATAACGAATGATGAAAAATGAATAGTGAATAATAGAAAGTGAAAAAGGCACACGATGTGTGACTTTTGTTTTGAAATCATAGTATAAAAATGTAACTGTATTTTTTCAAGAGTTTAAAACCTATTTTGATTTTTACTACTTTCGCTTTTTATAAAAATCTAACGCAAGCATTATATGATTAAGATAAAGTTCGATTGCTCGCGTGATTGCCAAAGAGGTGCCAAGAGAGCAATCAAAAACAAAATCGGAGTGTTCAAGCGTACACATCGGTATGCCAATCTCTTGTGTTATATACGAAGCATATGAACTTGCATTCGACCCTGTTGGATATTCGCTAGAGCTTCCTGAATAGACAATTCTTTCCGGTCTTCCTTTTATGTTGCGCGAACGCAGCATATTGTTGAGTAAAACAAACTCTTTACGATGCGGTAGATTGTCAGGATATACAGTAAGGTAATCCCCCCAATCCTCTGTGGTTGTTGTGTGCAAATCAAATCCAAAATCAATAATATCTTTGTATTTTGTAATAATGCTTAAAACATTCTTAGTTTCATTAAGTCTGCATTCGTAGCAGTCTCTGTTGCTGTTTATACCTAGTGAGTTATGAGGGATATCATAACGTTTTATTATACTGTCTGCCTCTGCCTTTTTAGATACACCATATACACTTACAACAGGAACAACTAAAAACCGTACCTTTGAACGTAGTTCAGGCAATTCGTTTTTTGCAATCATTTCCATAATTCTTGCAAGACCGAGATACCCTTCTGTTTCGATTGGATGAACTCCACTTTGTAGAAAAACACAAACTTCGTAGTTTTCAGGGCAAAAATCATATAACCACATTTGATATTGCCCCGATGTGTCGGTGCCAATCATCGTTCTGGAAATATAATTCGGATATGCCCGTCTGAGCGGCTCGTAAAACTTGTTTACTATTTCATCACTCCCGCACATTATATCCCCAGAAAAATCAGGTTGTAATGGCACTTCCAACAACAAATTATTCATAAAACCCCTCATTTATCGAAATTTGACGACAATTTTATTTAATTTTGTCATACACTCTTACAAAATCAACTATAAAAGCATCATCGACAAATTCGCCCTTTATTTCGTACGGAACAGCGTCTTCGCTTTCGCCGTTTAACAAAACCCTCTTTTCGGCACTTGAACGATATCCCTGAATTTCTGTTGTGAGCAGAATAAACTCAGGCACGTGAGAAACGTTTTCTCCACACCTTGAAACCTCTTTTCCGTCACAATAGAAAACGTATCCATCCGGTTGCCAATCCATACCAAAATAATGCCATCCGTCTTCGGTTTCTTCAATGTCGTATGTTACTCTTCCCTCGTCCTTAAACTGCTTGCCGTATCCGCCCTTAATATTCCCCGTAGTTGCTTTTCCTTTTTTAAAGCACTCCATTATGTCAGATTCTATTCCGCACCATTCAGGCTCAAAGCGTGCACCTATTGTAGGAGATTGTGTCCAGAAAGCACTCCACATAAGTTCGGGATATTTTTGAAATTTACATCTACACTCATAGTACCCATAACGGTGAACAAACTTTGGTGCCGGCAATTCCTCAAGAGGCCATATACCATCCAATCCCCAAGGATTGCTTTTATTCGCCGTTAAATAATCAAACGAATTCGAACCTGTTTGAAGCTGAGGCGATACATATCTTCCGTCAATCTCGGTGCGATGCAGTTCAATATGACTGTTGCCATCCAAAACTACGCCCTTATCTGTAAATCCGTCAAATTCTTTTCCCCAAAACTTTAACCTGAAATCCCATTTTGTTCTATCAAGCTCTGTTCCGTCAAACTCATCTGCCCATACAAGTTTCCATTTCCCGTCGGGCAAATAACTCGGCTCGTGGTCTTTAACTTCAAATTTCTTCATATTCAAAACCCTTTCTAATAATACTTTTGGCTTTATAAAAAATCAATTTATAACTCTTTCAAAAGCAAAAATTCTAAAGTCATAAGGATTAAGTTTTCTTGCTTCTTCAATAGCCTCTACTGCTTCAGCTTTCTTGTAAAAACCAAGTAAAGCAAACGCTTTAAGAATATAACCATCGGTAAGATTATTTTTTTCAATGTTATATTCGAATGGCATTGGAGATGGCGAACCAACACCATAATAGGTTCTTAAGTCCTTATTAACAATAAAGTTTTCAGCAACAGAAAGCATTTCATCTAATACTAAATTTGCTTCCTGCTCATTACCTAATTTCTTAAGTGCTAACGCACGGAAAAGTGAAATTTCAGAAACTGCAGCCTTATAAATCGCAGCCTCTTCGAATGCTTTTTCAGCCTTTTCGTTTTCGCCTTGCTTTTCATAAAGTGAACCTAAGTAATAGAAAATATGTGCTTCTTGGTTGAAGAAGGTTTTTGCTTCACCATAAGACTTAGGCATATTCGCACCATCAAAATAAATCTTCTCAGATTTAGCATAATCGCCGTTTTCCATAAGTTCTTTACCATAAAGAACATGCATCCAAGCATGTTGTTTTGTGAGTTTACCCTCACCGCCCTCATAAATATGAAAACGCTTAATGCGAGCTAATTCGATAGCTTCCTCAAATTTGCCAAGTTGTGAAACGAGGGTCAATTTATCGAGGTAACAATCATCACGCTCTGCGAGAAGTTCGGGATACTTTTCGTAAACCGCAAGTCTTTCCTCAGGTGTGTAGTTCATATTCTTGAGTAATTGCTCATATTCAAGAAGAAGTCTTGGGTCATTCTTATATTTAAGAGCGTTTTCAAGACATTCTTTTGCTTTTTGTGCATTGTCTGCTTTATCAAAATAATAGAGAGCCAAATTACGCCAAATCTTAGCGTGAGTATTGCTGCGCTTAATACCCTCTTCCCAAATTTCAGCGGCATCGCTGTAACGGAAACGGTCATAATAAAGAGAACCTAAATAGTAGCAAGCATTTGCCGCCGTATTATCATTTTCAATTGCGTATTTAAGAACATCTATATCCTCAAGGCGTGATGGGAAGCAATAGCCTGTATCCATTGTCTCTGCAATTTTTATAAATGCGGTGTTCTTCTTGCAGAATGCCTTATAATACTCAACAAGCGGATATTCACCCTTATAGAAATCAAGAGCATAAAGCGCATCTTCATAGAATCCTGCTTTAATATAATCACAAGTAACATCAATAATGTTTTCTGCTTTTTCTGCAAACTGTGCAATATCCGCATCCATATTTTCAAAATGAGAATATTCTATCATCGCAAAAAGGTCAAGTAAATCATCTTTAACATTTACTTCTGCTAATTTTTTCGCTGCATTATTATCAATTCTACGAAGAATTGCGGTTTTAAGGTTTTGAGCCTTAGTATGACCATAGTTAAGACCTATAGACTCGTCAAGTTTTTCTAAAGCGGCAATATATTCGCCATTCTTACAGTCGAGACAAGCAAGCTCGAACATTGCAGCGCTTCTATGAGTATAGTTCCAAGCAGCCTTATAAAGTATATCATAAGCCTCTTTGTCCTTACCAAGATATTCGAGAGCCAAGCCCTTAAGATAGAAAGCCTCTGTATCTGTAGGATGATCATTTCTCATTGTAAGACGTTTAATTGCAACGTCACAGTACTCAACACATTTCTGGAATTCGCCATTCTTAAGGCAAAGACGAGTCATAGATGTATTACAACGAATATCGCCGGCATCGCGCTTAATTCCCTCAAGATAGTAAGCCTCGGGTTTATAGTTATGCTGTTTGTACTGTTCAAGGTGGTAACCATTGATATAAAGTTCTTCAACGGTATCAATTTCGCAAGGACGCTTTACAGGCATACGTGGGTCGATAGGCTGCTTCTGACCTCTTACATAAGGCGTATAAGAAACAAGTACTTTGCCCTCATTACTGATAAGAGAAACTGTTATATCATTAAAATCAATATTTCCCATATCAATAGTCTTTATATAGGAAACATCAGGTGTCATATTGCGGGTTTCAGTAAAGAGAATCTTATCCTTAGCGGATACACGAACAGTAGCATTCTTAAATTCACCTGTTACGTTAAATCCAAAGAAAAGACCTTCTTCACGCTTTTCCATATTAAGTGCCGCATCAATAGTAGCGTTCTTAACTTCGCCAATATCACGAATCGGATACCAATATTGTTCAAACTCTCTCGACTCGTAAGGAGCAATCCAAGTAAAGTCAGGTTGGTTATCGGTGTAAACACCGGTCATAAGTTCAATATAAGGACCATTTTCATCAGTAAGGTTATTACACCACATATCACCGAAATCGCCAATACCCCAGTGCCACATCTTTTTACCAGGAGAAATGTGGTGATTAGCAACAGTAGCAATACCCTTTTTAACACCAACATCATAACCTGCGATAAAGTCCATATCGGACTGACCTTGAGAAATAAGGTAAGAAGACGGAACTTTTACTGCGCTGTAATGAGAAAGGTCGGTACCCTCGCCAAAATCATAAGGACGAGCGGTTTTATATACACCTTTTGCGATAGGCCATTCGAGAACGGCTCTACGGTCGTGGTCGTTTACCCATTCACAGTCAGGCGGGAAAATGGTTCTGTAATCATCGTTTACAGGAACTGCAAGGTTTGCCCACCACATAAAGATTTGTGGGAATGCAGTTCTGTTATAAACACGGATTTTAGCCTTGATATAGCTTCTACCCTTGTCAAGAGTAATTCCCACCATACCTTTCATTCTGTTAAAAGGCTCAACCTCACCTGTCCATACGGTTTTGCCACCGTCAGCATTTTCTTCAATAACTGTTTCTAAAGGCATAAATGTAGTCGGTCTGTGATGTTGGGGCCAGTTAAATTCAATACCGCCCGAAATCCAAGCACCAGCCAAGCCTACGAGAGCCGGCTTGATAACTTCATTGTTATAAATAAAATCGTGATTGCCAACCTTATCGTAACCGTTAAGAATTTTGCCTCCGATTGCAGGCAAAACCTGAGTTTTTATATATTCGTTTTCAAGGGTGAATACATCATACTCAACATCCTTTTTCTCATCGGTAATACCATCAGAATAAGGGATAGGATAAAGTCTGCCGCTTGCGCCCTGATAAGGCTTATTCTCAAAGAACATCGGTAAATCGTTTGCTTTTTTAGGAATGTAAGTGGGAATAATCTGCTTGTGTTTTTTTGCGTTTACGTTGCTCATAAATAAGACTGCCCCTCAATATTGACATTTTTATGAATATATTTTATCATATATATTAGTACGATTCTACGAGAATATTATGATTTTTGTTAGAAATCTTATTATAAGGCGGGTTGCAGTTATGAGCGAGATAATTTTACCTCAGGTTGCTTCAATAGGAATTTACAATTCAAATATTGCAGTAAGAAACAAAATCATCACCGAGAAAAGAAAAACTACAATGTTTGAAATAGACCTCCCCATAGAAGCCGGCGGCATTGCTTTTGTCGACTCCGAGCAATCTTCAATAACACCAAACATGGTTATATGTGTAAAGCCGGGGCAGGAGCGCCACACAAAATTCCCTTTCAAATGTTATTATATACACATGATTTTAGAAAAAGGCGAACTTTATGATATTTTAATGAATACCCCCACTTTTATTCTTACAAGCAATATTCAAGAATATCTTTATATATTCAAATCACTCTGTAACCATAGAGAAATTGGGATTGAATTAAACAATGTTATTTTACAAAGTTTAATATTGAAATTGATATATGCGTTGGGTATGGATTCAAAAAAAACAATGTATTCGAGAAGATTTAAAAACATCGAATACGATAAAATTGAGAAATCTATAAAATACATAACAGAACATATTTCAGAAGACTTGTCCCTCGGGATTGTGTCAAGTTTTGCTTCTTATAGTCCAATTCATTTTCATAATTGTTTTAAAACCGCAACCGGTAAAACCCTTCACGAATACATTCAAGACATACGAATAAAAAAATCAATTGAGCTTCTTTCAACAACGTCCTTATCTTTGGCAGAAATTGCCTTGCAATGCGGTTTTTCTTCACAATCATATTTTAGTTATGTATTCAAAAGAAAAATGAAAATGACACCAAGAGATTATGTAAGGAAAGAATTCGAACGTTATCTAAAATAATATATGATATGTAATTAATCCAAAGAAACTGCACCTGCGGTGATTACATACGCCTTTCGGCAATCACATGCCAATCCTCCGGATTGGACAAAAAAAGAGAAGCTTTTTCAAGCTTATCTTTTTTTGCGACCGACTCTCAAAATGGAACCAGTCTTAATTTCTTAATTTTCTTTATTTTTTATAATTTACTAATCTATTATATTGATTTGACACATTTTCATTGTAGTTATCGCTGCATTATGCGTATCCGGTGTTACACCCGCACAGCAAGCCGCGTCCACATATATATCTTTTTCGGGGAAATTCGCTTTCAAAATCAGTGCATTTGAAACCACACAAATATCGGTGCAAAGCCCGATAAGTGTAATGTCAAAATCCTCGTTTCCCACAGCTTTTCTCACAAGGCCAGGGAGTTCTACCGAGCCAAATGTAAATTTTTCCACGCTTGTAAAATCCTTCCCCACAAGTGCTTTTGCTATGTTTTGGTCGAGTTCCCAACCCTCAGTACCTTTAATACAATGAGGAACAGGAAGTTTGCCAGCCTCTGCAGTTTCCATATAATTTTCAAAATGGGTATCGAAGGTCACAAAAATATCGCCATCAAATTCCTTTATTTTCTTTGCCGCATTGCTAACCATAGCAACCGCCTCGGCGGTACCAAGTGCTCCGTCAACAAAGTCTTTTTGAATATCAATAACTATTAATATGTGTTTCATATCATCACCGTCCGTTATGTGTATTATAGCATAAAAGAGGTGGATAATCAATGCGGAGCATTGTATACATCAACAATATCACCTTCACATTGACTCAATATATCCTTGTCTCGCCATTGATCTAAGCATATGTCGTATATACGAATCATCTTTATTACAAATAACTTTACTATGTTTAATTTTATAATATGGGCAGGGCATTCCTAAACAAATTGGATACAAATTACAACGCCTACACTCATCAATATTTGCATCACATGACAGCCATTCAATTTCCTTCCATTTATCTATAATACGATTCCCAAAATTATCAATATATCCAATAATTGCTTTCTTTACTACTACCCCTTGCGAATTAACAGTACTCCACAAAATTATACCTTCGTCTATACAATCAAATATCAAATATTTACTCCATAGCAACATATTTACACTCCTATTCATACCATTGTGCTTGTGATTTCCAAAGTTCATAATATTTACTTTTATTTTTCAACAGTTCCATATGATTACCTATTTCAACTATTTTGCCATTATGCAAAACCACTATTTTATCCGCTTTTTTGCAAATACCTACACGGTGAGAAATAACTATACATGTTTTTTGTTTTGAAATCTCTATAAATTTATTAAGCAGTTCATATTCCTGTAGTGGATCAATAGCACTAGTCGGCTCATCAAGAATAACCACTTCCGAATCCTTATACATAGAACGTGCCAATGCTACTCTTTGCCATTCTCCACCAGATAATTCTTCATCACCAAATTCTATACCTAGCATTGTATCGTATCCACCAAGTCGTTCTTTCACGCAGATTAAATCATTACTAATAAACAAGTCTTCAATGTCAGATTTCGAATTCAAGAAATCACTAATTATTACATTATCTTTTAACGATATTGCATATTTTTCAAAATCTTGAATAGCAATAGAAAATTTCTTATAATATTCTAATGTATCTATTTCGGAAACTTGAAAGGAATCAGCAAAAACCTTACCATAAGTCGGTTTGAATAATCCCATTATCAATTTTGATAAAGTGGTTTTTCCAGAACCATTTTCTCCCACAATAACTATCAATTCTCCTTTTTTTATATTTAAATTAATATCTTGCAGCGCCATTTTGTTACTATTATTGTATTGATAACACACACTTTCAAGATTTATTCCATTAATAGTTTCATTAGGTTTATATTTTCCGCTGTTTTCCTTTTCTATTTCAAAAAATTCATAATAATCTCTTGCGTAATTACATGCGTTACTAATCTGCGAAAAATATGAAAAAAAGTTAGTTGCTCTGCCCTGCATAGTAGAAAACACCGCTATACAAGCACTAAAGGCACCTATGCCTATTTTGTTTCTATACACCAGTTCAATTGCGAAAAACATCGCAATAATATATAATGCATTCTTGCACAAATCAGCCGCAACTCTCCAAAAATCTTCTTTTATTGATAGTTTTTTTCTGGCAATATAATTTTTTTTGTGAACATCATAAAACCGATCTTTTATATATTCGTTAAACCCATATATCTTTGCTTCCCGGATTGATTCTTTCGTTGTTAATACATTCCACAAATATCCACTCATTCGTAAGTTTTTTGTCTGCTCTCTAGAAAATGTATACTCTTTTTTCCCACACCAATATATAATAGCAGCTGAAGGAAAAACACTTACAAAAGCGAGAATTATTAACCAAAAATTATAACTCCCTAACACATACATTGTTCCAATCAATTGTACTAAAACTGGAATAATGTTAAATACCGACATAAACACACTTAATATTCTATCCTGATAAACCGCATCCTTAGCTCGCCAAAACATATCCTGAATATTTGGTGAATTTGTTGCTTCCAAAGATATCTCTGTCAAATGTACAGAAAGTTTATGATGAAAAAATTCCATCTTGGGTACTATCCAAATATTGTCTATATAATATAGAACGATATCACTTATTTGTATGCCAATATAACACAGTACATAATAAACTATATTTTTAACAAACGCACCGTTCACTGGTTCGTTGCCAATTATCATCCCTGCACTTTCTATAACATTTGCTAAGAGTTTTACAGTAAATATTGAAAACACCGCTGTTGCAATACTTAAAACGACCTTGCAAACAACTATCGTCGGCATTAATTGAAATAAATCTCTTGTGGATTTTTTAATTATATCAATATTATTACTTTTCATTGTAATACCATACACCACCTATACACAAAATTTACCTATACCACGATTGCTGTTTGCTGAACATATCAAAGTACAATCCACCTTTTTTCATCAATTCCAAATGATTCCCCTCTTCTACGACGGAACCTTCATCCAATACAAAAATACGATCTACAAATTTCCCCGATGCTAATCTATGCGATATCAAAAGTGCAGCTTGTTTCCTTTGTGAGACAATATCATAAACCTCTTTATACATATCACACTCAGCAATTGGATCTAATGAAGCAGTTGGTTCATCAAAAATCAACAAATTTGATGTTGATAATAATGCTCTAGCTATCACGACCCTCTGCCATTCACCACCAGACAAATCAATAGCATCATCTTGTATCAATCCTAAATTTTGATCCAAACCTTTAGGCAAATTCAAAAGACTTTGTGCACCTACCATTGAAAGAACTCTTGCTAATAATTCATTATCGGCAATGTAGTCAATGTTACCAATTCCTACATTTTCCCGTAAGGACAACTGATAATGTTGTGCATCTTGAAATACGACGGTCAATAATTCTCTTATTTGTGTATATGTTAAAGTTTCGATAGGCTTTCCAAAAATCTTTATTTCTCCACTATCCGGTTTGTATAACCCACACATCAACTTCACTATTGTTGACTTACCACATCCGTTTTTTCCAACAAAAGAAACAACTTCCCCCATCTTCACTTTAAAAGAAACGTTCTTTAGAACATTTTGCGAACTATCTGGATATGAAAATGAAACATTAGAAAACTCTACCATATACTCTTCGGATGATGATATGTTTAAGTCTTCAGAAACCATAGAAGAAATATTCTGCGCTTCTGGCAAGGAAAAAAAGTTTAAAATAAACTGAATTTTTTCGGATACTCGTACTATCGTCGAGGCACTTGATGCTAATCGTTTTTCCGATGCAATAAATGCTGCTATACATTCAATTAAAACCACATATGTTCCTATCATAATACTTCCACTAACTATCATACTTGAAGAAACAAAAATAACGATAATAGAAAACACTGAAACAATCAAAGAAATACTGGCATTAAGCTTTCCAACTTGACCTAAATTCGTTTTTAATTCTTTGTTAATCTTTTTCGTAAGTTCTTCACTTTTATCTATCAAATAATCTTTTGAATTGAAAATTTTAATTTCCTGTAAAGCATTTTTATCAGCAAATAAACTTTGAAAATAGTACCTTTTCCTTATATCTGTCGTCATCGTCCATCTTTGCCGCATCTCTATATATGTAGCTCGTAAATTCAAAACCAATAGAGGTAATATAGTAATTAAAGAAACCATTCCTATAATCCACGACACAGAAAAGAAAATAACTGCATATTCAATTACAACTATTATTGAAGAAATTATTGACAAGGATATGTTGAATAAAGACAGGACCTCTCCATGAGATGAGGAAGTAACATATTGAAATAAATTTTGTGTGTCTTTCTTTTCAAAACAAGAATAATCTAGTACACCATATTTATCTATAATAGTTGGGATATATCTTTTTTCCAATTTTTCAGTAATGTGGATGTTAACATATTTATTTGTCAACCCAAACATATTCATCGCTATAATGCTGATTCCCCACAACAATATAGATAAAAGCACAGACCCACCAGTTTTCTCATCTGCTATTGCATTGATAAGTCCTTCTAAAGCTCTAGTTTGAAAAAATACACTGAATGCAGATATTAAGGAAATAGCAACAATCAAAAAAGTCCAACCACAAGCGTATTTTATTAGAACCTTCCAAGAATATTTCACAGCAGTCAAAACTTCATCTATTCTCTTTCTCATTTCTACACCTCGGCAAATAAACTTATATTTCAAAAATTCAAAGTTTCTATAATTAATTACCTAACTCGTACAATTATTATATCAAACGACGTTGTTCGTCGCAATAAACATCGTTACACCTCTTAACCATAGATAATATTTTATTACCCGTTCCTATGCATTTGAAATAAGCTTCTTTTGCAGTCCAAACATCGTAAAATCTATGTAACTGCTGATCGTCAAAGTTATTAGGAATGTTAATACCTACTATGTCACTGCCCAATATATATTTTAAATCAATATCCGTACACAGTTTACGTAATATGTTTGTACCAATTGGTCGTATCATTTCCACATCAATGCCAACAGGTTTATCGCTAATCGCACACACAACCACTTCCCCTGAATGACTGATATTGAACTCGACATTGAGATGTTTCGCATTAGGTTTTCCGTAACAACCAGTTTCAAAATATATATCTTCAGGCACTACTTTACAATATTTTGAAATCATTCTACGCGCTAACATTTCACCTGCAACCGTTCTTTTTTGTATATCTCATTTTTATATCTGGAAACCTGTTTTTGCTTGTTTACATCCATTAATGAAAAATAATAATCATATTCATTCCGAGTTAAATCTGATATAAATATATACACCCATTTCATAACTCATATTACCTTCTTAGCATTATTAAAATATTATACATATCATAAAACATAGATCTGCCTATTATAGACGGCCTTGATCATATACTATTTTTGTGTTCTAATTCCACTTGTATTGTTTCTATAAAAGCTGCTTTACCGGATATCATTTTTATAAGCTGATATCGTTTTTTCGGAAATACCCAAGCATAGAAGTCAATGGCAATATCTCTATGTGCGAAGGTGCCTCCCCCATTTCCCTGCTTTGATATGATGCCGGTAGCACTGGTGTACTCATTCCAAATTTTCGGTGTAAGAGTAAAAGAGGGTTTTGATAATTTTACTTTAATTTGGTGATAACCGATATTTTGAAACGACATATTATTTTCGGTTTCCCACTGGAATAAAAAGTCGAGAGTGTTTCTATCCCTTAACCAGCTTTGAATGACATAACTTGGATTCTTGAAATTTTTAAGTCTGGCAATTTCCGTCAGCGATACATACTCGTTTTCATCTTCGTCTTTATACTTATCTTTTTCTATTTCCATTAACAGCATCGCATAGGCTTTATTCGTTTCGATATCCTTTTCAATTTTAGCTTTAATGTTTTCAAGTTTGCTTTCAACATCCTCTTGCGAAAAGACACCTTGATCACGCAAACCTTCAAGAATGGTTCTATTGTGTTTAAGATACTCTTCTACTGCGCCTTTTATATAATAATCCAAGTCTCTCACCTTTCTTTATTTATAGTATAGCATACTTCTCTCAACATTGAAATACTTTTCTATTTGAAACTTGTATATTTTTATGTTTGAATTTCAACATTTTCTCAACCTTGTATATTTTTATGTTTCAAAGGCGTATTTTAACCAAACTCACCTATTTTGGCATTAAAAAGCTCGTTTTTAGCTAAAAAACGGGTAAAAAAGCAAAAAAATCAAGCTTCCAAACCTAAATTTGAAAGCTTGATTTTTTCTGGAGGCACCACCCAGAATCGAACTGGGGAATAAAGGTTTTGCAGACCTCTGCCTTACCGCTTGGCTATGGTGCCTTATCTATATAAATTTTTCTTAAAAAAGGGGGACACTTAAGTTTTAAGCGTCCCCGTTGGAGCGGATTACGAGGCTCGAACTCGCTACCTCCACCTTGGCAAGGTGGCGCTCTACCAGATGAGCTAAATCCGC
>CAKSST010000015.1 GCA_934489895.1 uncultured Eubacteriales bacterium | reverse complement strand
ACTTAACTGTAACACAGGATTTTCCATTCGTCACTATTTTTTATTAGATTCTGTAACACATCTATTGTAATCCTACAAACCCAACACACATTTTTTGCATTCAATTATTGAGATTTTAATAATTGTGTGTTATTATAATTAAATGAGCAGTTGTGCTTTATATTATGTTGTACTGTAGAATACTATAGAATGTTAATGTTTTTTACAATAAATATTACATCCTGATGGGAGAATAGGTTATGTACAAAATAACAAGTAAAAAAGTCTTAAATCCCACTGTTGTTGAGTTGGAAATTAAAGCACCGTTGGTTGCTAACAAAGCACAGCCAGGTCAATTTATTATTTTAAGGGTTGATGAGGACGGTGAGCGTATTCCTCTTACTGTTGCAGGTACTGACAAAAAGCAGGGAACAGTAAAAATTATTTTTCAGGCTGTAGGTGGTACTACCGAAAAATTAAAGCATAAAGAGCAAGGCGATTATATTCAGGATTTTTGCGGTCCACTTGGTATTGCTACTCATCTTGAAGGCTTAAATAATGTATGTATTGTCGGCGGCGGTGTTGGCTGCGCAATTGCAATGCCCATTGCACAAAAGCTTCACGAAATGGGTGCAAAGGTTACAAGCATTGTTGGCTTTAGAAACAAAGATCTGCTTATTTTGGAAAAAGAATTTTCTGATTGCTCTGACAACCTTATTATCATGACCGATGACGGCTCTTACGGCAGACACGGTAACGTTACCGTTCCGCTCAAAGAGATGCTTGATAACGGTGAGCAATTTGATATGATCATAACCATCGGCCCTTTGATTATGATGAAATTTGTTGTTGAAACTGCCAAGCCTTACAGCACGCCTGTAACAGTTTCTATGAACCCCATTATGATTGACGGTACAGGAATGTGCGGCGGCTGCCGTTTAACTTTGAATATTGACGGCAAAAAGGTAACCAAGTTTGCCTGCGTAGACGGACCCGATTTTAATGGTTTTGAGGTTGATTTTGACGAGGCTATGTCACGCGGTAGGATGTATGGCGACTTTGAGCGTCACGCTCACGAAAAAACATGCAGCCTGTTTAAAAAGGAGGTGCTCTGATAATGGCTAAAGCAAATATGTCGCTTAAAAGAAATGAAATGCCCACTCAAGATGCAAAGGTTAGAGCACACAATTTTGACGAGGTTGCGCTGGGATATACTGAGGAAACTGCAATTGATGAATCAATGCGTTGTTTAAACTGCAAAAATATGCCCTGTGTTTCAGGTTGTCCTGTTAAAATACGCATTCCTGAGTTTATTGAAGAGATTAAAAAGGGCGAGTTTGAAGCTGCTTATAGAATAATTTCGGACTCTTCTTCACTGCCTGCTGTTTGCGGCAGAGTTTGTCCGCAGGAAACACAGTGTGAATCCCAATGTGTACGCGGTATAAAGGGTGAATCAGTTGGTATTGGCAGACTTGAACGTTTTGTTGCCGACTGGCACAATACTTTCTCTGCCGAGCAACCCGAAAAACCCGAATTTAACGGTCATAAAGTTGCCGTTGTCGGTTCAGGTCCTTCCGGTCTTACCTGCGCAGGAGATCTTGCTAAAAAGGGTTATAAAGTAACAGTTTTTGAAGCTTTGCACACCGCAGGCGGCGTGCTTGTGTATGGTATTCCTGAGTTCCGTTTGCCCAAGTCAATTGTTGCTAAAGAGGTTGACGGTCTTAAAGCTCTTGATGTTGATATTCAAACAAACGTTGTAATCGGCAAAACTCTTACAGTAGATGAGTTGTTTGATATGGGCTATGAGGCTGTATTTATTGGTTCAGGCGCCGGTTTGCCTAATTTTATGGGCATCCCCGGTGAATCGCTTAAAGGTGTTTATTCCGCAAACGAGTTTCTTACAAGAAGCAATCTCATGAAAGCATACAAGGAAGACTCAGATACACCTATTATGAAAGGCGGTAAGGTTGCTGTTGTCGGCGGTGGAAATGTTGCAATGGATGCTGCCAGAACTGCTCTTCGGCTCGGAGCTGAAAAAGTATATATTGTTTACCGCCGTTCAATGCAAGAACTTCCTGCCCGCAAGGAAGAGGTTGAACACGCAATTGAAGAAGGAATTGATTTTTGTCTGCTTACCAATCCTGTTGAGATACTTGGACATCAGAATCCTGAAGACCCCCGTGATAGTAAAAACGGTTTTGTAACAGGTATGAAATGTATCCGTATGGAGCTTGGCGAGCCTGATGAAAAGGGGAGACGCCGCCCTATCGCTATTGATGGCTCTGAATTTGTGTTAGATGTCAATACTGTTGTTATGTCTATCGGCACATCACCTAATCCTCTCATAAAAGATACCACTGACGGTCTTGAAGTTAACAGCCGCGGCGGTATTATCATAAACGAAGATGCACTTACATCGCGCAAAGGCGTATATGCCGGCGGTGATGCTGTAACAGGTGCAGCAACCGTTATTTCTGCAATGGGCGCTGGCAAAACTGCAGCTAAAGCCATTGACGAGTATTTAAGCAAATAATCTTTCAAAATAAATGCGTCGGTATCCTCTTGATAAACAGTTAGTCGATAACAAGCTTTTGTCAAAGTCTGCCGATAGTATTTTGACGGTGTTCTTTTAACAATATTTACCGTACTCTTAATATAAGGAGAATTAATATGAATATTACAGTTTGTATAGGTAGTTCATGTCATATCAAAGGCTCAAGACAGGTTGTTGATCGTTTGCAAAAGCTTATTTCGGATAACAATATGTCCGATAAAATTGAGCTTGGCGGCAGATTTTGTATGGGAAAATGTCAGCAGGGTGTATGTGTTACTCTCGATGACAGCTTCTTTTCTGTAACTCCCGAATCTGTTGATAATTTTTTTAATGAAAATGTACTTAAATCTTTAAAATGAGAGGTTTTTCCATATTTTGCACAAAAATTTGGTGTGAGTGAGACACGAATTTACAGTATTGCTACTTTTTATGAGGTTTTTTCTATTGAAATAAAGTGCAAATATGTTATTAAAATCTGTGAATATACCGGATGTGTTGCCGGCGGCCAGCCTTTTGCTGATCATACTAAACAGAGCGAGCATTCAAAAGGACTGTATGATGCAGACCTCTTGCTCAGCATACGCCGCTCAGAATAAAATCCGCTTATGACATCCATTTAAATTGAAGAATATAAGCTGCACAATAAGGTTGAATTATCTGCATCGTTTTGTGCAAATAATTGTTCTAATGATTTGGTTGTTACTTCAATAAATAATACAAAGTACAGAATATATGTACTGGATGCACGAAAGTTCTTTAAAGTGCTGATTTTTGCACTTATGTAGTTTTTAAAATTACCTATTTATTTTTAATGAAAGGCATTATATTATGGTAATTAAGGTTTGTGTTGGCAGTTCCTGCCATTTAAGAGGATCTGAAGAAATTGTTGAGCTTCTTATGACCTACATAAAACAGTACAATTTAGATGACGAAATTGCACTTGTCGGTTGTTTTTGTTTAGGAACGTGCAACCGCGTTGGTGTTTCTGTGCAAATAGATGAAGAAATACACAGCGGCATCACAAAAGAAAATTTAAAAGAATTTTTTGCTGAAAATATTCTTAAAAAGTTTAAATAAAAGGGGAGATAACGGTATATGTCAAGTTGTTTAACATTGAAAAAGTCAAACTGTAAAAACTGCTATAAATGTATCCGGAATTGCCCTGTTAAAGCAATACGTTTTTCAGGAAATCAGGCGCACATTATCGGAAATGAGTGCATTTTATGCGGTCGTTGCTTTGTAGTTTGTCCGCAAAATGCTAAAGAGATTGTTAGCGACCTTGAAAAGGTTCAGGTGTTATTACAGGATACTGCTCCTGTTGTTGTAAGCCTTGCCCCGTCTTTTATCGCAAACTATCACGATGTTGGTATTAACGGAATGAAAAAAGCCCTTAAGCAACTGGGATTTTTTGATGTGGAAGAAACAGCCGTTGGTGCTACAATTGTTAAAAAAGAGTATGAAAGAATGATTAATGAGGATAACAGGGATATAATAATTACATCCTGCTGCCATTCAGTTAATCTTCTTATTCAAAAGCATTATCCCGATACTTTAAAATATCTTGCCGATGTTCTCTCACCTATGCAGGCGCACTGTCTTGATATTAAAAAACGAATTGCCGGTGCAAAAACTGTTTTTATTGGCCCTTGTGTTGCAAAAAAGGATGAAGCAGAGCATTATACTGATATTGTTGATGCTGTGCTCACTTTTGAAGAACTAACACATTGGCTTGCAAGTGAAAATATTCAACTTGAAAAAGAACCTGACACAGATGAATGTACTCGCGCACGTTTTTTCCCGACAGCGGGCGGTATATTAAAAACCATGACACAAAAGCATCCCGACTATACTTATGTTGCGCTTGACGGTGTAGAAAACTGTATGGCAGCCTTAAGAGATATTCAAAATGGCAATGTTACAAAATGCTTTATTGAAATGTCTGCTTGCACAGGCAGTTGTATTGGCGGACCTATAATGGAGAAATTCCATTTTTCTCCCATCGGCGATTATAATGCTATTACAAAGTATGCAGGCAGTGAGGATTTTGCTGTACGGCAACCAAATTCCGTTGAACTTAAAAAAGCATTGACCTTTATTGAACGCGAACTTCCTATGCCATCGGATGAAGAGATAGATGATGTTATGCGTAAAATGGGTAAATTTTCTGAAACTGATGAGCTTAACTGCGGTACTTGCGGCTATAATTCCTGCAGAGAAAAGGCAATTGCTGTCTGCCAGGGAAAAGCAGAAATCTCAATGTGTTTGCCGTTCCTTAAGGAAAAGGCAGAAAGTATGTCTGATGCCATTGTTAGCAATACCCCTAATGCGATTATAGTCCTAAATGAAGATTTTGAGGTTCAGCAGATTAACTCTGCTGCCAAAAAAATAATGAATATCCGTTCTGCTAATGATGTTTTAGGTGAGAAGGTCGACAGAATTCTTGACCCTGCGCCCTTTATCAAAGTTAAGAAAAATGGCAGAAATATCAGAAATTTGCGCATTTATCTTGCTGAATATGACCGTTATGTTGAACAGACGGTTGTTTATGATAAGGAATATCGCTTGTTTATAGGCATTATGCGCGATGTTTCTGATGAGGAAATTCAAAGAGAAAAGAAAGAAAGCATTAGCCGTCAGACCGTTGAGGTCGCTGACAAAGTTGTTGATAAGCAGATGCGCATTGTTCAGGAGATTGCTTCGCTTTTGGGTGAAACGGCTGCCGAAACAAAAATAGCGCTCACAAAACTGAAGGAGTCTATAACCGATGAATGATTTATGTGCTGATATTGGCTATAAAAGTATTAATCATTTTGGTGAAGAGCTCTGCGGCGATCACGTTGATGTTGTTGAACAAGATGAAAATTCAACCGTAATTGTGCTTGCGGACGGTCTTGGGAGCGGTGTAAAAGCAAGTATACTTTCAACGCTGACTTCAAAAATTATTTCAACAATGATTTCTGAAGGTTTAAGCGTTGAAGAGTGTGTTTCAACAATAGTTGCAACGCTTCCTGTTTGCTCTCAAAGGGGAGTTGCGTATTCAACCTTTACGATAATAAACATTATTCATAATGAATATGCCGATATTATTCAATACGATAATCCTCAGGTAATTTTTTTGCGTGACGACACGGAGTATGACTATCCTCGTACCGAAATAAATATTGATGGCAGAACTATTTATAAGTCGACTATAAAATTGCAGGAAAATGATATTATTATTGCAATGAGTGACGGATGTCCTCACGCTGGTATCGGAATTTCCTACAATTTTGGTTGGAAAAGGGAAGATATAGTTAAATTTCTTGAGTCTATCGCACCGGGCGGTTATACTGCAAAAAATATGTCCACTTATCTTGTTGATGAGTGCAATCGTCTGTACGGCAGCAAACCCGGCGACGATGCAACAGCCTGCGTTGTAAAAATACGCAAACGCCAGCCGATGAACATTCTTTTTGGTCCGCCCTCTAATCGCGATGATTCTGACCGAATGATGTCGCTTTTCTTTTCAAAAGCAGGCAAACATATTATATGCGGCGGAACAACATCTTCTATTGCCGCAAAATATCTTGGCAAGCCGTTAAAAGCCAGCCTTACTTTTGAAAGCTCTGATGTACCGCCTATTGCAACCATTGATGGCGTTGACCTTGTTACTGAGGGAGTTATTACAATGAACAAGGTTATTGAATATGCAAAAGATTATTTAGGCGATAATAAACTTTTTGAACACTGGAATTTCCAAAAAGACGGCGCTTCTCAGATTTGCAGATTACTTTTTGAGGAAGCAACAGATATAAATTTTTTTGTGGGACGAGCAATAAATCCTGCGCATCAAAACCCCGATTTGCCTATCAATTTTAATATAAAAATGAATTTAGTGTCAGAACTTTCTAAAAGTCTTGTACAAATGGGTAAGCGTATAAAAGTAAGTTATTTTTAAAAGAGAGGAATAAATTTATGAAAGTTACAATTATTGGTACAGGCAGCGTTGGATCAACAATTGCTTACACGATGACTGTTATGGGTCTTGCCGCAGAAGTTGTTATGATTGATGTTAATAATGAAAAAGCAATGGGCGAAGCTCTTGATATACGTCAGGGCGTTCCTTTCTTTTCACCTTGTTCTGTTTATGCAGGCGATTATCGTGATGCTGAAAATTCTGATATAGTAGTAATCACATCGGGTATAGCAAGAAAACCCGGTCAGTCACGTTTGGATCTTGCGCAGACAAACGTTAACATTATGAAATCAATTCTTCCGGAAATTACAAAATATGCGCCTGATGCAAAGTATATTGTTGTATCAAACCCTGTTGATATTCTAACTTATGTACTTTTTAAACGTTCAGGATTGCCCGCTCAGAATATTATTGGTTCAGGCACAGTGCTTGATACAGCTCGTTTACGTGCAAGGCTCAGCGAGTATTACAATATCAGTCAGAAAAACGTGCATGCATACGTTCTCGGTGAGCACGGAGATTCATCTTTTGTTCCGTGGTCAAGCGCGAATATTTCTAACGTATCTGTTGAAGATTTTGCTTCAAATGTATCAGAATTTAAATTTGCTGTTCCGTCCTTGGATACCGATGAGATTGAAAAATATGTAAGAACCTCTGGCGCAAAGGTAATAGGAAGAAAAGGCGCAACCTTCTTTGCGGTTTCTGCTTCTGTGTGCTATATTGCACAGGCATTACAGTCATCAATTAATTCTACCCTTACCGTATCAACTTTATTAAACGGTGAGTACGGCATAAATGATTGCTGTTTGAGCTTACCTTGCTTTGTAAGCAAAGATGGTGTAGGCGGAAAAATACACCTTAATCTTACTGATGATGAAGAAGATAAACTTAAAAACAGCGAACGATGCTTAAAAGCAATTATTAACCAGCTTGAAATATAAATTTTAAAATACCGGGCAATCCGGCTTTTTAAAGATTTACTTTGAGTATTTCAATAACCATACAAACTATACTAGTTTATTCCGGTGTATTATATTATTCGCATATGGAAAACAAAATTATAAATAGGTGAATGAAATGAAAATCGGTATATCAATCAATGTTTTTGACGGCGGTTACGGAAGATACGGTGAAAATATTTATTCAAAAGTTAGAGAACAGGGCTTTTCTGCTGTAGATTTTTCTATGGCAGACACCAACTCTTTACTATATACCATTGAACAAAAGGACATTCAAAAAATTATCATACACCACAGACAACTTGCTGAAAATGCCGGTATTGAAGTTTCTCAGGTGCACGGGCCGTGGCGTTATCCGTCTAAAAATCATGAGATTTACGACCGTAATGAGTTCATGGAAAAAATGAAAAAATCAATGATATTCACTTCGTTGCTCAATTGCAAAAATTGGGTTGTACATCCGCTTATTCCATACGGTACTGACGATGCCGAAACCGATAATGCCAAAAGGACATATGAAATCAATTATCAGTTTATGAAAGAATTTATTAAAACTGCTAAAGACTACGGAATTACAATTTGTCTTGAAAATATGCCCTGGCGTAAATTTTCTTTAGCAAAACCCGAAAATGTTTTAAAGCTTGTAAAAGATATTAAAGATGATAATTTTAAAATATGCCTTGATACAGGACACGCAAATATTATACCTGATTTAAACCTTTCAGATGAAGTCAAAAGGCTTGGAAAATACATAAAAACAATACATGTACACGATAATTTCGGGAAAAGTGATATGCATTTAATGCCGTTTTTCGGCACTGTAAATTTCAAAAGCTTTGCGCACGCTTTGAAAGATATTGGGTTTAGCGGTGTCTTCTCTTTAGAAACTGCCCCGCCCAGTGATTTGCCCACGTATATTTTTGAAGATTTAAGTAAAAGTCTTTGTAACATAGCTGAATATATTGTTAAATAATTATCCTGTTCGGATTTGTTATGATTTTGTGCAAATGACAAAATGCATAAAAACTAATCAAAATCCACGTTTTCAAAGTAAGATAAAGCATAGATAATAGGATAAGCCGGGGGCAATAAACTGCTCCTGCTTATAGCTTATGGAAGAACACAATTATTTGCAATATACTTTTATTACTTCACACATAAACTGTGCGGTACCGTCGCCGTGGCGATCGATATTTTTCAGAAATCGTTCGTCGGCAACATACATTTCAGCAAGTCCGGCAAGTATTTCTTTGGTACAGGTATAGTAATTCCCGGTGATAAAATCCTTCCATTTTTTCGCAAGCGCCTGTGCCTCTTTACTGTCGGGAGCAAATCCGTTTCTTTTACAGTCTGCAAATTCTGCAATTCTTTCGTCCATATCGGAGTTTATCTGCTTCCACTTGTCTGCCGAATAGTCTGCGGTCTTTTCGGCGCTCTCTTTGTAAGCGGCAGTATCACCCCACTTTTCTTTAGCTTCTTTCGCGTATTCCTCGCGCTTTGTTTCAAATTCATTGTTATCAAAAACATTCATACTTATAATTTCTCCTTTCATTGCACCGTCAAGTGCAGAAATGAGCCGTTCAAGGCGTTCTTTTTTCAGCGTCAGCAAATGCTTCTGCTCCTTTAGCGCATTTTGCTTGTCATAGTCGGGAGAGGATAAAATCATCCGGATTTCTTTTAGAGAAAAATAAAGCTCACGGTAGAACAAAATCTCCTGCATTCGCGTCAGTGAATACTCGTCATAAAAGCGGTATCCGTTCTGTTCGTCAACAGAGGATGGCTTCAGCAGTCCGATCTCGTCGTAAAAGTGCAGCGTGCGCACGCTCACTCCCGTCAGTTTTGCAAATTCTCTTATGTGTAGCTTCATTTGATCTCCTCCCTTGATTATGATTATATACTATGACGTAACGTGAGAGTCAACACTTTTTAATATTTTTATATAAAAATATTAAACTCCTTGAAAGCTAAAACCTTCAGGGAGTTTAATAATAATTGTCATCACAAATTTTTTTTGAATTTTTAATGCTTCTATTGCGGATTGGATTGCGTTATCCTTTGTGTCATATAATCCGGATGAAATGGTGTTTATTGCAGGAACCCAATAGTACGTACCGAAATAATTATCATAATCTATTTCCATAATGTCATAGGTATAAGCATTATGTTTGTGGAAAATTTCAATATGACAATCTTCGCTTATATCAATTACTTCAATAGCATTCGGATCGACGATTTTAGGCTGTTTTGAGGTGAAAATACCCTTAGATTTATCAAATTGCCAAGTTGTTGATTTTACAAACCTTTTGCCGAAAATGATAATGGTCGGGATTTATGGGATATCGTAAAGGAAAAAGTGGATTACTCATTTTTCAAAAATGGGGAAATATGAAGTTCCATACCGAAACCGCGAATTTTGGTGTAAGGAAATATTATGTAGATACTGCGGGTATCAAACCCATAAAGATTATACTAATATTATACGCTCGATGTCAAGAGCCGGAGCTCCAACAGATAATCCAATTATCAAATCATTAAACGGTTGGATAAAAGAAGAAATGAGAATAGACTTTAATTTAAAATCCGTCGAGGGTATACCCTCGTTTATTGAAAGGTATGTTCATTACTTTAATAACGAAAGATTATCTTACAAACTAAATTACAAAAACCCCTGTTCAATATAGAATTGAACAAGGGTTTGAGTAACTGGTGGTTTTTACTGTCTACTTTTACTTAACAAGTTCACTATGCGGGTGTATATTTATTGTGATGGGTGTTCAAAAAAGAACTGCCATCAAATCTACTCATTAAGGCACAAAAGACCCTGAATTTCTTAACATTTATATTTTACCACAAAAGCATGGATATTACAAGAGTTTTTCTGAGATTTTATGCGGTATTTTTGATCGGTGAATATTTCCCCTTTACCTCATATCCGCCTTTGAGGTAAACGGTCAGTTCCATATCCTTGAAATCGAGATGCTGTTAACAAGCCGTCTGACTGTGCAGTCATCAAACTCGGTGACAACGGCTCGGTCTTCGGTTAGGTAGCGTTTTATTCTCTCAATTTCTGCCTTTGCCGCTTCGTTGAAATTGAGTTGCCTTAGTATTTCCTCACGCCGTTCACGGAGAACCTTTATCCTGTCGGTGCAGTCGGAAATTGCCGACTCGTATTTGTCACGGTTATTGGGCGATTTTATTGCCAAATTTGCAAGATCGACTATATGCTGTTTCTCGTCTTTTATTGCTTTGTCAATGAAATATAAATCATCCGATGTTTCATCTGCAGAGGCAACATACACTAAATGGCCTTTTTACAAGCTCCATACCGTTGGCTCTTTTCTTAAATATTTCGGATAAAGCCCTGCACACCGCATCCTTTAAAGCATTTTCTTCAAAGCCCACAGAATTTGAGCAAAATTTATCTGAATAATCAAGACGGTTAATGCACCTCCAATAGTGCATTGTGCCGTTTTTCTTTTTAACCGTCTTTCTTCTGAAATGACCGCCGCAGTCACCGCAGACTAACAGTTCGGAAAAGGCATATTTACTGCTGTATCTGCCGATACCGGTTTTGGCTAAATCGGAGGTGCTTCTTTTGGTTTTACGCCTTGCAAATTCGTCTTGAACGGTATAATATAAATCTCTGCTTACTATCGGCTCATGGTCGTTGGAAACAAGATACCTGTTGCGCTTGCCGTGATTTACAATTTGCTTTTTACTCATACAGTCCAAGATATAGGTTTTTTGGCACATCATATCTCCGCAGTATTTTTCGTTCTGCAAAATATTCATAACGGTGCTTTGATGCCATTTATCGCCGCCGTTAAAGGTCTTAATATTATTCTTTTCAAGCTCTTTGACAATTTGATGTGTGCTCATTCCGTCTAAAAAGTATCGGTATATCAGCCTTACCGCCTCGGCTTCTTCGGGGACAATATATACCTCTATTGTGACCTTATCCCTGCGGTAACCGAACATATCCATTTTAGAAAAGTATGTACCGTTCTCCATTCGCTTTGCAATACCCTAACGGACATTGCCGCTTATGTTTTCGCTCTCGCTTTGTGTTATCGCACTGAATATGCCTATATACGCCTCGCTTTTTTCTTTGAGTGAATCAATATGCTGTTCCTCAAAGTATATACTGATTCCCATCGCTTTAAGCCTTCTGACATACGAAATACTGTCGACAATATTTTGGGCAAAACGGGAAACGGATTTTGTGAGAATCATATCAATTTTGCCCTTTTCACAGTCCTTAATCATTTTAAGAAACGGCGCACGCTTTTTGACCTGAGTGCCGGAGATTCCTTCGCCGGCATAAATACCTGCAAACTCCCAGTTATCATTACTCATAATATGCTTTGTATAATAGTCCATCTTAATTATTGAAGATGATGAAGTTAATCAGTACGGAACTTATTACATTACTCCACAGTAATGGTTATATGCCTGTGGATAATCAGCCCTGTGACCTTATACTAATGGACATCAATCTGCCGGGGGACAGCGGCTTCACCCGTTGCCGAAAACTGCGGGAGACCTCCAATACTCCTGTAATCTTCCTGACGGCACGGGACACCCCGGAAGACGAACTGCTGGCATTCGGCGTGGGCGGGAATGACTTTATCCGCAAGCCCTATAACTCTGCCGTGCTGCTGGCACGGATCGCGAGAATATTGAAAACCACTGTAAACGACAGCCCGACAGTTCGGGGGCTTACCCTGGATCTGCCGGGCATGAAGGCTATATACGGAGGAAGCACCGGCATGGGACTGTATATCGTCAGCCGACTCTGTCAAAGTATGAATATCCAAATGGAGATTAATTCAAAAGAGGGGCAGTTTACCCGCTTTTTCTTTCGGTTCCCCGCACCAACCTTACAAAACTGTTAGATTGCGTGAAAACAGCGTTAGAACGATTTCCGCTGCAGCGTAGTGTAATGGCAGCGAAAGGTTGGTGAAATTACTATGAACAAACTACTTAAAATCAAAAATGTAACCAAATATTTTGGCATTGGAGACACTGTATCCAAGGCACTGGACGGCGTGAGCTTTTCTATGGAACAGGGGGAATTTACCGCCGTTATGGGTGCTTCCGGCTCCGGTAAAATCACCCTTCTAAATGTCATCGCTACTATTGACCGACCAAGTTCCGGCAGTATTCTGTTGGAAGGAACGGATATTGCGGAAATGAAAGAGCGAGAGCTGGCGGCTTTTTGACGGGACCGTCTGGGCTTTATCTTTCAGGAGTATAATCTTCTTGACACCCTGACCGTTGCAGAAAATATTGTTCTGCCCTTGAATCTGCAAAAAATGCCGATTAGGGAGACGCAGGATAAGCAGCAAAAGGCGGCACAGATAACAGAGCAGCTGTCTAAATTTCCGCGGCAGCTTTCCTGCGGTCAACGTCAGCGCGCCGCCTGCGCCCGGGCACTCATCATCGAGCCGGCTCTTATCATGGCGGATGAGCCCACAGGCGCACTTGACAGTGCCAACTCCAAAGCGCTGATGCAGACCTTTTCGCTTATGAATGAGCAACTCGGCTCCACCATTCTAATGGTGACCCACGATGCAGTAGTGGGCTCCTACGCCTCCCGTGTGCTGCTTTTGAAGGACGAAAAATCTGGAACGAGCTACACCGGGGGGAGCGCACTCGTCAGGTTATGTATAATGAGATTGCGGACGATAATAGGGCTTAACAAACCATTGGCTTGGATACTGGATACAAGTTCCGACATATCCGTATCATCGAACACATGGTAGGGGTGTTTGGGGAAACTGTCTATTAAGTCAACTTTAATATCCTGTTCACCGACTATAATTTTTTGTTTCATATAAAATCCTTTTCGAAAGTTCGGAAAAAAGACCGAACTTCCTCACAGAATATTTGTAAGAAAATTCGGTCTTTTGTAATTGTTTAGAATCTTGTCGGGTTCAAGACTATTAGGTACGGAAAAATCAAAAAATCGTTACCGTAAAATCAATCGCCTTGGAATTACCCCATAAAACACTGAAAGCCCTTGAAAAATCAAGGGTTTTCACGTGCTGTTCCCTATTGAACAAGATTTATGGTGCACCTGAGCATTCTATAATCGAACCGTTTACCTCTTTAAGAGTTACGGTTTTGCTTGCTTCCTTATAATTAAATGTTATTACTAATTTGTCGTCGTAAAGATATACGGCGTTTACAAAAATGTCAATCAGTCTTTGTTTGTGTTCCTTCGTTTCCAAGCTCATGTTCTGAATATGCCTGAGCCATAATACTAAGCCCTCTTTTGTGATGGTGGGCTTCTTCATTTCTTCCTTGATGAGTTTTAATTTAATCTCATCTCTCGTATGCTCCAACTCAATCATTCTTTGTTTTGTAGTCGGAGTTATAATTCCTTCTTCTATTGCTCTAAGTAGATTGTTCAGTGCGTTCTCTGTTTCACTAAGCCGTTGTTTAAGTAGTTGTATTGCGGGGTTTTCTTTCTTCGCATTCCTAAATACGATACTTGCGATGTCCTCAATGACATTATCATCAATCATCATCTCACGGGTGTGCTTAACAACAATGTCTTCAATCCATTCTTTTTTAACCGTCTTTTTATCACAAGTATGTTTGTATTTAACGTTGTTGCATTTGTAATAGCGGTGAACTGTACCATTTCGTGCGGTTCCGCTTTCACAGGTCATATAAACACCGCATTTACCGCAAAACAGTTTTGTTGTCAGTAAGTAATCATCTTCGGCTTTATGTCTTGCCGTTGTTCTCTTATTCTTCGCACGCTCACGCTGCACCTTGTCAAATAATGCTTGTGGGACTATTCTTGGTATGCCGTCTGGGCTAACAATATCTCGGAACTTGTATTCACCAATATACCTTCGGTTTTTCAGCATATCCGTTACAATATTAATGCTTATTTTCGTTCCGTGAGAAGTGGTAACACCTTTTGCATTTAGCATTTCCACAATCTCTTTTATTGTTTTACCATCAGCGTATGCTTGGAAAGCAGCAACCACATACGGTGCTTTAACAGGATCCACCTCAAACATTTGGTCTTTGTTAATAATATAGCCGATAGGGACTGTACCACCATTAAATTTACATTTTAGCGCATTCTCGGTCATACCTCGTGTAACTTTTTCAGAAAGTTCAACCGAATAGTATTCTGCATAACCCTCCAACATTGATTCAGGCAATATGCCTTCAGCGTTTTGGGATATTGTTTCGGTCGCAGAAACCACTTTAACATTATTCTTTTTTAATGTGTTTTTATAACGAGCCGAATCGTATCGGTTACGGGCAAATCTGTCGAGTTTCCAAACGATAACCAGATCGAATTTCTGCTTATCGCTGTCCTTTATCATCTGTTGGAACGCCGGTCGATTCAGTCTTTGCCGATAACGCTCGGTCAATATAGGTATCTATAATTGAAATTCCTTGCTTTTTGGCAAAAGCGTAGCATTCTCGAAGCTGACCGTCAATACTTTCTTCGCGTTGGCTGTCCGAAGAATATCTTGCGTAAATAACTCCAATCATTCTTCCTTCACCTCCCGAAGCATCTGAGAAATAACCTCTTTCAGCTTTTCGTTAAACACAGTTCCGGGAGTAAAGCACATTGTCATTAATGCCTCCAAACCACCATCTACCGCAAGCGCAGATTTTAGTGCTTCTTTGCTTTGTGTCATACCTTGCGGGTTATCCGTTCTTCCAAAGATATAATCCAAAGATACATTAAAGAAGTCTGCATACCACAGTAATTTTTGGAACGGCGGCTCGGCAACACCCATTTCATAGCGACCGATGGTTGCTTGTGTTGTCTCACACAATTCTGCTAACTGCTTTTGAGAATAACGTGCATTTACCCTGAGTTCTTTTAGTCGTTCGCCTACAATATTCATATTCTAACTCACTTCCAAACGATTTGCGTTTATTGTAACACATAAATAGTTTATAGTCAATACGTAAAACATTTTTTATACACTCCATTTTCGTTAATAGTTTTTATTTAGCGGTACGGCAGTACAGCCGTACCGCTTATATCTTAATCTTCGCCGTCTTCCGAAGCTTCTATCATCAATCTTTCAAACTCTTCTTTTCCAATGTCGCTTTCGAGAAAATGCTCCATCTCTTCTATCATCAACATAGCAAGAGAATTAAGCGCATCTTCGGGAACATCCGATTTAAAAACAATTTTAGGATCGCTCATGAGCTACACCTCCTTAAATCTAATTACCTCCATTTCCGCCGGAGGCAAGCTTAAAAACATATAACATATAAATTCTCCTTACAGGCGGTGGCAGGGTTGCCACCGCTATATACTTCGGGTATTTGAATTGCCCGACATTTACTTCCTTTGATTGTCCCTATATATCAATCCCGCGGATTTTCGTCAGCAGGATATTGTCGTCAATTTAAATTCTTCCTTCATCATTTTAATTAATAGCTTACTTTTTCTTCGGCTTATCAGCCAAGTAAATTCTTGTTACTTCGGTTCTGTGGTGACCTAAGTTCTCGCTTACAATCTTTCGTGCTCTGCGTGGTCTTTCTTGCAACGCTTCAGCGTAGGTTCTTTGTGCGTAGGTGTGTCTCAGACTGTGCCAAGAGATTGTTTCAGTTCTTTTCTTTTTACCGTCTTCACTCAAATCCTCACGGTTTTCTACCATAAAGTATTTTCAGTTATAACTCATCCAATTCTGCAATGAACGCTTTTCTCGTTGAACGCCGCCCTTTTCGCTACCTGAGATTAAATAATCTCGTGGGTAACGACCTGAACACCTGGCATAGTTCAAATAATCAGTAATAATACCTCGTTGCTTTGTGCTTAAATCAATAGCCCTTGTCTGACCGCATTTGCCTTTTATGACGAGCTGACCTGTTTTTAATGCAGACATAAGATATTCAGCTCTAAGCGTACAGATTTCTTCAAGTCGTAAACCAAACTCACCGGCAAAGTCTATGGCAATAACCACATCCTGTCTGCCTTGCTGAGTAGCCAACTGTCGCATACCGGCAATTTCTTTCGCTATAAACGAATGGTCTTTAACACCCGTCGCTCGTTTTGGTAGCACTAACTTGCTATTAGGGGATAGCCGGTTTTTACTGCCTGACTTTCTATGAAAATACCGTATGCCTGACAAATCGGATTGAATTGTTGCGGCAGCATTATTTTCTTTCAGATGCTCCACATATGCTTTGAAGTGTCGATCTTCCACATTCTTAAAATTTTGCAGACGAAAATTATTGGCTAAAAACTTACAGAACCTTTTGGTTGCTTCGAAGTAACGTGCCCTGGTTTTAAAGCTAAGCTCGTTACTGTGCTTGTAAATTGCTTCAACTTGTGCCAACAAGTTTTTATACAATCCCGGATTTAACACTGTAATATTATTAGAATCTGACATAGCAAACCGTCTCATTTCTCTAAAAATTTTATTTCAACGCAAGGATAGGGACCAAGCCCTGCGTAAAAATCTGTGTACGAAAAATAATGTTAATAGCAAATTTTCGTCAATAAATTTCTTCTATTTTTATAGACGAAAATATTTTTGTGTACGAAAATTTTGCCGCCCTCATTTCAAAATGACAGTCATAAAGCATTTCAAAATGTAAATAGGACGCCTTTACTCATTTCGAAATGAAAGTCATACATCATTTCGAAACGGGAATCATAAAAAATCTTTCGGTAGATTGTGCTGACCCAAACTCGAAAAGAAAGTAATCTCAAAAGGACGGTCAGCACAATCCTTTTTTACGGGAAATGAAAGTGATTTCGAAATATCATTCCAAAACTATAATCATATAACATATCGAAATTATAATCATCAAGCATATCGAAAAGTACATCATCAATCATACAAGAGCCATATACAAATTAAAGTCATTGTTAAATGTAATCTAATATTAATCTATAATTACCCCATATGGCTCTTAAAAGGAAAGTCCGCAGGGCATAATACACCCACTGTCAAAGGTGTGTACGAACTTCCATTTCTTACTGATTCTTTATTGACGCGGGGTATTATGCCCTGCTAATCTCGGCTCTCCGACTGCGTCTCCGAGCCGTTTCTATCTGACTTCGTCCAATAGAAACGGCTCGGCTCCCAAAAAGAGAGTCATAAATCATTTCAAAAGGACAGTCATTTATCATCATAGAAATGATAGTCATAGCACCTGCTTTGTAGTTTGTTTGTTGTTCTCTTCGGCTTCCTGCAGCTTGTCATTCATTACACGAATGACAACTTGCAGAGAGCCGAAAAGCTTTAATCTTGTCCAAGTTTTGATTAGGCGCAGGTGCAACTTGCTCTCGAAAGGTAAATCATACACTCTCGAAGAGACAGTCATAAATCATCCCGAAGTGAAAGTTCTTTTCTGGTATTCTGCTGTAAAATAAGGTTAGTACTTGGCTTAATCTATTTACACTTTAACGCAAGATTAATAGATTTTCCGTGCGTGTTCTCTTGAAATCCAAGAGTGTAAATAACCTTGTATTATTTACTGACGCTACGCCGAGTGCAAGGCATTTCAGCCCGGCCGAGACTAAACACTCGTTCGGCGGGGATTTTCATTTAGTATTTAAACTACGATTAAATCCCGGAAACTTCGTATGCCATTCCCATAAAGGACGGTAGCACCACCGCTTGAGCAGTTTTATTTACCGACGGAACTCTCAAACGTCGTGGATTCCTTATTTTTCGTCAATAACTTTGGTAGGAACCCTTGCCGCCGTTATGCACTTATTTTCGTTCACAGATTGCCATAAGTGAAAGCAGATCTGTATATTGCACTTTGCATCTTCGCCCACTGTGCACAAGTGGTTTTGTCACACTGTACCATCCGGTCTGCCGTGTGCCAGGTTCGCAGTCGAACAATCCTTGTTTCGTAACGGCTCTGCTATCCGCACATTTTAATTCACATCGCCTTTGTGAAGGGCTTTGTATATCACGGCTCTTCCTACTCTCATACTTCAGACCACTGCGTGAAAGTGGGTTCTGATTTTTTGCGGAAATTATAAAACCGAGCAACGTAATAGGTCGATTAAAAATGTTTCACCTATATTCCATATATCACCCTGTCCGTTGCCGAAACAGTGATTGCTCTTTAGTTCCGTATTCCCTGTTCTTTGGTCCTACGGATAATCAGCCTTAGAGCATCGGCTGATGAAGTTTAACCCAACTTCAATGGTTTTCTGCTAGTGATTCTCAGTCCGTTGCAGAACTCAGACTGTAGCTCTCGGCACCAAAACTTTGGTGCAACTAACTTACCGTGTCAAATACACTCATTTTGAACCACCTCCCTTTATGCGTTTATTTTGAACCCGTCACTTACCGGAGAACAAAACGTAAAAGAAGGCAAAAAGATAACAAAAAAGCACTCAACCCTCAAGGTTAAGTGCTAACTTGCAGTCCTTTTGCCTTTGCCCTATACGCAGGAGCCAAGCATAACAAACAAGCGCAATTAACCTTTTCGGAACATTGCATTTTTCGTTATCTTTTTAATACACTCCTGCATTATTTTAAATGTAGCATAGTCAGTTTAACATGTGGATTTTAGGGTGTCAATGGGTTGTGAAGAATCCACGACTCACAGGTCGTGCAAATTTTTAAGCAGCTCGGATTCTTCTATTCCAAACACATCAGCTATATCGGCAAGAACTTCTATACTAGGCATAATTTTGTTGTTCAAAATGCGATTAATATAGCTGATGTTCTTGCCGATATTAGTGCTTAGCTGTTGACACGAATAATTTCGTTCATACATAAGAGCGTTTAAGTTCTTTATAAAGCCCGCTCGCATCTCCTTGTGTCTTTGTTCTCTTCTTTTCTTTGCTTCTTCATCATGGTTTTTCATATTTTTAACCTCTTTTATAAAAAATTAAGAGCCGCGACCACCGCGACTCTTTGATATAAATGTAAAAAAGGTTAATTTCGACTTTCAAGAAAACATTAATTACAATATTTTTTAGTATTATATGGTTTATATATTATCAGGGTTTGTATACTCTTTACCTATTTTTCTGAATTGTTTTAATGCTTCTACCGCTTCATTGGGTGCATCTTCAAACAATTGACAAGTTTTATAATTAAAATATGGTTCAAAAATTTCACTCAATCTTTTTTCTTCTTCTGTTAATTTTCCTACCATTCAATATGCTCCTTACGTTCTTATCTTATATCCCTCTAAACGTCATTTTTATACATCCTTCGGTTGAACACCTAATTTCATAACTATTTCCATGTTCCTCAAAAACTATTTCACTTCCACAGCGTGGACACAAAACGGTTTTATTCGGATCTTCATCTTTTTCGTGAAGTTTGAAAAATTCATAATATTTAATAAGTTCAACTTCGGTTAATTCGCTTGGCTTCTTACCCAGGTAACAACAAAATTCTCTAAATTTTGAAATTTCGTTACTTGATATTTCAAAATTTCCCGACTCCAGTGGCAAGCCATTATCCAAAAAGTTCAAATTGTTCTCTTTCATTCTAAATGCCTTCCCATTCCGTCATCTGCTCAACTTTTTTCTTTTCTTCTTCAAGTTGCTTTTCAATTTCTTCCAAAGATAATTTGCTTTCTTCATAATGACCATCATAGTAGGTATTTGCTTGTTGCTTTTTAGCTTTTTTACAATGTTTCATATAGTTTTCAATAAACCTCCTCAAAGGAGTATCACTTTTAAAGCCGATAATATTTTTGTTCTCATCAACAATTATGAAAGGTAAATATTCTTTTTTTAGAACTTCACATTGATACTTATCAAATTCCTCATCTGTCATATTTCTAATGGCAATAAGTTGTTCTAAAACATTATCATCATTACATATGTAATCTGTGTCATCTATCTTGCAGTTCTCTATATCTTCTTTCGTAATGCCTAACTGTTTCATCATTATAAGCGCATTTCTTTCCGCAACATCGTTTGGCAAATCCAGACCGTATATGATTGTAGCCTTTTCCAACTCACTTTCGGAAAATTCTCTATAGAGAGCTTCTTCTATAGTTTCAAAATTTTCATCTATAAACTCAACAGTATAAGCCTTGCCACCGTTATGAATATCAACAATAGTTCCAATATTATTGGGTGTTAAAGATAGTTCAGGGTATTCTTTTTTTACTCTAACAATATCATATAATTCAAACATAGAAAACCTCTTTTCCACTTACTCTTTACTTCTGCAGCTCTTCTTCTGTGAGTTGTTCGGGCTTCTTATCAGGTAATCTGCAATATTCTCTGAATTTTGCAATTTCTTCAGACACATCAACATCGGACTTATGTTCTACAGGCAATCCGTAATCTAAAAAAGACAAATTACTTATTTTCAAACAATCTAAATTCTGATATTCTGGGTATCTTATAAAGAACCGAGGCAAATACTGTAACACAAGTTCCTGTAAATATGTCGGCAAGTCATTGATATGTTTACAACCGGAAATTTGATGTACCCAATAATCGTTAACAGTGGTATGCTTATGCAACTTATCTAAGCAATCAATTTCATAGTCCACTTCGTACGACGGCTTGATCTTCGATTGACTTATATACAGGCAATAATTTTCAACGTATTCTTGAAGACCACCGGCCAGTCTATCCCATAAATCCATATTTTATCACCTCTGTAATATGATAATAGCACAACTACTGTCCCATAAACCGGACTTTATTTTATCATATTTTAATTGAAGTATCAATACTATTAGCCACCGCACCCTTGTGCCTCGTTTAGTGCGCCTTTTTGCAGACCGATGTTGCCATAGTATAAATCTTCAAGTGTTGTCATGTGCGTTGCACCTCCTTTGCAACACAAACACATACCACAGCACTTTTCACAAGTCCAGAGAATCTTACCGTAAATATCAAAGCGACAAGGATTTTCATCCTTGCCGCCATTAGATTATTTGTTTTTACTTCTCCACGTTTCTTTTGCTTTATTTCTCGCTTCTTTTAACATTTCTTCTGTAGGATATATCTGCTCACACGGATAATCCTTTGAGCAATCCCACTCCAAAGCGAAGAATTTAGGCAAATGACGCTCCATCTCTAATTGGAACTTCATATCATCTGAAATGTGTTTATCTGCAGATGCACTATAATGTTTTATGTAGTTATCACAAATCTGCCATAAGGCTATACCGTGTTTGTTCGCATATTGTGTTGCTCCACTTTGATATCCTGCGGTAGATATTATAATGCCTTTTTGAGCACCGAGGCTTTGCAATTTTGTGTGTAGTGTCGCAACAATATCACGCTCTATGCTTCTTGTGTACTTTTTACATTCAATGAGAACAACATTTTTTGAACCTAATGCAGTATATTCAGCAATCACATCTATCTGATATGTGCCATCGTCGGATTCTATTTTTTGATTATGTTTGATAGTGAAGTTTTGAAGATGCTCTTTTTCAGAGTTTTTTGCATAAACAAGCACATGTTCAGCAACCAAACCTATCATTTTTGTTTTATCGTTAGGTTGGTTGTGTCTTCTTCTCCAGTGAATATGTCCTTCAAAATTTTCCTCGCCAAAAATCTCATCACAAAGTTTTCTTAAATTAGTCACCTCATGATCATCAATGGATATACAAATAACACCATCATCTCGCAAAAGGTTAGAGGCAAGGCGAAGACGAGGATACATCATATTAAGCCAATTTGTATGGAATCTACCCATAGTTTCGGGGTTTGATTTTGTGGTTTGCTGAGTAACTTCCTTGTAACGGGCCATAGGATCGGCAAAATCGTCCTCATATACAAAATCGTTGCCGGTGTTATAAGGAGGATCAATATAAATCATTTTAACCTTACGGAAATATGCAGTTTGAAGGAGTTTTAAAACTTCGAGGTTATCTCCCTCTATGTAAAGGTTTTGGGTAGTATCCCAATTTACGCTATCTTCAGGACAAGGACGAAGTGTGCCTGTAGAACGCTTTTGGGCGAGACGAAGGCTCTCAGCCTTACCTTTCCATTCAAATTTATACTTTTCAAAGTCGTTATCAATATATTCACCACAAAGGGACAGCAATTTATCAATATCCAGCTTACCCTCAGCAAAGCATTCCGGAAATACTGCTTTCAGCTTGTCCATATTAGCCTGTTCTAAATTCATGCTCATTCCATCCATAATATCAGCCATTTTTCTTTTCCTCCGAATTATTTAATATTGTGTTTTCTTCTACAAATGCCATTTTGTTGTACTGATCAGAAAGAGAAGTATAACTCTCTATATAAGTGTCTGAGGGAACTAAATTAGATGTTTTTGAAAGTGTTTTATTGACTTTTTCAAGTGTATTTCCAAGCTTTTTAATTTCATTTCGCATTTCATCCATTTCTGAAATATATATTAAAAAGCCTGAATAATCCTTAAATTCAACTATTTCTTTTTCCTTATACTTTTTCTTTTTACCTTTTGCGGTATATGTATATGAAACTTCCAACTTTGTATTTTTGTATTTTAAAACAGTAGGTGTTATCACATCCAAACAAAGCACCCATTGATTGTTAGGATATATTGATATATTTAAACCTTTTCTATCCTTTGAATGTTCTGAAGCTTTTGGAGGAAGTTGATCAACAAAATCTTTATTGAATAAAATTTCTTTTAAACTTGCCGGTGTAGAACCTACATTCCTAATGACAAGACACACCAAACTGCTTTTAACTAATTCAAAAGATATTTGCAAATAGGGTCGCTGTTTCTCCTTGCGTTCTTTTAGCAAAACCACAATTGCAATTAGAGAAATCACAGAGCATATAGCTGAAATAGCTGCTGCCCAATCAAAAGTTCCGTTAATCCTCTGAATTTCTTGTGTTAATTCTCGTATAGCTTCTTCCATTTATAATGATTCCATCCTTATCAAAAATTCTCTAACTGCCTTTGCTGTAATCTTCTCGACATCGGTAATTTCTTTTATTCCGTCTTCAAGTTCCAAATCAAGTCGCATTGTTTCAAAGAACTGATTTTCTTCTTGTTTTAAAACCGTTTGTCGAAGCATATTTATTTGCTTGTCCAACGAAAGCAGTTTCATACGGTCATCAGTAATGCCGTCACGCTGACTTTCAAGTTCGGATAGCTCTGCATTCATACGGTCAATTTGCTTTGTTAGTTCCGCCTTTTTAATCTTAATTTCAGACTCTAACTGGCGAATACGTTCTTCGGACTCCGAAGAAAATGCATCTTGCCTTTGACTTATAAGCGATTCCAAATCTAAAAGTCTATCAATTTTATGCGGTTTGCTACTGCTTTTCAGCCAATGCGGTGAACTATGTGTGCTGCACGTGAAGGACAAAACTTCGGCTGATAGCACTTCCATACATTCAGTAGTTGTAAGTCCTTTTTCATCTTCGGTTTCGCCAATCATTACGGGCATTTCACATAATTGCTTTTCTTTATTAGACATTATAACATTGTAGAGTGCAACACTGCAAGGAGCCTTATTGGACCTAACGCACAGTACACCATCATCGGGACATTCAATCTCATGAATAATGCCTCTGCCAATTATACTTGACAATGTTATACGGCCATAATGCGGCTTAAAATCGGGTGACATACCGTATGATTTTAAGCTTGTATACTTTTTATTTCTGCTACCATCCCAATAGTAAAACAAGGTAGGCAATTTCTCATAGTTTGATGCGGTAACAGTTTTTGCTTCATCATCTATGATAAAATGACATTCGGTATGATTTTGATTGTATTGATCAAAAAAGTATTTTACAATGTTCCAAAGGTCTGCGTTTAAACTTTCTGCCTTATCGCTGATATACTTAGGCGTTAATTGCATTTTATCAGCGATTTCTTTAGTGAAGGTCGTAAACAGCATATCTTCTGCCGAAGAAAGTGCCTGTTTATTTACAATTTCCTTGTGCGAAAGGGTTTCTTGATAATCCTTTTCAATTTGCGTCTTACTACGAAGAGTTGATAATACCTCTTGCATACCCATATCGAGATTATCTGTGAAACCGCCAATAATATTATCACTCACACCAAAAACACCGTCTGTAACGAGAACGCGTTTATTAACGAGTTCCAACTTGCGAACATCGGAAAAATTATTCTTATCAATAAAAGCAATCGATAAAACATCATTTTGTTGACCAAGACGATGGCAACGGTCGATACGCTGTTCGATTTTTAAGGTGTTATACGGCAAATCGTAATGAATAACCACAGCGGCATCCTGAAGATTAAAACCTTTAGCACCGTTATCGGTAGAAATCAATACTTCGGCTTGTCCTTTGAATTGTTTAATAGCATCAAAACTTTTGGAACCGTTATATACTACAACAGCATAATTTTCGTTCAGAACTTCATAAAGCATCTTTTGTGTTTCAACACTCTCGGTAAAAACAACAGCCTTTTTAGAATAACCCAGTTTTTTATTTGCTGAGAAAACTGAATCTAAGATTTTCCTTAAAGCAATAAGTTTGCTGTCTGTCTCAATAGATTCACACAAGTGTTGTATTTCTTGCCATTCATTTAGTTCCTCTGTGGCATTTGAGTTGCTCTGCAAACGCTTGATAATTCCTTTAACTGTTTGTAATATCGCGGCATTTGAAGAACTTTGCAGTCCCAAAATTTTCAGAGCAAGATCATAGGAATCCATCTCTGGAAAAGCTATTTTGTTAGGCTTATTTATGTAGGTATAAAGTTTATTATATAACTCTTGTTCAGCAGAAGTTAGAGCATATTCATAGGTCAACAATACGCGGTCGGTAATTTTTGCGTATGACCTTGCCTGAGAACGAAGCGTTCTGAAGCAAAATTTAGAAACCTTTGCAGAAAGTTCTGGATAATTTTCAGGTTTTCTTAAATATCGCTTTAAAAATTCTTGTTCATTAGGTAAAACGGTTTCATCAATAAACCATACAAGACCGTAAAGATCCATTATATTCTTTTCAATAGGGGTTCCTGTAAGCAGTAACTTAAAAGAGTTTTTTGATATGTTTTTAAGTGTTTTTGCCTGCTTATTGTCGGGAAGATATACACCAGACAAAACATTTGCTTCTTCAAATATGGTTAATTCCCAATCTACTGTCTGGGCTTCATAAAAATGCTCGCAAGCAAAATCATAGGTTGTTATAACGATACCATCCTGCTCAAAAGTTTTACCGTTGTTATTCCAGTCATTCGTATTGACCATGCTAACAAAAGGAACCGTATAATATTCGTTTAAAAGTTCAAGCCATTGGTTTAATAAATCTGCATTTGGGATACAAAGAAGAATCCTACGGCAACCTTCTAACCATTTTTGAACCATTACAAGCATGGCTTCATGGCTTTTCCCCATACCTGCTTCATCGCACAAAATGGCACCTTTTTGATTAGAATGTAAAGCAAAAGAGGCTGCCGCAATTTGAAACGGGTATATTTCAATTCCGGAGGATGCAAACACGGGTGCAAAATCATTGTCTTGTATAGCTACATCTAACATACGTGCAGTATAATACGCATGAAAAGGTGTCTGTTGCATATTCATCCTCCTTTTTAGTGAATAAAGTGAAAATTAAATTAGTTTGTATTGTTTTCTAAGACTTTAAAATAATCATCAAATCTTAGGTCGATGTATTCTGCAATAAGTTCAGTCATAGGTGTGGAGTTGTTGTCCTTATAGAACGCATCAAATGCATCGTAGTAGCGTTTGCGGTCGGTAAATTTAACGTTGATTGGCGGATAACCATTGCGTATAAGATCAAGGTTTAAAATCAAACGCCCTGTTCTTCCGTTTCCATCGATAAAGGGATGTATTCCCTCAAACTCAAGATGGAAGAGAGCAATACGCTCAATATCCGTCATTGTGTTTTTACGTTCTTCGTTGGAAGAGAGAAGTTCAGTCATCCTCGGTTCAATCATATAGGGTTGTACCGGTTCGGTATAAGCCCCCATAATACGTACAGGAATACGGCGATAAACGCCCTTATCGTCGGGACGATTCATCAGTACCAATGCGTGAATATTTTTGATTACATTCTCGCTCAAAGGTAGTTCTTGCTTGGCAACATCCTGAACATAAAGAAAAGCATCTCTATGGCCAACCGCCTCAAGGTGGTCCTTAAGTGGTTTTTGGTCAATAGTCATACCTTCCAAAGCAAGCGCAGTTTCCTTAAGTGTTAAGGTATTACCTTCGATAGCATTGGAGTTATAGGTGAAATCAATCATAAACTCCTCGGTAAGACGTTCAACCTCACCCTGTGTCAAAGGACGCATTTCAGAAAGTCTTTCCCGTTTACGCTGAATATCAAGCAGAATATTCTTTTTGTTAGTTCTACCATCAAGTGGCTTCATCGCATTTTCGGGAATCATATAGAGATTGCCCTTGCGAATAACGCCATCGATCTTGCCATTTGCACAAAGCAAGCGCACACGGCGAGCAGAAATACCCCACTTTTCAGCGGCCTTCGATACCTTAATATAATTCATTAGAGTTGCCTCCTAATTGAAATTAAACTTATACGAATGTATTATACCACAAAATAGGAATGATAGCAATAGTTTTTAAGACTAAAAAGCAAATAAATCGTTCCCATTTTGAAAATCAGGAACGATTTTTATAAAAACAATTGCAATGCAAGATGGGAGTGCCTTTTGCTTATATGTAGCATTAATAAATTTTCGTTATAAAGTATTCTTTATCCTGCATATAGGCATTTTCAATTTTTCGAAAGCTGTAAAGTTCATCTTGGTTTTTTGTTTGGATAATATCAAAGGTTACGTCGATATTCCACCAAGAGTTGTCAAAATAAATTCGATTCCAAGTGTGGTGATATTGAGCATTATCCCGCTTATCGCCATCAACTACATAGCAGGGAATGTGCTGACTCCGACATAGTGCGGCAAACAGATGGGAGAAGTCATAACAGATGCCTTTTCGTGTGCTTAAGGTTTTATGAACATTGAAATACTGTATTACCGGATTACAATCATAATCATACTCAAAATTATGTGTCATCCAATAATATATTGTTTTTACTTTTTCTTCATCAGTATCACTGTCGCCGCAAATTTCGTCTGCGAGTTCCACGGTTGCTGTATCCCACAGCGTTGCCTGACCGTTGGTAAGAGAAAGATTATCCTGTTTGTAGACGAAAATATATGCTGAGAAAAGCAATAACAAAATTGTAGCAGATAATACGAAAACAAAAAATTTCGTCAACAAACTATCTTTACGAGTGGCATTAGTAAAAGCAACAAAATACATAAAGACAACACCAAGTGATATGATTGATAAAATGGGAAATACTCTTCGACAATAAATCGCATAAGCAATATTCATACAAGCAATGAGCATCAGCGAAATATAAACCGCTGCTCTCACTGCCTTTGATTTTATCTCAACCGCTAAAAACAAAGTTGGTAGAACCGATAGTAAATAGAATACCTGTAGAGTGGGAGAGAGAACAAGAAAGTCTCTCAAGTAAAATCCCAATATTAAATTATATGTAAGTGCTATAGCAAAGAAAATAATTCTTATTTTTGTGGTCTTCATTTCAAATCTCCTTTATGTACGAAATTCATTGAAACGAAGAAGTGGCAGTACAGAGCGACTAACTCTGTACTGCCACAAACAAAGGCTTATTTAACATCTTTTAAGAAAACAACAAACCCGAACGTTTCACCAATCGGTAAAAGGTTCGGGTTTGAATGCTTTGGTGCGGGCGAAGGGACTTGAACCCCCACGGTAAAACCACCAGATCCTAAGTCTGGCGCGTCTGCCAGTTCCGCCACGCCCGCAGGACTTATAAAATTTATCACAAAATGTAAGTATTGTCAAGCAAATATTGTCTTTTAAAAATAATTGTGCTATAATATTAACGGGTGATATTTAATGAACAAAAATAATATTATTTGTATTGACAGAGAGTTTGGCAGCGGCGGTCGTCACATAGGAAAACGAGTTGCTGAAATTTTAGGCATCCCTTATTATGATAAGGAACTTATTGAAATTGCCGCAAAAAGCAGCGGATACAGTAAACAGTTTTTTGAAGATAACGATGAGCAGCCTACTAACAGCTTCCTTTATTCATTGTCAATAGGTGCCTATTCGTTTAATAATTCGCTTACAGGTATTGCCCAAATGCCTATCACCGACAAGGTTTTTCAGATCGAAAGTGACATTATAAGAGAGACAGCGTCAAAAGGCTCTTGCGTAATTGTTGGCCGTTGTGCAGGTAATGTTTTAAAGGATATTGATGGTGTATTTACCGTGTTTGTTCATGCCGATTTGGATTACCGTGTTGCCCGCGTGGCTGAGTTTGAAAATATTTCAAAAGAAAAGGCAAGTGACCTTGTAAAAAAGACAGATAAAAAACGCGCAGGTTATCACAATATGTATTCTGATTTGCGCTGGGGTGACGCTAAAGCATACGACCTTTGTATTAACGGTGCTTTAGGTATTGATGAATCCGCTGATTTGATTGTTTGGGCAATAAATAATATTATTTAGTTTTTCACAAAAACTGCCGCTTTTCGTATAATAAAAAGAGAAAGGCGGTAGTTTTATGAGAAGACGATATTCACCAAACAAGCGTGTGCGCATAAAAATACTGCTTTTTTGTACCGTCATTATTTTGGTTTGTGCATTATTGTTAACTGATAAGCTTGTAAGGCCTATTATTACAAGTATTGCAACAACCAAAGCAGAAACTATAATTACCAATGCTGTTAATACGTCAGTCAGTCAGTTTTTGATTGACACCGGTGTTAAATACAATGATCTTGCTGTTATTAGCTATGACAACGAAAATATAATATCAGCAATTGAGATTGATACTTTTACGCTTAATTACATAAAATCACGTATAACTGATGTAATTATTGATGAGGTTAAGAATTACGGTTCAACAAGCGTTTCTATACCGTTAGGAACATTAACATCTAACGATTATTTGGTGGGCAGGGGACCGCGCATTAGTTTTGACATTGATTTATCTGTTACGGTTTCAACTGATTATAAAAGTGAATTTACTAAAGCAGGCATTAATAATACTTTGCATCAGATAATAATAGAGGTATCATCGCAGTATTATATAACAATGCCCTGGTATCAAAGACAGGAAAAATATTTTACATCATTTATATTGGCACAAACTGTTGTGGTTGGTAAAGTGCCTGATAACTTTACATCTGTTTATGACGGCGAGGGTGACCTTGTGGGAGATGTTTTTGATTACGGAACAATAAGTGATTAAGGTGAAATATATGTTTGCAGAAGACGCTAAGAAAAGAATAGAAGAGCTTTACGGTCTTATAGAGTATCATAATAATAAATATTATGTTGAAGATGACCCTGAGCTTGAAGATTTTGAATATGATGCTTTAAATTCAGAGCTCAAAAAGCTTGAAACTGAGTTTCCTGAATATAAGCGTGAAAATTCACCTACAGCAAAGGTTGGCGGTATGGCGCTTGCGCAATTTGAGCCTGTGGCTCATACTGTGCGTATGGAAAGCCTGCAGGACGTTTTCTCTTTGGTAGATGTTGATGCCTTTATCGAAAGAATAACTGCGTTTTCTGACAATGCAGAGTTTTCTGTTGAGCCTAAAATTGACGGTCTTTCAGTTTCGCTTGAATATGATAACGGTAAATTTATAATTGGTTCAACCCGCGGCGACGGTGATGTCGGTGAAAACGTTACTGCAAACCTTATGACCATAAAGAGCATACCTAAAACAATTGATTTTAAAGGCCGGTTAGAGGTACGCGGCGAGGTTTATATGCCGCATGAAAGCTTTTTAAAGCTTCGCGCATATCAGGAACTTAATGACGAAAAGCCTGCTAAAAACCCGCGTAATGCCGCCGCAGGCTCATTGCGCCAGAAGAACAGCAAAATTACTGCCAAGCGTGAGCTTGAAATATTTATATTCAACATTCAACAAATTGAGGGAAAAGAGTTTTCATCTCATATTGAGTCATTAGAGTTTTTGAAAGCACAAGGTTTTTCAGTACTGCCGTTTTACTATAAGTGTAAATTTGCCGATCAAATAAAAAATTGCATCAAAGAAATTGGCGAAATGCGCGGCAATTTACAGTTTGATATTGACGGCGCTGTTGTAAAAACTGATAATCTTGATTTGCGCTCACAAATAGGCAGTACATCAAAATTTCCCAAATGGGCGGTTGCTTTCAAATATCCTCCTGAGGAAAAAGAAACTGTGCTGCTTGATATTGAAATTAATGTTGGCAGAACGGGCGCTTTAACTCCTACAGCAGTATTTGAACCAATAACTCTTGCAGGTACAACCGTAAGCCGCGCCGTTTTGCATAATCAGGATTTTATAAACGAAAAAGCAATTGGTATTGGCGATACAATAATCGTCCGCAAAGCAGGAGATATTATTCCTGAGGTTGTTGCTAAAGCAAAAAATGGGGAAAACCATATGGTTTTTAAATTGCCGTCTGTGTGCCCCGTATGTAATAGTCATGTCCATAAGGATGAGGGCGAAGCAGTTGTGCGCTGTGTCAATATGTCATGTCCTGCGCAGCAGCTGCGCAACCTTATACATTTTTGCAGCCGTCCTGCTATGGATATTGAAGGATTTGGCGAAGCGGTGCTTGAACAGCTTGTTGAAGCAAAACTTATCTCTTCACCGATTGATTTATATTCACTGAAAAAAGATGATATTGTAAAGCTAGAGCGCTTTGGCGAAAAGTCTGCCGATAATATGCTTGCCGCTGTAGAAAAATCAAAACAAAATGATTTGTATAGATTGATTTTTGGCTTTGGTATTCACCATATTGGTCAAAAAGCCGCAAAATTGCTTTGTGATGCTTTCGGTGATATGGATAGTATTCTTAACGCAACAATTGATGATGTGCTTAAAATTGATGGTTTCGGTAATATTATGGTTCAAAGTCTTATGGACTTTTTAAGTAACTTTCAAAATATTCAGTTAATCAACAGGTTCAAAGAAATAGGTATGAATATGCGGTGTCTTACCAAGGTTAAGGATGCACGATTTGCAGGGCTTACATTTGTGCTTACTGGTAAATTGCCGACCTACGAGCGTGATGAAGCCGCAAAAATTATTGAAAGCTTTGGAGGAAAAACATCCTCTTCCGTTTCCAAAAAGACCTACTGTGTTCTTGTTGGAGAAGACGCAGGCTCAAAGCTGACTAAGGCGCAGCAGCTTGGTATAAAAATTATTGATGAGGCTGAGTTTAATGAAATGATAAAATAACGGGTTTTAACCCGTTATTTTTATGTTATGTATGCACAAGTATTTATGATTTTGTATATTCAAATTGACTGCACAAAAAATATATCCGAAAAGCTGTGCTTTGCTATTGAAAATCTATCAGCTCCTTTAAAAAATAAAGTATAAGATTGTAAATTAATCAAGAAACTTAAAGTTTAATACAATAACAAAGTTTATTTGGATATACTATTTTTAAAAGGAGGGAAATGGATATGAAAAAATTGTTTTCAATTTTACTTTCTGTAATGATAATTACTTGTCTGTTTACAGGCTGTGCAAGAACAAAAGATGAAAATGAACCCGGTGGTGTTAATTCAAACGACGGCTCTTTAACATCAAACATCTCTTCAATGATGGATAACAGCAATATTTCATCTATTAAAGACGATGTAAATGATAATATTTCATCAGATGTAAATAATATTTCATCTTTTATAAGTTCAGTGTCATAAAAAAATGGGTTATCCAAAAGGATAGCCCATTTTTTACAAATCAATTAAACGCGAATTTTCTTTAGTTTAACAAAGCGGGGAAGACCGTCTTCCTTCTTAAGCTGTGTTTCACCCTGGATAAGGGGAAGAGCGTATTCAATAAATTTATCATTCAAACCGTCTTTGGTTGCGTTAAACCATTCAGCAGGAACTTTTCTTTCAGTGTTAGCAACAACAGAAAGGTCGAACAATTTGGTGTTGCATACATATTTGCCGTCAACATATGAACGCTCAAAACCGACCATCTTATCTGTAATACCAGCAACTGCGTTATCAACAGCAGCTTTGCCTGCTGCAAAAGATTCATCAATATCTGTCTGAGAAGCACAGTGAGCAGCGCAACGCTGTAAAAGACTTAACTCAATACCGCGAACTTTAGCGCCTGTTTTTGCTTTAATAACACCTGCAAGGTAAGCGGCAAGACCGCCGAGCTGTGCATGACCGAAGGAGTCTTTTGTCTGTGACATATCACTGCCGTATTCAGAAATCAATTTGCCGTCTTTGTCTTTAATACCCTCAGATACGCAAACAATACATTTTTTCTTTTTGTTGTAAATCTTTTCAACCTTTTCAAGCATTGCATCAAGGTCAAAATCATTTTCGGGGCAGTAAATAAGGTCAGGACCAAATCCTTTGTAATTTGCAAGAGAAGCAGCAGCGGTAAGCCAGCCTGCGTTACGTCCCATAATTTCAACAACAGTAATCATACCTATGTCGTAAACCATAGCATCCTGATAAATTTCCATTACAGATGTTGCAATGTACTTTGAAGCAGAAGCAAATCCGGGACAGTGGTCAGTACCTGCAAGGTCATTATCTATAGTCTTGGGGATACCCATTACGCGGCATTCATAACCGTTTTTAAGCATGAACTTTGAAATTTTGTTGCAGGTATCCATTGAATCGTTACCGCCGTTATAGAAGAAATAGCGAATATTGTACTTTTTAAATACATCAAGAATACGCTTATAGTCAGTATCATCAACATCAGGGTCTTTAAGCTTGTAACGGCATGAACCAAGTGCAGAAGAGGGAGTGTATTTCATTAATGCTAGTTCTTCAGGATCTTCTGCGCCCATATCAATAAGGTTTTCGTCCAAAACGCCGCGGATACCGTTAAGTGCACCGTATACGTTGGTGATGTCTTCACAATCAAGTGCGGTTTTGATTGCGCCGTATGCGCTGGCGTTGATAACTGAAGTAGGACCGCCTGACTGTCCAATAATGCATGCGCCTTTTAATCTGCTCATAATAATAAATCCTTTCAAAATAAAATTTCCAAATGATTTTATCATAAATAGTTTTAAAAATCAATCTTTTACTGCAAATTATTACATTTATTCAATTGACAATAAACAAAAATAGGACTATAATATAAAATAAATAAAAAATAAGGAGATATTTTTATGCCATTAGTAACTACAAAAGAAATGTTTAAAAAAGCATATGACGGTGGCTATGCTATCGGTGCTTTTAATGTAAACAACATGGAAATTGTTCAGGGTATCACTGAGGCAGCACGCGCAGAAAAGGCTCCCCTTATTCTGCAGGTTTCAAAAGGCGCTCGCGCTTATGCAAACCACACTTATCTTGTAAAGCTTGTTGAAGCTGCTGTTATTGAATGTCCAGACATTCCGATCGCTCTTCACCTTGACCACGGTCCTGACTTTGAGACATGTAAATCATGTATTGACGGCGGTTTTACCTCTGTTATGATTGACGCATCTTCAAAGCCCTTTGAAGAGAATGTTGAAATCACCAAAAAGGTTGTTGAATATGCACACGCACACGGCGTTGTTGTTGAAGCTGAGCTTGGTACTCTCGCAGGTATTGAGGATGAGGTAAAGGTTGCTGAGGGTGCAGCTTCCTACACAAGACCTGAAGAGGTTCAGGAGTTTGTTGAGAAAACCGGATGTGACTCACTTGCAATTGCTATCGGTACTTCGCACGGCGCTTACAAATTTAAGCCCGGCACAAAACCTCAGCTTCGTTTTGACGTTCTTCATGAGGTTGAAAAGAACCTACCCGGCTTCCCGATTGTTCTTCACGGCGCATCATCTGTTCCTCAGAAATATGTAAAGATGATTAACGAAAACGGCGGCAATATGCCCGGCGCTATCGGTGTACCCGAGGATCAGCTCCGCGAGGCTGCACGTTCTGCAGTTTGCAAAATCAATATTGACTCCGACATTCGTCTTACAATGACAGGCACAATCCGTAAATATTTCAATGAGCATCCTGAGCATTTTGATCCCCGCGAGTATCTTAAACCCGCACGTGCAAACATTGTTGAGACTGTTCGTCACAAGTTGGTTGACGTTCTTGGTTGCAACGGAAAGGCATAAGTTGATTTTTAAATACCGAAACGGAAAAATCCGTTTCGGTATTTTTTTATTTGCTTTATTATTTTGTATATGATATATTCAAATAAAAAGGAGTTGTTGCTTATGTTAAAAAACCGCGGATATAAAGTAATTGCAACTATTTTAACGATTGCTTTAATCTTCACATCATTACCTGTTTTGGCGGCTTCGGCAGAAGACTTGCCATTAACAAGCGTATCAACAGATAATGTTCAGGTTAATACTGAGCCTTATATATTGTTTGAAGATGTAGATAAACGTGACGCAAACACAAAACATTTTAAAATGAGTGACGGTAGCTATCAGGCGGTCGTTTATCCTTATGCTGTAAATTTTAAAAGTGATAATGAATTTAAGGAAATTGATAATAGTCTTATTAAATCTGACAATAGTGATTACTACACAAATAAAAGTAATAAATTTAACGTTGAACTTCCTACAAATTTGAATGAAAATTCATGTGTTAAAATCAATAATGGTGAATATTCTGTTTTATGGTCATTTGATGCTAAATCTTCATCTATTAAAACTACTAATAAAAATCAAAACAGTATAGAAAAACGTGACACTTCTTTTGCATGTGCAAAAGGTGAAAGTGCTATATACAAAGCTAACGATGAATATTTAAAAAATAACGGAAAAGCTTTGTCTAGGGCTGAATATAATAATGTTTATGATAATATTGATGTTTGTTACGATCTAATTGGAGAACAACTTAAAGAAAGCATTATTATTAACAAAATAACCAAAAAAGCATCATTTTGCTTTAATATTGAGTGTGATGGACTTATACCAGAACTTAATGATGACGGAAGTATAAGCTTCAAGGATAAAAACAATAATAATGTTTTCTATGTTCAAGCACCGTATATGTTTGATGCTAATGGTGAAAGCAGTACTGACATTGACGTTACACTTAATAAAACTCACAACGGATACGAATATACAATTATTCCTAATAAAAAATGGCTTAAAGATAAAGCTCGAGTCTATCCTGTTACAATTGATCCAACTATAATACCTGAATATAATTTTAAATCAATTAAAGATTCAACAGCATCTTTTTCAAGTCGTGCCGTATCTGATTATGCCGAACTGGAAAGTGAGATTGCTTGGCTTAAAGTTGGTCGTAGAGAGAATGTAGAAGTAGCAGCGTTGTTGTATGTTGAGTTGCCTGATACGATACCTCAAAGCGCAACTATTGTTAAAGCTACTTTAGCATTATGTGGCTATCGTAGTACTATTTCTACTTGTCCTACTAATCTGCAGTTAAATGTACATAAAATAACATCTGATTGGAATCAAACAATACTGACAAGTACAGTTTTGTATTCTGATAGTAATCCACCAACGCCAAGTTATGATAGCACCGTTATAGATTATGCTATTATTAACGATTCACAAACTACATATCACGGCTCTTGGACTGAGTTTGATATAACAAAAATTGTACAAGAATGGCGCAACGGCGAAACAAATCGTGGCGTTATGATAAAAGCTAGCAGTTATCCGTCTTCAAATAATTTTGCACGTTTTTATGATAGCGACCATTCACTAGAAAATAGTGATCCAACATATATATTTTATTATAGAGACACAGTTGGTCTTGAGGATTATTGGAGCTACAGTGAGTTTTATGCCGGAGAAAGAGGCAACACGTTTGTTAACAATTTTAACGGTAATCTCACGTACGTTCATAATGATGTTTCGTTTATATCTGAAATAAACGGTTTTACGCTATCTCATATATATAATAGTGCAAACGCAATTTGTTCTGTATGTTCTGCTAACCAAACAATAAAATACGGAAGCGGATGGCACTTAAATCTTGTTCAGCACTTGCAAAATGTTTCTGTATCGGGTAACAGCTCAGTAAAGTATGTATATACAGATGGTGACGGCACTGATCATTATTTTGTTGAACTCAGTGACGGTTCAATCGTTGATGAGGATGGTTTGGGATATACATATGCTTCACTTAGCGGTGAGGGAGAATTATCAAGTAAAATCACTGATAAAGACGGCAATGTTTTAAAGTTTGATATTTGGGGTGATTTACGAAAAATTATTGATACAAATGGCAATACAATAAGCTTAAATTACAGCCCCATTCCCAATGTAGATAATTACCTGTCAAGTATTACAACTTCGTCGGGTGGTGTTTTTGCGCTTAATTATGACAGCAACTATCAATTAACATCTATTACCGATAACAGCGGTAGAAGCGTTACTTTCAGCTATACAAACGGCTTTTTAAAACACATATACTATCCTGACGGAACAGGCACACATTTTGCGTATGATGAGGGTAATACTAACGCTATGACTGTATTGCAACACTCATCTGATTTAAATAATGGTTACAGCTATGACCAAAACAAACGTATTGTAACAGTAACACAAAATGGTAATGCGGGTGTTTCAGGAACAAGGCATACATTCAATTATAAACATAATCAAACTGTAGTTACTGATAACAAACAGCGTAGTATGACATATCAGTTTGATACAGAGGGCAGGGTAACTTGCGCTTACGATAGCGACGGTAATTCTTATTCGCAATCATATAACACTTCAGATACAGCTAAAAGTAATATTTTTAAAAACAATAAAATTCAAGTATCATCTAACAATACAAGGTATAATAATAATCTTTTATATGACGGCGCTTTTACTTTTGGTTTGGCTAATTGGTTAACTTATAAAGATTTAAGTTCAGCAAAAACTGAACTTGTTAGCAATGAAGGGTATATCTCTTTAAATACGGTAAAACATACAGCTACCGAAGTAGGAACAACAACCGTTTTTCAAAGATTAAATAATCTTAACCATTCAACATATACCGTTACGGCTTACGTAAAAACAGTTAATGTTGAATCAGCATCAAATGGTGCGGGTATAGAGTTGTACACAAGTGAGTCACGTTATTTGTATTCTGATTTTATATCGGGAACTACTGATACAGATATTAATAACGGTTTTAAAAAGCTAATTTTTACTGTAACATTAAATCACGGTGAAACGTTAAAAAGTGTTGGTGTGGGTCTTTTTAATGCTACTGGTACAATGTATGTGGATTGCGTTCAGCTAGAGGTAGGAGACACGTCTAATAATATCAATTTATTAAGTGATAGTGATTTTGAATATGATACAGTAGGCAGCACTTCACCCTTGTTTTTTACAAATTGTATGAACGGCGCTGTTAGCTCAACTGCATATAGTGGCAGTAAGTCGTTCCGTATTATCGGAACACCTGCACATACAATATATTCTTCTCAAGTTATAGCGTTAAATGGAAAAAAGGGTGACGTTTACAGCTTTGGTGCTTGGGGTAAAGCGAATTCGGTACCACATCAAAGCGGCGATGAAAGTGTTTTTAAAATCATTGTACAACTGTATAGTGGTGACGAAGTTGTAAAACGTGAGGTTGCTGAGTTTAATGAATATGTATCAGACTGGCAATTCACAAGCAATATTGTAATTGCAGACAAGCCACATGATAAAATAATGATACATATGGGCTATTATAATACGTGCAATACGGCGTATTTTGATAATGTGTTCTTGTATCGTGATACAGCACAAAGTTATTCTTATGATAGTAACGGTAATGTTATTACTACAGCAGATAAAGCTAACCAACAGTCCAATTATCAATATAGCAGTAATTCATTATCAAAAATTATTAGCCCTACGGGAACGTCTTATGAATACGCATACGATACCAATAAAAACACAGTGTTTTCAAAAAGCAGTGAGGGTATCAGAGCGGATATTGATTATACATCACAAGGTAATCCGGTTGATACAATAACGGGCGCAGATAATTATTCTGCATCCTTACAGTCGGGCAAAACCTATTATATAAGGCTTAAAAATACAGGAAAATATTTAACCGTTGCAGATGCAAGCACACAAAATTACGCTTCGATAGTGCAACATAATTTTAGCGGTTCAGCAAATCAACGATGGATACTTGAGGATACTGGTAAAGGCGGTTATTATCTGCATCCCGAACATTCGCCCGATAAGTCTTTACATATTACAAACAGTGTTAATAATGAAGAAACACCCGTTTCTCTGTATACAACCATAGGCACTGACCAGCAAATTTTTAAAATTACGCCGCAATCAGATTTTACATATACATTTTCTCCAAAAACCTCACCTGATGGTAAAATAGTATCAGTAAACTATTCTGCAACTCAAAATAACGTTACCATCATTTCTCCTTATGGAACGTTAAATCCCGGTCAGTCATGGTATTTTGAGGATACAAGTATAGAGCCTATAGATCAAATTGAGGATGGTGCAGTGTACGCTTTCCGTGCACGTAATAGCGGTAAGTATATTGATGTAAGTTATGGCAATGTGTCAGTTGGTACCGAGGTGTTTCAATATGAATTAAATCACAATAAAACGCAAAGATTTCAGGTGAAAAAATACGGTGAAACGGACTATTATACATTTACACCATTAAATGCAACTGATAAACTGTTACAGGTAAGTACCGATACCGAAGAGAATGGATGCACATATTTACAATTGGGTGATTCAACTGTAAATGACCGCAAGCTGTTTAAATTTGTATATTACAGTCAACATCAAGGTTTTCAGATAATACCAAAACATAATGAAAACCTGGCGCTTGATGTTGCAAACGGAAGCATTTCAAATACCGGCAATCTAATTTTTACAGGAATTAGCAATGCCATTAACCGCTATTTTATAGCAGAAAAAATACATAAAACAATTAACTCAAGCGTAACGTATCAGGATAACGGTAATTTTATACATACAATAAAAGACAGCCGAGGTAATGTAACAACCTATGGCTTTGATACGTCACGTGGCTTGCAAACAAGCGTAACGGATGCTAAAAATAACATAACCTCTTATACCTACAATGCTAATAATGACCGTCTTGAAGCGGTGGCGCAGGGCAACAGCAACGTTGGGTATGAATATTATGCCTTTGGCGGACTTAAAAAAATAACCGCACCCTCAGGTACGGCATATAACTTCTCGTATGATAAATATTATAACACAAGCGCAATATCTGTTGGCACACAAACGCTGTCAGAGTATATCTATAACGATAATAACGGTCCGCTTAAACAAATGAGATACGGCAACGGTAACGTCGTTGACTATACCTATGATAACTTTGACCGTATAACTCAAACGGCATATAATAATAGCGTAAAAATTAAATATAAATATGATAAATCGGGCAATTTGTATCAAAAGCAAGATTTGTTTGTAAATATAACCTCACAGTATTTATATGACCTTTCGGGCAGAATACAAGAGGCAAGAGCGTCTGACGGTAGCTCAATAAGCTATAAATATGATGAATATAACCGTGTTAAAAGCTATATTTATACAGCAAACGGCGTTACAAACAAAACACAGTATATTTACGGCAATGCATCAACAGCAGGTCAAAAGGTGGACTTGTTATATGGTGTTAAGCATAATGATATACAAACATTAAGCTATAGCTATGATGCGCTTTGCCGTGTTGATACACGCACGGTGCATACTACTGCACCATTTGTAACAAGGTACAGTTATTTAGACGGTGCAGACGTCAACTCAACAACGGCGCTTGTAGAAAATATGCAGGTTGGTGAAGATACGTATTGTTATGCTTATGATGCGCTTGGTAATATCGAAAGTGTATCTAAAAACGGCACGGTTATTGAAAGCTATACATATGACTCGCTTAACCAATTAAAAACTCTCACCAATGCAAACGGCGTATATGAATATACCTATGATAACGGTGGAAATATACTGTCTGTTACTCTTAACGGTGAGAGTATAAAGTCATATACATACGGTAACGCCAACTGGAAAGACCAGCTTACAGCATACAACGGTCAGGCAATTACTTATGATGAAATTGGTAATCCGTTAAGCTATAAAGGCAACACTTTAAGCTGGCAAAACGGCAGACAGTTAACAGGTATTACAAATGCACAAAATACAATTAACTATACGTATAATGCCGACGGTAACAGAACCTCAAAAACGGTAAACGGTGTTACAACCGATTATTACTGGCTTGAAGGTGTATTGCTTGGACAAAAAACAGGTGACGATTACATTGTTTATCTATATGATGAGAACGGCATTGCATATGGATTAATCTGTAATAATACCTACTATTATTATGTATTTAATCTGCAGGGTGACGTTATTGGCATTATTGACAGTAACGGCAATAAGGTGGTAGAATATACATATACTGCTTGGGGTGAGGTTTTAAGCATTACAGGCAGCCAGGCAAGCACCATCGGACAGTTAAACCCTGTAAGATACCGTGGGTATTATTATGATGGGGAAACGGGATTCTATTTAACAGGTACAAGATACTACGATCCGGAAATTGGTAGGTTCATCAACGCTGATGGAGAAATATCGGATGTAGGCGGAAATATTTTAGGATATAACCTTTTTGCATACTGTTTTAACAACCCCGTTAACATGGATGATCCAACAGGACAATGGCCGAAGTGGTTAACAGGTGCATTAAATGTAGTTAGCGGTGTTGCACAAATGGCCGCGGGTGCTGCTTTAGGTGCTTTTACAAGTTGGACTGGCGTTGGAGCTGTAGCAGCAGGATTTTTGATTGTTAACGGTGCGGCTACAGCTACACAAGGGATAGGTCAAATAGTCAACGATGTCACCAAAACCAATGTGTTGAGAGAAGATAACATTATCAGGACAGCCGTTAAGGATGTAGGACGTGCAATAGGAGGAGATACTGGAGCCAAAATAACCGGCGGTGCATATGATGTTGCCGCAGTTGCAGCAAATCTATATGCCGGAAAGGTTGGATTACAACAAACAGGATTGGCACCAATAAAAGTTAATATTAACAAGGTCTTAAATAATCCAATGGATGAATTTGTCACTTGTGGACCTGCGCCGGGTGTTATAAGTGATTACTGTCGTTTAATTCCTCTAAATGGTTATGGAAAAATTTATGCAACTCAATTGCCAAATGGCTTTTATCAGTTGGCTAATGGACATCATCGAGTAGCTGCATTAAGAAGTCTAGGCAAAGAAACAATAAAGATTTTCTTAACCAAATAAAGGAGGAATAACAAAATGAGTAATATTATTTGCTTTGAAATAGTTAATATTAACAGTTCAGGAATAACAGTAAAAAGCGGGAAAACAGATATTAAAATCTGTTTTGATGAATGTATCAAAAACTACGCTAACGAAAATTCTCTTGAAAATAGTAGGTGTGTTGCGACAAGAGACATCACAAAGTTAACTTTTACTTTTTATACTCAGCCAAAGATCAGAGTGGTTTTCAAGAAACATTTCTTCAAAGATTTGTTTTCAGGAAAATCAGCAGTTAGTAAGTTTTTGAAATTGCAGAAGGCGATCAATAAGTATGGCTACACCAGTTATGATTTATCATAAAGCATATTATATTGTTTTTGCAAACTTCCACTCCACGATAACTTCTTGCTGTTTTTTACCATCAACTGTTTCTAAACTGCTGATTTCAATTTTGCTTATCAGCTTGTTTAGGACGAATGGTGTTAATTCCGTAACATTAAGGCAATCTCTGACGGTCTCTTTGTACTGCTCAATAGATATTTCGGTATTATGTTGCTGTGAAATTTTAGATTGCAAGGCAGAAAGTTTTTGTTCTAAACTTTCCTGCTCAGCCTGAATATCTTTCATCAGCATTTCATAGTTGCGCTCATCAATAACACCGTTAGCGTGACCGTCAAACAGCTTTCAAACTTTACCGGACAATTCTGCCATCCGTTTTTCAATAGAATACTTTTCCTTTTGAACAGAATCGGATGGCAGATTGTCGGCGGTTTTAATCTGCACAAGGTCATAAAACTCCTCGTCATTTTCTACCGCCTTGGTAAGCTGTTGTATTCGTTCCAAAATATTTTGGTATAACACCGTATAGGAAATTTGGTGCGGCTTTGGACATTTATCGGGATTGAGATAGTGATTATTGCAACGGTAGTGGTGATAATACTTTCCGTTTCGCTGTTTTGTTCCCATACAAAGACGGCTACCGCAATCGGCACAGAACACCATTCCTCTGAATATGTTTTCAAATTTATGGTGAGGTGCTTTGTGACGTGCGTGGACAAGCTGCTGAACAGTCAGCCAGTCCCTACGGTCAATAATGGCTTGGTGGGTGTTTTCAACCACAATACGCTCGCTGTGAGGTAGCATAACTCGTTGCTTGGTTTTGTAGTTTGCAACCTCTGCCTTGTGGTTTACCATCTCACCGACATAAACCCGATCTTTCAGAATGGTTTGCACCGTTTCATAACACCAACGATTTTTACCGTCTTTTAAGTATCGTGCAAAGCGTGTGTCGCCCTGCTGATACTTGTAAACACCGGGAGTGATAACACCCTCTGCGGTCAAAATTTCGGCTATTTTTTTTGCGCTACAGCCCGATAAGGACAATGCAAAGATACGGCGCACAATTTCTGCCGCAGGCTCATCGATAATCATCAGATTGCGGTTGTCGGGACAAGGCTTATACCCGAATGGTGCTTGTGAGCTGATAAACAGTCCGTTTAAGGCTCTTTGCCTTTTGGCAGACTTAACCTTTCGGGATAGGTCTTTTGCGTACATATCGTTGAGAATGTGGCGAAAGGGTGCAATATCATTATCATCCCGATTGCTGTCAAAGGCATCGTTTACAGCAATATAACGGACACGCTTTTTTGCAAAGTAGATTTCGGTGTAATAACCCGTTTGAATGTAATCTCGCCCTAATCGGGATAAATCCTTGGTTATAACCATATTGACAGTACCGCTGTCAATATCAGTAAGCAACCGTTGAAAATCGGGACGGTCAAAATTCAAGCCCGAATAACCATCATCCACATAAAAATCTTGGATCAAATAACCGTTTTCTCTGCAATAGCGTTCAAGCAATGATTTTTGTGTTTGTATGCTGGAGCTGTCACCGTTTCGGTTATCATCGTCCTTGGATAAACGGCAGTAAAGAGCCGCTTTGTAAATTTTGTTGTCAATTCGATGTGTCATATTTACCTCCTGTAAATGACAGCACAGATTTGAATTTGACAATCGGCTCTTTCAGTATATCGAGGGACTGTGCCAGCGTCCAGACATTTCCGGCTTTGCTTTGTAAACTTTGCGCGACCATTTCTGCAAACAATTCTTTTGCGGAGACTGTTCCGTTATATCGGTCAATGCTTATAATTTTCACGTTGCTTTTACCCATAATCATTTCCTCTGCATTTATTTGAGAAAAACACTTCCTCACATAATGCACTTAAAAGGGCGTTTTGTAGGGGTAAAATGCGAAAAAATCAAGGTATGACAGCAGTTGCAAACACTGTTTGCAAGGTGTAATTCAGCCGAAAGTATGAGGGCTATTCCTGCCTTGCCTTTGTTTTCAAGCAAAAATGACGGGTATATATAATTTTTTCTCTCATCTAACATTAAGATTATATTTATATATTAAAGGCGGTTCAAATTGAACTGCCCCCTAGTTCAAAATGAACCGGGGGTAAAAAAACAAGCCACAAATAAATGTGACTTGTCTTAAAACTTAATATTGTCGATTGTCGTTCTGTGCTGACTTTTGTTTGTATTTGTTATAATAATGTGCTATAATTAGGTTGTCAATGCTGTACGGTACGATGCCGAGACAGGTCTCTATTATGTATCCAGCCGTTATTACGATCCTGAGATTGGTCGGTTTATTAACGCAGATGCTGCCATTGGACAAATCGGAAATGTTCAAGGCACAAATATGTTCGCTTATTGTTTTAACAACCCAGTGAATATGTCTGATCCAACTGGTAATTGGCCTAAGTTAAGCACAATTTTCACAGTAGTTGCGGTAGCGGCAGTTGCTGTGGCTGCTGTAGCGGTAACTGTAGCGACCTGCGGAGCAGCTGCCCCTGCTTTAGCAGTTGCAGGTGGTGGCATAATTGGAGGAATATCAGCTGGAGCAGCCGCTACCGCAGCAAGCGTAGCAACGGGCGCAATGATTGTCGCAGGTGTTTCAACAGCAGCAGCGGTAACGTCGGCCGTTGCTGAAAAAGCGGTAGAAAAAACAGCAAAACGAAATAACTCAGTATATGTTTTAAAAGATGACGCTGGAACAGTGCAATATGTGGGGCGTACCAATAATGTGGATAAGAGAAGAGCAGCGCATAGTGCTAATCCTGCTCGTGCTGGGTTAGAAATGGAAGTAATTGCTTCTGGGTTGAATCTTCCAGAATCAAGGGCGTTGGAGCAAGCAGGAATGGCGTACTACCACACAATAAATATTGCAAATAAAATGAATAATCAGATCAACAGTGTGTCGCCAAAATATTGGGGCGCGTTTAAAGAACTGGCTTTAGGCACTTTGAACTACGGATGGAATCAAATGTCCAACGAGATTTTGTATTGGACTGGAAATTGATTTGGAGGTGATATAAATGGGAATGTGGGGATTTGAGTTATATCAAAACGATACGTCACTAGATGTTAAAGATGAATTTGAAGAATTGTATAATACTGGCAATACTGTCCAAGATATCACCGACAAATTGACGGAAGATTATAAAAGCATAATGGGCGACATTGACGAAGAACCGTTGTTTTGGTTGGCATTGGCGGATACACAATGGAATCTGGGAGTGCTTATGCCTTGGGTTAAGGAAAAAGCTCTTTACTGGGTTGAAAAAGACAGTGGTATGTTTTATTGTCGGTCAATAGATATGTCAGTAAAAGCGAAAAGAAGAAAAATTCTTGATGAGTTGCAAGCAAAACTTCTTTCTCCGCAACCTCCAGTGAAAAAACCAGTAAAAAAGAGAATATACAAATGTCAATGGAAATTGGGAGATGTTTTTGCCTACCAATTGGAAAGCGACTTAGCAAAAGAAAGAGGTCTTTATGGTCGGTATTTTTTGCTCCAAAAGGTTGATGAAAGTGTATGGCATCCTGGGCACATAGTACCAATTGTATATGTGAAAATAACCAATGATAACAATCTTCCATCAAACGTAGAAGAATATAACCAATTGGAATATGTCCAGACATGGTTCACAAAGTACGAGGATCGTTTTTTGCCAATTGATATGAGACGTCCGCAAGAAGATATTGCCGAAAAATCTAAGATAAATTATCAAG
>CAKSST010000014.1 GCA_934489895.1 uncultured Eubacteriales bacterium | reverse complement strand
AAAAAGACTGCTTTCCTATCCTTTTCGGATAAGTTTGCAGTCTTTTTTATTTGGTCTGTTTTTTTACAGCCCCTTTTGAGAGTGTCGACAAAGTCGCCACTCTCTTGGTGGAAATGCTGCTCGCCGAAAATCCAAAGGCTCTTCGGACTGCACTCTACTCCCGCCAATACCATCCACGCACCCTTGAAAACCGCCTTGTAAGCGTTTTTCGCTCACAAGGGGTTTTTCCGACACACCTGTCGCCGGAAAAACAAAAATGCGGCTGACCGCCGCCGACTATTGCAAATAGAGGTTTTATGCAGTGCTTTACAGCACTGCATTTAATTTTTCCATAATACTTTTATCGGCTTCGGGCAGAGAGCCAAAAGGAAAAGGTATTCCCATATTGTCATACTTTGCCGCGCATATTTTTCTAAAGGGCAGCAGTTCAATTTTATCTACGCAAGTATGGGTTCTTGCCATCGCTTTCAGCGCAATAATGTTATCTGTATTATCATTAACGGTGGGGATAATAACCTGCCGCAAGGTTGTGGAGATATTTTGTTCATTCAAATAATCTAAAAATTCGTTTACCCGTTCAATACTGCAACCTACATTGTTGCGATATAAAGTGCCGCTTGTGTATTTATAGTCAAGCAATACGCGGTCGGTAACCGATAACAACATTTTGACATCATCGTTTAAAATACTGCCCGAGGTGTCAAGGCAGGTGTTAATACCTTGTTCTTTGCAAAGCGTAAAAATTTCTTTAGCAAACTGCGGCTGCAATAAAGGCTCACCGCCCGACATGGTAATGCCGCCGTCTTTACCAAAATACCCGCGGTAGCGCAATGCCTTTTGTACAATATCGTTAGGGGTAAATCCTTTTCCTGCACCAATTTGCCAGGTGTCAGGGTTGTGGCAGCATTTGCAGCGCAAATTGCAGCCTTGCATAAACACAACAAAGCGTACACCGGGGCCGTCAACAGTGCCAAGGCTTTGTATGGAATGAACTATACCGGTAATCATACTGCTGCATGGAATGTACGGCTGATAACCTCACGCTGTTGCTCGCGTGAGAGCTTTGCAAAGTTTACGGCGTAGCCCGAAACACGTATTGTAAGGTTTGGATAGGCTTCGGGGTTTTCGTAGGCTTTTATAAGGGTTTCGCGGTTAAGCACATTGACGTTGATGTGGTGAGCGCCTTTTGAAAAATAACCGTCCAGTATAGAAACAAGGTTATCTGTCTGCTCATTCTTTGTTTTGCCCAATGCTTCGGGTGTTATTGAGAAGGTGTTGGAAATGCCGTCGCGGCAGTCCTCATACCTTATTTTTGCAACAGAGTTAAGTGATGCCAAAGCGCCGTTTTCCTCACGATTATGCATGGGGTTTGCACCGGGGGCAAAGGGTGCACCTGCAGTTCTGCCATCGGGAGTTGCGCCGGTGTTTTTTCCGTACATAACGTTTGAGGTTATTGTCAGGACAGAAAGCGTATGCACAGCGCTTCTGTAAGCGGGAGTTTTGCGCAGCTCGGTAATAACCTTATTTGCCATATCGCGCGCAATATAATCAACACGGTCATCATCGTTACCGTATTTAGGAAAATTGCCTTCCGTTTTAAAGTTTGTGATATATCCAAGCTCATCCTTAAGGGGCTGAACTTTGGCATATTTAATTGCGCTTAAAGAGTCGGCAACAACAGAAAGTCCCGCAATACCAAATGCCATAAGGCGTTCAACATTTGTATCGTGCAGTGCCATCTGTGTTTTTTCATAAGCATATTTGTCATGCATATAATGGATAACATTCATTGTATTTACATAAAGCTTTGCAAGCCATGCAATGTAAATATCAAAACGATCCATAACAGCGTTATAATCTAAATGGTCACCCTCCATTACAGGCATTTGCGGGCCTATGTGTATTCCGCTTGTGGTATCAATGCCGCCGTTTATCGCAATAAGCAACAGCTTTGCAAGGTTACAGCGCGCACCGAAAAACTGCATTTGCTTGCCAATCTCCATTGCAGAAACACAGCAGGCTATTGCATAATCATCACCGTGAAGGGGACGCATAATATCATCATTTTCATACTGAATAGAGTCGGTATCGGCTGAAACCTTTGAACAGAACTTTTTAAAGCTTTCGGGCAAGGCTTTTGACCAAAGTATTGTAAGGTTGGGCTCGGGTGAAGAACCGAGAGTATAAAGGGTGTTGAGCATACGGTAGCTGTTTTTGGTGACAAGGGTTCTGCCGTCTTTACCCATACCGCCTACAGCCTCGGTTATCCACATGGGGTCGCCTCCAAAAAGCTCGTTGTATTCTGGCGTGCGCAAATGTCTTGCAATGCGCAGCTTTATAACAAAATCGTCCATTAACTCCTGCGCGCTCTGCTCAGTTAAAGTGCCGTTTACTATATCGCGCTCAATATAAATGTCAAAAAAGGTTGAAACTCTGCCGAGAGACATTGCGGCGCCGTTTTGCTCTTTTATGGCTGCAAGGTAAGCAAAATATGTCCATTGTATAGCCTCTCGTGCGTTGGCGGCAGGCCGGCTTATATCATAGCCGTACATTGCTGCCATTTCTTTAGTGTAGCCCAAAAAGGTGATCTGCTGAAACAGCTCTTCTGCAAGGCGGGTGCTTTCCTGATTAAAGATGCCCTCACTCAAAGCGGCTTTATCCTTCTTTTTTTCTTCAATAAGACGGTCTATGCCGTAAAGCGCAACGCGGCGGTAGTCGCCTATAATTCTGCCTCTGCCGTAGGCATCGGGCAGGCCTGTGATAACGTGGCACTTGCGTGCCGCGCGCATTTCGTCGGTATAAGCGCGGAACACACCGTCATTATGGGTGGTGCGGAAGCGGAACTCGTCTTCCACGCGGTCGCTTAAACGGTAGCCGTAAGCCGCACATGCTTGACGTGCCATACGTATACCGCCAAAGGGGTTAACGCCGCGTTTTAAGGGTGCGTCGGTCTGCATGCCTACAATAAGCTCGTTTTCTTTATCGATATAACCGGGGGCATAGTTTATAAGGGAAGATACGGTTTCGGTATCAACATCCAAAACTCCGCCGCACTTACGCTCCTCGGCAAAAAGGTCCTGCACCTGTGCCATAAGCTTCTTTGTGCGCTCGGTCGCGCCGCAAAGAAAGTCAGCGTCACCTGCGTACTCTTTATAGTTTGCCTGAATAAAATCACGTACATTGATCTCATTTTGCCAGGCACCGACGACAAAGCCTGTCCAGTTATTGTGTGTCATAGCGCTTAAATTCTCCTTAAGATAAAATAAAAAAGGCAAAACCAGTTTTTTGTAAACTGATTTTGCCCAGACGGTCGACATTAAAACACTTTTACACTCCACCGCAGTAACCTGCAAAACCCCGTCAGTTATGTAAAAGCTTTGAATTTATTATATAGCAAGCAAAACAAAAAGTCAATCTGTTAAAGCTTGTTTTTGCTATAATGGTGCCAGACTGTATTGCGTAGTATAGTCTAATATATAGTAAATTAATAAACTGTGATATCGCAAAAATATATTAAGCGTTACGAAAATTTGATTTAGAAAAATATTTTTTCATAAACACAAGTAATATAAAGCCAATTACAGGGAAAACAGCGGTTGTAAGCATTCCCGCCTTCATACCGATTTGCTCAGTTGAAAGGTTTAAAGCAGCGCTAAGCTTTTCGGCTGTTGGACTTGCCGCTACGGTATCAACCACAATGCCGAGCAGCTGCGGTGCTACCGAGCCGCCGAAATCTCCTCCCGCCGCCATGAGAGCATATGCGGCAACACCGGGGGAGGATATTTTTTCTTCCATTAATATTAAAATGCCGGGCCAGAGCATTGCAGCAAAAAGACCGTTTAATATACAGGCGAGCACTGCAATTGCGGGAATATTGCATAAACCTGCTGTAAGATAGCAAGCAGCTGAGCCTGCCATACTTATAAATAGTACAGGCATAATGCTTTTACCGTATTTTCCGTAAAGTGTTCTGCCCAAACCTAAAAGTATGGCAAACAGCGTTAAACCTAAAAGATCGCCGATTGTTTTAGAAATATGCAGGGCTTTTTCCATATAGCCTGATATCCAGTTAGTCATGGCGTTTTCGGCTGCGCTGCCGAGAAAAATGCAAATAACGCAAAGCATAAGGCCGTAATTTCTTTTATGAGAGGTGCTTTTTGCCGGATTATCTCCCGTAAGGTTCATTTGCGGCATGGGCGAAACACAGTATAAAATTGATGAAATTACAGGTAATATCGCAAGGACTATTACAAGCCACATCCAGTTATGCGTGCCGAAAATTTTAAAATATGCCGTACTAAAAAGCACCACAATTACAACGCCGTAAGCGTAAAGAGAGTGAAGATTGCTCATATCGCGCTCAGGTGTGTCGGACGGTAGTGCTGCAATAATGGGGCTTAACAGCACCTCGCACAAACCTGCGGCAACCGAGCAGATAACGGTTCCCAAAACAATACCCAAATATGCGTGGACGGGGTATAGCATAGGGATAATTGCATAAACAAGCATACCGATTGCTGTCATAAGAGGCATTAACTTTACAGTTTTGTGTATATTAAAATATTTTGTAAAAAAGCTGAAGATTAAATCAATAACAAGCTGTGTACAAAAGTTTATGAGCACTAAAGTTCCAAGCAGGGTGTAGGATATACCGTACATCTCTTTGAAGGTTACAAACAGTAACGGAGGCAGTCCAAAAATTGACGCCATTGAAATATATGTGTAATAACAGGTATATTTTGTAAGCTTGTAATTCATTATTTAAACGCTCCAAGGAAAAGTTAGACAGTTAAATACATTATAACAATATTTTATTAAAAAGCAAATATTTTCACAAATTTTATACTGACAACTTTCTTATAAAAAACAATGCTGCTTTTGATTTATATGCCAAAAAATATCTACAAAACGGTATTGACTTTATCACACTAAAGTGGTAATATGATAAAGCAATAAAGAAAGGCGGATGGCTTTATGTCTAATTTTCAATGTGAAGCTACAGATAACTTGTTTAAAGCTGTTTTATCCTTGCAAACGGTTGAAGAATGCTATAAATTGTTTGAGGATTTATGTACAATTGTTGAATTACAGTCAATGTCTCAGCGCTATGCGGTTGCACAGCTACTGCAAAAGGGAACAAAATACGGAGATATTGTTGCCGCAACGGGCGCCAGTACTACAACAATAAGTCGCGTGAACCGATGCCTTAACTACGGCAGCGGCGGCTACAAGCTTGTTTTAGAAAGGGAAAAGGAAAATGCAGATAAATGATAATTTTTTTACTTATGAGGAAAAAGCTCTTTTTGCGTTGAGAGAGCTGTTTTGCAAAAACGGTTATGAGCGTTTTACAATGAGCCGTTTTGAAGAGTATGACCTTTATGCAAACTGTAAGGATTTTTTGGTAAGCGACCGCATAATTACCTTTACAGACCTTGACGGAAGGCTTGTTGCCTTAAAGCCCGACGTTACAATGTCAATTGTGCGCCAGTTTGTTCGCAGCGGTAAAGCTACCCAAAAGGTTTATTATAACGAGAATGTTTACCGCGCGGCACAGGGCAACAGAAACTTTAAGGAAATAATGCAGACAGGCGTTGAAAGTATGGGTGAGCTTGGTGCTACCGATATTTGCCGGACGGTTGCGCTTGCGGCACAGTCCTTGAATATTATTGGCAAAAACTACATTTTGGCTTTGTCCCATCCCGATTTTGTGGGCGGTATTATTGATGCTGCGGGGGTAAGCGGCGATGTACTGCGTTTTGTGCGCAAAAAAAATGCGTCAGGTCTTACCGATTACTGCAACAGTATAAATTTACCCCAAGATAAAACCGCGTTGCTTTTAAAGCTTATAACCTGCCACGGTAAAATAGGAGATTGCCTTAATGAGCTTTGCACATTGGGTGTAAACCAGAGTACAAATAAGGCAATAGAAGAAATAAAAGTAATTTATGATTATCTGAAAGACTGCGATCTTGCCGATAATGTGCAGATTGATTTTTCAATAGCCAACAATATGGACTATTATGACGGCATTGTCTTCCAGGGTTATGTTGAGGGTATTCCTCAAAGCTTGCTTTCGGGAGGTCAGTACGGTGGTTTGATGCAAAAAAATGGCAAAAAAGCCGCCGCGGTAGGCTTTGCTGTTTATATGGATGAATTGAGGTTTTTGAAGAATGAATAATTTGATAAAAATTGCCTTGCCTAAAGGCAGACTTGGCGAAAAAGTATATGATATTTTTGAAAGAGCAGGCTTTTTATGCCCGGAAATTAAAGAAAAAACTCGAAAATTAGTTTTTGAAAATGCGGATATAGGTGTTCAGTATTTCTGGGTTAAGCCTACCGATGTTGCCGTTTATGTTGAACGCGGCGCAGCAGATATAGGCGTTGTGGGCTATGATGTTTTGCTTGAAAGTAAAGCGGATGTTTATGAGCTGCTTGACCTTGGTATAGGTAAATGCGATATGGCGGTTGCCGCTCCTAAAGGATTTTGTGAAGTAAAAAACCGGCCCTTGCAGGTGGCAACAAAATATCCCCGCATAGCAAGACGTTATTATAATGAGCTTGGCTGTGATATTGATATTATTGAGCTGCACGGGTCAATTGAGCTTGCGCCCTTACTCGGCTTGTCCGATGTTATTGTGGATATTGTTGAAACGGGCAAAACCCTTGTTGAAAACGGGCTTGAGGCAATTGAAAAGATTATGCCTATAAGCGCCCGTGTTATTTCAAATAAAGCATCGTTTAGATTTAACGATAAGAGGATAGGAGAAATATGCAGTAAGGTAAAGCTTGCTTTGGAGGAAAGCTGATGATACAAATTGAAAGGTATTGTGAGGAAAATAAGCAAAGAATATTTTCCCGCAATATGCCGCTGGATGATGTTAGTGGCATTGTAAGCGGCATTATAGAAGATGTTAAACTTAACGGCGATGCGGCACTTTATAAATATTGTGAAAAGTTTGACAATACAAGACTTAAAAACCTTGAGATAACCAAAGAAGAGTGGGATAACGCCCTGCAAAATGCCGACAAAAAGCTTGTTGAGATTATGGAGCGAGCAGCAGAAAATATACGTGAGTTTCATAAAAAGCAGGTGCGCAAGGGATTTGAAATAAAGCGTAAAAACGGTGAGATTGTCGGCCAGCGCGTAACGGCTGTTGCTTGTGCAGGTATATATGTTCCCGGCGGTACAGCAGCGTATCCGTCAACCGTTTTGATGGACGCAATTCCCGCAAAGGTGGCAGGGGTAAAGCAGATTGTTATGGTGTCTCCCGTAAAAGACGGCAAACTTAACCCCGACGTGCTTGCGGCGGCAAAAATTGCCGGCGTTGACCGTGTGTTTAAATTGGGCGGAGCGCAGGCTATTGCAGCCCTTGCCCTTGGTACCGAAAGTGTGCCAAAAGCGGATAAAATTGTGGGGCCGGGCAATGCCTTTGTTGCTGAAGCAAAGCGACAAATTTTTGGTATAGCGGGAATTGATATGGTTGCAGGTCCAAGCGAAATACTTATTATTGCCGATAGCTCTGCAAATCCGCAAAAATTATCGGCAGATTTGCTCTCACAGGCAGAGCACGATAAAAACGCCAGCGCGGTGCTTATTACCGATAATATGGATATTGCAAAGGCTGCCGCACAGCAGCTTGAAGAGCAGCTGGACAGACTGCCGAGGGCTGAAATTGCAAGACTGTCAATTGAAAATAACGGCAAAATTATTGTTACTGATACATTGGAGCAAGCAATAGAGATATCTGATGTTCTGGCACCTGAGCATTTGGAGCTTTGTGTTGAAAACCCGTTTGAATGGTTAGAAAAGGTTAATAATGCAGGCTCAGTTTTCCTAGGTAATAATACCCCCGAAGCAATAGGCGACTACTTTGCGGGAACAAACCACACACTGCCCACAAGCGGTACGGCAAGGTTTTCAAGCGCCTTGTCAGTTGATGATTTCACAAAGAAAACGCAGTATATATACTATACAGCTGACGCAGCTTCAAAGTCAGCGGAGGATATTGCATATTTTGCCAGGAGGGAGGGCCTTGAAGCGCACGCTTTAAGCGCGCTTGAACGCAAATAATTATGAGCAGATTTATGAACTCGAAATTTGAGGCTCTGCAGGCTTATATCCCCGGTGAACAGCCAAAAGATACAAAATACATAAAGCTGAATACAAACGAGTCGCCCTTTGCACCGCCCAAAAGTGTTGTAAAGGCAATGAAAGCGCAGGGCAAAAAGGCAAACCTCTACAGCGACCCGGAATGTGCTTTGCTGCGTCAAAAGGCAGCCGATATGTACGGTGTTGAGCCCAAAAATGTACTTGCCTTTAACGGCTCGGACGAGGTGTTAAACTTCGCTTTTGCAGCATTTGGCGAAAAGGGTGTAGCATACCCTGCTATAAGCTATGGTTTTTACAGTGTTTTCGCAAAAATAAACGGAATGGACCCTTTGGAAATACCGCTTAAAAGTGATTTTTCAATTGACATTGAAGAGTATTGTAAAACCGACCGTATGGTTGTTATTGCAAACCCCAATGCACCTACGGGACTGTGCTTGTCCTATGATGAAGTTGAAAAAATTGTTACAAGCAATTCTGACCGCGTGGTTGTTATTGATGAGGCGTATGTGTTATTTGGTGCGCAAAGCGTTGTTCCGCTTACCAAAAAATATGATAATTTACTGGTGACGCAGACCTTTTCGAAATCACACGCCCTTGCAGGCGCACGCCTTGGTTTTGGCATTGCAAACGAAAAGTTGATTGAGGATATTGATAAGCTGCGCAATTCAACAAACCCATATAACGTCAACCGTATGACACAGGGTGCGGGCTGTGCGGCTATTGACAACAACCGAATTTTTGTGGATAATTGTGCTGTGATATGCAAAAATCGCGAATATACTGCTGATAAGCTCAGAGCTTTAGGCTTTGAATTGACCGATTCTAAGGCGAATTTTTTGTTTGCAAAAACAAACAAGTTTTCAGGTGAAGAACTGTATAAACAATTAAAAACGCGCGGCATATTGGTGCGCTGGTTTTCAAAGCCTGATATTTGTAACTATGTACGAATAACTGTAGGCACAAAGCAACAGATGGATGCACTTATTTTTGCTATTGAGGAGATATTTAAAAATGCAAGTAAGCAAAATTAAAAGAAAAACTGCCGAGACCGATATTGTGCTTGAATTTAAGGCAGACGGCAGCGGCAAAAGCAAAATAAACAGCGGAATTGGTTTTATGGACCATATGCTGACCCTTTTTTCCTGTCACGGCAGTTTTGATTTGACTTTAAACTGCAAGGGTGATACTGAAGTTGACGACCACCACAGTGCAGAGGATATAGGTATTTGTCTCGGAAAAGCGTTCCGTGAAGCGCTTGGCGATAAAAAGGGCATTGCCCGTTACGGCGATATTATATTGCCCATGGACGAGGCGCTTGTACTTGCTGCTGTGGATATTTCGGGCAGAGCAGCCTTGAACTATGATATAAATATAAAAGCTAAAAAAATAGGCGATTTTGATACCGAGCTGATTGAAGAGTTTTTAATTGCATTTGTTAATAATGCGGGTATTACTTTGCACGTAAGGCAGCTTGCGGGCAAAAATTCACACCACATTGCTGAGGCGGTATTTAAAGCAATTGCACGCGCATTGCGCAAAGCGGTTAAGGTTGAAGGGGACGTCGTTCCGTCGTCAAAGGGTGTATTATGAAAATTTTTCCCGCGATAGATTTAATTGACGGCAAAGCGGTGCGCCTTTATAAAGGTGACTACAGCCAAATAACCGTTTATTCTGATGACCCTGTCGGTGTTGCTGTTTCTTTTGCCGATGCGGGCGCAAGATATTTGCATCTTGTCGATTTGGATGGCGCAAAATCGGGCGTGCCCGAAAACCTTGATGTAATTAAGGAAATTATATCTGCATCAAAGCTTATTGCTGAGGTTGGCGGCGGCATACGCAGCACCGATACCATTGAAAAGTATTTAAGTATTGGTGTTGACCGCGTTATATTAGGCACAGCTGCGCTTGAAAACCAAGCCTTGCTTAAAGCGCTGGTTGCCGAGTACAAGCAGCATATTGTTGTTGGTGTTGATGCGCGCGACGGCTTTGTTGCCGTTAAAGGCTGGCTTGAGGTAAGCAATGTAAATTGCTTTGATTTTATGGATACCCTACAGCAAATAGGCGTAAAAAACATCATTTGTACCGATATTTCAAAGGACGGCGCAATGGCGGGCACAAACTGCGGGCTGTATAAACAAATGTGCAGCAGATATAAAATGAACATTACCGCATCGGGCGGTGTTTCTTCTATGGCTGATGTTACGGCGCTGACCCAAATGGGACTGTACGGTGCAATTATAGGCAAGGCACTTTATACAAAGGATATTGATTTAAGAAAGGCTGTTTTAGCCGCAGGTGAACAGGAGTAATCAAGTATGAAAAAGTTTTTTGATATTGATGAGCTTAATTTTGATGATAAAGGTCTTATACCTGCTGTTGTGATAGATACTGACACAAAGCGTGTTTTAACCTTGGCTTATATGAATAAGGAAAGCCTTAACATTTCAATGGAAAAGGGGTTAACCTGCTTTTACAGCCGCAGCCGGCAGGAGCTTTGGCTTAAAGGTGAAACATCAGGCAATTATCAGCATATAGTTTCTATTACGGCAGACTGTGATAATGATGCGCTTGTGGTTGAGGTTAAAAAAGACGGTCCCGCCTGCCACAAGGGAACGGACTCCTGCTTTGAAAACCCGCTGTATGAGGGAGATACTCCCTCAGGCTTCACCTATGAGGGCTTGATGGAGGTTATAACGGGCAGAAAAACAAACCCCAAAGAAGGGTCTTACACAACTTATCTATTTGAAAAGGGTATTGATAAAATACTTAAAAAAGTGGGCGAGGAGTCAACCGAGGTTATAGTTGCGGGCAAAGGCAGCGATAAGGAAGAAACTATATTTGAGATTGCCGACCTTGCTTATCACATTATGGTTTTGATGGCGCATATGGGCATAAGCCTTGACGATATAAAAAATAAACTTGCCCAGCGCCATGTAATTGATAAAAAAGTCAAACAGGAAAAAATGCAGTAATACAAAAGGACCGAAAACCCTGCTTATTATAAGGACGTTTATGAAAATACAATAAAAAGCCGTCCAATGGGTGCTATAAGTCAGGACCTCCGGATGGGTGTAATAGCAAAAAAGGCAGACACATGTAAAACAGCCATGTATCTGCCTTTTTCTTATCATAAAATATAACGGTAGGTATTAAAATGAAACGAATATATTTTTGAGGGAAAACTTAAAATCAATATTCAAATCCTTTATAAATTTTACGCAGAATACTCTCAATAGCCATCGGCATTAACAAGGGTAACAAAAACACTGTAGCCGCATTTTTCAAGGCGTTTAAATAATTTCTGTATGGTTTATAAATGACGGTTTGCAAGCACTTCCGTTACAATTTCCGCAAGGATAATAGATACTTGTCGGTTATTTCTCAATAGCAGTTTTTATTACTCTCAGGGGGAATACGGTGACGAGGCTAACGGCACTGACCATCAATAAAAAAATCCTCCTCGCCGTTTTTTACAAGTATCAGCGCCGATGCTAACAGATATTTAAAATGCTTTTCGGGCGCTTCAAGGTCCACGCCGAAATCTTCCTTAATTTTTCTTATGCGGTAAAGCACCGTGTTTCTATGGGTGTAAAGCATTTCGCATGTTTCCTTAAGCGAATGATGGCAGATAAGGTAGGAATAAAGGGTTTTGCACAGCTCTCCTGAGCTGTTGCGGTCGTATTCACCGAGTTTTTTGATTTCTGGCACGGTAAAACTGCCGTTATTCGCCGTCAATTTAAGCGCCGCAAGCAGGCTGTAATGCTCTGCTTTTTCTAAAAATCCCGTTTTTCTGCGGGAGAGCAGGAAATCCATCGCAAATGCAACAGTACCGTAAACGGCACTGAGCAAATAAAGGTCTTCAAGCTGTGGTGACAGCACAATTCCTAAGTTCTCGCTTTGCGCCACTTGCCTAAGATTCTCTATATCGTGGTCATTATAAAGGAACATAATAATCCTTCCCTTATAAACAAATGGGTGCGAGCCGTGAAAGTCGCTTTCGAGTGTTTTCCTTAGAAAATCGTCCGTTAACTTCCTGCCCGCATAATTGCTAAGGTCTATAAGCGCAAAACTTTCGGGGCGAAAATTTGAAAGATAGGTCGGCTGTGCCTGCAAAAGAAAATGCTCCCTGTCTGAAAACTCTCCGTTTAAAAGGGATGTCAAGACTTCCTCCGCGCTGTTAGACGCCGTCTGCTGCTTTTCAATGCAAAGTTGCTTTGAAATCAGCCCCGCCGCAAACATAAGCTCCTCATCCGTACAGGGCGGTATGTCGGAAAGCTCAAAAGCGCAAATCATATATCCTATCATTGTTTTACCGTTTTCGAGAATCAGGACACGGTATTTTTTATTGCTTTTTTCAAAGGAAAAAAAGGCTCCGTTCTCGGCAGTTTGAGCCCTTTCGCTTATCGCCGCAGCGGCGGCAAAGGAAAGCTCGCTGTGGCTGACGGCAATTCTGTACTCCTCATAATCACAGCCGTCCGACGCAAAGCTCGCGGCGATATGGAATGCCTCGTCGACAATTATAACCGGGCATTTAAGCAGTATACTTACAGTTTCGGTAAGTGACGAAAGTGAATTGTTTTGCAAAAAAGAATTTAAAAGATCATCTTTAAACATTTTGCACCTCGTTTGTGCTAAAAGCACAATTAGTTTCGTTTTAATTATACTTTAAGATTATTGAAAAAACAAGTACTTTGCATATAATAATAAATGTAAAAAGAAATAAGAGTTCGGAAAACAAATGTATAACGAACACAAAATTCGGAGATGATACCAATGTGCTACACGGGTTTAGTTCAGTTCTCGGTCGGCTGAGATAAAATTTAAAGACCGAAAATATTAATAATATGTTCGGAGGCTTTTTTATGTTTGAAATGAGACCTTATTCAAGAAAAAATAATTCAGTTTACAATCCGTTCCATGAAATAGACGAGTTTGGAAAAAGATTTTTCGGCACGCCGTTCGGCTTTTTTGACAGCGATATGCTCGGTGCCTTCAAGATCGATGTTAAGGACGAGGGAGACCGTTACGAGTTAGAGGCAGATCTGCCGGGCTTCGATAAAAATGATATTCATCTTGACATCAACGGCGACACCTTGACCGTCCGTGCAGAAAGACATTCGGAGCACGAGAAAAAAGACAAAAAGGACAAATATGTGCGCTGCGAACGCTCCTATGGTTCTTACAGCCGTGAATTTGATTTGTCGGGCGTAAATGCTGACGAAATCAAGGCGAAATATGAAAACGGAGTTTTAAAGCTGATAATGCCTAAGAAAACCGAAGCACTTCCTGATTCAAGGCATTTGGAAATTGAATAAAAACAACCGTCCGCGGATTTATATCCGCGGACGGTTGTTTTTCTGCCTTAATATGAAGGTTAACCGATAGTAGGGAATCGAAATGCCGTTTTAGCAGAATTCCTTTTTTCCTGCTCCAACAGACCAAAATTAAGCTGCCGGCAGTTTTTACTCGCGCACCACACTCTAAGGGTAATGTAGACCGCGCTCTCGCCAAATTCTTCACCTCTCTGCAAATGCTCTTCAGGCGCATGTAGGGACATATCATGCCTTTAGACCTGTATCAGGTTTGTATTTGTTTTTGCAGCTTGGCTCATTTTTTCTCTCCAGGTAGAACCGGGGTTTTTACACACATAAAGACACAAAAAATAACCCTGAAAATAGTTTTACTTGCAGGGTTTGTTGAATAAAAACTGCCTTTTTGCAAACAATTTAATAAAAAGCGTTGTAAAGGGGCAAAACATATGGCGAAAAGAATAGGCAAACAGACTGTAGCAATTAATGATATAAAAATAATGTCTTCGGCGGCTGTTGTAGGGCCAAAGGAAGCGCAAGGACCGCTGTCAAAAGATTTTGATGTGTGCCATAATGACAGCCTTTTGGGAGAAGATTCTTTTGAAAAAGCTGAAAGCCGTCTGCAAAGTCAGGCACTGCAAAAGGCCATAAGTAAAGCGGGACGCAAAAGTGAAGATATTGACGTAGTTTTTGCGGGTGATTTGCTTAACCAATGCATAGGAAGCTCTTTTGGGTTAATGAATTTTAATATACCTTTTATAGGAATGTACGGTGCTTGCTCTACTGCAGCATTGTCTATAGGAAATGCCGCAGTTTTTGTTGACGGCGGAGCGGCAAACTGTGCGGCAGCGGTAACGTCTTCACATTTTTGCTCGTCAGAACGGCAGTACAGATTTCCTCTTGAATACGGCAGTGTACGCACACCGACGGCACAATGGACGGTTACGGGTGCGGGGGCTTTTGTTTTGGGAAAGGACGGTACGGGACCGAGCGTTGAAAGCGTTACCTTTGGTAAAATTGAAGATTTAGGAGTCAAGGATGCCAACAATATGGGAGCGGCAATGGCACCTGCTGCTGCTTCTACCATAGCGGCATATTTTGAAGATACGGGCGCAAATCCGCAGGCCTTTGATGCTATATATACAGGTGATTTGGGACAGGTGGGAACAGACCTTTTACACCAACTGCTGCAAAAAGAAGGTATTAAAATAGAAAAACAGCACAAGGATTGCGGATTGATGATTTTTGACTGCGAAAAGCAGGATGTGCATGCGGGCGGTTCGGGCTGCGGCTGCAGCGCGAGCGTGCTTGCCGGTCATATTATGAAAAAGCTGCAAAGCGGTAAAGAAAACAATATACTATTTTGCGCTACGGGCGCACTGTTATCACCGACATCTACCCAGCAGGGTGAAAATGTAATATCAATTGCACATCTTATTAATATTAAAAACCGCTCTTAAAATAGGGAGGTTCTTAAGGAGAGAAAGACCTAAGTTCTTAGGTCTTTTGCTTTATGAGACAGTTTCTGTGTTTTCTTCTTTGCTGACATAAACTTTACCTGTTAACGGCGACTCCAACTGCAACATAAAATCTTGTAAGATTGCCTTGATATCATCGGTAAGTTCAAGTTTATTGGCTGTTAATTTGGTAATTCTATCCTCACGAATGTCGCTGAGCTCTACCAAATAATCGCAGTAAACACCTAAATATTCTGCCACTTTTACTGCAAGAGCGATAACATATTATCACTATAAAACATTTTATGAAATTGTTTGATGAGGGTTAAATCCATGAAAACAATTGAAGTTGATTTGACAGGGTGTAAGTATCTGTCTGAGATCCACGAGAAAATTCGGGTTGCTTTTGCTTTTCGGGATTGGTATAGAGCAAACTGGGAAGCTTTTTGGGATCTGCTTCGAAGTGATTGTGATGCGGACAAGGTGGTTATTAGGGGATAAAATAGCTTATCTGGCAAATTTGATGAACACCTTGATGCCTTACACAAAATACTGGATAAAGAGGTATCTTTTCGTAATAACGATTTTTTAGAGCAATTTTCATATCAAATCATAAACTGAACAATGTTTGATCTATAAAAGGTTACAAAAGAAGGGGATGCCTTTTATAACCGGTCGGATGGTTCGTGATAATTGTCAAGTTACCTTAAATACGCCTTACGGAGGAAATACTCGCCCACGATGGCGGAGATATTGAAATTGTCTTTAAGTTCCAAGATGCGTACGCCGGAGTTGCGGAATATATCGAACTTAATAAGGAACTTATCGAACCCGAAAAGCCAACAAAAAAGAAAAAATCGGTGTAAAGTTACGGCAGGGAGTAATCCCTGCTTTTTTACACACAAATTAAAGTTTTATAGGGCGGTTAATATAAAAACTCTCTGTCGCACGGAAGAGAGTTTTTTGTAAGTACAATATTATTTAATTTCCTGCTCTATATCGTCAAAAATGTCGTCGTCAAAGAACTTACGCAGAGAAATATTTAATCCGTCACATAACTTTTTGATAGTAACAATACCGGCGTTCTTACTACCGCCGTTAATTACATTTTTTAAAGTTGAAGGTGGAACGGCGGAGAGTCTTGCAAGAGCATTTACCGACAATCTCTTTTCCTCACAAAGTTCCAATAATCTATTTGCAACTGCTTTTCTTGTATCCATAACAACTCTCCTGAAAAGTTTCTATATATAGTTTATGCTTTTTAGGAAACTGACAGCGACCATATATAAACTTTTCAGACCATATATGGTAAACTTAAGTTGGTGGTGATTTATTATGCAAGAAAATACCTGTTGATTTTTCGGTCATAGAACTATTAACGAAACCGAAGAATTAAAATCGAAACTCTGCGAGATTATCGAAAAACTAATTGTGGATGAAGCTGTTGATACTTTTCTTTTTGGTAGTAAGAGCCGATTTAATAGTTTTTGCCTAGAACTTGTAACTCAAATATAAGAAAAATACCCGCACATAAAACGAGTCTATGTACGGGCGGAATATCCTTATATAAGCGATGACTATAAAAACTATATTTTGGAAAGCTATGAGGACACATATTATCCTGAACACATCATCGGCTCAGGTAGAGCCGCCTATGTCGAGCGTAACTTCGAAATGATAAATAGAAGCCACTTTTGTGTCATCTACTACGACGAGCAAAACGCCGCAACCATCCTCAAAAGCGGCACCAAAATCGCCCTTGATTACGCAGTTAAACAATGTAAGCGGATTATAAATGTATTATAGTTTTAATAAAAGGAAACGCCGATGCGGAATTGTTCAAAACCTCATCGGCGCTATATATTTTAATGCTCTGCGTCGGCTTTGGTTTTATGCACCGTGCCAAACGGATGATTAGGCGGTGCATAAAGGGAATATACCTTTAGCGGACGGTTACCAATATTAACAATATTGTGCCAAGTTCCTGCGGGAATCAAAACCGCATAATTTTCGTTCACAACTTCTGCTTCGTGCACAAAGTTGCGATTGTTTCCAAAGTAAACCTTTGCATGACCGCTTTCAACACGCACAAACTGGTCGACATCGGGGTGCATTTCTACGCCGATATCACTTCCAACGGGAATACTCATTAAAGTCAACTGCAAATGCCTACCAGTCCAAAGTGCAGTGCGGAAATTTCGATTCATATTGGTTGCGTGACTTATATTAAAAACAAATGGTTTGGGACCATAATCACGAATTTCGGGATGTTCGCCGCGATTGCAGTTTCGCATAACAATACCTCCTAACACAGTTTCAGTATCAATATATGCGAATTGTACATATTAGGATACAATGCAGGGCAAACAACAATCTTAATGTGATTATTTCTTCCCCTTTATAAACCTAAACACCTAATAGGCTCACTCTTAATCTAATATTCTTCCGTCGGTGGAAATTGTAACAATCCTCCAGGGAATAAATTTGCCACTTTTTTGTAAAGCTTGTTTAACGGCGTATTCAATGCCGCCGCAACAGGGCACTTCCATACGCACCACAGTAACGCTTTTAATATTATTATTCGATATAATTTCGGTTAGTTTTTCGGTATAATCCACGCTGTCAAGTTTCGGGCAACCGATAAGGGTTATGCGGTTGCGGATAAACTCGTTATGAAAATTACCATAAGCGTAAGCGGTGCAATCCGCCGCTACCAAAAGGTTGGCTTCGTCAAAATAAGGTGCGTTTACAGGAACAAGTCTAATCTGTACAGGCCACTGTGAAAGACAACTGCTAACGGGTGCTGAAAACTCGCCCGAATCTAGGCTTCTGTGAATGGCTTTTGAATGTGTACCCGGGCAACCGCAAGGCAACGGATTTTTCTCTTGCTTTGCTTTTAAAACCGCCTCTTCATTATAGGCACGGGCCTCTCGTTCTTCAAAAGTAATAGCACCGGTAGGACAAGCGGGGAGACAGTCACCAAGACCGTCGCAGTAGTCCTCTCGTGTAAGTTTTGCCTTGCCGTTTACCATTTCAATGGCACCCTCGTGGCAGGCAGATGCACAAGCACCGCAACCGTTGCATTTTTCTTCGTCTATTTTAATTATTTTTCTAACCATATAATCTCCATTCTGCCGTTAAAGGTTAATCACAAATAGTTTATTCAATCTCCGATTAACGGCAAATGGAGATTAAACCGGCATGTTTTGCGGTTGCCTTTTAATGAATAAAAGGCGAGCAAAACGCTGTCTCTATATTGTGATTAGCGTGATTTTTCACGCTAATTCTCCTTGCTTGATTTTGTGAGTTTATTATAGTATAATAAATAAAACAATTCGGTTGTTTTTACAACGGAAAAGAGATTTTTATGCAGAAATATATTCCAATTTTAAAAACAACGCAAATATTTGCCGGTGTGGGCGATGATGAAATCAAATCTATGCTTTCGTGCCTTGGTGCCCGACTCAAAACCTATAAAAAGGGCGAGTATGTTTTCCGTCAGGGGGAGCATATAACCGATATTGCCGTTTTAGCAGAGGGCAGTCTTCATATCCAAAAGGACGATTATTGGGGCAACCGCAGTATTTTGGGCGAGATTTCTGCGGGAGAAATGTTCGGTGAGGCTTATGCTTATGACAGCGACGCAATATTGAATGATGTTGTAGCAGTAGAAGACAGTACGGTGATTTTCTTTGATGTAAAGCGAATTTTAACAATCTGTTCTAACGCTTGCCGTTTTCACGCTATTGTGGTGCAAAATCTGTTTTATGCAATATCCGAAAAGAACAGAAAACTTGTACAAAAGCTCGGTCATATGTCAAAACGCACAACACGGGAAAAACTGATTTCTTATCTGTCAGAACAGGCGAAAAAGCAAAACAGCGGGGTCTTTACCATTCCTTTTAACCGCCAACAGCTTGCCGATTTTTTGTCGGTTGACCGAAGTGCAATGTCCAATGAACTTTGCAAAATGCGAGATGAGGGACTAATAGAGTTTGAGAAAAATAAATTTAGATTATTGTGAGGAAAAATAAATGCCATTACAAATAGTACGAAATGATATAACAAAAATGAATGTTGATGCCATTGTTAATGCCGCCAATGAGTCGCTACTCGGCGGTGGCGGTGTTGACGGTGCGATTCACTGTGCCGCAGGTGCAGGGTTGCTCGCCGAGTGCAAAACTCTCGGCGGTTGTAAGACGGGTAAAGCAAAGATAACGGGCGGATATAATCTGCCCGCAAAGTGTGTGATACATACTGTCGGTCCTATTTATCAGGACGGCAAACAGGGTGAAAAGGCTTTGCTTGAATCTTGCTATCGTGAGTCATTGTCTCTGGCAAAAGAATATAAATGCGAAACGGTGGCTTTCCCGCTTATCTCTTCGGGTGTTTATGGCTACCCGAAAGATAAGGCGTTAAAGGTAGCTATTGATATTATCAGCAAATTTCTTCTTGAAAATGATATGACCGTCTATATCGTAATTTTTGATAAGGCAGCATATAAAATCAGCGCAAAGTTGTTTTCCGACATCGCTGAATACATAGACGAAACCTATGTGGCCGAGCATACCGATTACTGCCGCAAGAAAAGCCTCGAGAATATGCCGACACAGTCGATTGTGTTGGAAGATTTGTGCGAATGCAATGTAGCGGCGGCAGAAGACGACCTTGACATAAAACTTAAACAGATTGACGAAAGCTTTTCGCAGATGCTTCTTCGCAAGATAGACGAAAAAGGTATGACAGATGCACAGTGTTATAAAAAAGCGAACATCGACCGCAAACTGTTTTCAAAAATCCGCAGTGATGTAAATTATAGGCCGAGCAAACCTACCGCAATCGCCTTTGCAATTTCTTTGGAGTTATCCCTTGCCGAAACCGAAGATATGCTCAAAAAGGCAGGATTTGCATTATCACACAGCAACAAGTTCGATATTATAATCGAATATTTTATAAGCAAAGGCAATTACAATATTTTTGAAATAAATGAGGCGCTGTTCGCCTTTGACCAAAGTTTGTTGGGAGCGTAAGTTATGAAGAAAATTAAATAACCGTTATGAAGAAAGCCAAGTATGATGATTTAATAGAAAAATACGAAAACATAACTGAACATGCCTGCGATTTAGAAGAGGGACAGGTGTTTATCTGCAACGGCTGGCAAAAGCCGGACGGTTTCTGCGATAGTGCGCGGGATAGTGTTTCACCATTTGTAATGACACTTGCCCACGGCGGCGAGGATTTTTACGACGGGTGGATGAAAAATCCGAAATCTGCAATGATTTCCTGTAATGACGGTTTTCGTCCTGTAAGTTTTTACATTGAAGTCTGTGAATAAAAGGAGATTTGATAAATGAAAGCGATTGTTTATACATCTAAAAACGGACATACCGCCGAATATGCTGAGATACTTGGCAAGCAGGGTTTCGGGGCTTAATAAGGCTAAAAAGATATTTAAGGTTTCCGCTGTTTGCGGGGTAGGGCTTTGCGATACGGGTACAATGCTTCAAGAAGTGCAAAGAGCCAATGCATTGCCCGAGAATTTTCCGCTTTTCACTATGCAGGGCGGTATAGATAAAGACAAACTTCGCGGAATTGACAAATTATTGATACATATGCTCACAAAAGGTCTTGCATCACAAAAAGAACGCAATGAAACCGACGAGCGAATGTTGTATTTATTAACCTACAGCGAAACACGAGTAAGCGAAAAGAATACCGCCTTTTTTTTGGAGTGGTATAATAACCTCACGAAATAGTAACTAAATCAAAGATTCAGACTATTTCGGAGAACATTGTATCATAAATTTGTCGCACTGATATGCGGCGTGCGGCTTTGCCGCACAAAGGCTTCTCCTTAAATTTATGGCATAATCAAAATAAAAAATAATAGGAGAAAAGATATGTTAAAATTTATATGTTACCCCAAATGCACCACCTGCCAAAGGGCGAAGAAATGGCTTGACGACAACAAAATAGAATACGAACTGCGGGACATAAAACTCGATAATCCTACCTTTGAAGAGTTAACCGAGTGGTATAACAAAAGCGGATTGCCGATAAAGAAATTCTTTAACACAAGCGGTCTGCTTTATAAATCCTTAGACCTTAAAAACAAACTGCCCCAAATGAGCGAAGAAGAAATGTTGAAACTTCTCTCAACCGACGGTATGCTGGTTAAAAGACCGCTTTTAATCGGCGACGATTTCGTGCTTGTTGGGTTTAAAGAAGCAGAGTGGGCGGAAAAACTCGCTTAAAATTTGTCGCTTGCTATGCGACCTAACCTCTCCTTGTTTGATGTATGATAAGTTCATCAAATGAAAGAGAGATTTTTATTTATGAAAAACAACATTACTGAAATCGTATTTATTTTGGACAGAAGTGGCTCTATGTCCGGCCTTGAGAGAGACACAATAGGCGGTTTTAATTCTATGATTGAAAAGCAGAACAAGCAGGACGGCGGTTGCTATGTATCAACCGTTTTGTTTGATGATGAGCCTGAAGTCCTGCACGACCGTGTGAAACTCGGAGATATTCCTAAGATGACTGATAGGGATTACACTGTTAGAGGTTGCACGGCCCTTATTGATGCCATTGGCGGCGCGATTCATCATATTGGAAACATTCACAAGTATGCACGGCCTGAGGATGTGCCGGAGCATACCATGTTTGTTATCACAACCGACGGTCAGGAAAATGCCAGCCACCGATACACAAGCGAACAGGTTAAGAAGATGATTGAGCGACAGAAAGAAAAATACGGATGGGAGTTTTTATTTATCGGTGCAAACATTGATGCTGCCCAAACGGCGGCTCGTTACGGCATCGATAAAGACAGAGCAGTAAATTATAACGCAGACGGCAGGGGCACTCAAATTTTGTATAAGTCGGTCTCAAAGGCGGTTTGCAATGTCAGAGCAAGTGCACCACTAAATGCAGATTGGAGCGAGGAAATCAACGCAGATTACCAGCAGAGAGGGAAAAAGAACAGATGAAAAATTCAGGCGAGGGTACACCTCGCCTTATTCTTATCTATATAAAAAGTCTTAACAAAACCGATTTTAACCGAGCTTGTGGAAGAGGTTTTCGTCCACGAGGGCGGAGATATCGAGGTTGTGTTTAAGTTTTATGACGCTTATCTGCAGGTAGTCGAATATATCGAACTTAACAAGGAACTTATCAAACCCGAAAAGCATACAAAAAAGAAAAAATCGGCATAAAGAGAAAGCGTGTGTCTTAAACGGCACACGCTTTGTCTATTCTCTAATCTTCAACAATGTCTTTTACGATTTCATCAAAATACTTAGATGCTATATGCAAGCAAAATTCTTTCATCATTTCCATATTTTCTTCTTTGCTACCATAGATTTTGCCTGTGATAGGAGATTCCAATTCTACCATAAAATCTTGTAAAATTGCCATTGTATCATTACCACGCGCAATATCTTTATATCTTTTAATATATTGCAGTAATATGCCAAATCGTTCGTGCGAAATTAAGTCGTTCAAAAGTTTAAGAGTAATTTTGCCTTGTTCCATATTATATGGAACGATTTCTTTTTCGTAGTCGAAACCAATTGCCTCATAATCCTTTTTCATAAAATTGGTTTTACCGGTTGCGATAAGTTGCAAGCCGGCAAAGAATTTCATTGTATCATCGGTAAGTCCAAGTTGATCGGCAGTTAAGTTTGAACTTTTATCCTCGCGAATATCGCTAAGTCCTACTAAATAATCGCAAGAAACGCCTAAATACTCAGCCATTTTTCCTGCAAGAGCGATATCGGGATTGCGTTTTCCCAAAATATAAAAATTAATGCTTTGACGAGAACAATTTACCGCCTCAGCAAATTCTCCTTGCGAAATTCCTTTTTCCGAAAGCAGTTGTTCCAATCGTTGTCCAAAAATTTGTTGCATTTCCATATTAAAAACCTCTCAAAGTACATATTCGTAGCAAAATGCTAAAAATGCTACAAAAACATTGACAAATTGACGAAAGTAGCATATAATATATAATAGCAACAAAAGTATAAATTGTCAAGCCTTTTGCGCGCAAAGATTGAATCTATACTTTTGTGCTAAAGAATATTATAATATAAAAGGAGAAAAAATTGGATTACTTATCAGAAATTATTAAAGCGGCAATTTGGGGAGAAAAACCACCGAAGTACCCAAATGGAATAAATGGTTGCACAGAAATTTAAGTGATAATCATTGTGGGGAATGTTTGATGCTTCACGAATGCTGGTTTGAAAAGGAGAAAACTCCTAAATGGCCGCACCATCCATTTTGTCATTGTATTCTGGAAGATATTCCATACAACGATGTACTAACCAAAAGCACATCCGACAGCGCTTATAGTAAATTTGATCCTTATTTGTTCAATACCGAAGGCAAATATCCTCATAACAAGGAAAAGTTATTTAAAGAATGGGGATATACAGTTACAGATGCAAAGTGGTTGCAGAGTGAAATTAATAAACAAGGGTTAGAAAAATATATTTCGGGCAATTATATGTTAGGCAAATTGAATAAAGACGGGCAACGAATTAGTATTCGAATTGAAATTCCAAGAAAAGATAAAGCGGAAAATGTATCTTTTATTACCGGATGGATGGTTTATCCAAATGGAAAAATACAATTAATAACACCATATGGAGGTAAATGATATGAAAGAAATGGATGCTGTGCGTATCACAGTAGAAAAAAACGAATACGCCAAAGATGGTGTTCACAAGGGTATGTACGGATGGATATGTATGGAGCAAAGAGTTCAAAACTATTGGTTAGTTAATTTCCCTCAATGCGGTGAGAAAGACGATATTGCAACAATTTCGATACACGAAGATGATATGGAAGTTGTGCCAATAATGCACGCTATTCTTAACGAACAAATAAAAGCAAAATTTGGTGATTGAACTATCAAGCACTGTTTATCAAATCTGATGGGTTTTGGGGGAAGAATAAAAATGAAATATCTTGACTGCGTAGAAGTAATTGTTGAAAAAGAACAATATGCTAAAGACGGTGTTCATAAAGGTATGCAAGGTGTTATATGGTTAGAAGAGTGCATCGGCGGTGAGTGGGATGTATATTTTCCACAATACGGTGAGAATCCGGATATTGCTGAAATTTCAATCAAAGAAGAGGATTTAATGTTATTGCCAAATGGCATGGATGCAAGAATTAACGAAAAAATCAAAGCTCAATTTAGGAATTAAAAGTTCACCCCTGCGAATAACATTTTAATTCGCAGGGGTAATAATTATTTTATACTGGCTTTCGGTATAAAACCTATTTGCTGATATATTTTTTCAAATTCCTTTATAAGCGGTTCTCCATATATCCAAACTTCGTGGCGCCAAGGATGAGACAGATAACCGAAAGCACCATATTTATCTAGAAAAAAGTAGTAGTCTCCGTCGGGATAGAAGCCGTTAAAGTAGGCAATGCCGTCTTTGTTAAACTGTGGTGTAGCCGGTTCATTACTTTGCATATTTTCGAGATTTATGGGATCATATAATATAAAATTATGAAACCAGTCTATTGCATATAGCTGATAACCGTTTGGCAGACAGTTAGCAAGAGCTGTCGGTGCTAATTCATAGAGCAAATCTGCTTGTTCATCGGTTATTTGAGAAACATCATAAACAACAAAAGGACGATTGATTGAAAAGGGTAACAAAAACTTATTGTTGCTACTGGGATAAAAACGCAATTCGTTTCTTATAAAATCATAAATAAAATCTTCATTTTCTTTCAGTAATTTCATAGTTCACCGCCAAATCTTTATATTTTAATTCTAACATAAAAGCGGCTGTAAGTAAATAATTTCAAAAAATTCATGGTGTTCTCTTGACATTTTCACCTGCTGCTGCTTCTACCATAGCGGCATATTTTGAAGATACGGGCGCAAATCCGCAGGCCTTTGATGCTATATATACAGGTGATTTGGGACAGGTGGGAACAGACCTTTTACACCAACTGCTGCAAAAAGAAGGTATTAAAATAGAAAAACAGCACAAGGATTGCGGATTGATGATTTTTGACTGCGAAAAGCAGGATGTGCATGCGGGCGGTTCGGGCTGCGGCTGCAGCGCGAGCGTGCTTGCCGGTCATATTATGAAAAAGCTGCAAAGCGGTAAAGAAAACAATATACTATTTTGCGCTACGGGCGCACTGTTATCACCGACATCTACCCAGCAGGGTGAAAATGTAATATCAATTGCACATCTTATTAATATTAAAAACCGCTCTTAAAAGAGCGGCTTTATTTTTTGTTGCGGCAAACCATAAAAACAAGTATAATAAAAACGGTGATGTAAATGATTAAAATAATGTTCGTCTGCCACGGCAATATATGCCGCAGTCCTATGGCAGAATTTATTTTAAAGGATATGGTAAAAAAACAGGGGATAGAGGATAACTTTATCATTAAGTCCTGTGCCACTAGCGCAGAGGAAATATGGAAGGGTACAGGCAGTCCTGTATATGAGCCTGCAAGGCGCGAGCTTGAAAATCACGGTATTTCCTGTGGGCGCAGACAAGCTACGTTAATTAAAAAAAGTGATTACGAAGATTATGATATGCTTATTGCGATGGACCAAAGGAATATAAGCAATTTAAGCAGAATATTAGGCGCAGATAAGCAAAATAAAATACATAAGCTCATGGAGTTTGCTAAAAGCGGCGGCGATGTCGCAGACCCGTGGTATTACGGCAATTTTGATAAATGTTATGATGATATTTATAAGGGCTGCGAAGGCTTGCTTGATTATTTAAAAAGCAGGGGTGAATTTTAATATGGAAAAAGTGCTTGTGGCTATGAGCGGCGGTGTGGACAGTGCGGTTGCGGCTTTGCGTTTGTGTGAAGCGGGCTATGATGTACAGGGTGTAACCCTTTGTTTAATCCAGGGCAAAACCGAGGAAGCACAAAAAGCAGCCGAGATTTGTGAGAGCATTGGTATCGGGCATACTGTTATACATCTTGAAAAGGAATTTGAACAGGCAGTACAGCGCCCGTTTATTAAAGCCTATCAAAAAGGATTTACACCTAACCCGTGTGTAATTTGCAACAAAAAAATTAAGTTTGGTGCCTTGATGGATTATGCTGTGGAAAAAGGTTTTGACAAGCTTGCAACTGGACATTATGCAAGCATAGAAAAGCAAAATGATAGATATGTTATAAAAAAAGCGGCAGATAACTCAAAAGACCAGACCTATATGCTCTGGAAATTAAGCCAGGACGTGCTGTCGCGTGTACTGTTTCCGTTGGATAATTATAAAAAAACCGAAAACCGTAAAAAAGCGGGGCAGTACAACTTAAAAAATGCCGACAGTCCCGACAGTCAGGATATTTGTTTTATTGAAAGCGGTGATTATGCTTCTTTTATTGAAAATATGACCGGCGAGAAATCCGCACAAGGCAATTTTGTTGATACAAACGGCAATATTCTTGGAAAGCATAACGGTGTTATAAGATATACTGTCGGTCAGCGTAAAGGTCTTGGCATTGCTTTAGGCAAACCGCGTTTTGTTATAAGCAAGAACGCATTGGAAAATACAGTTGTTTTGGGTGACGAGCAGGACTTGTTTTATAAAAAAATATATTTAAAAGATACAAATTATATTTTAATTGAAGATTTAAATGAGGAGCTTGCGGTAACAGCAAAGTTGCGTTACAGTCAGTTTGAAAGCAAGGCTGTACTGCGTCCCTGCAAGGATGGCGCGATGTTAGAGTTTGAACAGCCTCAAAGAGCACCTGCACCCGGGCAGACGGCGGTGTTTTATATAAACGATGCGCTTGTCGGCGGCGGCATAATTGTAAAAGGGGAATAAGCATTATGGATAAACGTGTTGAAAAAACCATAGAAAATTTAAAAAGAAATAATATAAATGCTTGTTTTGTTAATACAAAGGAAGATGCGTTGAAAACGGTAAAGCAGATGTTAAATGCAGGAGAAACCATCGGCTGCGGCGGCTCAATGACCTTAAAGGAAATCGGCGTGCGCGATTTGGCTGCAAACGGAGATTATAATTATATTGACACGGCTTCTCCCGATATTTCTGCCGAAGAAAAGTTCAAGCGTTTCCGCGAGTGCTTTTTTGCCGACACATATCTTTCCTCTGCCAACGCAATAACTGAAAACGGTGAAATATACAATGTTGACGGCAACTCAAACCGTGTAGCAGCATTGATGTTTGGTCCCGAAAGAGTAATTATTGTTGTGGGCATAAATAAGCTTGTAAAAGATTTTGATGAGGCAGTAAAGCGCACAAAAGAGACTGCGGCCCCCAAAAATACAGTAAGACTTAACTGTGATACTTATTGCTATCATAAGGGACATTGTGCCAAAAAAGAGATCGGTGCGGGATGCTTTTCAGAAAAACGCATTTGCTGCAGTTATACCTTGCTGTCTTATCAGCGCATAAAAAACAGGATAAATGTAATAATCTGCGACGAAAACTTGGGTTATTAATTTTTGCGGCACATCATATTCTCTATTATGGGGGTGTGCCAAAAAATGAAAAAACTCATTTCATTATTACTTGTAGTATTTATGGTAATGCTGTCTGCCGTATCTGTATTTGCGGCAGACCAGACTCAGATTGCGACAGAATGCTTTTCTGAGGACCTGACGAAACCGCTTGAGGCGTTGCCTGCCGATGCGGCTGTGATGAATGAAGGCAAGCTTGATATTTCGGCCAAGTCTTCCATACTTATGGAGGTCAACACAGGGGGAATTCTGTACGAAGATAATGCAAATGAAAGATTATCTCCTGCGTCTATAACCAAAATAATGTCCTTGCTTCTTATTATGGAAGCAATTGATGACGGCCGTATTACATTGGAGACTGCGGTTACAACATCGGAACATGCGGCATCTATGGGCGGCTCGCAAATATGGCTTGAGCCCGGCGAGACAATGACCGTTCACGAGTTATTGAAGGCCACAGTAATCGCAAGCGCTAACGATGCAACGGTTGCTTTGGCTGAGCACCTGTACGGCAGTGAAGAAACCTTTGTTTCAAAGATGAACGAAAAGGCAAAGCAATTAGGTCTTGAAAACACAAGCTTTGTAAATTGCAGCGGTCTTGATGCTGAGGGACATTTTACCTCTGCGCACGATGTTGCGGTGGTTTCCTGTGAACTGTTAAAGCATAAATTAATTACCGATTATTCAACCGTATGGATGGATAGCCTCAGAAACGGCGAAAGCGAGCTTGTTAACACTAATAAGCTTGTAAAGTTTTACTCGGGCTGTACAGGGCTTAAAACAGGAACTACGGGCAATGCAGGCTGCTGTCTTTCTGCGAGCGCCTGCCGTGACGGCATGGAGCTTGTGGCTGTTGTGATGGGATCGTCCACAAGTAAAGACAGGTTTAACGGCGCAAGAAAAATGCTTGACTACGGCTTTGCAAATTTTGAGTTTAAAGCAATAGCAGGCGAGATTGGTGATAACAGTGCCGTTAAAGTTAAGCAGGGGGTACAAAAAACAGTAACTGCCCTTACGGACGGAAATCTGCATTTGCTTTTACCTAAAGGCACAACGCAGGAAATAAAGCAAACAGTATATTTTAATGAAAACCTTACGGCTCCTATATATAAAAATGATGAAATCGGTATGATAAGCGTTACAATCGACGGGCAGGAGGTTGGGGCAATAAAGCTTATTGCCGAAACAGATGTTAAAAAACTTACCTTTGGGCGTGCTTTTTTAATAATGTTAGACGGTTTATTCTGTTTGTGATAAATGTTTACAAATAATCATTGAAAAATTATAATTTTTAGTGTAAAATAAAATAAATATAAAAAGAATGGAGTTTTATTAAAGTGTCATTAACTTTTTCAGATAAATATGCACGTTCGTTTTTGTGTGATAATGATTTTTTGGGTTTAACCTCTCAGATAGCTGCCGCTCATGAGCAGCTTCATAACGGAACAGGCTTGGGTAATGATTACATAGGTTGGCTTGAGCTGCCTGTGAATTATGACAAGTCTGAGTTCGAAGAGGTTAAAAAGGCTGCTTCAAAAATACGTTCGGACAGTCAAGTTTTAATTGTTATAGGAATTGGCGGTTCATATCTGGGCGCTCGCGCTGCTATAGAATTTTTAAATTCTCCTTATTATAACAATCTTGCAAAAGATACACCTGATATATACTTTATAGGTAACAGCATCAGTTCATCTGCTTTGAATGATACACTAAAGCTTTGTGAGGGTAAGGATGTATCTTTAAATGTTATTTCAAAATCGGGAACTACAACAGAGCCTGCAATTGCCTTCAGAGTTTTCCGCAGCTTTATGGAAGAAAAATACGGTAAGCAGAAAGCTGCAGAGCGCATTTACTGCACTACCGATAAAGCAAGAGGCGTACTAAAACAGTTGGCTGACAGCGAAGGCTATACAACCTTTGTCATTCCCGATGATGTAGGCGGACGTTATTCGGTGCTTACACCTGTTGGCTTGCTTCCCATTGCTGTAAGCGGTGCTGACATTGATAAGCTTATGGCAGGAGCACGGGCAGCATATGAGGAATATAAATCGCCGGAAAATGATTGCTACCGTTACGCTGCAGCACGCAACGCTCTTTACCGCAGAGGTATGAGCATTGAGCTGCTTGCTTGCTATGAGCCTCGTTTTACAATGATGGCTGAATGGTATAAGCAATTGTTCGGTGAGAGTGAGGGCAAGGATAATAAAGGTCTTTATCCCGCATCCGTTATTTTCTCAACCGACCTTCATTCAATGGGTCAGTACATTCAGGACGGACGTCGTATATTGTTTGAAACTGTGGTTGATTTTAAAACAGTTGATGACGATGTGATTATTGAGAAGGATGAACAGGACGGCGACGGTTTGAACTTTCTCGCAGGCAAGACGGTTTCATACGTAAACCACCGCGCTTTTGAGGGAACACTGCTTGCTCATAATGACGGTGGCGTACCTAACCTTGTTATTACCATTGACCGTGCTGATGAGGAAAACTTAGGCAGACTTATTTATTTCTTTGAAAAGGCTTGCGCTATATCGGGCTATATGCTTGGCGTTAATCCCTTTGACCAACCCGGCGTTGAAAGTTACAAGAAAAATATGTTTGCTTTGCTTGGCAAACCCGGTTATGAAGAGCAAAGGCAGGCGTTGGAAGAAAGGCTTAAATAATTTCACGGAAACAACCGCAAAAGCGGTAAATATATAAAGGAGTAATAATGATGATTAAACTTATTATCGGAAACAAAGGTTCGGGAAAAACCAAACGTCTTATTGACATGGTATCAAGCGCTTCCCAAACAACAAAAGGTTTAGTTGTATGTATTGAACAGGGCGATACCCTTACTTACAGCATTCCGCATAAGGTGCGCTTGGTAGATTCCAATGCTTACGGTATTAGCGGATATTCTGAATATTTTGCATTCCTTTCCGGCATTTGTGCCGGTGACCATGATGTTACCGATGTATTTGGTGATGCAACTCTGAGAATAGGCGGACGTGACTATAACGCACTTTCAGCTTTCCTTGACAGAGTTTCTGTTCTTTCCGAAGAAAGCAACATCAACTTTATCTTCACAATTTCTTGTGACGAAAGTGAACTTCCTGAAAAGATTTTTGATCACGCAGAAAAAATCTAATTTAAAATTAATTAACCGCGGCGTATGGAATTTTTTAATGTAAAAATCCATGCGCCGCTACCTATTACATAAGGCGACTAAAAAGCAGGACATATATCCCTAAATAAAAATTTTAAATTTTTTAAAAAACTACTTGCAATCACAAAATGTTTGTGGTATTATCATATAGCACGCTTTATGCGTGAAGATATGCGTTGATGCGGGAGGTGGCCGGCTTCGGACCGGGAAATTTCCGCGGAGTATGTCCGATTTATAAACCGGGCGACAGGAATTTTCTAATATTACAAAGGCTTTGCTTTTGTAAATGCGGCTTTGTGCCGTACCCGGATTTAACCATAGCGGTTATCCGGTTTTATAATGTGGCAGGGCGAAACACCCGGCACAGTACAAGTTCCTGGGCCAATCCTGACAAGGAGGCAAATCATAATGGCAGGAAATGAAAAAATCAGAATTCGCATCAAAGGTTACGATCACGCTTTGGTAGACCAGTCTGCAGAAAAGATTGTTGAAACTGCAAAGCGCACCGGTGCAAGAGTATCGGGTCCCGTACCGCTCCCTACCGAAAGAGAGATTGTTACCATCCTGCGCGCTGTTCATAAATACAAGGACAGCCGTGAGCAGTTTGAAAAGCGTATTCACAAAAGACTCATCGATGTACTGCATCCGTCCAATAAGACTATTGAGGCGCTCAGAAGCATCGAACTCCCCGCCGGCGTTGAGTTTGAAATTAAACTGTAAGCCGTCGAGGTCATGTTGGCCGAAAGGGTCAACCAATAACCTATACAGGAGGAAAGTAAAATGAAAAAAGGAATCATCGGAAAAAAACTGGGCATGACTCAGCTTTTTGACGAGAACGGCAACGTAGTTCCCGTAACAGTTATTCAAGCTGGCCCTTGTGCTGTTTCGCAGGTTAAGACAGTTGAGAACGACGGATATGCTGCTGTTCAGGTAGGCTATGGCGATTTAAAGGCAAGCAAGGTTAACAAACCTCAGGCAGGCCACTTCGCAAAGGGCGATGTTGCTCCCAAGAAGGTTCTTCGTGAGTTCCGTCTGGAAAGCATAGAGGGCATCAATGTTGGTGACATCATTAAAGCAGATGTATTTGCAGCAGGCGACAAGGTAGACGTTCGCGGAACCAGCAAAGGTAAAGGTTATGCAGGTACAATCAAACGTTGGAATTTCCACCGTCTTAAAATGTCTCATGGTACCGGTCCGGTAGCAAGACACGGCGGTTCACTTGGTTCCATCAGCGACCCTTCCAGGGTTTTCAAAAACAAAAAGATGGCCGGACATCTTGGTGCTGAGCGCGTTACTGTTCAGAACCTTGAGGTAGTTAAGGTCGACGCAGAAAATAACATTATTGCTATCAAGGGCGCTGTCCCCGGCCCCAAGGGCGGCATTGTTGTTGTTTTCGACAGCGTTAAGGCTTGAGGAAGGAGTTGTATAACATGGCTAATGTAGCAGTTTTAGACATGAAGGGAAACGAAATCGAAAAGATTAAGCTTTCCAAAGATGTTTTCGGAATTGAGCCCAACGCAGTTGTTATGCACATGGCAGTTGTAAATTACCTGGCAAATCAGCGTCAGGGCACACAGTCAACCTTAACCCGTACAGAAGTATCGGGTGGCGGTAGAAAGCCTTGGAGACAAAAGGGTACAGGTCATGCAAGACAGGGTTCTATCCGCGCTCCCCAGTGGAGACACGGCGGTATCGCTCTTGGACCGAAGCCCAGAGATTATTCTTACGAGCTTAATAAAAAGGTTCGCAGACTGGCTATCAAGTCAGCTCTTTCCGATAAGGTTGCCAACAAGAACTTAATCGTTCTCAGCGAGCTTACCTTAGAGGGTTACAAGACAAAGACAGTTGTTGACTGCCTCAACGCTATCGGCGCTACCGGCAAAACACTTTTGGTACTTGCTGACAACAACCCCGTTTGCGTAAAGAGTGCCGCAAATATCCCCGGCGTAAAAACAGCACAGTTCAACACAATTAATATCTATGATATTATTAATGCTGAAAAGCTGGTTGTTGTTAAAGACGCTATTGCTAAGATCGAGGAGGTTTACGCATAATGAAAACCGCACACGATATCATTATAGCGCCGATCATTACTGAAAAGAGCATTGACGGCATAGAAACCAAAAAATACACCTTCAAGGTTGCTAAAGACTCCAATAAAGCGGAGATAAAAAAAGCAGTTGAAGAAATCTTCAAAGTAGATGTTGACAAGGTTAACACTATTAACGTGCGTGGTCAGGAAAAACGCATGGGCAGATATTCGGGTTACACTTCAAGCTGGAAAAAAGCAATTGTTACCCTTAAGAAAGATTCAAAATCAATTGAATTCTTTGACGGTTTGAAATAAAACCCCCAATATCTATGGCAATGTATGGGGCTTTTAAGTCCCGCTAAGCCTCAACAGGAGAGTGAAATTTAAAATGGCAATTAAACATTATAAGCCTACGACTCCCGGCCTTCGCGGAATGACCACTATGGATTATTCTGAGCTTACCAAAAAAGCTCCGGAAAAGAGTCTTTTGGCTAAGAAACAAAAGAATGCAGGCCGCAACAGCTATGGCCGCATAACCGTTCGCCATCGTGGCGGCGGTAATCGCAAAAAATACAGAATTATCGATTTCAAGAGAGATCGTTTCGGTGATGTAGCTACTGTAATCGCTCTTGAGTACGATCCCAACCGCACAGCATTCATCGCTCTTATTCAGTTTGAAGACGGCGAGAAGCGTTATATAATTGCTCCTATCGGCCTTTCAGTAGGTGATAAGGTTGTAAGCGGCCCCGACGCTGATATTAAGCCCGGTAACGCATTACCTCTTACAGCAATTCCGGTTGGTACGTTTATCCACAACATTGAGCTTTATCCCGGCAAGGGCGCTCAGTTTGCTCGTTCAGCAGGTAACATGGCTCAGTTGATGGCTAAAGAAAATGGATTGGCACTTTTACGTATGCCTTCCGGTGAGCTCCGCAATGTTCCCATTGATTGTATGGCTACTGTTGGCCAGGTAAGCAATCCTGAGTATGCAAACATCAACATCGGTAAAGCAGGACGCAAACGCCATATGGGCATCCGTCCCACAGTTCGCGGTTCTGTTATGAACCCCAACGATCACCCCCACGGCGGTGGTGAAGGTAAATCCCCGATTGGTCGTCCCGGTCCGGTTACTCCATGGGGTAAACCTGCTTTGGGCTATAAGACACGCAAGAAGAATAAAGCTTCAAATAAGCTTATCGTAAAGCGTCGCAACGGTTAATCGACGAAAGGAGAAACAGTAAATGGGTAGAAGCGTTAAAAAAGGACCTTTTGTGCAACCTGTGTTGCTTAAAAGAATACAGGAAATGAATGCTTCAGGTGAGAAGAGAGCTCTCAAAACTTGGAGCCGCGCATCCACTATTTTTCCGGATTTTGTCGGTCACACCGTAGCAGTTCATGACGGTCGCCGTCATGTTCCGGTATACATCACTGAAGATATGGTTGGACACAAGCTCGGTGAGTTTGCTCCCACCAGAACATTCAAAGGCCATGCCGGAGCAAAGACAACCGGTAAATAAGCGGTCGAAAGGAGAATATGACTTATGGAATCAAGGGCAGTTTTAAAATACGCCCGCATTTCACCCCGTAAGGTGAAGATTGTGCTGGATCTTATCCGCAATCAGCCCGCAGACAAAGCCATGGCAATTCTTAAGAATATTCCGAAGGCCGCCTGCGAGCCTCTGCAAAAGCTTTTGGCTTCTGCAATGGCAAATGCGGAAAATAATCATAATATGAATGTTGCTTCTTTATATGTTGCAGAGTGCTTTGTATCACCCGGACCTACTCTTAAAAGAATCCGTCCCTGTGACCACGGCCGTGCACACAGAATATTGAAGAGAACATCTCATGTAACCCTGATCCTCAGGGAAAAAGAAATTCAGAAATAAAGGGAGGTTTTAGTTAATGGGCCAGAAAGTTAATCCTAACGGTTTTCGCGTTGGTGTTATAAAGAATTGGGACTCTCGCTGGATTACCGACAATAAGAGCTTCGGTGATACCCTGGTAGAAGACTATAACCTTCGCAAATACCTTAAAAAGAAGCTTTACAGTGCGGGCGTTCCCAAGATTGAGATTGAACGTGATGCAAAGCGTGTAAGACTTCACATTCATTGCGCTAAGCCCGGTATCATTATCGGACGTAACGGCGCAGAAATTGAAAAATTAAGACAATCCGTTCAGAAAATGCTCGGCAAACCTGTTGTTATCAATATTGTTGAGGTTAAGAATCCTGACCTTAACGCAACATTGGTTGCAGAAAATATTGCAGCACAGCTTGAAAAGAGAACTTCTTTCCGTCGTGCAATGAAACTCTCCATCGGCCGCGCAATGCGCTGCGGTGCAAAGGGTATCAAGACACAGTGTTCAGGTCGTCTCGGCGGTGCTGAAATTGCACGTACTGAGCATTATCATGAAGGTACAATTCCTCTTCAGACAATTAGAGCTGATATTGATTACGGCTTTGCTGAGGCAAAGACAACCTACGGCCGTATAGGCGTTAAGGTTTGGATCTACACAGGCGAGGTTCTCCATGATTCACGTAAATCAGCTTCCAAGAAGGAAGGAGGCAACCGCTAATGTTAATGCCTAAAAGAGTTAAATACCGCAGAGTACACAGAGGCCGTTTGACAGGTAAGGCAACACGCGGTAACACCGTAAGCTACGGTGATTTCGGTCTACAGGCTCTTGAACCGGCCTGGATCACTTCAAATCAGATAGAAGCTGCCCGTGTAGCGATGACTCGTTGCATCAAGCGTGGCGGTAAAGTTTGGATAAAGATATTCCCGGATAAGCCAATTACCGAGAAGCCTGCAGAAACTCGAATGGGTTCAGGTAAAGGCTCTCCTGAATATTGGGTAGCAGTTGTTAAACCCGGCCGTGTAATGTTTGAAATCGCAGGTGTTGATGAGGAGCTTGCTCGCGAAGCTATGCGTTTGGCTGCTAACAAACTGCCTATCAAATGTAAAGTAATAGCTAAGCAGGAAACGGAGGATGAGCAGTAATGAACGCACAAGAAATTAAAGAAAAATCCGTAACTGAGCTCATTAAGCTGCTGGAAGACCTCAAAAAAGACCTGTTTCATCTGCGCTTTCAGCATGCAATTAATCAGCTGGACAATCCTGCACGCATAGGCGCTGTAAAAAAGGATATTGCCAGAGTAAAGACAGTACTACGCGAGCGTGAGCTTTCGGAAAATACTAATGCGTAAGGAGGCAGACAGTCATGAGTGATAGAAATCTTCGTAAAACCAGAACAGGCAGAGTTGTCAGCGACAAGATGGATAAAACTGTAGTAGTTGCCATCGAAGATAACGTTAGACATCCGCTTTACAAGAAAATTATCAAAAACACTATTAGGCTTAAAGCCCATGATGAAAATAATGCCTGCCAGGTAGGCGACAGAGTTTCTATTATGGAAACACGTCCTCTGTCAAAAGACAAGAGATGGCGCGTTGTTGAAATAATAGAAAAAGCTAAATAAGGACTTTTGTTAGGAGGAAAACACTGTGATACAGCAACAGAGTTACCTCAAGGTTGCCGACAATACCGGTGCTAAAGAGATTATGTGCATCCGCGTGTTAGGAGGCTCCAAAAGGAGGTACGCCAATATAGGCGACGTTATCGTTGCTTCTGTAAAAAAGGCCATCCCCGGTGGTACTGTTAAGAAGGGCGATGTTGTAAAGGCTGTCGTGGTTCGTTCCGCAAGAGGCCTTCGTCGCAATGACGGCACTTATATCAGATTTAATGAAAACGCAGCTGTGCTTATCAGGGATGATAAGAATCCCCGTGGCACACGTATTTTCGGACCTGTAGCCAGAGAGCTTCGTGATAAGGATTATCTCAAGATTTTATCTTTGGCTCCTGAAGTACTTTAATCGCAAAGGAGAAAATTATGAGTAAACTCGGCATAAAAGTTGGCGATACCGTAATGCTTTTGACCGGCGACGATGAGTACAAAGGAAAGACCGGCAAGGTTTTACAGGTTAGCACTAAAGAAGGAAAATGCATTGTCGAGGGTCTTAACATTGTTTCAAAGCATGTTAAACCCAAAAAAGCGGGCGACCCCTCCGGTATTATTAAGACCGAGAGTGCAATTTACGCATCAAAGCTGATGCTTGTTTGCCCCAAATGCAATAAGCCTACCCGTCTTGCACACAAGATTGAGGATGGCAAAAAAGCCCGCATGTGCAAAAAATGCGGCGCAACATTTTAAGTTTTGGGAGGAATTGAGAGATGTCAAGAATTAAAGAAGAATACATTAAAACAATTGCTCCTGCGCTTATGAAGAAATTTAATTACAAAAGCGTAATGCAGATACCCAAGATGGAAAAGATTGTTATCAATGTTGCCTGCGGCGAGGCAAGAGAGAACCCGAAGGCTATTGATGCTATTGTTAATGATCTTACTATCATTACCGGTCAGCATCCGGTAGTCTGCAAGGCAAGAAAGTCAGTTGCAAACTTCAAGCTTCGTCAGGGCATGCCTATCGGCGTTAAAGTTACCCTTCGCGGCGAGAGAATGTATGACTTTATTGACCGCTTATTTACTGCAGCACTTCCCAGAGTTAGAGACTTCCGTGGTATTAACCCCGATTCATTCGACGGCCGCGGCAACTACTCAATGGGTGTTAAGGAGCAGTTGATTTTCCCGGAAATTGTTTATGATAAGATTGACAAAGTACGCGGAATGGACATTATATTTGTTACTACCGCTAACACAGATGAAGAAGCACGCGAGCTGTTAACGCTCATGGGTGCTCCGTTCGCGAAGTAAGGAGAGGAATTATGGCCAAAACAGCAATGAAAATAAAGCAGGCAAGACCTGCAAAGTTTTCCACAAGGCAGTATACCAGATGTAAGATCTGCGGCCGTCCGCATGCCACTCTTCGTAAGTACGGAATCTGCCGCATCTGCTTCAGGGAGCTTGCTTATAAGGGCGAAATTCCCGGAGTAAAGAAGGCTAGCTGGTAAGCAATTAAGCAAAGGAGGAACAAGGCATGCAAATCACCGATACCATCGCTGATATGCTTACAAGAATTCGTAACGCAAGTTCAGCAAAGCACGATTCGGTTGATATTCCCGCTTCCAACGTAAAGAAGTCAATTGCACAGATTTTGTTGGACGAGGGTTACATTAACGACTTTCAGGTCATTGATGACGGAAAGCAGGGCGTAATTCATATTGTTTTGAAATACACCCAGAACAAAACGCAGGTCATTACGGGACTCCGAAGAGTGTCCAAACCCGGTCTGCGTATATACACAAACGTAGAGGATATGCCTAAGGTTATGAGAGGTCTTGGTGTTGCAATTCTTTCAACATCTAAGGGCATCATGACTGATAAGCAAGCACGTGTCGCTAATGTTGGCGGCGAGGTGCTCGCTTATATCTGGTAGGGGGGTGCAGCGAATATGTCACGTATAGGATTAAAACCCATTGCAATCCCTGCCGGGGTAGATGTTAAAGTTACAGACAATACTGTTACCGTTAAGGGCCCCAAAGGTGAGCTTGCTCAGACACTTTGTCCCCAGATTACAGTATCTGTTGAGAATGCTGAAATTATCGTTGCACGTAAGAGCGATGATAAAGAGGATCGTTCACTTCACGGTATGTCACGTACACTTATTGCCAATATGGTGGAGGGCGTTACTAACGGATTCTCCAAGACATTGGAAGTAAACGGTGTTGGTTACCGTGTAGCAAAGCAGGGTAAAGACCTGGTTATGAATCTTGGTTTTTCCCATCAGGTTATAATGTCCGAAATTCCCGGCATTACGATTGATGTTCCCAACCAGAACACAATTGTTATTTCCGGTCCCGACAAGCAGAAGGTTGGCCAGTTCGCAGCTGATGTTCGCGAAAAACGCCGTCCCGAACCTTATAAGGGCAAGGGCATTAGATATCAAGGCGAGATTGTCCGTCGTAAAGAGGGCAAGGCCGCTAAAGGCGCAAAGTAAAAGGAGAGTATAAGACATGATTAAAAAGATTGATACTAAAAAAGCACGTCTTGTACGCCACTCCCGTGTGCGCGGCAAGATAAGCGGCACTCCAGAGTGCCCCCGTCTTAATGTTTTTCGTTCATCCAGCAGAATTTATGCTCAGGTGATTGATGATGTAGCCGGTGTCACAATTGCAGCTGCTTCCTCAGCTGAGAAGAATTTCGAGGGCGGCAGAGGAAATAAGGAAGCTGCAAGAAAAGTCGGCAAATTGATTGCCGAGCGCGCTATTGCAAAAGGAGTTTCTGAAGTAGTATTTGATCGTGGCGGATATATCTACCACGGACGTGTACAGGAACTTGCTGAGGGTGCCCGTGAGGGCGGCCTTAAGTTCTGATGAGAGGGAGGAAACATTTTGGCTAACAATATTGACGCTTCAACTTTAGAATTAAATGAACGTGTAGTTGCCATAAACCGCGTATCAAAAACCGTTAAGGGCGGACGCATTATGAAGTTTTCCGCACTGGTTGTTGTTGGCGACGGCAACGGAACAATCGGTTTTGGCTTAGGTAAAGCAGGAGAAGTTCCGGATGCTATACGTAAGGGTATAGAGGATGCAAAGAAAAATCTTATGAAGATTTCTCTTAAAGGCACCACAATCCCTCATGAAACAATAGGCAAGTTTGGTGCAGGCCGCGTAATGCTTAAGCCTGCCGGTCCCGGTACCGGTGTTATCGCCGGCGGCGCAGTACGTGCTGTTGTTGAAGTTGCAGGTATTAAAGATATTAGAACAAAGGCTCTTCGTTCTAACAACCCCTGCAATGTTGTACGTGCTACAATTAACGGTCTTGCCAGTCTGAAATCCATTGACGAAGTTGCTGCAAAGCGCGGCAAATCGGCACAAGAAATTTTAGGATAGGAGGTTGGCAAAATGGCTAAAGCAAACGCTGCAAGCGTAACAATTAAGCTAAAAGGTAGCTTGATCGGTTCTAAAAAAGACCAGATTGCCACCGCCAAAGCTCTGGGTCTTTCAAAGATAGGTGACGTAACTGTTCAGCCTAACAATCCCCAGACAATGGGCAAAATCAAAAAAATCATCCACCTCATCGAGGTAACATTTAAATAATTACCGCAGTTTTATTTAAGGAGGTGCGAAAAGTGAAATTACACGAATTATCTCCCGCAGAGGGATCAACAAAAACAGTTAAGCGCGTTGGTAGAGGTCATGGCTCCGGTAACGGTAAAACAGCAGGTAAAGGTCACAAGGGTCAAAAGGCCCGTGCAGGCTTCAGCATGAAGCTTGGATTTGAGGGTGGTCAGATGCCGTTGCAAAGACGTGTTCCTAAGCGCGGTTTCAACAACATTTTCAGAGTTGAATATGCTGTTGTAAATCTTTCTGCTTTAGAAACCTTTAAAGATGGCGCAACTGTAGACGCTGAGGCTCTTGTTAAAGCGGGCAAAATTAAAAAAGCTGATAAGCCGGTTAAGGTTCTTGCAAACGGCAATCTTACCAAAAAGCTTACAGTTAAAGCTGACGCCTTCTCCGCATCTGCAAAGGAAAAAATTGAGGCTGCAGGCGGCAAGGCAGAGGTGACTAACAATGATTGAAACGATTAAGAATGCTTGGCGATTACCCGAATTGCGTAAAAAGATATTATTTACTATTTTTATAGTTGCAATTTTCCGTATAGGTTCCTTTATTCCGGTACCTTATGTTGATTGGTCTGCGCTTTCCGCTGCCATTCAGGGCAACGGAACTTCAGAGTTTCTTAATTACTTGTCAATCATGACCGGTGGCGGACTTGAATATGCTGCTATATTCTCAATGTCTGTAACCCCTTACATCAACGCTTCAATTATCATGCAGCTTTTGGCAGTTGCCATTCCTGCTCTTGAACGTCTTTCAAAAGAGGGCGAAGAGGGTCAGAAGGTTGTTGCTAAAATAACACGTTTTGTTACTGTTGGTCTTGCATTATTGCAGGGTGTTGCATATTTCTTCTATCTGAAGAATAGCGGCTTCCTTACAGTAGCCAAAAACGCAACCGGTGCTTTAATTTTTGCCGGTGCAGTAATAGTACTTTGCTTTGCTGCAGGCTCCGCATTGATTATGTGGCTTGGTGAACAGATTGATGCAAAAGGTATTGGCAACGGAATTTCAATAATTTTGTTTGCCGGTATCATTTCTAGAGGTCCTCAGGCGTTTACAACACTTGGTAAGGCCTTCATTGACGGTGAAATTGGACAGAAGATTGCAGTTTTAGGAATTGTGGTTCTCTTCCTCTTAATTGTTGCATTTATCGTTTGGATGACAAATTCAGAGCGTCGCATCCCCGTACAGTACGCAAAGCGTGTTGTAGGACGTAAGATGTACGGCGGTCAGAATACACATATCCCGATTAAAGTAAATATGTCAGGTGTTATGCCTATCATATTTGCTAGCTCAATTTTGATGTTGCCTACAATGATTCTTTCTTTTTTAAAGAATCCTAACACAAGCTTCTACAAGCTTATGACACTGTTCAGTGTACAAGGTGTATTCTATGCAATACTTTACTTTGCATTGATTATTGCCTTTGCATACTTCTATACTACTATTCAGTACAATCCTGTTGAAATGGCAAACAATCTCCGCAAAAACGGCGGTTCAATCCCCGGTATCAGACCCGGCAAATCAACCTCCGATTTTATTGCAAAGATTTTGTCAAGAATAACCCTGATGGGCGCTATTTTCCTTGGCTTCCTTGCTGTATTACCTATTGCTATCGGCAATATGGGCGGAATTCCCATTCAACTTGGCGGTACTTCAGTCCTGATTCTTGTTGGTGTTGCACTTGATACGGTTCAGAATCTTGAATCACAAATGCTTATGCGCCATTACAAAGGATTCTTGGATTAATCTTTCAGGAGGTGACGTTTGAGTGAACTTAATACTTTTAGGCCCTCCGGGTGCAGGTAAAGGAACTCAAGCGAAACTTATTTGTGAGAAATTTTCAATACCCGCTATTTCTACAGGTAACATTTTACGCGATGCTGCCAAATCAGGAACAGCAAAGGGTAATGAGATTAAGGCGATTATAGATGCCGGTAATCTTGTTCCTGATGATATCATTTTGGATATCATCAGGGAACGGATTGCAAAAGACGACTGTGCTAACGGTTTCTTACTTGACGGCTTTCCGCGAACAATTCCTCAGGCTAAGGCGCTTGATGAAATGGGTGTGGAAATTAACAAGGTTATTTTAATTGAAGTTGAGGATAGTGCTATTATTAACAGAATGTCCCAAAGACGTGTTTGTGATAATTGCGGAGCAAGCTACCATCTTGCTCACAAAAAACCTGTTAATGAGGGTGTTTGTGATGATTGCGGCGGTAAGCTTATCTGCCGTAAGGATGATACTCCTGAAACTGTAAAGGACAGATTAAGCGTTTATCATAATACTACCGAACCTTTGATAGGCTATTATGAGCAATCACAAAGACTTTGCACGGTAGACGGACAGCAGAGTATGGAAAATGTGTTTTCTTCAATTATTTCTGCTTTGAGGTTGTAAAAATGATAGTGCTTAAGACAGGCAGAGAATTGGCTCTTATGAAAGAGGCTTGCAGAATTTCTGCCGGTGCGTTAAAATTGATAGGACGGGCGGTGGAACCCGGCGTTTCTACTGCTGAGTTGGATCGTATTGCTGAAAAGTATATTCGTGAGCAGGGAGCAACACCTAACTTTAAAGGTTATCAGGGCTATCCTGCAACGGCCTGTATATCAATAAATAATGAAGTTATTCATGGCATACCGTCAAAATCGCGCATCATAAAAAACGGTGATATAGTCAGCGTTGATCTTGGTGCCTGCTTTGAGGGATACCACGGTGACAATGCCGCCACTTTTGCAGCGGGTGATGTTTCACCTGAGGCAAAGCGGCTGATGGACACGACACGTGAGAGCCTTTACGAAGGTATAAACGCGACGCGTACCGGCGGCAGAATCGGTGATATTTCCAACGCAATTCAGACGTATGTTGAGGCACGCGGTTACTCTGTGGTACGACAGTTTGTGGGCCATGGAGTAGGCACGAGCCTACATGAGGCTCCGGAGGTACCTAATTTTGGTACAGCCGGTAGGGGAGTAAGGTTGATGCCCGGAATGACTTTAGCTATTGAGCCTATGGTTAACATGGGTAAAGAAAAGGTTAAGGTTTTGCCGGACGGCTGGACCGTACTCACCTGTGACGGCTCGTTATCAGCTCATTTTGAACATACAATTGCAATCACTAAAGATGGACCTGTTATAATGACGGTTTGTGACTGACGGAGGCAATTATGAAACCCGGAAGAATAGTTTGTTCAAAGGCTGGGCGTGACAAAGGATGCTATATGGTGGTAATCAAGGTTAATGACAAGCGTGTATATGTTGCCGACGGCAGAAAAAGAAAGCTTGACAATCCAAAACCTAAAAACCCCTTGCATCTGGCGGTGACCGCCACAACAATTGACATTGAAAATATGTCAACCAATAAATTACTGACGTCAGCGCTGCGGGAATTTGCAGGGCAGGCGGACAGCCGGGAGGAACAATAATGTCTAAAACAGACATGATTGAGGTAGAGGGCACAGTTATTGAGGCAATACCTAACGCAATGTTTAAGGTTGAACTTCAAAATGGTCATGTAATACTTGCCCATATATCCGGAAAATTGCGTATGAATTTTATTCGCATCCTTCCGGGTGACAAGGTCACGGTGGAAATGTCACCGTATGATCTTACAAAGGGACGCATTACATGGCGCTCTAAGTAATGGCTTAAATTTAGGAGGTATATAAAATGAAAGTCAGACCTTCTGTTAAAAAGATTTGCGAAAAATGCAAAGTCATCAAACGCAAGGGACGTATCATGGTTATTTGTGAGAATCCCAAGCACAAACAGCGTCAGGGTTAATCCCCGCGCACAAAAAATGTGGAGGTGCATTGATAAATGGCACGTATTGCCGGTGTAGACCTGCCTAACGAAAAAAGAGTTGAAATAGGACTCACTTACATTTTCGGTATAGGTCTTACAGTATCAAAAAAGATTCTCGCTGACACAGGTATCAATCCTGACACACGCGTTAAGGATCTCACTGAAGAAGACATAGCAAAACTGCGTGAGTATATTGATCACAATGTACAGACCGAGGGTGACCTTCGTCGTGCAAATGCGATGGATATCAAACGCCTTATTGAAATCGGTAGCTATCGTGGCTCACGCCATCGTAAAGGCTTGCCGGTAAGAGGGCAACGTTCAAAAACAAATGCCCGCACTCGCAAAGGTCCCAGAAAGACCATGGCTAATAAGAAAAAGTAATGGAGGGAAGATAATATGGCTACAAAGGGTAAAACCAGTACAACCACCCGCAGACGCCGCGAGAAGAAAAATATCGAAAAGGGCTCTGTCCATATCCAGTCAACCTTCAACAATACTATTGTTACAATAACAGATACTCAGGGCAATGCAATTTCCTGGGCATCAGCTGGTGAGCTTGGATTCCGTGGTTCTAGAAAGTCCACTCCGTTTGCTGCACAGAGTGCAGCAGAAATAGCTGCTAAGGCTGCTATGGAGCATGGTCTTAAAACCGTTGAGGTTTTTGTTAAGGGCCCCGGCGCAGGACGCGAAGCTGCTATCCGTGCATTACAGGCGGCAGGACTTGAAGTAAGTCTCATTAAAGATGTTACTCCGATCCCGCATAATGGATGCCGTCCGCCTAAGAGAAGAAGAGTATAACCGTTTGGAGGGTAAATAGATATGGCAAGATATACTGGTCCGGCTTGCAAACTCTGCCGCAGGGAAGGTCAGAAACTTTTCCTCAAGGGCGAGCGTTGCTATTCCGGTAAATGTTCAGTGGCTCAAAGAGCTTATGCCCCCGGCCAGCACGGTCAGGGTCGCAAAAAGACATCCGAATACGGTTTACAACTTCGTGCTAAACAAAGAGCAAGACGTTTTTACGGTATTCTGGAGTCTCAGTTCCATCATTATTTTGAGATGGCTGAAAGAAAGCCCGGTGTAACAGGTACAAACCTGCTTCGAATTCTTGAAAGCCGTCTTGACAATGTTGTTTACCGCGTAGGATTTGCTTCTTCAAGAGCAGAAGCAAGACAGCTTGTAACTCATGGACACTATGAGGTTAATGGCAAGCGCGTAAACATTCCTTCATATCTGCTTCGTGCAGGCGATGTTATTAAGGTATGCGCAAAGAGCGCTGATACCGAGAAGATGAAGGCTGTATTTGAGGCTAACTCTGGTCGTCCCGTTCCCAATTGGATCGACGTTAACAGTGAATCTCATGAAGCAAAGATTCTTAACCTGCCTGAGCGTGAACAGATTGAGGCACCTGTTGAAGAACAGCTTATTGTTGAGTTCTACTCAAAATAATAGGATTTAACTTATCTACAGGCGGGATTGAACCGCACTACTTCCGCCTTTCTATTATATTTTTTGTGCGGAGAAATGGAGCTTTTGCATGATAGAAATTGAAAAGCCCAGAATTGAAACGCTGGAGTTGTCGGGCGACGGTACCTACGGTAAGTTTGTCATGAAACCTCTTGAGAGAGGTTATGGCACAACTCTTGGCAACAGTATGAGACGCGTTCTGCTTTCAACGCTTGAGGGTGTAGCTGTTACATCAGTAAAGATTGATGGTGTTGTTCACGAATTTTCAACTATTGAAGGCGTGAAAGAGGATGTTACTGAAATCATCCTTAACATCAAAGGTCTTACTGCATTGCTTCATACCAATGAGCCTAAAAAGGTGTTGATTGACGCTGAAGGTCCTTGCGTTGTTACCGGTGCTTCCATCAAAACTGATTCAGAAGTTGAGATACTTAACCCTGATCTTTACATTGCAACTGTCGGTGAGGGCGCCAAGCTTGTTATGGAGCTTACGCTTGAAATGGGCAGAGGATATGTACCTGTTGAGCGTAACAAGACCGAAAAGGATGTTATCGGCGTTATTAAAGTTGACTCAATATTCACACCTGTTCTCAAGTGCAATTACTCAGTTGAGAGCACACGTGTTGGTCATTTGATTGACTATGACTGCCTTACCTTAGAGGTTTGGACAAACGGTACAATCAAAGCAAATGATGCTGTTTCGCTTTCTGCAAAGATTTTGCGTGACCATCTTGCTTTGTTCCTTGATTTGTCTGATGCTGCAAACAGTGAGGAAAGCTTGCTTTCCGAAAAAGGCGATAGAGCAAAAGAAAAGGTTCTTGACATGACTATTGAAGAGCTTGATCTTTCTGTTCGTAGCTTCAACTGCTTGAAGCGTGCCGGCATAAATACCGTGCAAGACTTAATTAACAAGACCGAGGAAGATATGATGAAGGTTAGAAACCTCGGACGCAAATCCCTTGAAGAAGTGGTAGTAAAGCTTAATTCCTTTGGCTACTCACTCAGCAAGGAAAGTGAATAATACCGGTTAGGAGTGGATTAGAATGCCCGGAACGAGAAAACTCGGAAGAACCAGCCCTCATAGGCTTTCCATGCTCAGAGGTATGGTAACCTATCTCATTGAGAACGGCAAGGTTGAAACAACTGAAACCCGTGCCAAAGAGGTTCGTTCTTTAGCTGAAAAGTATATAACCCTCGCAAAAGAAAACACTCTTTACAACAAACGCTTGGCAATGTCTTTCATTACCAAAGAAGATGTTGTTAAAAAGTTGTTTGATGAGGTGGCACCTAAGTATGCCAACCGTTCTGGCGGATACACCCGCATTACAAAGATTGGTCCTCGTAGAGGCGATGCTGCTGAAATGGCAATCATCGAGCTTCTGTAAGGCAATAAAAGTATCTGTCACGGAATAATTTGAATTTATCAGACCCTCACATCGTTGTTTTCAAAATGATGCGGGGGCCTGATTTTAAAAAAAGCCAAGTGATATTAATATCACTTGGCTTTTTTTAAAATTAAAGTCTTAAAGTAAGCTTTATAGCTGCGCTGTTTATTCCGTTTTTGCACAATGATATTCATTGACACTTATATATTCGCCGTAAACCTTGGCAAATAAGATAATCAGGCCTAGTAATATCGTTTATCGTGTTAAAGATGGCGAATTACAGTCCATCAATTTGAGTCTTGTGCTATTAATTTAAAAGCAAAATACGAAACCACTTTTAAAGACTGGATTGGTTAAGGAAAATCGGATGAATGCACTTATGTTTTCTATACATGTTGCATCAAAACAAATGTTGTATTTGAAAAAGCTACGGTTCAAAATCATATCGTTTCCTTGGATTATAGAACTTTATCTGTCAAAGAAAATACATAAAATACAATTTATCTTAAAACTAAAAATATGGTTACTATATCTAATATAAAGAAAAAATTTTAAAGCATAAAGAAAACCCCGAAACCCGTAATGTACTGACCCAATTTGTGCGGACAGTACAAAAAGCTCCTATGGTAGGTTATATTAAATTTTAAGCAACATACTGACATTGCTTTTCGAGTGGTGTCAGTTTTGTTTTTAATTG
>CAKSST010000013.1 GCA_934489895.1 uncultured Eubacteriales bacterium | reverse complement strand
GACATAAAAATACCCTCCTATGGTAGTTATTTAATTCTACCATAGGAGGGGGATTTTTTTATTGTCCGTTTTTACTGGACTTGTTTAAGTTTATGTGAGGGCGGAATTTCCATATATTGACCATAACTACAAAGATTATCTGTTGAATGACTACGAGGACATCTATTTCCCGGAGCACATAACTTCTGCCGGCAAAGCATCTTATATTGTAAGCAATCATTATATGATAGATGAACGCGCCGTCTGTATGGTTTACTATTACCCTAACTACACACCACCACGCCGCAAATCATCCCGAAACGTCTCATCTATTACCAACCCAAAAGCGGCACAAAAATCGCCCTCGATTATGATATAAAAAGGGCAAAATTATCACAAATTTGAAATAGCCCTCTGTTTCATGCACATATAAAGTTAGTTTTATGGGACAGTACCTGTGTTAGAATATAATTAAGTGTTGGTTTTACAAACAAAAGATATGCTATTTATTTTGTAAGTGTACCGCCATCAGTTTTCAGTAAAATTAAAATCTGCTCCTCCTGCAAAGTGGTAACATTAAGATACACAAGCACCTCTTGTCCGTCAATGCCGTCACAGAGCAGCTCGTAGCAATGCACCTGTGAGCCGCCGTCGGTAGGTATAAGCGCAAGTGTAACTTTTTTGCACTCTAAAGTGCTGCAAAGGGATGAAATTGCCTCTTCCTTTGTGAATTTTGGACTCACAATACTACGGTCATAGTGATTCATTAAATAACCCCGCGACTCCATCAAAACAATCTCGCCCGTGTCCATTGCCACGCCTATTTTTATTAAATCTGTATAGCACACAGTATCGCCCTGTTTATAGGCAAAGTTTGCTGTGCATACACCCTCATCGGTAAAATAATAGCATGGTACAAAGGTGCCGCCAAGCCTATCAGTGTACGCATCAAGATATTCCTTTGCAGCTTTTACCGCCTGTTCACCGTCTAAGATTGTATTGCCTATATCCCTGCTTTTTCTGAAGTATAAAATATATCCGCCCTTTTTTGTAATCGCAACATAACTGTCATCTGTGCCAAAACAAAAGGCCGGTATTTTGCCCTTTTCTTCTGATAAAAAACTAATATCTTCTGTCTTGGCTGAAATAGCTGTAGCAGCTATTCTTTGTGCATCGCTTTGAGTAATTTCTTTTTCATTTTCCAACATTTTTGAGGTTTGTTGCTCTATCACATCGGAAAACGGGCCGTCATATATAAGCGTAGGATAATCTTCAAGCTGATTTTGCGCATCTGCCATACCGCTGCCAAAAGCTCCTTCCTTACCCGTTTGGTCAATGTCCTCCTGCCAGGACTCTAATTTTGCAAAATCTACTCCCACAAAATCTGCCGATTGGCTTATTTGTTGCGCTATGTTGCGTAGCTGTACTAAATTTTGCCTTTCACTTTCGGTAATTTCTTGGTTTTGCGTTGCTTTGCCGGATAAATATGCAGCATAGTCGCCTACCTGGGACAAAAATTTGTTTATTGTATCAAGCTCCTCCTGCCCTGTGGGCAAAGCCGCAAGTGTGCTTTTTGCAATGGCTGTCCTTTTGGACAAATTAACAGCTATTTTCCCCATTTTTTTAGGTGTTGAAGCATATACAATTTTTTGCAGCTCGGCAGAAACATCATACACCGCTTCATTAAGCTGTGCCATATTGCCCGAGTATATGCGTGAAAGATTTGCTTTATATTTTTCTGCTCTTTGGCTTTCGCCGTATACAAAACTAAAGGCAATGATCAAAGACGCCGCCCATAAACTTATTATTCTTACTTTTGTTCTTGCTTGCATTTTTGCGCTCCGTTTCCTTTTTTAATACATTTCCCTAATTGTTAACATTTATTCCAAAAATATCTGTTGAGAAAAAGGGTATATTATTGTATAATATATATAATTAGTGTATAAAAAGGATGGGTGTATAATTTGAGTACAATTTATCTCGATAACAGCGCTACCACCGCCCCTTGTAAAACCGCGGTTGATTATATAAATAAAGCGCTTGCCGAAAATTTTGCAAACCCGTCCTCTCTTTACGGTTTGGGTGTTGATGCTCAAATGCTGCTTGATGATACCCGTATTCTTGCCGCAAAACATCTTTCCTGCCGCGAGGACGAAATTTTTTTTACCTCCTGCGGAACAGAAAGCAACAATACCGCGCTTATTTGCGGCGCACGCTCACGCAAACGTCGCGGTAACCGCATTGTTTCGACACAAATTGAGCATCCGTCAGTGCTTAACACTCTTAAGTTTTTAGAAACAGAGGGCTTTGAGGTTGTGCTTGTTGCACCCGAGACTGACGGCACTATATCTCAGGATAAGCTTAAAGATGCCATTACGGCAGACACCATACTTGTAAGTGTAATGCTGGTCAATAATGAAACAGGTGCTATTCTGCCTGTAGAAAAAATACGCAGCTTTGCTGATGCCGTAAAAGCACCCGCCATAATACACTGTGATGCTTCACAGGCCTTTGGCAAAATGCCCGTTTCCGTCACCGCCTTAAAGGTGGATATGCTGACAGCAAGCGGCCATAAAATACACGCGCCAAAGGGTGTAGGGCTGCTTTATAAATCTAAAAAAGTACATATTGACCCCCTGCTGCACGGCGGCGGACAGGAAAACAATCTGCGTTCCGGCACAGAGCCCACCCCTGCAATAGCAGGCCTTTTGGGCGCTATGCAAGAGCTTAACATTCCAAAACAAAGCAAGGAAATTAAAGAGCTTAACAATTGGGCAAGGAAAAAGCTTTCAAGCATAGACGGCGTAGTCATTAATTCGCCCGAAAGCGCATTGCCCCATATACTTAACATATCGATTACCGGATACCGCTCTGAAACATTGCTGCACTTTTTAGAGTCAAAAGGCATTTATGTTTCATCAGGCAGTGCTTGTTCAAAAGGACATCAAAGCCACGTGCTTACCTCAATGCAGCTTGACCGAAGACTGTCTGACAGCGCTTTGCGCATAAGCTTTTGCCGCTATAACACAATACAGGATGTTGACGCATTAGCGGCAGCAATACAAGAGATTCCAGGTAAACTAAGGAGAGCCGAATAATGAAAGAAATTATTCTTATAAAAAACGGTGAGCTTGTGCTCAAAGGACTTAACCGTCGCACTTTTGAGGACCAGCTTGTCAAATGTATACGCCACCGCTTAAAAAACTTAGGCGAAATTGAAATTGTACGTGCGCAATCCACCATACAGCTTATACCAAAAAGCGATGATTACGATATTAAAGAGGCTCTTGACCGCATTTCCCGCATTTTTGGTATTGCGGCATATTGCTGTGCCTGCGCTGTAGAAAAGACGGTTGAGGACATTTTATCAAAAGCTCCCGTTTATCTTGAACAGGTGTTAAATAATGCAAAAACCTTTAAGGTTGAAGCCCGTCGTTCAGATAAGCGCTTCCCCTTAACATCTCCCGAAATATGCATAGAAACAGGCGGTGCATTGCTTGACGCTTTCCCGCATCTTTCGGTTGACGTACATAATCCCGATGTTATCGTGCACGTTGAGGTTCGTGACAGCTTTGCCTTTATTCACGCAGGACAGTTTGAAGGCGCAGGCGGTATGCCCGCTTCCAGCGCCGGCCGCGCCGCTATACTTATTTCAGGCGGTATTGACAGCCCTGTTGCTGCCTGGACAATGGCAAAAAGAGGCCTTTGGCTGTACGGCATTCATTTTGCAAGCCCCCCTTACACAGGTCCAAAAGCCGAGCAAAAGGTGCGTCAGTTGTTGCAAAAGGTAGCTCGTTACAGCGGACCCATGGATCTTGATATTGTCCCCTTTACTGAAATACAAGAAGCAATTGCAGAGCACTGCCCCGAAGACTTCTTTACACTTATTATGCGCCGTATGATGATGCGCATTTCTACCGAACTTGCCCGCCGCAACAACTGCGCCGCGCTTATAACAGGCGAAAGCTTAGGACAGGTTGCAAGCCAGACCTTACCCGCACTTACCGTTACCGATAATGTAAGCGGTATACCTGTATTGCGTCCCCTTATTGGTATGGATAAAAAGGATATTATCCAGATTGCGCGAAATATTGATACCTTTGATACTTCGGTACTGCCTTATGAGGATTGCTGTACGGTATTTACCCCCAAGCATCCTAAAACCCGTCCAACTATTGAACAATGCGAGACTGCTGAAAAGGCATTGGATATTGAAGCCCTTGTTCAGCGTGCATGCGACAACGTCAGACGCGTATTCATAGATTAATAAATTTACAAGAGAAAGGATGTGGGCAATTTGGCAGATATGAGATTGGAAATTATTTATTATAAAGTTCCAAGCGATTTTGAAATGGAATTTAATCTTGCCTGCAGCTATAAGTACAAAGCGCGCACCTTAACCTGCCGTACCCACTCACCTCAGGAATTTGTTTCGGTGCTTTCACGTGCCGTATCCCGCAACCGTGTTATTATGGCGGTTGGTAAATTAGACGGCGAATTAGAGCTGTGTGATTTAATTGCAAAAGCAACAGCGCATCCCCTTTATGCCGCCGATAAAACGCAGTACAACATAACTGATACTGAAGATTTTTTAATCCCCGAAGGCGCAATGCCTTTATTAACAAGCCGCGGCTGTGCCGCAGGCTGTCTTTTGGAAAACAGCGCGCAATCCATAATTTTATTAACCGAGAACAAGGCTTTGCGCGATGCTGTTATGAAGGATCTTGTAAGCCCCTATCTTACCGACCTTGCAAATCATCCCGCACAAAATCCCGAACAGAATTCTGCCGAACAGGAAACTGTTATCACTGTTGAAGAGCCCGCGGTTGAAAATGAAGATACGGCTGAAGAATTTCAACAAACAGAGCAGGAAGCCGTTGCCGTTGCGGTTGCGGAAGAAGCTGCCCCGCAGGAAGTTATTGAACCTGATGGAACTGAACAGCCGCAGGAAATTGCTGAAGATATTCCCTCAGACGCAGACCTGGCAACCGAAGAGGAATATGTTATAAAAGAAGATGCAGAACTTTCTTCTTTTGCCGATGCAGACGAAAACATTACATTGGTTTTGCAAGATGAGGAAGAAATTATCCCGCAAAATAAACCGCATAATAAAAGAGCACTTCATGTAATGCTTGCCATTGTTATTGCACTTGTTATATTGGTTGCAGGCTGTTTTTCATACTTTAAATTTTTTATGCCGATAAGAGCTAACGCCGTATATACCGATGCTATCACGCTTTTAGGACAAGGTAACAGCAACCTGCCCGACAGCGCTTTAACGAAATTTGGCGCATTGTACAATAAAAACAACGCTTTTTCAGGCTGGATAAGTATCGGCGGTACTGATATCAGCCTGCCCGTTATGAGTGCCGCAAACAAAGCAGACGGTTACTACAACGAGCATTTGTACAACGGTGAATACAACCTTTGCGGTACACCGCATATAACAAAGCAGTTCAGCAGTGACTCATATTTCCGCAATATTGTTATATATACTGAAGGTAATTGGGTAAATAACTACTTTAGTGACCTTTATAAATACAGCAATTTGGAATTTTACAAATCCGCTCCCATAATAACCTTTGATTCGCTTTATGCAGAAAGCACCTGGAAAATTTTTAGCGTCTTTACATACAGCGGTGATAACAAACCGCTTGATTATGAAAAGGACAGCTTTTTTGACGACAGTGAATTTGCAGCCCATATCAATGCACTTGCTGAGTTTTCTGACATTGTAACAACAGTTGAGTTATCAAAGGACGATGAAATTTTAACACTTGTTAACAAAACCGATGACGGACAAACCGCAGTAGTTGTTGCAAGAAAAACAAAATTACAGGAATCTGTTGCTGTTGATGTTGACGGCGCCGTAAAAGCAAAAAATCACAGCGGACCTAAAGGCATTAGCAGTACCCCCGATGTTTATTCAAGCGAACCTGTAAGCAGTAATCCCATACAGGAAATAATTATTTCAAGCTCCCCCTCCTCTTCCTCTAAAAAGCAAACCTCATCAAAAAAGCCTGCATCTTCAAAGCCTGCTGACAGCGATGAGCCCCTGTCGGACGAGGAGATTAAGGATAATCTTGAAAATATCCAGATACCCGTTGCAAGCACACCGCAAAGCCCGACCACACCTACAACACCTTCCTCTCCCACTTCTCCGTCCGACAGTACATGGTTACCTCTTACAGCCACAAGAAGTTCTGACGGCTCAAAAATTTCAGGCTCTGCCATTGATATAATTTCTCAGATATGTGCGGCTGAGATGGGAAGCTCATATGAGGTTGAAGCCATAAAGGCACAGACTGTTGCAGCATACAACTGGATGCTGTGTAACGGCGGCGCCTCGGGCAAATATCCAAACGTTTCCATGAAAACGGCAAGCCAAAAAATTATAAACGCGGTAACCGAGGTTGCAGGCAAATGCTTGTATTATAACGGCAGTATTGCACAGGTTTATTACTTTGCGTACTCAGCAGGCGTAACCTCAAATATTTATGATATATGGGGTTCATCAAACACTACACCCTATAAATATCTGTTAAGTGTTGACTCCTCGGTTGATAAAAACCACAAAAACTTCCAAACACTGCGTACATATAAAGCTTCAGATATTGCAAAATGGGTACAGGAAAGTACCGGTATTGATTTAAACTCTGTTGCCGATAAAACCAAATGGTTCAATTTAAAATATGCAAATGACGGTACAAGCCCTTATGTTGCAACCCTTACCTTTGGAAACAGCGGCACAGTTTATAAAGGGCCCTACCTGCGCAACACCATATTTACCGCTTCACGCGTAAATGCGGCGGGATACGGCTCAAGCTATATGTTAAAATCCAGCGCCTACACAATAACCTATAACACGCATGACGATACCTTTACATTCACCGTAAAAGGCTACGGACACGGCGTTGGAATGAGCCAGTACGGCGCAAACCAATATGCGCTTAGCGGTTGGAAATACGACCGGATACTCACCCATTACTACCCGGGCACAGTTTTAAAATAATATATAAAAAACGCTTAATCCTGACGGATTAAGCGTTTTTTATTACCTAAACTTTATCTTTCTTCTCTAAAATATGAAAGACCGAGACTTGCAGGCGGCTGATGTTCTCTCTTCTTGCGCATACTTGTAATAATAAGAACAACAATTGTTACAATATAAGGGAGCATTTTAAACAGTTCCTGTGTTTCGGTACCAAGACCCTGAATATAGTTGTTTGCATTGCAAAGAGCGCCGAAAACAAAAGAGCCCACAATTGCAACGGACGGCTTCCAAAGGGCAAATATAACCAAGGCTATAGCCATCCAACCGCGGTCACCGAAAGCATTGTTTGACCAAACGCCGCTTGCGTATGCCATAACATACTGCAAACCGCCAAGACCGGCAATTGCGCTGCCAATGCAGGTTGCAACATATCTGTATTTTGTAACATTAATACCTGCTGCATCTGATGTTGCAGGACTTTCACCTACCGAGCGGAGATTAAGTCCCACACGGGTACGGTTTAAAACAAAGGATACTATCAAAGCAATTATTATTGCAAGATAAGTAAGAAAATCATGGGAAAGGAAAAGATTTCCAATCCAACCTAAATCATCTGCAAAGGGCAGCTTTGCAGAAAAGAAGGAGCTTGTTTTTGTAAGAGCAATTGAGGGCAGATCACTTTTTGTAATGTTTATAAGTGAAGCGCCAAGGAAGTTACCAAGACCAATACCAAGTGTAGTAAGCGCAAGACCTGTTACGTTTTGGTTTGCGTGAAGGGTAACGGTTAAAAAGCAGTATATCAGCCCCATAATTGTTGCGCCTGCAATAGCACATAAAAGGGGTATCATTATAGCAAGGAAGGCGCTCATATTAGCAATATCGTTACCGCAAGAGTTTTCATAAAGAAAGGAGCCTACAACACCGCTTATTGCGCCAACATACATAATACCGGGTATACCAAGGTTAAGATGGCCTGATTTTTCTGTAAGAATTTCTCCTGTTGAACCGTAAAGAAGCGGAACGCCAAGGAGTATTGCACGGCAAATAAACTGTATAATCATGCTTTAACCTCCTTTTTGCTATGGTGAAATTTAACTGAATAATGGATAAAGAATTCACAGCCAACCAACATAAGAATAACAATACCGACTATAATTTCTGAGAAAGAGGAATTAAGCAATGACGCATCAGCAACCTTGGCAACACCAATGCGCAAGAACACGACAATTGCCGTCATAACCACCATTATAAACGGATTAAACTGTCCAAGCCAGGACATCAAAATAGCCGTAAAGCCCTGACCGCCCACACTGTTTATATTAATGCTGTGGTCTTTACCCGCCACAAGCATCATACCTGTAACGCCGCACAGTGCACCTGAAATAACCATTGTACGTATAATTACTTTTTTAACATTTATACCTATATATCTTGCTGTATTCTGGCTTTCACCAACAACAGATATTTCGTAGCCGTGTTTGCTGTACTTAAGATAAACATACATAAGCACCGTAATAACAACAGTAATTACAATATTAACAAAATAATCGTTGCTGCCTACAGACGGAAAATTACCGGCTGATACAGGGTTAATTACGTTTGACCCGCCGCCCTTGATGTATACATAATATGCAATAATCTGGGTTGCAATATAGTTCATCATAAGGGTAAACAAGGTTTCGTTAGTGTTAAACAGCGCTTTGAATATTGCCGGGATAACACCCCAAAGCGCACCCGCTAAAATACTGGTAACGGCAATTACCGCAATCAAAACAGGATAAGGTAGAATATTGCCCAATTCAATCATACAGATTATTGATGCAAGGCCGCCCATGAGAGCCTGTCCTTCAGCGCCGCAGTTCCAGAACTTCATTTTAAATGCGGGAGTCAGAGCAAGAGCGAGGGTAAGCAAAATTGCAATTTCCTGCAAATATTTCCAAAGCATTGTCGCATTGCCTTCAAAAAGACGGCCGAACACGCCGGAAAACATTATCCGATAGGTCTCGCCGAAGCCTTTTCCTGTAAGAGACATTGACAAAACACCTACAAGAAGGAATGCAATTGCAATGGTTGCTGCACGTATTGACCAGGCTTTTGCGTTAGACATATCATCACGCTTAATAACGTGAAAAAGCGGCTCGCGATGGGTTTTAGCTTCAGCACTTTTAGCCATTATCAGTTTCCTCCTCTTGCTTAGACTTTGTCATAAGAAGACCTATTTCTTCTTTTGATGTCGTTCTTCCGTCAACAACACCTGTAATTCTGCCCGAACCTATAACCATAATTCTGTCACACAGCTCAATCAAAACGTCAAGGTCTTCGCCAACAAAAATAACTGCAACGCCTTTTTGCTTTTGCTCATTAAGAAGGTTGTAAATCATATACGATGAGTTTATATCAAGACCACGTACAGGGTAAGCCACCATAAGCACAGTAGGTGCAGAAGCAATTTCACGTCCGACAAGCACCTTTTGTACGTTGCCGCCGGAAAGGCGGCGTACAGGTGTGCTGGCGCTTGGAGTTACAACCTCAAGATCGTGAATAATCTTCATAGCAAGGTCTTTGGGACTCTTGCGTTTAAGGAACATTGAATGACCTTTTGAATAGCTTCTGAGCATCATATTGTCAACAATATCCATATTCCCTACAAGACCCATACCAAGACGGTCTTCAGGAACAAATGAAAGGCGCACACCCATTTGGCGAATCTGCATAGGCGTTTTATCACGAAGATTTTCTACTTTGCCGTTTTTAGGATTGAAATAAATAATTTCACCAGAAGTTAAATGCTGAAGTCCTGCAATAGACTCCAAAAGCTCACGCTGACCTGAACCTGCAATGCCCGCAATACCGAGTATTTCACCGCCTTTTGCAGTGAAAGAAATATTATCAAGCACGGTAGTGCCTATTCTGTCAACACAGGTTATGTTTTTAACAACAAGCCTGTCGGAAGTATCTTTGGGCTCGTTCCTTTGAATATTAAGGTCAACTTTCTTACCGACCATCATTTCAGTAAGCTTTGACTCATTTGTTTCGCTTGTATTTACGGTACCGACATATTCACCTTTACGCAGAACAGAAATCCTGTCAGAAAGCGACAACACCTCATGAAGCTTGTGGGTAATGATAATAATGCATTTACCGTCGTCACGCATACGGCGCAAAACATCAAACAGCTTTTCCGTTTCCTGCGGAGTTAAAACAGCAGTGGGCTCGTCCAGAATAAGAATATCTGCGCCGCGGTATAACACCTTTATGATTTCAACCGTCTGTTTTTCGGAAACCGACATAGTATAAATCTTTTTTTCAGGCTCAATCTCAAAACCGTATTGCTCGCTTATTTTTCTAATTTCTTCGGTTGAAGCTTTAAGATTATACTTGCCATCCTCAATACCAAGCACTATATTTTCGGCTGCGCTGAAAACATCAACAAGCTTAAAATGCTGATGTATCATGCCGATTTTGTAGTCAAAAGCATCCTTCGGCGAGCGTATAACAACCTCTTCTCCGTCAATGAAAATCTGACCCTCATCGGGGAAATAGATACCGGATATCATATTCATCAGGGTGGTTTTGCCGCTGCCGTTTTCTCCCAATATGGATAAAATCTCACCGCGGTATGCAGTAAGATTAACATCTTTATTGGCGACAACTTTGCCAAACGTTTTTGTTATATTTTTAAGTTCAATAGCAGGTTGTTTAGTCACATTAAACCTCCGTTCATTTAATTCTCAAGAAATTGCTATATTTTTTGCCGTATAACAATTTCTTCAAAATTAATTTGAGGCGAGAGAGTTTCCCTCGCCTCAAATTCAAAACCGATTATTCGCCGTAGTTTCTATCAAGAAGATTGATACCGTCGATTTCAACATCGAAGTAAGGAGCTGAACGATGCTTTGATTCATAGAATACACCGTTTTCAATAGCTTCTGTATCTTTTTCAAAATTCTCGTCAGTATCAACGTCAGCAAGGCGTGTTGTTAATGTTTTGCCGCTTTCTGTCCAGTTAGCGGTGTCAAATACATTGATAGAACCGTCAAGAAGTTTAGCTTTTACATCAGCAATCTTTTCAGCAGTACCTGCTGCTGCTGCCTTTTCGTTGATGTCTGTAAGAACAACTGAGCCTGTTTCGATAGTACCTGTCCAGTCAGTAGCAATTGCTTCACCCTTCTGAACGCACTCAATCATGTACTTGAAGTAAGGTGTCCAGTCAATACGTGAAGAAACGATAAATGTATTGGGGCATGCAGCAACTGTTGAACCGTTGTAAGAAACATTGGGAACACCTGCTGTTTCACAAGCTGTGGGAGCGCCCATTGAGTCAGCGTGCTGGCTGATAAGAACGCAACCGCCGCTGATAAGAGCCTGAGCAGCCTCTTTTTCTTTCTGCTCATCGTACCAAGAACCTGTGAACTTAACGTCCATTGTTACAGAGGGGCAAACAGATTTTGCACCGATATAGAAAGAAGTATAACCTGACATAACTTCTGCAAATGTAAATGCGCCTACATAACCCATTTTTGCTTTGTCAGCAGTGATGTCGCCGGCTTCAATCATCTCATTGAGCTTGAGGCCTGCTGCAACACCTGCAAGGTAACGGCCTTCGTAAATAGAAGCAAATGCATTGTGAAAATTATCAAGACCTGCTGTGTGAGCCTGTGTACCTGTTGCATGGCAAAATTCTACATCGGGATACTTTTTAGCAGCGTCAATAAGGAATGACTCGTGACCGAAGCTGTCTGCAAAAATGATGTCACAACCGTCAACCTCAATAAGCTCAACAGCTGCATCATAGCAGTCCTTAGATTCAGGAATCTGAGTTTTCTGAGCGTATCCAACACCCATTGCGTCACAAGCAGCCTTTGCTGCATCCATAAAGTTTTTGTCATAAGTTGACTGCTCGTCATGAAGGAAGATAAAACCAACCTTTAAATCAGAGCCTGTGTCCTTGTCTTTTGCGCCGCAGCCTGCAAATGCAAACAGCATAACAAAAGCCAAAATAAATGCGAGTAACTTTTTCATTTTCTGTTCTCCTCTTTTTTAATTTTTATGTAAATGAAATTACATACAAAAGATTATTTGCGGAACTTGATATTGCCGCCGCTCATATCGTCAACGATAGCAAGTGACTCAACGCGCACACCTTCGGCGCGCAAACTGTCACCGCCGCCCTGAAAGCCCTTTTCAATAGCGCAAGTAGCTCCCACAAGAGTTGCCCCCGACTGCCTAATTATATCAATAAGACCTTCCAGTGCCTTGCCGTTAGCAAGAAAATCATCAACAATAACAATTCTGTCTTCCGACTTTAAATACTCTTTTGGAATAGTAACTGTATATTCTTTTTTATGTGTAAAGGAATATACCTTTGCCGTGTAAACCTCACCCGTTACATTTGCAGATTTGTTCTTCTTAGCAAAAACAACGGGAACCTCCATTACAATACCTGCAGCAGTTGCAATTGCAATGCCGGATGCCTCAATGGTAAGTATTTTTGTAACACAGTCAGCTGCATATATACGCTTAATTTCCTCACCCATTTTGGTAAGGAAAACCGTATCAAGCTGTTGATTTAAAAAAGAGCCGACTTTCAGTATATTACCGCTAAGAACAGTGCCGTCAGATATAATCTTGTCCTCAAGTAATTTCATAAGGCCAACCCTCTCTAAAATTTAAAAATAAAAAACAGGCTTTTTATCAAAAAAAAGTCTGTCTGCCAATAAAATATATACCTACTAAAAGCCTTATTAATACAAAAAACAACCAATAGTCGCAATTTTTTTACGGCATTGCGGTAGAAACATTTGGACCTTTTTCCCAAAACTATATTGGCATATTAATATTCTGTTAAATTTTACTTGTTTATAATAGCAAATATTATACCAAAAGTCAACGAAATATTACAATAATTTATATTTTTGTAAACAAAACGCTTGAGCGCCAAAATAAAGCTCTCAAGCGTTTTGTTTTTACAGCAGATATATGCCCGCTTCTTTACATTTTTGTACCATGTCCTCAGGCCATATAGATACCTGTACCTCACCTATATGTGCCTTTTCAAGCAACAGCATACATACCCTTGACTGACCAATACCTCCTCCGATTGTAAGGGGCAGAACATTGCCGACTATATCCTGATGATAAGGGTATTTCAGCCTGTCAGTCTTTTGGTCCTCTTCAAGCTGGCTCATCAGAGACTGTGCGTCCACTCTAATACCCATAGAAGAAAGCTCCAAAGCGTTGTCAAGCACGGGATTGTAGAATAAAATGTCGCCGTTCAATGACCAATCATCATAGTCGGGCGCACGGTCATCGTGTTTATTACCGCTTTTAAGCTTACAGCCTATCTGCGAAATAAATACCGTACCGTATTTTTTAACCATGATATTCTCACGTTCTTTACTTGTCATATCGGGGAACATATCTTCAAGCTCCTGCGAGGTAATAAAGAAAACATCTCTGCAGATTTGATGCTTCAAAACGGGGAACTGTTTATTAATCTCATCTTTTGCACTTGCTATGGCAGCAACAATTTTGCGCACCGTTTCATACAAAAATTCTGTATTACGCTGTTCCTTGGTTATAACCGACTCCCAATCCCACTGGTCAACAAAAATGCTGTGAATATTGTCCACGCTGTCATCACGGCGTATGGCATTCATATCGGTATAAATCCCCTCACCGGCGGGATATCCGTATTTATGCAATGCACAGCGCTTCCATTTAGCAAGTGACTGAACTACCTCGGCCGTACCCTCAATTTCCTTCATTGTAAAGGCAACTGTGCGCTCAACACCGCTTAAGTTATCGTTTATGCCGCTTTCCTGCGTAACAATTATGGGCGCTGTCACCCTTTCCAGCTTTAATGCCTGTGACAAGTTAAGCTGAACTATTTCTTTAACCTTTTTTATAGCCTTCTGAGTTTCTCTGCTCGAAAGTTTTGATGAATAATCCTTAGGAATAGTTAGGCTTCTCATAATATCACTCTCTTTATCTAATATTGTTAACCGTTCTGGGATACAGAATTACATCACGGATATTTGAAATACCGGTGGCATACATCAGTATACGCTCAAAGCCCAAGCCGAAGCCGCTATGGGGTACTGAGCCGTATTTTCGCAAGTCAAGATAATCGCCGTAGGCTGAAATATCCATATTGCGTTCCTTCATAACAGTAATCAGCTTATTATAATCCGCCTCACGTTCACTGCATCCTATAATCTCACCAACGCCCGGAACAAGTAGATCGGTTGCGGCAACGGTTTTGCCGTCATCGTTTTGCTTCATATAGAAAGCCTTGATATCTTTGGGATAGTTTGTAAGGAACACGGGCTTTTTGCAAATTTCCTCTGTAATATAACGCTCATGCTCGGTCTGCAAATCGCAGCCCCATTCAACAGGATATTCAAACTCCTCGCCTGACTCTTTAAGCTTTTCAATGGCTGTGGTATAGTCCATAACAGCAAAATCGTTTTTAACCACACTTTTAAGCTTATCAATAAGGCCCTTTTCAAAACGCTGCTCAAAAAAGCCAAGCTCATCGGGACACTTGTCAAGCACTTCTTTAATAACCGATTTTATCATATCCTCTGCAACTTCCATAATATCCTCAAGCTCGGCAAATGCAACCTCAGGCTCAATATGCCAGAACTCTGCCACATGACGCGGGGTGTTGCTGTTTTCTGCGCGGAAGCTCGGACCAAAGGTGTATATTTTGCCAAGTCCCATTGCAGCAACTTCACCCTCAAGCTGACCTGAAACAGAAAGTCCTGCCTGCTTGCCGAAGAAATCGGCCGCATAATATTCCTGCTCATTTTTATACTTATCGGAATAACCTATGGTGGTTACCTTGAAGACCTCACCTGCACCCTCACAGTCGCTGCCCGTGATAAGCGGTGTGTTTATATAAACATAGCCGTTGCTCTGAAAATAATTATGCAAAGCGTTTGCCATTACCGAACGCACACGCAGCACGGCGTTAAAGGTGTTTGTCCGCACACGGATGTGAGGAATTTCTCTTAAAGTCTCAAGCTTCTGGAACTTTTTCTGCAAAGGATAATCCGCAGGACAGTCTCCAATAAGGGTAATTTCTTTTGCGCAAATTTCAACGCCGCCGTTCATGCCCTCAACTACGTCACCAATAACCTTTACAGATGCGCCAAGACGTGTTGCAGCAGCATCAACAGTTAAATTTGCTTTTTCAATAACAATCTGCAAATGCTTAAGCGATGTACCGTCATTAAGCTCTAAAAAAGCCATATTTTTAGAGTCACGCGCCGTTCTTACCCAACCGCAGACCGTAACGGTATTTCCCAAAAATTCCTTTTTACTCAAAATTGCGCTGATGTCAATATGTTTCATAACATACTTTCCTTTCTTAAGCGGGAAAATATTAAAAATAATAACGCCCACCCTATAAAATTATAGGACGGGCGTAAAAAATGCTCGCGGTACCACCTATATTACCGTTATAAAAACGGTCAACTTTACGGGGCATTTTACCCCTTTCCGCTTAACGCGCGGTACGGCGCACCTACTAAGCAAATGTTGCTTTTCGGATTGCGGCTAACGGGTGTTATTCACAGTAAGTCAATTTTATGCGGCTTTCACCCTCCCGCACTCGCTTTAAACGATACTGTACTGCTACTTATCCCGATCAACGCCTTTATGTATTTAATATTATATCCGCTTATTCCCACTTTGTCAACAAATTAAGTATTATAAATATTTTTCAAACAACTCTTTTGTTTTATTATAAGGTAAGCTTATGCGTCCGCGCACAAAACCGTGCCTGCCGCCTCCGCTTGATGCGGGTATTTCTTTTATATTCCTAATAAGCTCTTGCATTTTATTCTCTTCACCGCGCGCAGCAAAGGATAATGTCTCACCGGTTTTACAAAAAACTGCGCCGCTGCCCGAAAAAACATTTATTCCCGCCGTTAAAACGTTTACATCGGTGTTTTCTTCAAGCAGCACGGTTTTTTCACCCTTTGTTACCGCCTGCTTTACAATTTCGGTAACATAAAGCATTTTATATTTTTCACATTCAAACTTAATATCGTCCCGCTCTTTTGCAATGCGTTCAACTGCACTTGCAGTCTGTTCGCGCTTTGCCGAAAGCAAGCGTTGCGTTGTACCGTTCTGCCGGCACAGCATACGGTAATCATCAAGCGCATCAAGTCCGCATACCGCGGTAATGCGGGTGCCGCCCTTATACCTTATGCTTTCAATGATTTTTACTATGCCTACCTGTCCCGTAAAATTTAAATGAGGCGCACAGCAGGCGCAAGAATCACAGCCATCTATTGTTACAATACGCACACTGCCGTCAAACTCAGTTTTAGCGCGGTAATCAATATCAACCGCCGCTTGATTTTCAAAAACCGTTGTATAAACCTTACGGTTTTGAAGTATCCAGCCGTTTACGGTATCTTCAATTTCATTTATCTGCCCGTCTGTAAATTCAACATCCAAATCACAAGTTAAAAATCCCTGTCCCAGATGAAACCCGAAATTATTTGCACCAAAAAGAGTATGAGCCGCGCCGCTTATCATATGCTCACCCGTATGGTTTTGCATCTTACGCAGCCTTACGGCCATATCAATACAGCCCTTAACTGTCGTTTGTCCGTCTATGGGCTTATTGGTTATGTGAACAATGTTTCCTTCTTTTTCGCATACATCAATAACCGCAATACCGTTAAGCGTTCCCGTATCGGCGCTTTGTCCGCCGCCCTCGCCGAAAAAAGCGGTTTTATCAAGTATTATTTCAAAATTCCCGCCTTTATGAGCACAGGATAATACCTTTGCTTCAAACTCACTTAAAAATGCGTCCTTATAATATAACTTTTTTGTCATTTTTTATACCTTTTTACAGCTTCGTTCTGCAATTCAAAAAGTTCATTTATGCCTTGTTTTGCGAGACCCAACAAGCTCAAAAGCTCATCCTGTGTAAATGAGCGCTCCTCACCAGTTCCCTGTATTTCAATAAACGAACCGCTCTCGTCCATAATTACATTCATATCCACCTGAGCGGCAGAATCTTCCTTATAGCACAAATCAAGCATAGACACATCATCGTTTATACCTACCGAAACGGCGGCAACCTGATGCACAATGGGATTCTTTATTATTTTGCCCTCTTTAAGCCATTTGTCTACACCAATCCGCAGCGCAATCCACGCACCTGTTATTGACGCAGTGCGTGTTCCGCCGTCAGCCTGTAAAACATCGCAGTCTATCCATATTTTATTTTCACCAAGTATCTCGTAATCGACCGCGTGGCGAAGCGAGCGACCTATAAGGCGTTTAATTTCGGTTGAACGTCCGTCGGGTTTGGCGGTTTCACGCTTTTTGCGGCCCTGTGTGGAAGACGGCAGCATTGCATACTCAGCCGTAAGCCAGCCCTTGCCGGTGCCCTCCAAAAAAGGCATTGTGCCCGCCTCTAAAAGCGCGGTACACAAAACAACCGTGCCGCCCCATTTTATAAGTGCGCTGCCGCCGCTTGTATTTGTGAACTCAGGTATAATTTCTATATTTCTGAGCATATTGTTCTCTCTGTTATCGTAACGCATAAAAACATCTCCTTGCGGCCAAAGCATTTGACTAACAAAAATATACAATACCTTTTAAAAAAAGTCAATTAATGCACTTTACTTTTATTACCCTATATGCTAAAATAACTTTTGTGAAAAATTGTATTATATATCAAGGAGGAGCTGCAAAATGGCACAACAAGAATTCCTTACTTATCAGGGCCGACCGTTAGTACGCAACGGCAATATACTTTATTACGGTTCAAGCGGTGAAAAGTATATCATTATGATGGAAATACTTTCCACAAAAAAGGATGGCGCTATTGAGCTTTCCGATAATGTACGTATTGACCTTATTTATTCCGACGAAAAGGCTCATCCCAATGACAGAGTGGTAAAATCAAGCAAAAAGAACGGCTTGTTTGCCGCAATGGATATTGCAACTATCTGGCTTGAGCGTGCTTTGAAAGAATAATGCAAAAACTCAAAAGGGTAACGGCAAAATTTTGCCGTTACCCTTTATTTTTATGTCTTCACCTCTAAAAAAGGAATTTTTTGTATATATTTACTAAATTTTGTATATAATTTTCTAAATGATTATTTTATTTTTGCCAAAAATTTCTTGATTTACATTAAACTATTTGATAAAATTATTAATAGATGAATACTAATTGTATAGATAATATTTTTATACCGTTTATTTCCGTGCCGATTAAAAAATCGGCTGTTTTTACGCATATGAAAACAAACGCAGTACAATTAACCGCATTTCTCGGTTCTTTGCGCCGTTTAGTTAAAATTTGAGAATAAAAAGCAAAATAAGGTGTGTATTCTATGAAAAAAACAAAATGCGTTGCTATTCTTTTAGCAGGAGGTCAGGGCAGCCGTTTAGGTGTATTAACGCGCAACATTGCAAAACCCGCCGTTCCTTACGGCGGCAAGTACAGGATTATTGACTTTGCCTTGTCTAACTGTGCAAATTCCGGTATAAATGTTGTCGGTGTTGTAACACAGTACCAGCCGCTTGAGCTTAACGAATATATCGGCAGCGGTAAACCTTGGGACCTTGACCGTGTTGACGGCGGTGTTCACGTGCTTTCGCCTTATCAGCGCAATCAAGGCGCCGACTGGTTTAAGGGAACAGCTAACGCTGTGTATCAGAATATGCGCTTTATTGAGCGTTATAACCCTGGGCATGTTCTTATTCTGTCAGGTGACCATATTTATAAGATGGATTATTCAAAAATGCTGAGCGAGCACGAAAAGAACGATGCCGACTGCACGATTGCGGTATTTAAAGTGCCTATGGAAGAAGCCTCCCGTTTTGGTATTATGAACACATCCGAAGACGGCAGAGTTTATGAGTTTGAAGAAAAACCTAAAAACCCAAAAAGCGATTTGGCTTCAATGGGCATTTACGTTTTCAAATGGCAAAAACTGCGTGAGTTTTTATGCGCTGACGAGCAGGACCCTGCTTCTTCAAACGATTTCGGCAAAAATATTATTCCCGCAATGCTGAAAAGCGAGCAAAAGCTTATGGCTTATGCCTTTGAGGGATATTGGAAGGATGTTGGTACTATTGGTTCTCTTTGGGAATCAAATCTAGATTTGCTTAATCCCGCTGTTGAACTCAACCTTGCCGACAGAGACTGGAGAATATATTCAGGCACACAAAATCTGCCTCCGCAGTATATAGGGCCTGACGCGGTTGTTGAGAACTCCCTCATCACCGAGGGTTGCAACATCTTAGGCAGCATAGATTATTCAGTTATATTTAATAATGTTACTATTGAAAAAGGGGCTAAGGTGGGATATTCGCTTATTATGCCGGGTGCGGTAATTAAAAGCGGTGCCGTTGTGCAGTATGCAATAATTGCCGAAAATTCAGTTATTGAAAGCGGAGCAACTGTAGGCGAAAATCCTGAATCGTTTAAAGACCGCGGCCAGTGGGATGTTGCGGTGGTTGGCGAAGGTCTTACAATAGGCAAAAATGCCAAAGTAAAAGCCAAAACAATGATAACACAAAGTGTTAAGGAGGGCGAAACTGTATGAGAGCAAATGATGTTTTCGGCATAGTTTTTGCCAACGTTCACGATGACCTTATTAATGAACTTACTTCTGTTCGCAATATGGCATCTATTCCTTTTGGCTCACGCTACCGTCTTATAGACTTTTCTATCTCTAACCTTGTAAACGCGGGCGTTTCCCGCGTTGCCGTAATGACACAGATGAATTACCGTTCTTTGATGGACCATTTAGGTAACGGTAAAGCGTGGGACCTTGACCGTAAAACCAACGGCCTTCATATTCTGCCTCCCTTTAATGTTGCAGGAGCGGGCTATTCAATCGGACATATAGACTCACTCAACGGCAGTATTGACTTTATTAAAAATTCACCTATGCAGTACGCTGTTCTTTGCGATGCCGACGTAGTGAGCAATATTGATTTAAACGAAGTATTCAGAGCCCATACAGACAGTAATGCCGATATAACATTCTGCTATAAGCACGGCAATTTGCCCCAAAGCCACCGTGACATTATGTCTTTTACACTTGACAAAGACAATTATATAACCGATATCCGCCTTGAAAATGAAATAGGTATTGACACAAACTTCTGTCTTGATATAATAGTAATATTAAAAGATTTGCTTATTGAATTAGCTACCGACGCTTACGCTCACGGAGGCACAAGCCTTTCGCGCGATGTTTTCCGGCGTTGTATCGGAAAATATAAAATGTACGGCTATGAAATTACAAACTATGCGGCTGTTATGGACAGCCCGCAAGGATATGTAAAAGCAAATCACGACCTTTTGGACTTTGATGTCAGAAATAACCTATTCAATCCTGAACGTCCCATATATACCAAACCGCACGACAGTATGCCCACCCGCTACGGACCCGATTCAAAAACGGAGAACAGCCTTATTGCAGACGGCTGTATAATTGAGGGTGTTGTACGCAACAGCATACTTTTCCGTAATGTTCGTGTTTGCAAAAATGCTGTGATCGAAAACTGTATTTTAATGCAGGATACCGTTGTCGAAGAAAATGCAAAAATCAAGCATATCACTGCCGATAAGGATGTAACCATCACCACTGAGCGCAGTCTTTGCGGCTCTCCCGATTTCAATCTTTTCATCAGAAAGGGAGCAAAAGTTTAATGAAAATTCTTTATGCCACAAGTGAAGCATATCCGTTTGCTATGTCAGGCGGTCTGGCAGATGTTTCGGGCGCATTACCCAAAGCGTTCAGGCGCCGCCTTGTCGGCTGCCGCGTGGTAATGCCGCTTTATGCCGCCGTTCCTCAGGAATTGCGTGAAAAAATGACATTTTTAACAAGTATTACCGTTCCTGTTGCCTGGCGCAGACAGTATTGCGGTATTTTTGAGGCAAGACTTAACGGTGTAATATATTATCTTTTAGACAACCAATATTACTTTAATCGCGAGGGTTTGTACGGTCACTATGACGACGCTGAACGTTTTGCATTTTTCTCGCGCGCAGTATTGGAAATTATACCTTATATTGATTACAAACCGCAAATTATACATTGTAACGATTGGCAAACAGCATTAATCCCTGTTTACCTTAAATCTATGTATGCACAAAATCCTGCATATACCGATATTAAAACCTTGTTCACCATTCACAACATACAGTATCAGGGCAAATACAGCCATGAAATAATTGATGATGTTTTCGGCGTGCCGTGGGAACACACCTGGATGATAGAATATGACGGATGTGTAAACCTTATGAAAGGCGCAATTGAATGCGCCGATTTTGTAAATACCGTATCCCCCACCTATGCAAATGAAATTAAAGACCCGTGGTATTCTCACGGGTTGGATAATATTCTTAAACTTCATCAGGGCAAGCTGTGCGGTATTCTTAACGGTATTGATACCGAGGTTTATGACCCGCAGAACGACCCGCATATTTCAGCCGCTTTTTCTGCTGACAATTTTGCCGATAAAGCAAAAAACAAGCAAGCTTTACAAAAAGAGCTTGGGCTACCTTGCCGCGGCGACCTACCTTTATTTGCCGTTGTTTCAAGGCTGGTTGAGCACAAAGGCTTCGATCTTGTAAAAGCTGTGTTTGAAGACCTGCTTAAAGCAGACATTCAGTTTGCTGTTTTGGGTACTGGTGAATGGCAGTATGAGTCATTTTTTGAAGAAATGGCAGCAAAATATCCAAATAAAGTTGTTTTCCGTAAAACATTCAATTCCCCTCTGTCACACCGCTTTTATGCGGGTGCGGACTTCTTTTTGATGCCCTCAAAATCAGAACCCTGCGGTCTTTCGCAAATGATTGCCCTGCGTTATGGCACCTTACCTATTGTACGCCAAACCGGCGGTCTTAACGACACAATTTCTGATTGCGGTGACGGCAAGGGTAACGGATTTACCTTTGCATCCTACAACGCGCATGATATGTTGGATGCAATATGGCGCGCTCTTTCATTATATTCAGATACCGAAAAGCATTCTCTAGTTTTAAAGCGCGCTATGGAATGTGATAACAGTTGGGGTAAATCCGCAAGCGTTTACATTAATCTATATAAGTCTATTATAAGGGGACTTGCCAAATGAACTCAATCCAATCAATCATATTAGGCATCATCCAAGGTCTCACTGAATTTTTACCCGTTTCAAGCTCTGCCCATCTTAACATTTTTCCTTGGCTTTTAAATTGGCAGGAAATACCCGAAAGCTTCGACCTTGCTTTGCATGCAGGTACGCTTTTAGCAATACTTGCTTATTTTTTCAAGGATTGGCTTTTACTTATCGGCGGCGGTTGCAAGCTTGTTTTTAAAAAAGAAAAAACAACTCACGGTAAAATGTTCTGGTACATAGTTGCCGCCACCATTCCCGCAGGCATTTTAGGTCTTGTCCTGGAAAAAGTTGTTGAGCTGATTACAAAAGGCAATTTAAACACAGAAATGATAATCATTTCTGTTGCACTTATTGTAATGGGTGTTATATTGTATATAACCGATAAAAAATCAAAATCCGAAATAAGCTATAAAAATGCCGGTTTTAAGCGCACATTTTTGGTTGGCGTATCTCAGGCACTGGCAGCAGCAGTACCCGGTGTTTCCCGCTCGGGCATAACCATGACGGTTGCCCGTGCTTTAAAAATTGAGCGTACCTCCGCTGCAAAGCTTTCCTTTATGCTGTCTGCGCCAATTGTTGCCGCCGCAGTTCTTTTAAAGTTTTCTGAGTTTGAGTTTACGCTGCCCTTCGTTCTGGGTGTGCTTGCAAGCTTTATCTCAGGCATACTTGTTATAAAATTTCTTATGGGCTTTTTAAACAGGGGCAGCTTTAAAGTGTTTGCAATATACCGTATTATAATCGGCGTTGTTATTATAGCCGTAGTAATAATGCGTGCGGTTAACGCATGATGAGGTTGACTATTGACAGCCTAAAAAAAAGGACGTACATAAAAATGAAAAAATTTATTGACGAATTTAAGTCTTTTATAGCCAAGGGCAATGTGATTGATATGGCAGTAGCTGTTGTGATGGGCGCTGCATTCAATAATATCATCAACAGCTTAGTTAAGGATATTATTATGCCCCTTATCACCTTGCTTACAGGCCGTGTCAGCGTTTCCGACTGGAAATGGGTTATATCCCCCGCCACCGAAGATGCTGCAGAAAACGCTCTGCTTTACGGAAACTTTATCCAGATGATTATTAATTTCTTTATCATTGCTTTTTCCATTTTTGTCACACTCAAGGTTGTTCTCGCTTTCCAGAAAAAGTTTGAAAAGAAAAAGGAAGAAGAGGTTAAGAAAGAGGCTCCTCAAGGTCCAACCGATAACGAATTGCTTATTGAAATAAGAAATCTTTTAAAAGAGCAAAACAAATAATATAATGTAATAATAAAAGCCCCGAAAGTTCGGGGCTTTTATTATTTTTTAAATTTACTGTTAAATGTAAACACCTTCATAATAATAAAGGTAAGCGGCACGCCCGCAATGGCTGCAATAACAATTGCAAAGAATGGCGGCCATTCAAATGTATTAAGAGTTATAATACTTACAAGCTGATATATTATATAATTCGGTACGTATGTAACAGCAAAACGTAAATATCCGTAAAAACTAAATTTTTTATGGAAAGTAAAAAACGAGTTCATAAAATAAGAAATTATATTTGCGCTTAAATAGCCAAGCGCCGACGCAATTGTTCCCGTACCTCCGATAATCAAAGAAAGAATCGTTGATAATATAGCAACATTAAGCGTAGAGATTGTGCCTATAATAGAATAGCTTAAAAACTTTTTAGAAAAAAAAGTTTGCTTAATTTTCAATAACAGCTCTTTCAATAAAATCATCTCACTTATAAGCAGAATAACATTGCTTTGGCTGTTATAGTAATTATAATACATAATTATATATTTTTCAATAGCATTAATAACGGCGGCCATTGATGACCGCCGTTGTTAATTACTTTTTAAATAAAGCTTTTATCTGGGGCAGGAATATTACTACAATTAACGCAGCAATAGCTACCGCCGCTACTACAATCAGTATCCACATATAATCCATTATGCTTTTTCCCTTTTCTTCGGCAAGGTTTTCTTTTGCAGTCTGCTGATCGTAGGTTTCAACAGTATTACTGTTATCAATTACTGTTTCGCCAACATCGTTATTTTTAGAACTTGTGCCCTTCTTTTTGCTTGTTGTATTGTTCTTTGAAGAGGTATCATCAGCCTTGTTTGATGTTGTTTGGGCTTTGACGGAAGATGTTCCGCTAACATTGCTTGAACGTCCGTAATAACCGCTATATGTTTTTTTGCTTGAAGTCGACTGATAGTTTTCTTTTAAAAGTTTAGAATTTATGGAACTCACCAGATTATTTGCAATTTTTGTGTGTCCCTCATAGGTGGGATGTACACCGTCAAGCGTTTCTCCCGCAGGATTTTCTTTAACCTTTGCTGTATTTGTTATATATTGGGATGCATCAATATCATAAACATTCTTATCGCCGTCTTTCTTACGGTTTGTAACACTTTGTTGTATAATAATTGTTTTCTTTAACTCAAGTGATTGGACGTTGCTTTGGAAAGGAGTTACACAGAATATTTTAGCCTTAGGATATGCTGTGCGCAGCTTTTTGAGCATATTCTCATAAACAGCTTGCGTTGACGTCGCAGTGCTTTCGGTATATTCGCCATTTGTGCCTAAAGCAATTACTATGTAATCAGGGGTGTATATGCTTGTATCATAAGCTTTATTTTTGGCATCAGAAGAATACTCGCCAAGCCTAAAATATCTTTCAGCCATACCAAGCTCATCAATAGCTGGGTTGTGTGCTTTTTCAATACCGATACCGCCGATAGCTGTTGCGTTGGGCACCATATCCAAAGCCAGCGCCGTTTTGATAACATAGTTTTTAACTATTGAATCTTTATATCCTGCGCCGCTTGGAAAATTTCCAGGGTCGCCGTAATGTCCCATTGTAATAGAGTCACCTATAAAAGCAATATGCTTTGCATCATCAGGTGCCAAAAGAGTTGCGCCGCTGTCAATAACAAAACCGCTTATTGTAGTAGTATTGTTAGGCAAAGGCATGATAATGATCGCCTTATGATTACCTGCAGCAAGTCCGCTTGCCGCATTGACAATACCGGCAGACGAGGTGATTTCCTTATACTCGCCGCCGTCAATTTTTACAGCCAGAGTTTTATTGCTTTTAACCTTTAAGGATGTGCCTGTGAATCGCACCTCCATTGTGCTTTGGAAATAACCTTTCATATTATTTCCGCTTTTTGCCCAATGACCGCTATAACGAACATTACTGTCTGTTGCGGCAATCTCATTATCCGCAGCAGCAGCGGGAACAGCCGCAGCTATTCCAAGACAAAATAACATCGTAAGCATTACTGCAACAGATATTATTACTTTAACTAATCTTACGCCGTTTTCCATTATTATTTCTCCTTATGTTTGTTTTTATTAAACATTTTTTTAATGTTTGGCCAGAATATTACAGCCAAAATACTAATAACAGCAATTGCAGCCGTCAGTATAATAAGCCAAATATAATCCTTTATGCTGTTGCCTTCCTGCTCTTCTTCAACAATCTCTTCAACAACCTCATAAGATTCTTCACTGTCTTGGGGTTGGCTTACATCTTCTTGTTCCCGGCTTGAAGTAAGTTTGCTCTGTGTGTTGCTTGCAGGCTTTTGTGATGTAACAGAAATGGTTACTTTGCCGCTCATAATGCTCTTTAACACCGCTGTAAGCTTTGAAGCCATTGTTTTATGTCCGCTTTGGGTGGGGTTTATTCCGTCAGTACAAAGTTCAACTCCCCATTCGCTGGCATTTAGGAAATATACATTTTTGTCTCCCTCTTTTTGCATATTTCCAACGCTTTTCTTTATTACATCAACATTTTTGTTTGAAACGGGCGTCATACACACAATTGTGCTGTCAGGATAACTTCGGCGCAGTTTTTTAATAAAGCTCTCATATGCGCTTTGTACATTATTACCACCGTTTGTACCGTAAGAACCCAAGGATACAACAACACAATCCGGCTCATTATTAACCGCATAATTTTTATCCTGCGCATCCGAATTAAGCTCGCCAAGTTTAAAATATCTTGCAGGCATTCCAAGCTTATCTGTGCCCTCTCCCGCAACAATTGTTGCGTTTGCATTTGCAACAATGCTTACAGCATAATCAAGTCTTTTAGCAACCTGTAACGCGTAGTTATTTGCAATTGATTTTTCAAACTTATTATTAGTTGTGCTGTAGCCTGCCGTTGCAGAATCACCTATAAAAATAATTGTCTTTTTCTGGTCTGCAGAAAGGGTTTTTACAAACACATCTGAATACAGGCCACTGATTTTCGGTGTTGTATTTTCATAAGGCGACATTATTTTAATTATATGTTCGCCGCTCTTGTCACTTGAAAAAACAGTAGGTGTGCCTGCATAATATCTTTTCCACTCGCCGCCGTCAATAATTCCCGATACAATCTTTCCTTCAATATCGAGCATAAGGTTAATATCATCGCCTGCCGGCAAAAAATAAATCCTGAAGGTTTTATGAATCAAGTTGCCCGCTTTACAGTAATCGCTCTGTAATATCTTCTGCTTAACTACAAATTGTTCATCACGGCTGGGGTCTCCCTTTTCAGCAGGATCATCCTTTGTGGCTTTTACATCAAATATAGATTCAATAAGGCTGACTTCTCCGTTTTCAGCGTCAAACAGTATTGCTGCCATACCCTTGTTAAACTTATTTTGCGTTGCAGAGGGGGACAGTGTCAGTAAGAAGGTGGTATAACCGTAATAACGGTGACTGGACTCATTAAAATAATCAGAAAATTCCAGCATAAAGCCGTTACCGGGAAATGAGCCCAAATCCTTGTTATACACAAATGGATAACAGGCGCCAAAGCGGTCTATTTCATATTTGATACCGCCGCTTGCAATATTTTCTACCTTGAGACCTGTATTGGCATCAGCAGTATTTGAAGCGAGATTATTTTCAGGCGTAGCATAGTGGTCAAGCTTAATATTTTCTGCCTATGCGATAATGCCCGATACTATGTACATACTAAAAAGCATTGCAAGGCAAAGAATACCCGCTGTTATTTTTTAAATTGTAGATTTTTGACTCATTAAGTTCTCCTTTTGCTGTATTTTTGTTAACTATACCCTAATTATATTTACAACACATATTAAAGTCAATCCCCTTTAGCGACAAAAATGACATTATTTTACAAAAATCCGCAGGAAAATTTTTCTCCTGCGGATTAATCCTTATTTATGTTTTCTTTTAAATGCGTGCGTAAATGCCGCCGTTACAATTACAATGCCCAAAGACATAGCAACCGCAAGCTCTGCCGTGTTTACAAGGCGGGGTATAAACAGCTCCATATCACCGCTTAACGCAGCCGTTGTTGCATTATAAAGCACTCCGCCGGGTACAAGCGGTATCAAGGTGATTATGCAGGCGGTGGTTACCGGTGTTTTCAGTTTTCTTGCCATTATTTCAGAATAAACCGTGGTGAACATTGATACAATCAAATAACGTATCGGCTCACCTTCAATGACAAGACCTAATACCAAAAACATCGCCCACGCAAACAAACCGCCAAGCGATGTCCACACAAGGCGTTTGCCGCGTATATTAAACAGTATGCCAAAGCCAAAGGTGCCTAAAAATGCCGCCGCAATTTCAATTATTGCATCAACAAAGCTCATATTACAGCACCTCCGAACAAAATCGTGGTAATAATATAGCCGCATGCAATTGCAACCGCAAGCAGCGCCGCTTCAATAAGTCTCAAAACACCCGAAATGCTGTCGCCTGTAAACAAATCGCGCAGCGCGTTTGTAAGACCGATACCTGGGATAAGCGTCATAATATTACCTATAATTATATAATCTACATTGTAAACAACCTTTGCCTTGTAAAGCAGGTAACAAATAAAGCTTGCAACAAAAGAGCAGAAAAACTTGACAAGTATCTTATTTGCTTTACGCTCATCAAGTATTTTGGACAAAACACCTGTCACAAAGCCTATTGCGGTAGAAAATAAGAACTCAATAATGCTTCTGCCGCCAAAGAACAGATAAAATGCGCCCGCAATAAAGCCGTAGAACAAAATGTTTATAAGACTTGAATAACATGGGGTGTCCTTTATTTTTTCTACTTCACAAGATATTTCCTCAAGGCTTGGCTTTTCGGCAGTAATTTTTCTTACCAGTGCGTTAAGGCGGTGTATTTTTTCCAAATCATTGGATATCTGCTTGATTCTGCGGGTGTGGGTTTTAATGGTGCGGTCGCTGTCTTCCGAAGACAGTATAATATTAGAGGTAGTGGCGTAAACATCTACCCTTTTTATACCGTAAGCCGTTAGCATACGCTCAGCGCTTTCTTCAACACGGTAAATTTCCGCTCCCGACTCTACCATCATCTGCAATATATCAAGAACATACGGCAAAAGCTGTCTGCTTTGAATATCATCCATTAATCCCGCCCCCTTTTTCTTTTAATAATATGTGAGACCAAAAACACAAGCACAAATAAAGTTGTTGAGCAACATATAAGTATCGCGCAGTTTGCAAAAAAACGCTTTGGCAAAACGTTGATTATCTGGTCCATTTTATCATCAAACATCCAGTTGCTTTTGCCTGCAAAAAACAGTGTGTGAAAATCCTTAAAAGCGCTGTTAAAATCAACCGCAATTACTGCCGCCAAAGCTATAACCAGCCCCGCCGCCATAGCTGATGCGAAAAGCGTTGCGGGCACCTTACCAATGTAAAATGCGCCAATCTTTTTCTTTTTTTGCAAGCACAGCAGAATAATAAGGGTTATAGCCGATACAATGAGCACCGTCGCATTAAGATTAAAAAGCACCCTGCAATCTGCAAAATGCGCCGCACCGTCAGCTGAAAATTTCATATCCCCCTCAGAGAACTCATAGCCCGGCAGGGTTAAATAATTAAGCACTGCGTTATAAGCCTCTTTTATCTGCGCCTCCGTAAAGCCGCTTATACCCTCAAGGTCAAGCGGTCCTATATGCCAATAATAAAAGGGCCGAAAATATATTGGCAGACCAATTGAAAAGGTTATTATAAAAAGGAAAAGTGATATGCAAAACGTAAAACCTGATATACGGTCTTTGGTTACTTTTTGCAATACCCTCACCCTCTCTTTATAACTTCCACAGTTAGTATAATGCCAAAAGTATTATTTTTCAAGACAAATTAAAAGAAAACTCCGCATGTTTGAAAAACACACAGAGTTTAATTATTATTTATCATCCCAAAAAAAAGAAAATAACAATATTATAAATCCTATAATAGGTAACCATTGCCATAGAAATTCAACAAAATTGTTAGATATATGCTCAATGTATATCACCCTTAAATATATTCCTATCAGCATTAAGGCGTTTCCCAAAACCATCAACTTAAGTTTTATTTTCATATATTACACTCCAAAACACAAGGACAATCTTATCATTGTAAATTATATCATATTTCCCCACACATTTCAAATATGAAATGTGTGTGGTCATCATAAACTAATTAATATTGCTTAAACATTTACAAAGCACAATTCTATATGACATTTATATTATAATTTCCTGACATTACATTTAAATTGTTATTAGATGACGATAAATTAATACTAAAATTAACAATTGAAATGGAATAAGAAATATTCATACTTGAACTTTTATCATGCACATAATGCAAGGTAATCCTTTGGGAAGCTGACGAAGTGGTCTTCTCTACACTAAAATAAGCATATCCCTCATACATTCCTTGCAAAATTCCAACACTTGAAGGAACTTTGTATGTATATCCTGCTGATCCGCTTCCTGTCGGAGATATATCCACATATTGCGCCGAATCGCCATTGCTATTCATAAGATGAAGTCTAAAATTCTCGTCTTGCGGTATAGCCTCCCATCCTGGATACATAGTCATAGAAAAAGAATCGTTCTTTACTTTTACTGCCTTATGCCAAACAAAATTTGGATATACTGTATAATACTCAATATTACCATCCAAATCCATAGTATAGGTAGATATCACAGAAAGTGTTAAATCAGAAGAAGAAATAGTTCCGCTACAAGGTTGTATTGAATCATCAATTTCTATTAAACTTTGCTCATCATTTAACACGAAATTTTGTGTTGATTCTCCCCCATATCCTATTATCTTTCCTACAGATTGTTCATATATCAATCCTTTTTGAATATCCGACATTGCATCAATTGTGTGTGAAGGGAACCCTGCATCTAACAAAAACTCATCTATATGATTCAATTGATTATTAGCCGATACACCAAGCGGACACACAAAAACAGAAATAATAGTAAAAACTGCTACAATTCTTAAAAAAGTTGATTTTTTGTCATTTGTAAAACTCCTTTTCGTTAATACTGGTTTTTGACGATTTTATTTATGCCTAATGAAGTAAAAATTGTATAAACATAAATCTAATAACGAAAATTCGTTTTGTGCTTCACTAAACATTACATCTAAATATGAAAACACAAAAGATTTATGCATCTATATGTAAATCATTTCATTCACCCCCTAATCTCTTTAATTTCATTATAATTGTTTAGTACAAAAAATCAAGTTTTATTATGTTTTGTTAATTATTTTTGTGGATTTTAACAATAAATACATTCGTTTTTATATATTATGACGATTCCATTGTGTTTTTTATTTATCTGTTATCACATTTATATTGATTACTGCCAATTATCATGCTAAAATACATTAAAGCAATCAAACGAAAGGAAAAGTTTGAAAATGGATTACAAAAAACTGCAAAACGGTAGCGATATACGCGGCGTTGCCCTTGAAGGTATTGAGGGTCAATCAGTAAACCTTACCCAAGAAGTTTGCCGCAATATAGGCAGAGGCTTTGCGCTCTGGCTTGCAAAAAAGACGGGCAAAAATAATTTAAAGGTAGCCGTAGGCCGTGACTCACGTCTTTCGGGTCCTGCCCTTTGTGAGTGGATTTGCGACGCTATGGTACAGCAGGGCTTAGAGGTTACTGATTTTTCTATGGCAAGCACCCCTGCTATGTTTATGGCAACCGTAACCGAAGGCTATAAGTTTGACGGTACGGTTATGATAACCGCAAGCCATCTACCCTTTAACCGCAACGGATTTAAATTCTTTACCGCAAACGGCGGTCTTGAAAAGGCTGATATTAAAGAAATATTAGAGTTTGCCGAAGGCGACACACAAACAGGTCTTAACGCCGGCAGTCTTAAGACAACCGAGTTTATGGACACCTACGCAAAAATTCTTGCCGACAAAATCAGAACTGCCACAGGTGAGGATAAACCACTTGACGGCTTTAAGATTGTTGTTGATGCAGGTAACGGCGCAGGCGGCTTTTACGTTGACAAGGTGTTAAAGCCCTTGGGCGCCGACACTACGGGCAGCCTTTATCTTGACCCCGACGGTAGCTTTCCCAACCACATTCCCAACCCTGAGGATAAAACCGCCATGTCAAGCATAACCGCAGCCGTTAAGAGTGCAAAAGCCGATCTGGGTATTATTTTTGATACCGACGTTGACCGCGCAGGTGCGGTATTAAGCGACGGCAGTGAATTAAATCGCAACCGTATTATAGCAATGCTTGCGGCTATACTGCTTCGTGAGCACCCCGGTACAACAATTGTTACCGACTCTATCACATCAACAGGCCTTGCAAAATTCATTGCCGAAAAGGGCGGCGTTCATCACCGCTTCAAACGCGGCTACCGCAATGTAATAAATGAGTCGATACGCCTTAATAATGAGGGCAAAGACAGTCAGCTGGCTATTGAGACCTCAGGCCACGGCGCATTAAAGGAAAACTATTTCCTTGATGACGGTGCTTACCTTGTGACCAAGTTGCTTATTGAGCTTGCTCGCGGCAAAAGAGAGGGTTACACCTTAGAGTCACTTATCGCCACACTTAAAGAGCCCGCCGAAAGCATTGAGTTTAGAATGAACATATTGCTTGACGGTTTCAAAGCTTACGGCCAGCAGGTTATTGACGAGCTCACCGCTTACGCCCAAAAACAGAACGGCTGGAGTCTTGTGCCCAACAATTACGAAGGTGTGCGCGTTAACCTTGATGAAAGCCACGGTAACGGTTGGTTTCTGCTCCGTCTTTCCTTACACGACCCGTTGCTTCCCCTTAACATTGAAAGTAATGTTGCAGGCGGCGCAAAAATTATTGCCGCTGAGCTTGCACGGTTTATCAAAAACTATGATAAGCTTGACGCAAATGCATTGTTAGACTATGCAAAATAAAGTTTTATAAAATGAAAAAAAGACTCTGTTTTAAAAACAGAGTCTTTTTTTCATTTTAATCACCCAAACGAATATTTATTCCGCCGCCGTTGCCGCTGTCACCTATATTTAAGTAAGGTGCGAGCGCCTGTGCGGTATTTATAATCGGCATTGACTGAATGTAAACTTTACCGGGGCCTGTAACGCGTGTGTGGAACAGTCCCTCTCCGCCGAAGAATATGTTTTTTGCACCCTTAACGGTCTGTATATCCATTGTGCAGCTTTCGCTCATTGCGGCAAGGAAGCCTGTGTCTATAACAATGCTTTCGCCGTAACCAAGCTCATACTCTTTGCAATAACCGTCAATTTCAAGGAAAACCATACCGTCGCCCGATATTCTTTGCATAATGAAGCCTTCGCCTCCAAATAAACCTTTGCCTAACCTCTTTTGAAAAAACACAGACAAATCAAGACCCTTTTCCATAGCAAGAAAACTGCGCTTTTGTGCAATTATGCCGTTACCTTGTGTAACCCGGAACGGTATTATTGAACCGGGAAAGCTTGAAGCAAAGGCAATCATACCGTCGCTGCCCTCGGCTGTGTACTCGTTCATAAATATCGACTCACCCGAAACAAGTCTGCCGAAAACCTTCTTTATTCCGCCACCCGTATTGGTATTCATATGCATATTGGGGCTCATCCAGCTCATAGCGCCGCTCTCACTGCAAAGCGACTGCCCTGCCTCGGGGTAACATATTACAACAGGTAAATTACCACCTTCAATTTCATATCTTATCATATCTTTTGCCTCTCTTTTAAAGTATAATTTTATAATATCATATGAAAGAGTTCAGGGCAAGATAATTTGTATAAAAAGCAGTTAATACCGCGAAAAGCCGCGGGATTAACTGTTTTTTATAATCTTTTATGAAATATCGTTTTTTCTGTAAAACACAAATGCCATATCCAAAGCAATTATCAATACAGAAGCACAAAATACGTATTGCTGTTACCATCTTTTTGTGTACCGGTAGGCAAAGCATCAGCATTTACTTTACCGCTTGTTCCGTGTCAATAAAATTCCAACAATTGACCCTATAAGAAGAAGCGGTGCTAACCTGACAAACAGCCATTCAAATGCGTGAAAAGCAACTCCTACAACAGCGGTTTCAGGGTTACTGTAATTCCAATCCAAGTAAGAACTATTTAATGATATTAAGAGCGCCGAAATTGTTACTATGACCGCACACAATAAGATAAACAGCCAATGAAGTATTTTTCGCCTTGTGATCTTCCTTTGTGCGAGCTGTAAATTTATAATCTCCAGTTTTTCGGAAATCACTTTTAAGTCATCAACCTTCGACTCAATAACAGCGTCTCCAAGCAAAGTGCTTACGGGTGTTTCGAGCACCTCTGATATGGAGATCAACATATCAGAATCCGGAACTGACAATCCTTGCTCCCATTTAGATATTGTTTGTCTCACCACATTCAGTTTGATAGCAAGCTCTTCTTGCGAAAGTCCTTTTGATTTTCTGATTGCTTTAATGTTTTCGTTTAACATTAGGAATAACCTCATTTCTTTCAGTCTTTAATACTATTGTATGAGGAACGACCCGTTGCTACAAGCAACGCATATTAACACTTAAGCTTTATAGTCATTGTTATTGGCAACATCTATTTATCCAATAAAAATACAAATTCAAACTGATAAATCGGAATTTGAAAACCACGATTTCATAAGTGGTTACTGCCCCTCATAGGGCTTTAATAAAATCCTCCAAAACGCTTGAAAACAAAGGATTTATCGCAATGTGTCCGCCTTATCCCTTTATACGATTTCACTTGCGTTTATGCTTCCCTCGCCACCTCATAAGGGCAAAAATAAGGGAAGAAAAATCTGATAACAAGCTATAAAAACAAGTGGCAATCGGGAAACTGTGACATATGTGCGAATATATTATACTGGAGGATTTCAAGATGGACAAGTACATTTATGATGAAAACAACGGTCTTTGGTATGAACTGCAAGGCGAATACTATTTGCCGTGCCTTAGCTTGCCACCCGAAGAAGAAAAGCCTATCGGGATATGGGGACAGCGGCACAAACGCTACCTGAAAGAACATAGAAAAGCAACCTACACAACACTTCTGACCAGCGGTAAGCTCAACACTTATCTTTCCGGCATCAACGAACAGGCGCAGGAACGCTTTGAACGGCTCATAGATGGCATGAAGCAGGCACAGGGTATCACGGAACAATTAAAGGCGGAAAACGCCTTAGAATGGGTCAGGAGAATGAATAATATACGGGCTTGTGCGATGGAGATTGTGAATAAAGAAATCATCTTCGCATAGCAGACTGGCGGTAACGCAAAGCGAGGGGTAAAGGTGTAAATGCCTTACCCCTCGTATTTTATGACGAGAATATGGCTTAACACAAGGCATTTGTGGGTTAAAAGCGCTACAGTAGAGAGATTATGCTGAAAACATAGGGTTTGGCAATCCAAAAGCAAACTTTTTATGAATGTTGTCTGTTGCCTCTTGACTTATATCGGCAATCTATATATAATCGATATGTAGACTGTCGATACAAGGAGGGACATATATGGCAATTGATAAATCTCTGATTTCAGGGAATACAGATATGCTGATTTTGAAGCTGCTTGAAAAACAAGATATGTATGGGTATCAGATGATAGAAGAACTTGCGAAGCAATCCGACCATACTTTTGAATTGAAAGCAGGAACATTATATCCTCTGCTCCATCTCTTAGAGCAAAAGCAGTATCTTGTGTCCTATGACGGAGAAACTGTTGCGGGGAAAACAAGAAAATATTACAGGATTACAGATGAAGGGAAAAGATTTCTTGTGGTGCGGCTGTCTGAGTGGGAAAGCTACTCTGCCGCAGTCAATAAGGTTTTGTCGGGGGGTGTTTTGCTTGCAGGAATATAATTCTCCCGAAGAATATATCAAGGATGTTCAAAGATACATTCGTTGGAGCAGAGCAAAGGTTGTGGCAACAAGAGAGCTTTCTGACCACATAAACGACCAATACGATGCTTTGCGGGAAAACGGTCTGAATCAGAAAGAAGCAATGAGAAAAGCCATTGAAGAAATGGGCGATGCAGATGTAGTTGGGACAGAGCTTGATATTGTCCACCGCCCGAAAGTGAATTGGCTGTTGCTGCTCATAGCAGGCGTGTTGCTGCTGAGTGGTATTCTAATCTCTGCTATGCTAACCTCAATATCCCTGACCGTACCAAAGATAATCGGTATTGTGCTTGGAGTTTGTGTTGCTGCTTTTTTGTATTTTATTGATTACACTGTCTTAATTCGCTTTCCAAGAGCGTTATACGGACTGCTCTCACTGGCGGCAATCTTCGGGCTACTCTATGAATTATGGAACGGATTTGCACCGCTTGGATACGGTTTTCTGTTCTACCTGCTGCTATGCTATCCGATTGTTTTGGTCGGAATCCTGTTTTATGAAAAGAACAGTGAAAGCGAGACAAAAATCATACATTACTGGCTATATGCTATTTTTCCGCTGACTTTAGCGTTAATAAATCAAGCGTTTCCAGTTTTTGTGTTGCTGTTGGCTTGCGAGCTATTCATCTTTTGCTGCGGGTTAAAATTAAAATGGCTGAAATGGAATCGTGTTAATATCTTCGGTGTGGCTTGTATGCTGATTTTTCTTATTATCGGAGTGTACCTGTTAAGCCGCTTTTATCATCTTTTTCGCTTGCAGGAAAATACAGGATATTTACAACAGCTCGATTTCTTTTCGGTGTTTCGTGAAGCGGAGTTAATTGGAAAAAGCGGAATGCCTGTTGATGTGAAGGTAATGAGCTACTTCTATGACCACCCAATCACCCTGCTCCTGTACGAATACGGAAAATTTTCACTTGTATTTTTGCTGTTTGTATTCGGGATATTGTTTGCTATCCTTTACAGGACTTCAAAAAAGCAGGATACTGAGGTTGGCAAACTTCTAACCAATACCGTGCTGTTGATTTATATTTTACGAATTGTTTTCACTGCCTTATCCGACATTGGGGTTCTTCCGAACTTCTTTATGTGCGTCCCCTTCGTTGTAACAGGAGGAATGTTCATTATTTACGATATGGCACTTGTTGGAATTATCCTATCAGTAAACCGCAATGAGAGCATTGCAAAGGATTGGATTAAATTAAAAAGCAAGCGTAACGCTGCTAAAAACGGAGGTCAACTATGAAAAAATTCTTATGTGCTATTCTATTCTTGACGATGGTAATCAGTCTCTCCGCCTGCGGCGGTAAAGGCGTTTCGACACTTGTGAAGCATTATGGTCAGGAAAAGGTCGATGAAATGGAAATCGAGTGTACCGATGAAACACAGCTAAAGGTCGCAAATGACCTCATAGCAGAAGCAAAGGATATTATGTCTTACTGCGGGTCAGGAGACGGTACGAATAAAGAGGACTGCGGTGCGTTAGAAAGATACTATTTCTTTGATGATAAGGCGGTTCGGGCAGATGTTTCGATAGAACTTGTAACCACCAAACAGGAAAATGGGAAGGGATATATCTGGGTGAAATATTCAGCCGATTATTACGATAAGGATGATACTCTCATTTCTGGTAACGGAGAAGCATATTCACGTTGGGATATTGAACAGTTAGATGGAAAATGGACGGTAACGTTAATTGACGAAATACCGTAAGGATTGGTGAGTGTATGCAGAAACAAGCCGAATGGATATTATGTCCTGTTTGTGGCAACAAAACCCGTGACAGAACAAGATATGATACGGTCTTGAAAAACTATCCTCTCTACTGCCCGAAGTGCAAGCAGGAAACGCTGATAGAAGCAGAGAACTTGAAAGTAACCGTTATAAAGAAACAGGAAAACTAATCTCTATATGTATGCCGCCGTGTATGGGTAAAACCATAGCGGCGATTTTTCTTCGCCTATCGGCTGCCTCTGTCAAAGGATTTCTTTCGTGGCTTTTGCTGTCTGCCCTGCTCCTGCAACTGTCTGAGCCTGTTTCGGACGCTCTCCTTTTCGGGCGGTCTTGGCGGTCTGCTCTTTTGTTTCACCTGACGCCCCCATTCGGCAAGGTCACGGTTGTATTGTTCCACAACGGCTTCCGCCTCCCGATAGGTCGCCATGAATGCCTGCACATCGGGATAACCGTCCTCCCTGAGAATATCGGGGAGCTTATCCAGCCTGCGGTCAATTTCTTGCTCCGTCTGCTGTATCTGCTCGGTAAGGGCTTTGCGCTCCTTGCCCTTGAAAATCCCTGTTGTTTCTGCAAGCTGTGTTTTCAGCTTGGGCAGAATGTTGTCCTGCAAATTCCTAATCCCTCTTGCCTCATCCTGCACCCGTATCATTAGATTCCGCATGGTGCAGAACTCTGTCATATCAATATCCAGCGTGGGCTTCGGCGGTATCCCGTATTCACGGATAAGGTTTTGTAAAATGTCCTTCGCCTTGTTCACGATACGGCGGAACAGATTCGGCAGCCAGCCCTCGCTTTTAATGGATTGGCTAACCTTGTCGTGTATCTCGGTTTGTTTGATTTCCAGTATTTTAGCCTCCTCAATCCCCGATACAAGTGCCATGTCCGCTGTCCTGTTCCATTCCTGCCTTGTAGCGTTGTCGGCTGCAATCTCTTCGGCTTTGGGATTGTTCTTGCCTATTTTCTTTGTCGGCAGGTACACGCTGTTTTTGTCAAATACCTTCAGGTGCTGTTCAGGGTTTTCAATATGGAGATTGATAAGGTTTGTATAATCCTCTTTTACCTCCCGAAGAAAAGGCTCTCTCTTGAAGCGGTCATCCTTTACGGTGAACAGATGGCTTTCGTAAACCTCTCCCTTTTTGATAATGGTACAGCCTTTTCTTATCTGCCCGTCCTCACCTGTGATTTCCTTCTTGGTGCGTACCCGCTTGCCTGTTTCGTCAAAGAATACGCTTCTTGTGGCAATCTTCACATCAGGCTCAGGAAGCAGCTTCCTTTCGCTGAAAATCAGATGAATGTGGTAATTGGTCTTGCGCTTATTGTGGTGCAATGCCGACACACATTCCACGCCGTACCGCCTGCGGAACTCATCTGTAAAATCCTCAAGCACCTGCTGCGGCTCGTACTGCGTGTAAACTTCGGGCAGGGCGATAATCAGCTCCCTTGCCTCAATACATTTCCCCTCTGCGCCGCTGCGCTGGAACTCCTGCCGGCTCTCCCTTGCGAGATTATTCCAAAAGGCATTGTCGGCGGTGCGGTAAGTGGCGTACAGATTTTCCTGTCTTGCGTGGCTGGTGATATACGATATTCGTCCTTTGACATTAGGCAGCTTCGACATCTGTATGAAGCTGTGTCTTGCCATAATCCAACCTTTCTTTAAAATATACCGTTCTCATTTTGCAACCGTCTTGACGGTTGCTGCTGTTTCGGCGGCTTTGCTGACGGAACAGCGCCGTATCAAAAGCGGCAGGGATTTCCTGCAAGCGTTGATACGGTAGCTCCCCGCAGGGGCGAAATACCCTGAGTACAAATCGACAGATTTGTGCGAGGGGTGTATTTCGCTCTCAAACGCCGAGGGCTTTAAGAACGGTCAATCTACTCGGCGGACATCATTCTGATTGAGAAGATTTCTGCCTTGATTGACCGTCATAAAACGCTCCAGCGTGTCCCTTCGGATAATGGTCTTGCGCCCTACCTTTAAGACAGGCAGCTTGCCCCAGTCCACCAATTTCCGCATGGTGTTCCTGCCGATACCCGTACATTCGGCGGCTTCCTCGATGGTCATACCTATTTTAACTGCGTTCATTATCTCATCCTCCTTTTGAAATACTTGTTTTGCAACTGTACAATCCTAATTATACTTATTTTGCAATCTCGTGTCAACCTGTTTTGCAACTGTTTAGGAATTTTTTTTAATATTTATCCCGTTTCAGGGTTGCAATCTGCATTTTGATGTGCTATAATGATACTCGTCAGGAGGTGAAAACCTTGAAAAAAGAAATTGAATTCACCGCAAAACAAGTCGGTGAACGGGTAAAAGAGCGCCGAACAGAACTAAACCTTACCATGCCTGAGCTTGGAAAGCGTATCGGCGTAAACAAATCCACCATTCAGCGGTATGAAGCAGACGGCGTTGACCCGAAGCGTACTATGATTATCAACGGTCTTGCCGATGCGCTGCTTACCACTCCCGAATGGCTGACAGGGCTTTCCGAGGAAAAGGAATATGATGCCCGCACGCTCTGCCAAAAGGACATTGAGGAGCATATCAAAAAGTACCTTGATACGGTTTCCTCCACGGTCAGCGGAGAGCCGCACCAGCAGCTTCTTACCACCTTCCTCGGCAAGATGATTGACCTGTACTCGGTGCTGTGCCACTACTTTGCCAACGCTATGGCGGAGGTTGACCGTGTGGCGGAGGACGAGGGCTTGAAGCAGTCGATTATGCGGTATGCGATTGAGGTGGGCGCAATCGAAGAACGGGTCTACCGCAAAGAAATGGAAATACCTATCGAAGATATGAAGCGTTTTTTAGACGGAATTTTACATATCTACGATGAGGGACGCACCAAAGTATCTATGGGCGACCTCTTCGGGATAGTGACGGAAGCCGAAAACAGGCTTGCCGAAAAAGAAAATTCCGTGGCACCTTGACAAAAAAATATGCCGATTGAAACCAACCGGCAAAAGTGACATTCTTTACTTTACGCACACCATATGTCACAGTCCCGATTGCCACGGATAGAAAGGAGTTTTTATCTATGGCAAAAGGTTCTGTAAGAAAGAAAGGCAAAAAGTGGTACTACCGCTTCTATATCGAAGATGAAAGCGGCAATCTGGTACAGCGTGAATTCGTGGGAACAGAAAGCAAATCCGAAACGGAAGCCCTGCTCCGCAAGGCGATGGAGGACTACGAGGAAAAGAAATTCGTTGCAAAGTCTGAAAACGCCACGGTGGGAATGCTGCTGGATATGTGGGTGGAGGAAGAACTAAAGCCCGGCAGTCTCAGCAATGGTACGGTAATGGCATATCAGGGTACGGTAAACCGTATCAAGCAGCACCCTATCGGCAGCCGAAAGCTGAAAACCGTCACCGCCGACCATTTGCAGGCGTATATGGATTTTCTCAGCTTCGGCGGGACAAATCCCGACGGTACAACGGCAAAGGCACTTAGCAAAGGGTATCTGCGTTTGTTCTCGGCAGTCCTGCAAGGAGCGTTCCACTTTGCGGTATTCCCCAAACGGCTGATTACCTTCAACCCGATGCAGTATGTGGTATGGCGGGGCAAAAAAGAGGACTATGACCTGTTTTCGGACGAGGACGGCAATACCGATTCCACACCCACGCTCAGCCATGAACAATATCTGAAGCTGGAGGAATTTCTGAAAAAGAAAGATAACCCCGCTTTACTGCCCATTCAGATTGCCTACTACACGGGGCTTCGCATCGGCGAAGTCTGCGGCTTGACTTGGCAGGATGTCAACCTTGACAAGCAGTACCTTACGGTGCGCCGCAGTATGCGCTACAACGGGGCAAGGCATAAAACCGAGATAGGAGCGACCAAACGGAAGAAAGTCCGTACCGTGGACTTCTGCGACACGCTGGCGGCGATCCTCAAAGCGGCGAAAACCGAACAGCACAAAAACCGCCTCCAGTATGGCGGGCTTTACCACCTCAACTACTACACCGAGGTGAAGGAAAAAGACCGTACTTACTACGAGGTTTACAGCCTGCCGAGGACAGATGAAATCCCAGAGGGGTACAAGGAAATATCCTTTGTCTGCCTCAGACCTGACGGCGCATACGAATCACCGAGTACGGTAGGGATTATGTGCAGGACGGCAAGCAGAAAGGTCGAGGGCTTGGAGGGCTTTCATTTCCACCAACTTCGTCACACATTCACGAGCAATCTGCTCTCAAACGGGGCAGCGCCGAAGGATGTGCAGGAGCTTCTCGGACATGCCGATGTCAGTACCACAATGAATATTTACGCTCACGCTACAAGGGAAGCGAAGCGTACTTCCGCAAGACTGCTGGATAAGGTGGTCGGCGGAGAGTAAAAAACTTTCCCTTGTTTCGGCTCGTAAGGGCAAAAACAAGGGAAAATACATAAGGTTGGAACACAAGATAGGCGAAATGCCTTGAAAATACAGCGTTTTCAGAGGGTTTAACAGATAAACCGGAATTTGAATTTCTACAAATTATTACCTCTTAACATAGGTTATAGGTTATCAATAGAGCCCTCCAAAATCCTTAAAAAAAGGATTTTTCGCAATCTGCTCACCACTTTATTCCTTTATACGATTTCACTTGTGCTTATACTTCCCTCGACTGTTCATAAGGAAAAAATCAAGGGAAGGAAAATCTCATAACAAAATATAACAGGTTGTGACAAGCGGAAAATTGTGACACATGTGCAAATATATTATACTGGAGGATTTTAATATGGACAAGTACTTTTTCGATAACAATGGGCTTTGGTATAAACTGAACGGGGATTATTATCTTCCCCGTCTTATCTTACCACCCGGAGCAGAAAGGCAATTGGGATTTACGGACAGTGGCATTTGCGCTATCTGAAAGAGTATCACAAGGCTGCATACACAAATCTGCTCACAATCGGCAAACTGAACACTGCCTTGCTGAAATAGACGAACAGGCATAGGATATGTTCTTTCGGCTGGTAAAGAAATATGACGAAAGGTAGGGTGTGACAGAGTAGCTAAAGGCCGATAAGCCACTTGAATGGGAGCAGAAAATGAACAATATCCGAAATGGAGTTGAGAAAGTTATCAATACAGAACTGATTTACGCATAAGAATCGGGTTGCAACGCCCTATGAGGGGTAAAAGTATAAACATATTGCCCCTCTCATTTTCTAATGAAAATGTAGCTTAAAACAAAGCATTTTTACACATAAAAGCGTTACACTTCGTCAGACAATGCTCACATATGATAGAGAAGCATCAACAAAAGCAAGGTAAATACAGTCAGTTTTGTCGCTGTTCTGAGCTGTGAACCATAACATACTACCAGGGTGACAATCAGCGCAAAAAATGTTATAATATTAATTGTTAGGATGGTGAAAACAAAATGAGTACAAAAAATCGCATATTAGAGTTGCTTGAACAGCATCGAGGAGAAAGCATATCAGGCGAACACCTTGCCGGAATATTAAGCATTTCAAGAAATGCTGTGTGGAAAGCTGTAAAGGAACTTCAAAAAGACGGCTATAATATCGTTGCTGTCACGAATAAAGGATACTGCCTTTCTGACGAAAATGACATAGTTTCTATACCGGGTATAAAACCGTTTCTATCTGAAAAAAGTCAACCTTATGCTAATAAAATCCACATATACAAATCCTTAGAATCCACTAACAAAATCGCTAAAGAAATGGCTGTCATAGGCGCTGAGCATGGTACAGTCATCATTTCTGATTGTCAAACAATGGGCAGAGGCAGATATTCCCGCAATTTCTTTTCACCATCTGGCGGCGGCTTATATATGAGTATTGTATTACGCCCCGAAGTATTGCACTTTGAAAGTCCAACCTCTGTAACTGCTTTTGCCGCTGTATCGGTCTGCGAAGCGATAGAAAGCATTTCAAAAAAAGCACCGAAAATTAAATGGGTCAACGATATTTTTATTGATGGAAAAAAAGTATGCGGGATTTTAACGGAAGCTGTAACCGACTTTGAAAGCGGCGGTTTAGACTGGGTTGTTCTTGGCATTGGGATAAATGTTTATATACGCACAGAAGATTTTCCGGGTGATTTGCAATATATAGCGACCTCCATCTATCCTGATGAAAAGATGCCCGGCGTGAGAAATAAACTCTCTGCGGAAATCATAAACAGGATTTTGGGATTCGAGACTTTGCCAAACGAAACAGAGATTTTTAAAAAGTATAAAAAAAGACTTATGATGTTGGGGAAGGAAATAACCGTTATTCAAAATCAGATGGAATATAAGGCGATTGCGATAGATGTTGATTCTTTTGGACATTTGATTGTAAAAAATGAAAACGGTGAAATCATTACCCTATCTTCCGGTGAAATCCGTATTTAGAAGTAAATACATTACAATAAGTCATTTCAAGGCTGCAAATTGTCAACCTGTGTTTTGCTACAAGTTGACAATTTGCAGCTTTTGTGCCATAATTCAGATTATAGAGGTGTCCACAAAAACGATGAAGCGATTGGACGGTGTATCCTCTGAGTTTCAAGTCAAAGGAGATTTGGAAATGAATTTAAGACCGCACCACCTGCTTTGTATTCAGAAATTTACGGGTTATGGATATAATGCAGATTTCACCGCACGTATGAAATCTATTATATCGGAGGTTACAGAGAATCCAAAGACCCAAATTACAGTTTCACAAGGATGTGATGATCTTTGCAAAATGTGTCCGAATAATATAAGCAGTGTTTGCACTTCACTTGAAAAAGTGGCTTTAATGGACAGTGCCGTTCTCAGTATCTGCAGCCTTGCCTACGGGGAAAATATTCTGTGGACAAAGGCTGCGGACAAAGCGCGGGAACCGATTTTTGAAACGGAGGAATTTAATAGCATTTGTGCCTGCTGCCAATGGTTTGAGCTTTGCAGGAGAACGGAGATTTACTATGAATAACAAAAAAGAAATGAAGAAAAATTTTAGAACAATTGACTTAGTTTACATCGCATTGGGAGCAGTTCTGATTACTATATGCTCTTGTATAAGCATACCAACTACTGTACCGTTTACAATGCAAACTTTCGCTATATTTTTTGTGTTGTCAGCTTTGGGCGGCAAGCGCGGGACAGTAGCTATTATCGTATACGTGTTGCTTGGAGCTGTTGGTGTCCCGGTATTTGCGCAGTTTACTTCCGGAATCGGTACGCTCCTTGGAAACACAGGCGGATATATCGTTGGTTTTATTTTTATTGGGCTGGTCTACTGGCTGATTGTTTATTTCTTTGGGAAAAAACTGTGGGTAGAAATCCTTGCTATGGTTATTGGCTTAGCTGTGTGTTATTCTTTTGGAACCGTGTGGTTTATGATTGTCTATGCTCAAACAAATGGAGCCGTGAGTCTTGCAATAGTTCTTGCTTGGTGCGTAATACCGTTTATCATTCCTGACATAATTAAACTTGGACTGGCATTGACTTTGGCACGGCGCTTATCCCCTGTACTGAAATTACAATAAAGCTAGGTACGAATATATCGCCGAAATTGCCCTCCACATCGTATATAGCTGATAATCTGTGAGCAATCACAGATTATCAGCTATATTTTTTTCTATGTAAGCCCGCCAGCTTTGGCGCAAAGCCAAAATATGTCTGCGAAACAATATAATTCGCCGCAAGACGAATATAACAGAAAAATATGACGCTTGCGGTCGAACTGCAAGGCAAAAAATAACACTGAACCCAAAGACGAATTGGATCCAGCGTCACGCTGTCAACAGGTAGCAAAAAAGATGCCGGCGTAAAATTCTGATGTGGACTTGAACCGACATATTTTTTAACTGCTTTGAGCAAAGAATTAGTGCTTTCACTTTTTCACTATTACCTATTACTTGCCAAAAATCCCGAATGCGCGGACGAATGAAGAGTGAATAGTGAAAAAGTAAGAAGTAAAAATCCCGACTGCTTACGCAATCGGGATTTTTGGTGGGAGAGAATGGATTCGAACCATTGAAGTCGTAGACAACAGATTTACAGTCTGCCCCCTTTGGCCGCTCGGGAACTCTCCCATATTAGATTGTCACACAAAAAGTGATGGAGCTGGTGGACGGACTTGAACCCCCGACCTGCTGATTACAAATCAGCTGCTCTACCAACTGAGCTACACCAGCACTATAACAGCGCCTAAATAATATACCACAGGCGTTTTTACTTGTCAAGCAAAAAATATAAAAACACCTGTGATTTTTATATCAGACCACTAGGGGCTCGCCTGAAACATATTCAAGCTGATTTATGATGTTGCCAAACGGATCGGTTACCGTCTTGGTTATATATCTTTCAGGATAAATAAGGCTGCATACCGCAATATAATCATAAACGCAGGTCAGTTCAAAGCCGCGTTTTTTATCAAGTTCTCTGATTTTGTCCGTCATAACCCGCATAAGAGGGTCCGTAAGCGGATTTTCCTTATAAAAATCAAGACAGTCTATGTGGCAGGTATCAAGCGTTGCCACAGCGTGCGGATATTTAAGGCATGCTGCAAATGCGGTCGGATTAATGCCGTAATTAAACTCAAATCCGTTATAATTAGGCTCTGCTTTAACATGATCGCCCATAAGCAGCAGCGGACACTCACCCAGTCTTTGCAGAATTATCTGCGTAACGGTGCAAGGACCAAGGCTTACAATTATGCTGTTTTCGGCGCTTGCCGTTTTAATCCAATCGCCAAACTTGACAATCGGCACGTCACTTTTTGGCGGCATCGCAAAAAGTGATCCCATGCCGTCACCGCCGTGAATATCAACAAGATAAGCGGCAGGCTGTTCAATTTCAGACGTATCAACAATCTGTATGCCGTTTTTGTCTCCGCTGTAAACCGAAAGCAGTCGCACAGCATTACCAAAGGCATCCCGCTCGGGCACATTGCCGCCTACCGCTAAAATGTCTATACCATCAAACATATTTTTATTTTTTAACAGCGCAACGGTTGCAACCGCATCGTCAAGACCGTAATCACAAAGTAAAATAAGATGCTTCATTTTGCATCCCCCTTTTCCATTAATATTACCACATTTATATTATTACTTCAATAATATATAATTCTGCTTGACAAAAAATATATACGCTGTATAATGTAAATGTGTTCCAAATAGGACACATTTAAGGCTGGTGAATATATTGTATGCTATAACACAATTGTTTTTGTTTGACGGTCTTGCAAAAGAAGATCTCAATGCAGTAATATCCTCTTTGCCGTGTGCAACACATTTCAATAAAGGTGAATATATTTTCACGCACACACAGTTTTCACAGTCATTGGGAATAATTCTATCGGGCGAAGCCAGGGTAAATGTTCCATCCGAGCAGAACGAAGGCGCTGTTATAAAGCGCTTGCATGAGGGCGATATTTTCGGTGTGGCGGCTCTCTTTGACCGCAGCCGTTATATTACCGATATTCTGGCGCAAAAGGCTTGTACCGTTCAGTTTATTCCTCAAAAGTTGTTGCTTGAAATATTTGAAAATCACCCCGTTACAGCCATTAATTACATTAAAGCTCTTACATCACGCATAAGGTTTTTAAATGACCGCGTAGGTTCGCTTTCGGGCAAGGATACGCTTACAAAGGTGCGTGATTATTTTGCATCAAGTGCCGACAAAGACGGCCTTGTGGTTATACCAAAAGGTATGAAAGAGCTTTCAAAAACCTTGAGTATTGGCCGTTCAAGCCTTTACCGTGCTGTTGAAGTCTTGGAAAACGACGGCATTATTATCAGAAACGGACAAAATTTTTTATATAGAAAGGAAAAGTAAAAAAATGAAAAAATCACTTATTAAAAGAATCTTTGCTGCAGTTCTCTGCCTTGTCATGCTGTTTATGCTTGGCGCTTGCGGCAAAAAAACACAGGACAACGAAGCAGACATAGATCCGGCGGAATTAAACGTATATTGCCTTAGCGGTCCTACAGGTGTAGGTATGGCAGACCTTATGAACAAAAGCGACAACGGCCAGACCAAAAATGATTATACAATCACCGTTGCTGCCGCTCCCGAGGATGTAACCGCACAGGTTATCAACAAAACCGCAGACATTGCCTGCATCCCCACAAACCTTGCGGCAAATCTGTACGCAAAAACAAATAAGGAAATTAAGATTCTTGCCGTAAACACTTTGAGCGTACTTTATGTGCTTGACACCACAGGCGAGATTAAATCCTTTGCCGACCTTAAAGGCAAAACAGTATATATGCCCGGTCAAGGGTCCAACCCCGAGTATATTGTAAATCACCTTTTGACAAAAAACTGCATTGATCCCGCAAAGGATATCACCATTGAGTTCAAGTCTGAGGCGCAGGAAGTTGCAGCCCTTATGGCAAGTGGCAAAGCTGAAATCTGTATTGTTCCTCAGCCTGTTGCAACCGTAATCCAGACCAAAGCAGAGGTTAAAAACGTTATAAATCTTGCTGATGAGTGGAAAGCAATAGGCGAAGACAGTTCAATTATGATGGGCTGTGTTGTAGCACAAAAATCTGTTATAGAGGAGCACCCGGAAGCTATTGAAAAATTCCTTGAAGAATACGAAGCTTCTATTAACGCTGTAAAGGCTGACCCCGCTGCTGCTGCCGCCATTTGCGAAAGCAAGCAGATTGTTCCCACCCCTGCCGCTGTTACTGAAAAGGCTATACCCAATTGCGGTCTTACCTTCGTGACAGGCAAGGATATGAAAAATCAGCTTATAGGCTATCTGCAGGTACTGTTTGATGCAAAACCCGCTTCCATTGGCGGTACAATGCCTGACAGTAATTTCTGGTATGCAAAATAAATATTTAAAGTATGGCATCAGCCTGCTGTTCTGGCTTGTAATATGGCAGGTTGCCGCAATGCTGGTCGCAAAAGAGGTTTTATTGCCCACTATACTTTCCACCTTGAAAGCCCTTGTAAGCTTTGGTGCTACTGCAGAGTTCTGGCACAGCGCCGCAATATCATTGCTGCGTATTTGTTCAGGCTTTGCACTGGGTGCTGTTTTAGGTGTTATTGGCGCAGTATTATCAGCAAAAATAAAGCTCTTTGACCTGCTTTTCTCTCCCCTTTTAAAAGCAGTGCGCGCAGCGCCTGTAGCCTCTTTTATTATATTGGCTTTTGTATGGCTTAAAGTTGGAATTGTTCCCACAGTTATATCTTTTTTAATGGTATTGCCTGTGGTATGGACCAACGTGCGGCAGGGCATTGATAATGTTGATACAAATCTGCTTGAAATGGCAAAAGTTTTTAGAATACCCATCACAAAGCAGTTAATAAACATCCATATCCCCTCTGTTATGCCGTCATTTATATCCTCCTGCGTAACGGGTCTTGGCTTTGCCTGGAAATCAGGCGTTGCAGCAGAGATTATATGCCGCCCGCCCGAAGCGTTGGGCAGCTTACTGTACAATGCAAAAATAAACCTTGAAACCCCTCGGGTTATGGCGCTGACAATAGTTATTATACTTATAAGCGCCGCGTTTGAGTCAGCCGTTAAGGCACTGGCACGGAGGTGGGAAAATGGTAAAGCTTGATAAGGTTAATTTTATGTTTGGCACAAAACCCGTACTTGCCGGCTTTGATCTAAGCGTTAATAAAGGAGAAAAGGTTTGCCTTTTTGGTCCGTCAGGATGTGGTAAAACTACCGTTTTGCGATTAATTGCAGGCCTTGAAATACAAAACAGCGGAAACATAACAATTAACGGTGACATTTCTTATGTTTTTCAGGAGCACAGGCTTTGCCCTTCTATTACGGTTTTGCAAAATCTTTTAATGATAACTCAAGATGAACAGCAGGCATTAGCGATTCTTAAATCCTTAGGTATTTCTGATTGCGCAAACAAAAAACCTGCTAAAATGAGCGGCGGACAGCGCCAACGCGCTGCCATTGCAAGAGCACTTTGCGCAAAGGCAGATATATTACTGCTCGACGAGCCCTTCAGCGCAATAGACCTTGAAAACGTGCATAAGGTTTCAAAAGAAATATTGAACCTGTACGGCGACAAAACCATCATTATGGTAAGCCACGATATAGCCCACGCCGAAATTATGGGCGCAAGAGTTATTTATATGTAAAAACAGCCAAGCCGTTAAGGTTTGGCTATTTTTTATGGAAAAAGTGCGGATACCGTTTTGCCCCGATGATGATACCATTTTTATAAAAGAACAAATCAGGAGGGTTTTATAAAAATGTTTACTCAAAATCTTAAAAATCATCGCGGCGGGGTCTGGCTATACGGAAGCACCGCAACAGAAAAAGCGGATACCCAGTTTGAAGGCTATGAGCTGATTTCATTGTTTGAGAATCAGGACAACCTATATGCCGACCTTAATTTATACGACGAAGGGGAATACACCTTTTCTGTAAGTTTTAACCGACACTCAAACTGTGATGTATATGTGGGCTATTGGTATATGGATAACGGCTCTTTTGAGCCACAGCTGCATACAATAAGCCAGTTATTCTGCGGTGAGGCCTTTACCTTTACATACAAAAAAACGATTGCCGACAGATATTACGGCTCTCTTATCTTGTTTGCCGACCCATCAGCATATGACACACATGATTATATTGAACAAACCTTTGAAAACGCAAGCCTTGATATATCCTTTGCAAGCTTCCCAAAAAGCGTTTGCAACCCGCTTGTTTTAATAAGCAATAACAGCACCAAAGAAATTATCCGACACCGTATTGAAAACATAACTTTGCGCGGACTAAAATTGCCTGACGGCAGTATTGTCTGTGATAAATTAGAACTCAGAAGCGGTCAGCTTATACGCTTTATATCACCTAATATTGATAACTGTATATCGCCCGAAACTCATCCGCAGGATTTTTTGCTGCCTATTGCAGTAAATGAAAACTGCTTGCAAAACTGCTTGCCAAAGCTTGAAAATGACAGCACAATAAGCTCGAATGTTGAAATAGAACTGTTTCCGGCATAAACATAAAAAAGGCTGACAGAAAAAATCTGCCAACCTTTTTTATTATTCTCCCTTATATTTTCTGCGGGTAGCAAGACCGCCGCGTATATGTCTTTCACTTTTATTTTTCTCTAGCACCTGCTTTACCTGTCTGTAAAGTTGCGGATGCTCCCTTTTTAGCTTTTCGGTAACGTCTTTATGTACAGTGGATTTTGAAATGCTGAATTTTTTGGCTGTTGCCCTTACAGTAGCGCCCGATTCAATTATATACTCACCAAGCTCCACCGCGCGTTCCTCAACGGCTCCTTTCATACACAAACCTCCCAAAAGGGTTTGTTAAATTGTATGAAATCCGCAGCCCGAATATGCAAAACAAAAGCAACCTGAAAATATTATCAGGTTGCTTTTTATAATTTCTTTGAACTTTTGTCTATGTAGAATACAACTTTTCGAATAACACAAATATGTTTTTGCTCCCAAGGGACAAATCCCTGTGCTTTAAGTACTTCAGTTGCTATTGGAACATCTTTGGGATTAACCAAAAAATCCACATCTCCCATTGCACGCAACTATGGCTTTTCATAATAATATGCCGATGCCGTAGTGGATATTATGACTATGTTAAAAGAATGGATATACCTGCATTGGATTTACCATTAGCAGAGAAAATACGGGAATG